>CAZYBC010000009.1:0-40801 GCA_964645645.1 uncultured Pseudomonadales bacterium
TTTTAAAAAATCTTAAAAATTAACTTAGTGTTGCACTTCATATGCGAATTCAGGGAGGTGCTGAAGTATTATGTTTGCGTCCTATATATTGTTTTTTTAGGCCTATTGTGATACAATTACCTCCAATCTTTTTAGTTTTGCTGGGCGGATAGCCGCTAAGTGGAAACTAAAGAGAAAATTAATATTGAGGTGGAAAGATGGATAAGAATAATCAAGTTGCTGTGAAGTGTGTAATATATGGACCTGGTGGAAAAAAAGAGGGAGAAGCGACTGTTGTAGAAAAAGTTGTTCGCTTCTTTTTTAAAGATAAGAAGAAAGAAGGGAAATAGTCTTCTACTTAGTTTCAACCCCCGTGCTTCTTGCGCGGGGATTTTTTTTACCACATTTACTTTTTTTTCCAAACATCTCTTTTTTAAGTTTCTATCCCACTCAAATTTATTTATTAAAGGTTTTAGCATTTCGCGAAGCGGTGCCTAAGACTTTAATAATTAAACTATTTTTACTTTTTTATGTTTTTATCCCCCTTAGATTCATATATTAAATATCTTAATCTTCCACTGGTGAAAATTAAGTGTGTTAATGAATAGTTTAATTTTTACGAACCTTGTTTCTTTTTTAAGTTTTTATCCCACTCAAATTTACTTATTAAAGGTTTTAGCATTTCGCGAAGCGGTGCCTAAAAACTTTAATAAATAAATTTGAGATATTGACACTTTAGCAAACTCTGTTTATGATTGCTAATAGATCATTAAATATGAGAGTTATTTTGTAATAGCTCTGATGGCTAAAAAAAATAGCCTTAATATTAACCTAATTAGGAACCATTATGATTGATCTTGTTGCCCGCCAAGTGCAAATTCTTCGCGCTATTATTGAAGAATTTATTAATACTGCTGAACCTGTTGGCAGTGAAACCATTGATAAAAAATATAATATTGGCGTTTCTCCTGCTACCATTCGTAATGAAATGGTTTATCTTACCAAGCAAGGTTATTTAAGCAAATCTCACTCTAGTGCAGGTCGTTTGCCAACTCCTTTAGCGATTAAGTTATACATTAATGAATTAATGAAAGAGCGGGATTTATCTGTGGCTGATGAAGTAACGGCCAAAGAAAAAATCTGGAATTGTCGTAATGAAGTTAGTGAGTTATTACAAGAGGCAACGAGAGTTTTAGCAGAAAAATCTCGAGCTTTGGGCGTAGCCATGAACGATGAACGAAGAGTTTATCATGCTGGTTATGCTAATTTACTGCAAATGCCAGAATTTTATGATATTGAAGTGATGCGTAATGTGTTGGCTTTAATTGAACAAGCCCCAAGTATGGAAGAAATTTTTGAAAAAAATGTTAGCGAAAATCCTATTCACATTGTTTTTGGCGAAGAATTAGGTAATAAAAAATTAGAACCAGTGAGCATCATTTATTTTTCTGCTAATTGTGGTGGGCATCATTGTACGGTTGGTGTTTTAGGTTCCAATCGTTTTGATTATCCTTACATTATTCCCATGATGCGTTACTTTAAAGCTTTAATAGAAGAAATGGTTTAAATTTTATGTCAACTAATCGGCTTCAACTTCCAGATAATCTTAGTTTGGCTCAATTACAAGCTTTTGTTAAAGAAATGGTTGTAGCTCGGGGTTTCATTCAAGAAAATCCCAAAGATGTGTTTTTGTTGTTTACCGAAGAAGTTGGTGAATTGGCTAGAGCGTTGCGCAATATTCATGGTTTAAAAATGGCTGATGATACTAAACGTGCTGACTTGGCTGATGAATTAGCGGATTGTTTACTTTATTTAGTTGATCTTGCCAATCAGTCCGGCATTGATTTAGAATCAGCCGTTCGTCAGAAAGAAATAAAAAATAGTCAAAGAACATGGAAATAATTTTATGATGGCCAAAAAAACCACTTTACCAACAGAAAAATTAGAAGAACTCAGCCCAGAACAGGAAAAAATTCAGCTTTTAGAAACTCAATTGGCTCAAGCTCAAGAACGAGAAAAACGGGCTTTGGCTGATTATCAAAATTTAGTTCGGCGTTTTCGTGAAGAGCGTTTGCAAATTATCAAAATGGCTAATCAAGACTTAATTTTGGCTTTGATTGAACCCTTGGAAAATTTATACAAGGCTTCTCAACAACTTAATGATCAAGGATTAACAATGGTCATGAGCCAATTAAATCAAAGTTTGGCGAGTTTGGATGTGGAGGTGATCGATCCTTTAAATCAGCCTTTTAATTTGGACACTATGGAAGTGATTGAAAAAAAAGCTCAAGGTAAGAAAGTGATTCAAGTTTTACAACGAGCTTATAAATTAAATGGTCAAATTATTGCTCACGCTAAAGTAGTTTTAGATTAAAATTAAACTTGGTTTTAGCAGTCTCCAGGTTAAACTGCTACTAGCACTCTAAATATTTGTTTGCTAAAATCGAAAATTGTTAATAGAAATAAGAGCGATTTGCTCAGTTTAAAAAATAGGAGGAAATATGGCTAATAATAGCGCAACTGGTAAAATTATTGGTATTGATTTAGGCACCACTTTCTCTGCTGTTGCAGTGATGGAAGGTGGTAGTCCAAAAATTATTGCTACCCGTGAAGGGAATAATACTTTTCCTTCAATTGTTTCTCTTAAAAGTGACGAAATTGTAGTTGGTGATCCAGCCAGACGTCAAATGGTTTTAAATCCTAAAACAACTGTCCATTCAGTTAAACGTTTTATGGGTCGTAAATTTAAAGATCAGGCTGTTAAATCTGCAATGAAATATGTTTCTTATGATTTGGTAGAAGGTAAAGATGGCATGGCAGTGGTTAATATTGCTGGTAAACATTACACCCCTCAAGAAGTTTCTGCTCAAATTTTAACTAAGGCTAAAGAAGATGCCGAAAGTTATTTGGGTGAAAAAGTCACAAGAGCTGTCATTACTGTCCCAGCTTATTTTGATGATTCTCAGCGTCAAGCTACCAAGCAAGCTGGAGAAATTGCTGGTCTTAAAGTAGAAAGAATTGTTAATGAACCTACGGCGGCTGCTTTAGCTTATGGTATGGATAAAAAAGACAGTAAAACGATTGCGGTTTATGATCTTGGTGGAGGGACCTTTGATATTTCTATTTTGGAAATTGGTGAAGGTGTTTTTGAAGTTAAATCAACCAATGGTGATACTTTCTTAGGTGGCAACGATTTTGATAATAAAATTATGGATTGGATGATTAAGGAATTTAAAAAAGAACAAGGTGTTGATTTAAGTAGCGATATTCAAGCTTTACAAAGATTAAAAGACGCTGCTGAAAAAGCTAAAAAAGAGCTTTCTAGTTCACAACAAACTGAGATTAATCAACCTTTTATTACCCAAGGTAGTAACGGTCCTTTGCACCTTACTATGACTTTAACTCGCGCTAAACTTGAAGAATTAACTGATGAATTAATTGAGCGCAGTATCGAGCCTTGTAAAAAAGCGCTTAAAGATGCTGGCCTTAAAACTAGTGATATTGGCGAAGTTATTTTAGTTGGTGGTCAAACCAGAATGCCTAAAGTTCAAGAAGCTGTGAAAAAGTTTTTTGGTCGAGAACCTCACAAGGGAGTTAATCCTGATGAAGTGGTGGCAATTGGGGCGGCTATTCAAGCTGGTGTGATTGGGGGCGATGTTTCTGACATTGTCTTGTTAGATGTCACTCCTCTCACTTTAGGTTTGGAAACTTTAGGTGGAATTCGTACGCCATTGATTGATCGTAATACCACTATTCCTACCAGTAAATCTCAGGTTTTTTCTACGGCTGCTCCAAATCAAACTCAAGTAGAAATTAATGTTTTACAAGGTGAGCGTGAAATGGCTGCGGATAATAAATCTTTAGGTAGATTTATTTTGGATGGAATTCCACCCGCTCCACGTGGCGTACCTCAAATTGAGGTTACCTTTGACATTGATTCTAACGGCATTTTAAATGTCAGCGCTAAAGATAAAACTTCCGGCAAAGAACAAAAAATTACCATTGCTAATAGCACTAATCTTTCTGATGATGAAGTAGAGAGAATGAAGGCCGACGCAGAAAAATTTGCCAGCGAAGATAAAAAGAAACGTGAATTAATTGAGGCTAAAAATAAAGCTAATAGCGTTGCTTTTGAGATTGAAAAACAACTCAAAGAATACGAAAAACATTTAGAAGAAGCTGATAAAAAAGCGATTGAAGAAAATGTTAAAAAGCTAAAAGAATTAGCTGAAAATGATTCTGCAACCAAAGAAGAATTGGATAAAGCCACAGAAGAAACTTTAACCAGTGCTCAAAAAATTGGTGAAGCTATGCAAAAAGCTCAAGCTGCTAAAACTTCAGCCGAACCCAAAACTGCTAAAGACGACAAAGACGCTAAAGCAGATAAAAAAGATGGGGATGATAAAGACCAAGCTCAAGAGGGCGAAGTAGTAAATGAATAAGCTGAGCTAAATTTACAATTGTTAACTAAAAGGGCGATTTAAATCGCCCTTTTTTGTAGCAAAAAAGCTCTGTACGTAGGAGTAGTGATTTGTTATAGTTAGAACCATGCAAGAACAAGTTAATCTATCAGTGATTATGCCCGTTTATAACGAGGCAAAAACCGTTGAAGAAATTTTAACGAGATTAAGTAAAGTTAAAGAAGTCAGTGAAATCATTGTGGTGGATGATGGTTCTACAGATGATAGTGTCAAACTAATTAAAAAATTTGCATTAAAAAATAAAAACATTAAATTTTTTGCCAAACAAAATGGTGGCAAAGGCAGTGCTGTGCGCTTTGGTTTAAGCAAAGTGGCTGGCAATTACGTGATGATTCAAGATGCTGATTTGGAATATGATCCAGCGGATATTCCAGCAATGTTAGCCCCAGTATTAACTGATAAAGCCAAGGTCATTTTTGGGTCTAGGTTTTTAGGGCCTCATTCTAATTTGCTTTTTTGGCATCGGGCTGGTAATTTTTTTCTTAATTTAGTTATTAATTTGCTCTATGACACTACGTTATCTGATATGGAAACTTGTTATAAATTATTGCCCACTGATTTAATGAAAGAATTAGATTTAAAGGCTAATGGTTTTGATTTAGAACCAGAAATTACTTGCAAGGTTTTACAAAAAAAGATTCGTATTTTTGAAGTGCCGATTAGTTATGTGGGCCGAGATTTTACAGAAGGTAAAAAAATTACCTGGGAAGATGGTTTTGCAGCTTTGGCGATGATTTTTAAAATTAAATTTGCTGACATTTTTTAAATATGAAGCGACTAAAAATTTTTTTAACTACTGAAATAATGGTTTTTTTGATTTTTTGCTTATTTTTGTTAAGTTTACGTTTTTACCCCATGATTTTTCAACAGAAAGTGTCTGTTTTTGGTGACAATTATTCATTGATGGTCCCAGGTAAAATTTTTTTGGCTGATTGGCTTAAAAAAGGGATTTTACCATTATGGAATCCACAAATTTTTTCAGGTCTACCTCTTATTAATGACATTAACCAATCAGTTTTATACTTTACAACCGGTCTATTTGTTTTGTTTAAGCCAGCTTTAGCTCTAAATTTGAGTGTGATTGTTCATGTTTTGTTAACCATGTGGGGTGCTTATTTACTAGTTAAATTTTGGCTCAAGGATAAAAAATTAGCTTTATTAGCTGCTGCTTTGTGGGGTTTATCAACACAAATTTCTGGCAGTATTAATAATTTATCTACTATTCAATCAGTCACTTGGTTTCCTTGGATAGCTTATTGGGGCTTAAAACTTCATCAACATAAAAAATATGTTTTAGTTTATGCCTTGTTTGTTTTAATCCACTTTTTAGCTGGTTATCCACAACATGTTATTTATGCTATTGCTTTTTCGGTCTTATTATCGGCGTTTTGGCATTGGCGAAAATTAAGCTTTAAACAATGGTTTTATCCTTGGTTATGGGCAGCTATTTTTTCTGTTTTGTTGTCAGCCATTGTTTGGTTGCCTTTTGTAGAAATGCTCTTAGATTCTACTCGTACGCAACAATCACTGGAGCAAGCTCAGATTGGTTCTTTAAAACCTGGCATGTTAATAAAAATGTTTTTACCTTATTTTTTTGATAAACAAAGTATTGGCATTAAATGGGGACCGTCTTGGAGCGGTCAGCCTAATGTGCTTTTTTATTTTACTAATTTTGGAGTGCTTGGATTATTGTTAGTGATGTTTAATAAAAAATTACGTAATAAAGAAGATTGGCTTTTTTTAATTTTTACTGTGGCAACTATTATTTTTTCTTTAGGTAGTTATTTACCAGGATTTGAAGTGATTCAAAAAATTATTCCTTTGTTTAAAGTTGGTCGTTATCCCAGCATGGTATTGTTGCTGACTAATTTGGCTTTAGTGATCTGGGTTTGCTCCATGCTTAAACGGTTAAAGATTAAGAAAAATTTATTTAAGTTGGTATTATGGTTGGGAATTTTTGCTTGTGTATTGAGTTTAGTGCTTTATTTTGTAGTTTCAGCCAATTTTGCTGATTTTTGGCTAGGGCTAGATCAATTGGTGAAACATAAATTATCAACGAGTGTTTTTCATACTTTAGAACGTGATCATTTAATTTTTAAAATGGTTGGTTTAAATTTAATTACTGCTAGTGTGTTTTTTGTTGCTGCTTGGCTAGCTTTTTATTACCAAGGTAAAATGTTATTGGTGTTAATTTTGAGTTTAGATTTATTAGTCCATACTCAAGGAATGTTTTTCTTTGCGCCAAGTCAAATTTATGATTATAAGCAGATGAATTTATTTAAAACCCAACTTCAAGATAATCAATATCGCAGTTTAACCCGTAATTCCAATCAACCTTATACCGACTATGGTACTTATTGGGAAGCGATGGTGGTCCGCCAGCCTTTTTCTGATTCTTTTATTGATCAAGAAGAATTAACTAGCTTTCAGAATTTAATTCACTTACGTGATGGTTATACGCCCAATTGGAATATTGTTCATCAGCTACCAATGATGCATGGTTATACTACTTTATTGCCAAAAGATTATGCGGCTATTTGGGCGACAACTGATGAAGCCAGAATTAATTTTATTGATTATGTTGAGCCCAGCAATCCTCAATTACAAAATTGGGCAGTAAAATATTATTTGGTTGATCGTCTTTTTGCCGTAAAGGAGGAAACTAATTTTAAGGTTTTAGCTGAGGATGGTTCTTTGACTTTATATGAATTACCCAATGCCCTGTCCCGTTTCCGCTATGCTAATAATCAGCCGGTAGAGTTGATGGAGTTTGTGGAAAATCCTAATAAAATTAGTTTTAAGTTTAATAATGAGAATAATCAACAATCTTTAATTATTGCCGACCGTTATGATCGAAATTGGCAAGCTTTGGTTAATGGCCAGCCTGTAAAAATACAAAATTATCAGGGGATGCGTCAACTGGAGATTAAACCAGGTGAAAATAAATTAGTTCTTAAATTTGTGCCCAAGTTTTTTTATTTAGGAGCGGTAATTAGTGCTGGTGGTTTTGTTTTTGCTTGGTGGTGGTTTAAAAAGCTTAGTAGTTTTTTTAGCAATCAATAATTGTTTCTGCTAATTCCCAAGCTTAGCTTTTTTTGTTAAAATCAATTTTTGTAAATAATTTAAATTAGATAATTAATTATGCCAACAGATCGCAATTATTATGATGTTTTGGGAGTCAATAAAACAGCGACAGCTGCTGAAGTTAAAAGCGCTTATCGTAAATTAGCTTTGCAATATCATCCTGATAGAAATAAAGCTAAAGATGCAGAAGCTAAGTTTAAAGAAATTAACGAAGCCTATCAAGTTTTATCTGATGAAAAAAAGCGTCAAGCTTATGACCAATATGGTCATGCGGCTTTTACTAATGGTGGTTTTAACAGTGCCGGAGGGGGCAATCCTTTTGCTGGTGGTTTTGGTAATGCTGGTGGGCCTTTTACTTGGTCATATACCACCAGTGGTGGGCAGAATCCTTTTGAAGGTTTTGATTTTTCAGATCCATTTGAAATTTTTGAGCAGTTTTTTAGTGGCGGTTTTGCTGGTGGCAAACGTCGGACAAGATATAGTTTAGACATTGATTTTATGGACGCGGTAAAAGGGGCGACTAAAGAAGTAGAAATTAATGGTAAAAAACACAAAATTAAAGTGCCAGCTGGGGCTAACGATGGCACAAGAATGAGATTTGATGACTTTGATGTTAGTTTTAATGTTCGTCCAGATAAAGTTTTTAAACGCCAAGATTATGATTTAGTCGTTGAGCAAAAAGTGCCATATTCTATTTTAGCTGGCGGTGGGCAAATTGAAGTGCCTAAAATTGATGGTAAATTAAAGATTAAAATTAGACCAGGAACTCCGTCTCATAGCTTAGTTAGATTAAGAGGTGAAGGTGTGCCTCACTTACAAGGCCGGGGTAAAGGTGATTTATATGTTCGTTTAGTGGTGGACGTGCCTGAAAAATTAACTCGAGAACAAAAAAAGACGCTCAAAGAATTACAAGAGCTTGGTCTTTAAAGAAATAAGCCTAAGCGAATTTAGTTATTTCTGGTATAATATCTTTTGAGATTTAAGTTAAGAAACGGACACCTGCTCCGTTTTTTTATTATTTAATTAAAATCAATAGAAAAAATAGACTTACTGCGAAATAAAATTTCGTAGCGAAGAATCAATATTTAAGAGCGAAAAGGTCTGTTTTGGAGCGAAGTAGTAGCCATGCTACTTCGAGCGAGAAAACAACCTTTGTAGCCTTAAAGAGCGATTCTGTAGCAGAAAGGCTTATTTCGCAGTAAGTCTAATAACTAAAAGGAATTTATGTCAAATTTAAACACTGTCGTTCGTACCGAGTTTGCCGCAGCTATTGCGCAAATTGCTAGTGAACGCAAAATTAATGAAGAATCAATTTATGAAGCCATTCGCCAAGCTTTGGTGTCTGCTTTCCGTAAAGAAATGGGTGATCTGGAAGATACTTTCCATTATTACACTGTTTTAAATAAAGAAAGTGGCGAGTCAAAAATTTATAAAGCTCCTATCTTAAAACAAGATGAAGAAACCGGTGAAGTTTTAGCTTTTGATGACAAAAAAGCTGTTGATGTTACTCCAGCTGGTTTTGGTCGGATTGCTGCTCAAACTGCTAAACAAGTCATTTTACAAAAAATTCGTCAATCAGAAAAAGACCAGGTCATTTCAGATTATCAAGATAAAGTTGGTGAAATTGTCACTGGCCAAGTTTTAAGAATGCGCGGTCGTACCGTGTTAGTTGATGTTGGCCGTGGTCAAGCAGAAATGCCTCCAGAAGAACAAATGAGAGGCGAATTCTATCGCAATAACCAACGCTTAGCGGTTTTGTTAAAAGAAATTAGAGAAGATAATCATGGTAAAAGCATTATTGTTTCTAGAGCTGATGTTAAATTAGTTACCAAATTATTTGAACGAGAAGTTCCAGAAGTTGATTCTGGTGCAGTAGAAATTGTTTCCATTGCCCGTGAAGCAGGGGTAAGAACTAAATTAGCGGTTCGCTCTACTCAAGAGGGTGTTGATCCAGTTGGTTCTTGTGTTGGTCAACGTGGAGTGCGGGTACAAAAAGTGATTGAAGAATTAAACAATGAAAAGATTGATATTATTCCTTTCAGCGATAATGAAGTGACTTTACTTAAAGGCGCTTTAGCTCCAGCTGAAAATCTTAAGATTGAATTAGATCAAGAAACAAAATTAGTTACCGTCACTGCTCCAGATGATCAATTATCTTTAGCTATTGGTAAAGGTGGACAAAACGTCCGTTTAGCTGCTAAGCTGACTGGTTACAAAATTACCATCAAGTCAGCTACTGGCCAAGTGGCTTCTACTGTAACTGGTGATGAAGAATATGAAATTGATACTTTTAAAGGTTTAAGTGCGCAGGCTAGAGAATTTTTGATTGAAAGAAAATTAACTACTTTATCAGATTTAGCCAGATTTAAAGATAAATGGTTAGGTGATAAAGATTTAGATTTAGATCAACAAAGTTTGTTAAAAGAAAAAGTAGAGGCTTACGAAGCACAAGAAGCTGAATTAGAAAAAACTAGAAAAGAAGATAGTTCAGCTAGCTAATAATTAAAATTAAAGGAGCGTAGTATGTTGCAAGAGAGACCACCAATCATCACCATTATGGGCCACGTTGATCATGGTAAAACTACCTTGTTGGATTATATCCGCAAAACTCGGGTTCAGGCTGGTGAAGTAGGGGGCATAACTCAGCACATCGGGGCTTATCAGATTAGTTTTAAAGATAAAAAAATTACCTTTATTGATACTCCAGGTCACGCGGCTTTTAATAAGATGCGTGAACGTGGAGTAAAAACCACTGATATTGTGATTTTAGTTGTGGCTGCTAATGATGGAATTAAGCCTCAAACTTTAGAATCACTCCGTTATATTCGTGAAGCTAAAGTGCCTTTTATTGTGGCAATTAATAAAATTGACCTAGAAGGTGTACGCAGTGACACAGTTAAAGGTCAGCTCGCTCAAGAAGGTGTGCTAGTTCAAGAATACGGCGGCGAAATTGAAGCCGTGGAAATTTCCGCTAAAACTGGTAAAGGCGTTGATCAATTATTAGATACGGTTTTGGTCATGGCTGATTTATTAGAGTTAAAAGCTGATCCAACTAAACCTTTGGAAGCGATTGTCATTGAATCTGCCAAAGACCGCCGTCGCGGTAATGTGGCCAGCGTGATTGTTAAAGCCGGTACTCTCAAAGTCCGTCAGGATATTTTTGTCGAAGCAGCTGGTCAGGTGGTAAAAGGGAGAGTTAGACAACTAAGTAATGAACGAGGTGAACAATTAAGTGAAGTTTTACCAGGCGGCCCAGCTGAGATCATTGGTCTTAATGATTTAGTGGAAGTAGGGAGTTTGGTTAAAGAAGCTGGGGCTGATTATGCTCATCTTGAAGAAGAAGTGGCTGATTCGGCTGAACAAAATTTAGGTTTAGATTTTGCTAATCTTGATTTTGGAGTGGCCTTTGGAGACAAACAAAAATTAAAATTGCTCATTAAGGCCGATGTTAAAGGCACTTTAGAAGCTATTTTACAAACTTTAGATTTAGATACAGTTGATTTAGTTAGTAGCGGGGTGGGAATGGTGACTGATCAAGATTTAGAATTAGCCCAAACTAGTGGCGCTTTAGTGATTGTTTTTGGTCAAAAAGTTGATCGTAAAACTAAAGACATTGCCAAACAAATGGGTGTAAAAATCAAAGAATATGACATTATTTATCATTTGTTGGAAGATTTACAAAAACAGATGTTAAAGATTCTTGAGCCAACAATTGATGAAGTTGTTACTGGTGAAGCAGAAATTTTACAAGTTTTTGAAATGAAAGGCGAAAAAATTGCAGGCGTAAGAGTTAAAACCGGCAGTTTAAAACGCCATGATTTATTCCACTTAAAGAGAAATGATGAAATTGTTGGTAACCCAGTGGTAAGATCTATGAAACACGGCAAAGATGATATTTTGGAAGTTAACACCAAAAATGAAGCTGGTTTAACTTTTAAGAATAAAAGTTTAGATTTTAGAGTTGGCGATACCATTGTGGCGTATAAAAAAGAAGAAGAATAATGCAAGTTTATCTGCTTAAACTTGTTCACTTTGCTTTGCTAAGAGACTGCGGCTAAGTAGATATTTTTTTATAAAATTTTTTCTTTTTCCAATTTTTTATTTTTTTTGCTATAATACCAGTCTATTATCAATAAAATGCTTACTTGCTTGGTTGGTTAAGACTCGCCAAAGCAAGGAAAAGAAAGAAATTATGGCATTAAGTAAACAACAAAAACTAGATTTAGTTAAAGAATACGCTTTATTTGAAGGTGACACTGGTTCTCCAGAAGTGCAAATTGCTTTATTAACTGCTTCAATCTTACAATTAACCGATCATCTTAAAAAACACAAAAAAGATAATCATTCTCGTAAAGGTTTATTAAAACAAGTTTCCAAACGTCGTCGTTTGTTGAAATTCTTATTAACCAGAAGCGAAGAAAGATATCGCGCTTTAATTAATAAATTAGGCTTGAGTAAATAAGAGTTTTCCTTCTCTTCTTTTTAATTAACTAGATTTTTTTTAAGATTAATTTATTAAAAAATTAAGTTTAATTTTTTTTATAAACAATTGGCAATTTTTCCATTAAGCCAGTTTGCTTGTCATGTTACAATGAATTTATGATAAAAAATTTGCAATTTTCTCAAAAAAAATTGGGTAACTTGTGTCGTAACCAAAATATTTCATATTTAGCTTTATTTGGTTCTCAAGTTAAAGATGAAGCTACTAAAAGTAGTGATGTTGATTTATTGGCTGAATTTGATGAACATAAGTCATTTTTTGAACTGGCTCAGATTAAATTTAAACTAGAGGACTTGTTTAAAAAACCAGTTGACTTAGTAAATAGAAAAAATCTTAAGAAAAGTTTAAAACCATATATTATTCAAAACTTAGTTACTTTGTATGAAAAAAGATAACAAAGTTTATTTACAAGATATTTTGTTGGCTATTCAGAAAATTGAAAAATATGTTGAGCATGTTAGTTTTGATAAGTTTGCTACTGATTTGATAAGACAGGATGCTGTAATTAGACAATTTGAAATTATTGGAGAAGCTTTTAATAAATTGACTAAAGATTTTGTAAAATGCCATACAGATTTACCAGTTAGTGAGGCTGTGGCAATGAGAAATATGTTAATTCATGCTTATGATGAAATTGATATTAATACAGTATGGAAAACTATAAATAAAGATTTGCCAGAATTGAAGTCTAAAGTAGAAAAAATTTTTCTATTTTAGACTTTGAATCAGCGCACCAAAAAAATTTTTGAGTTTTACTGTTACAAAAATGCTATAATACAGTTATTAACAATTAAGATTTAAAAAGTTAAATAGGGTTATTGTAAAATAAAAGACCGATTCCTTAGATTGTTCTAATTAATTCATTTTTTATTTCACAATAACTCTTTATTAAAAGGCTTATTTCTCAGTAAGTCTAAATTATGACTTTTTATTTCTTCAAAGCGCAATAGCGCGGCAATATAATTAATAAGATTGCCAAAAACATATGAATAAGTTAAATTTTGTAATTTAGTAGCAACGCCAAAATTTTTGGTTAGTATTATGCTACCTGTTACAAAAAGTTTGACTGAAAGGAAAAATCATGTCGTATCCGACATATCCAAATACTTATAAAACAGAAATCCAAGTGGCTGATAAAACTATCAGTATTGAAGTTGGTAAATTTAGTGAACAAGTAAGCTCTGCCGTTTTAGTTACTTGTGGAGAAACAATGGTTCATACCACAGTTGCTCTAGGCGGTAAAGTAAACTTAGGTTATTTTCCTCTTCAAGTAGAATACATGGAAAAGCTTTATGCTGGAGGAATTATTAAAGGTTCAAGATGGATCAAGCGTGAAGGTCGGCCTAGTGATGACTCAGTCTTAAAAGCGAGAGTCATTGATCGTACTATTCGCCCACTTTTTCCAGAAGGGATTACTAATCAAATTCAAGTCATCAATACAGTTTTTTCTTTTGATGGTGAAAATGATCCAGACATGCTAGCGTTATTATCTACTGCTGTGGCTTTGGAAATTTCTGAAATTCCATTTATTGGTCCAGTAGCTGGCGTAAGGGTTGGTTATAGTAAAGAAACTCAAGAATTTACTATCAATCCTACTTTATCTGAACAAAAAATTTTAGATTTAGACTTAGTTGTGTCAGGTAATGCTGACTCAATTATTATGGTGGAAGCTGGCGCTAATGAAATCAGTGAGCCAATTATGATTGATAGCATGATTAAAGCTCAAGAAGTTTTAGGTAATGTTTGTCAGCAAATTGCTAAGATTAAAAAAGAAATTGGTAAAGAAAAACTCAATTTATTAGATGAAGCTGATCCAGTTATCACTGCTTTTAAAGAAGAATTAACTGCTTCTTTAGCTAAAAAATACCAAGCTCAAATTCATGACATGATTTGTAAAGAAGGTTTGTTACAACCTACTGGCTTGGATGATTTAGTTGCTGAAATTATGCAAGCTTGGACAGCTGAACACGCTGACCAAGAAGTTGAGCCAGCTCAACAGGTAACTGTTGGTTTGCTCAAAGAAATTTTCCACAGTTTAATGAAACAAGAAGGCCGCCGGATGATTATTGAGGATAAGGTTCGTCCAGATGGTCGTAAGCCAGATGAAGTTCGTCCAATTTGGTGTGAACTTGATATCTTCCCTCGTACTCATGGTAGTGCGATGTTTAAACGTGGTGCTACTCAGGCCTGTACCATTACCACTTTAGGTAGTCCAGCTAAAGGGCTTTATGTGGAAGACATGCAAGGTGAAGAAGTTCGCCATTATTTACATCACTACAATATGCCTCCTTTTGCCAGTGGTGAAGTAGGTCGTTTGGGTTCTCCAAAACGTCGTGAAGTTGGTCATGGTAGATTAGCGGAAAGAGCTTTATTACCGATGATCCCTTCTCAAGAAGAATTCCCTTATACCATTCACGTAGTGAGTGAAATTGTTAGCTCTAATGGTTCTACCTCACAGGCTTCAATTTGTGGTTCTACTTTATCCTTAATGGCCGCTGGTGTGCCTATTAAAAAACCAGTTGCTGGAATTGCCATGGGCTTGATGAGTGATGGTAAAAATTATGTAGTTTTATCTGATATTCAAGGTTTAGAAGATCACGTAGGTGATATGGATTTTAAAGTAGCCGGTACCAAAGATGGCATTACCGCTATTCAGATGGATATTAAATTAACTGGTTTATCCAGAAAAATTTTAGAAGAAGCCCTTGAACAAGCTAAAGCTGGCAGAATGCACATTATGGGAAAGATGATGGAAGCTATTGATCAACCTCGTAGCAGTCTAAGTAAATTTGCGCCTAAGATTAAACAACTTACTATTCCAGCTGATAGAATCGGTGAATTAATTGGCCCCGGTGGTAAAAACATCAAAGCTTTAATTGAAGAAACCGGTACTCAAATTGACATTGAAGAAGATGAAGAAAACAAAGTGGGTGTAGTTAATATTAGTTGTGAAGATCAAGCTAAGATTGATGCGGCTGCCGTCAGAATTGCTAACATGATGCACGAAGTTGTGGTTGGTGAAGAATTTGATGGCCAAGTAACCAGAATTGAAGACTACGGTGCTTTTGTAGCCATCCCTGGTAACAAAGAAGGCTTAGTGCACGTTAGTGCCATGTCAGTAGATTACATCAGTGATCCTCGTACTTTAGTGAAATTAGGTGATACCGTTCATGTGCGGGTGGCTGAAATCAAAGAAGATGGCAAGATTGGTTTGAGTATGCTTAGTGCCGAAGATGAAGCTAAACAAAAAGAACAACGTCGCAGTAGCGGTGGCAGCAGACCAAGCGGTGGTAACCGTGGTGGTTCAAGCAGAAGCGGTGGTTTTAGAAGAGATGATCGCCGAGAAGGTGGTAGAAGTTTTAGTGATAGAAGACCAGGTGGCTTTGCCCGTCGTTCAGATAATCGAGGTCAATCAGATACTAGAGGCAAATTAAGTTTTAAGAGTTATTCTGAATCTGATAACTAAGCTTTTGAGTCTGCTATAATTAAAAAATGGAAAATATTAATCTTGATCAATCTGTTATTAATACTTCAATTAATCAAGAAAATCAAAGACCAAAGTCAACAAAAAAGATTTTGGTCTTTTTAGTTTTCGTATCATTAAGTTTAAACATCTTAATGTTATTAAATTTAAAATTAGGTTTTCTTAATAAGCTGTTTGTTTCTAAAAATCAAACTTTAGTAGAAAAGTCTACTAATGAGCAAATTCAACCCACATCATTTCAAGAAAAACGAGAGCCTGAACTTGACAATATGACTTTATTTAATGGCATTAAGATTAACTATCCCCAAGATAAATATGAACTAATAAGACAGAAAATTTCAGAAAAACCATTAGGAGCTGAGAACACAGCTGAATTTTCAGAAGTTGCTTTTAAACTTAAAGAAGAAGCTAATCAAAATCCTGTTTTAGAAATTATTGATTTATCATCTCTCGATAAAGTGACTATCCAAGATGTATTAAGTAAGTTAATTTTTGCTGGTGATGATGCCGAATCAAAGTTGAGAGCAGTGACAATTAGTGGTCAGCAATATCAGTTTACTGGAACTCTTTTCTATGAGGGTTTTCCAAAGGATGAAGAAGCAAAATGTTTTGCTGAAAATGGAGTTTATACTGATTCTTTAGTGACGGCTAATAAGTTAGCAATAATTGTAACTTTAACTTATGATGCTGAATTTTGTTTGGGCGAGAAAAAAGTGGAAAATTTTAAATTAAGTGATGCTCAAATAGAAGAAATTTTAGAAATAGTTGAATCTATCTCTTGGTAATTGTTGTAATAATAAGCCACAAGACTAATTCCCTTATCTAAAACTCTAGTTTATACTAATTATTATATGAAATTGGCTGCCCTAAAAAATGATCATCAAGCTATTGCCTTGTTAGCTTTAGATAACGCTTTGCATCTAGCTAAACTGTTACAGCTAGATTTAAGTTTAGAGAACAATGAGTTACTGCTTAAACAGCTTCATCAACAATTAATGAATAGTTTAGCTACCAGTGTTTCTGGAGTTGTGTTAGATCCAGTTTACACTTTAGATTTACTAAGCCAAAAAAATAAAAAAACCGGTGTAGTGTTGCGCTTGAACACTTTAGCCGATCAAGTTGATCCGTTGGCTATGCCTAAGTTGGTTCCAAATTGGGGTGCCGAAGACGTGCGCAATAATTATGCTTTAGCTAAGTTAGAACTTTTTTATCATCCCAGTGAAGCCAGAGCTTTAGAAAAAAAACAATTAGTAGCAGAAATTTATGATTATTGTCAGCTATTAAAAATTGATTTTGTCTTAGATCTTAAAATTTTTTCTTTTGCTAATGAACAAGCTGATGCTAATAATTTTACCCAAATTCAGCAACAGGCTGTAGAAGAATTTCGGTCCAGCTGTGATTTACTGGCTTTGCAGTATCCCTTGGAAGCGTTGTCGGCAGCGACGATTACTGCTTCCTTAGATATTCCTTGGATTGTTAATCTTTCTGCCGAAGATTATCAAACTAATAAACAAAATTTACGAGTTTGTTTGGAAAATGGTGCAGTAGGCTTTGTGGCTAGTGAAGTGTTATACCAGGGTATTGAAAATGAACGAAATCAGCAAGATCAAAGTCTTGATTTAAATCATCTTTTTTTCTATATTCAAACTAATGTGCGAGATCGTTTTTTAGAACTTCTGCGCATTACTAACGAAGAAGTAATGGCAAAAAATTCGTCTGTTTAAAATTGCGGCAGGGGCCGATTAGAAAAAACTTACTATGCGTCAAGTAATTTTAGATGTAGAAACCAAAAAAACTTTTGAAGAAGTCGGCGGTTATTTTCCTGATCGTTTGGGTATCTCTTTTGTGGGGGTGTGTGTGCGAGATAATTTCGCTACTGAAGGGGAAATGCTTGGGTTTTTTGAAAATGATTTAGCTAAATTGTTTCCTATTATCGAGCAAGCTGATGTGGTTATTGGTTATAATGTTGATGCCTTTGATATGCCCACTTTTACTAATTATTACACCGGTGATATTAGTAAGATTCCTACTTTAGATTTAATGTTAAAAATCGAAAAAAATTTTGGTCACAGAATTGGTTTGGATGCGGTGGCGCACGAAACTCTAGGCATTGGTAAGTCTGGTAATGGTTTAGATGCCATCAAATATTACAATTCTGGGCAACTAGATAAATTACGTGATTATTGTTTGCAGGACGTTAAAGTGACTAGAGATATTTATGATTTTGGTTTAAAGAGAGGTTTAGTAAAATTTAGAAATAAATGGAATCGTTTAATTGAGTGTCCAGTGGATTTTAGTTTTGTACCCAAAAAAGATGCAGGGGTGCAAATGGCTTTGATTTAAACATACATGTTACAAACGCACCGCGGGCGGAATGGTTTGTAACATGTATGTTTAAATCTCAATTATTGTTTATAGAAAATACACCGCGGGCGGAATGGTTTGAAATGCCTATTCTCAAAACGTAATAAGTTTATAGGCAAACGCACCGCGGGCGGAATGATTTGAAATGCCTCTTCTAATTTTTTCTAATCATTTCAATTTATTTTTTTACTATTTATATCTGGCGACTTAGATCTCTTCTAATCTCTTCTAATTTTTTAATATTCCGGTTCATAGTATGAATTGCTAGAAGATCCTTGTAATTTAATGAGTCCCATTTTTACCATTTGTTTCAAATCATTATTTATAGTAGCTCTTGATACATCAGAAAAAATTTCATGAGCTACGCTAGCTGTAAGGTGATTTTTGCTTTGTAAAATATTCCAAAAATTTAGTTGCCTATGATTTAAACCAAGATAATCAGATCCTAGAAGGGTAACTTTAAATGAATTTGCTGAATTTTTAAACAGAGGTTCTACTAATCCCCATTTTTTCATTTCAGAATAAATTAAATCTATTCCTCTTCCAAATTCTTCCACATAATTTAAATCTCTCATTACTCTGGAAATAACTTCATTTCTACTAAATTGTGAAATTTTTATATTTTCTACGGTTACTCCGGGTGGTAAGGTACCTGGATTGCTAATTTCAATCCTATCTTTAAAAATAGTAATTTGTACGTAGGTACCAGTATTGGAATAATCTCTATGGATTAAAGCATTAACGACAATTTCTCTAAGCGCTAACTCAGGGTATTCATAACGTTCAATTCTTCTAGATTTAACTATTTTTGCCTCAGTTTTTATTGATTTTAAAATGAATGATAATGAATCATCGACTTGCTCATCTAAGTTTCCAATAATATCTTTTTTATTAATAATTTCTGATGATGGAGATTTACCTGAATAATTTATACAACGTACTAAATACCTAGAAAAACTCAATGTGTCTTGAGGTATTTGTTTTGAAAAAATAAGATATCCAGCTAAAGTAGAAAAATATTCATTATTGTCTTTAGTTAAGATGCCAATATTTAACAGTGTTTGTTTAATATTAAGATCGTTAGAATATTTTCTTCCTCTTTTTTTTGCACTTTCGTTTAAAAAAAGTTTAATTTTAGCTTTATTTAAATCTTCAAAAGATAAATCAGACAATAAAGTTTTATCAAAATTATAGGCAGGAGAATATCTTAAAAAGGATCTGAGTTCTTCTTCTGTTATTTGTTGGTTTATATTTCCAACTCTGATATAAGCACCTTTGTCCATTCCTAAATTTTTTTTGTAACAAGGCTTATTCTCTTTTTCAGTTTCTTGTATTTTTAATACTAATAGATTTTTACCTCTGATATTAACTACATCCAAGTTATATTGAGAATTGTTTTGAATAGAGTGTTCCATTAATGAGACAATTTTTTCTTGCAATGTTTGAAGATCTAACCCCCCAACTGGAATTAATTTTCTTGAAGGTGGGTTTTCTTCTTTAACACCTAAAACAATAATCCCTCCGTTTGGGCTGTTTGAAAATGCAGTTATTGGTTTCCATAAATCACTAGGTATTCCAGACCTAGCATCTTTAAATTCAATATAATTTGTTTCAGTTTTATTATCTAAGGCTTCTTCTATTTGTTTAATTATTTTAGTTTTATTCATAATTAGATTCTATCAATGAAACTGACAAATACATTACTTATTAAACTAGAAATAAACCATCATTTTTTTAATGCTAAAATATAAACTATGGCAAATTTTAATCCAGTTAATCAATTAGAAAATAATTTAGACAAGCAAGATTTATCTTCATCAGAAACAGATTTTTTTTCACCAGCTGAGAATATCAATCCAGCACTTAAAAAGCCAATTTTCAAACAAAAAATTTTTAGAATTTTTTTGCTAGTTTTGGTTTTATCTTTAGCAGGTATAAGTAGCTTTTTACTTTATAACAAATTTTTTACTAAATCAGCAGCTCCAGCTATTAATAAAATTCCAACTGAATCAGAAACAACTACAGCCACTACTAAGCCAACTATAGAAGTTCAACCCACCTATCATAAAGCACAATGGCTATTAAAGAAAAAAACTGATGCTGGTTTAGAGACAGTTATTGCTTTGCCAGCAATTGAAAATCAGATTGTTATATGGCAAGATTGGTTAATTTATGGTTCTGGGGATTATACAGACAATGTTCAAATTTTAGCTTATAACCTTAAAACTGGTGAAGAATATTCCATTTATGAGGAGGCTTTACGAAATGATTTTAAGAGTAACAGTAAGTACGTTAGTGCTATTGAAGTTTTTAATGACCAACTTTTTTTTAGTATTGAAGGATATATGACAGAGGGTGGCACTTTTTGGATGCCTTTAACTAATTTTGGTCAAGTAACTAAAGTTGAAGGGGGCTCTGGTCATATTACTTATTGGAGAAATAAGTATTGGCTGATAAATGGTATGGGCGATGCTTGTTTTTCTGGAAGAAGTTCTGCTTTATTTAATTTAACTACAAAAAAAGTGACCCAAATTGCTGACTCAGTTACGGGTTGTGTTGAAGGTGAAGAAACTATTGATATTGATAAAAGAGATAGGATGATTATGGCCTTCCATGATGCTGATGTTAACGATGAAGAATTTAGAAATGGTATGTATAAATACATTTTTGCTATTCCTCTTGATAACCCTAGTCAAAAAGAAGGGGTAATTGCTAAGCAAGATATGCCAGATGGCATAAGAAGCATTAGATATTTGGCTGAAACTGACCAATTATTATTAGTTGGCAGTGAAAAGTATGTTTTTGATTTTGCTTCTCAAACTTTAACTAAAACTGATTTACCGGTTCCGACTCCAACTCCACAACAAGAAGAAAAAAGATTTCAAGATAAAATTAAGGAGATTCAATTACCTGATGGTTATGAATGGGTGAAAGAATAACCACCTATGTCCAATCTTTTGTCTCTTCCTGCTAAAAGATGTCTTACTGCGAGTGGTCTTTTAATTCATCAAAATAAAGTTTTACTGATTAAGCATAAAAAACTTAAATTTTGGATGGCGCCAGGCGGCCATCTTGAACCAAATGAATTGCCTCATCAAGCCGCAGAGCGGGAGTTTTGGGAAGAAACCGGCATCAAGGTTAAGGCTATTGACC
Source organism: uncultured Pseudomonadales bacterium (assembly GCA_964645645.1). Lineage (GTDB taxonomy): Bacteria > Patescibacteriota > Microgenomatia > UBA1400 > PJMF01 > CAZYBC01. The sequence goes on from CAZYBC010000009.1 coordinate 21,047, forward strand.
CTTTTGTTTCGCCAGAATTGGTAAATTCAGAGTACATTCCCAATCCTTTAAAAACTAATTTGCATTGGGTAAGCCAGGAAAATTATCAAAATCGTTTAAAAAGCTCTAATCCTGACCAACGTGTCAAAACTCAACTTTGGCCTAAAGGTTGTGAACAGCATTGTGGTTTTGCTTATTTAGTTAAAGAGCTTAGTGATTTAACTTATAAACAAAATGTAGAAGAAACTGATGGCATCGCTTGGTTTAGCGAAGCAGATTTGTCTTCCTTAGAAACCATTGATGAGGTAAGATATGAGATACAACTAGCTTTTAGCTTGTTGGCTCATGCCAAAGAGCTCAATAAACTTTTAAGGACTTAAGATGAACCCACCCAAATTTTTTGATCACCAACTTACCGAAAATGTTAAACTTTTGCATAAAGCAGTAGTAAAGGTAAATAATAAGGTTTTAATTTTGCGCCGAGCTTTAGATTCTCAATCTCGGCCTGGTTGTTGGGATCTGCCCGGTGGTAACTCACAGTGGCCAGCACCCACTCAGGCTTCTGCTTCAGATTTGCATTGTTTAGATGTGGCTAGAGAAATTGTAGAAGAAACTGGGCTTACAGTGCCAGCAGAAAAATTTACTTTTAATAATTTAGTTTATTTATCTAGCTATTTTGATAGTCAAAAGCAAATTTACACCGTCATTTTTGGTTGGTTAGCGCCCTATCAGGCCGATCAAGATGCTCAGCAAAATTCAGCTTTTCCAGAAATTAAAATTTCTGAAGAACATATTGAGTTTGCTTGGATAGATGAGAAAGAATTAGCTAATTATGATTTTGGTGGCCTCAAAGGCGGATTTGTCGTTGATATTATTAAGGCCACTCTGGCTAAGCAAAGTTAAATTATGTCTAATTTACTTACAATTAAAAATTTACAAGCTAAAATTGGCGACAAAACCATTCTTAATGGGGTTAATTTAAGCATTAAACCTGGTGAAATTCACGCTTTACTTGGTCCTAATGGCAGTGGCAAATCCAGTCTCGCTAAATTGCTTTTAGGCTATGACACTTATCAATTGGTAACCGGTGACATAAAATTTGCGGGCAAAGATTTAACTAAGCTAAAAATCGAGGAACGGGTAGAACTGGGTTTGGCCCTTTCTGATCAAAACCCGCCTACCATTAAAGGGGTTAGTTTAGAAACGTTACTGACTATTATTAGTGAAAATGATTTAGATGAATTTTTCCCTTTAGAAGAAAAATTACGGCAAAAACCACTCGCCCAGTTAGCGGCGACAAATCAAAAATTATTTGCTCGGCAAATTAATGATAAACTGTCTGGCGGTGAAAAAAAACTTTCCGAATTATTTCAGATTATAGCTTTAAAGCCCAAGCTAGTAATTTTTGACGAGTTAGATTCTGGCTTGGATTTAGATAACCTTAATAAAATTACGCAGGTAATTAAAGATCGTTTAATTAAAACTAAAACTGCTTTATTATTTATCACTCATGCTGGTTCCATTTTAGAACTGTTTAAGCCAGATTATACTCATGTTTTACTAGACGGTAAGATTGTCTGTACGCATCAAGATTTTCAGCAAGTATTAACAACTATTAGAGAGCATGGCTATGAGCAATGCAAACAATGCCCATTTTTGGCAGGTAGATCATCAGATTAAACACATTGAAGAATCTAGTCACACTTTAGTGATCCCTAGCCCTCAAGCTTGGCAAGATTATCAGTGGACTAGACAATATTTTCAGACAGAGCCTCAAGAAGGTTATTTTATTTGGGTAAAAGAGCAACCAAGTTGTCCTTTAATTAGTTGTGTTAGTATTAGCCACGATCAAGTTAATCAACAAATGTCTAATTTGTTAGTTGTTGAACCTGGTTTAAATATCGAATTAAATGGCACCTGCAACAGTTTAGAGCAAGATTTAGATTCCAGTCATAACGCCCGCGGCAAGATTGTTTTAAAAAAAGGTTGTCAAGTTAATTATGCCCATATTCATACTTGGGGAGAAATGGCCGAAACTAACACAGATTATCATTTTGTTTTAGAAGAAGGAGCCAAATTAGACTATGTTTATAGCTCCAAATATCCACCAAAAAGATTAAGTCTACAAACTAGATTTGATGTTGGTAAAAATGCTAGTGCTATGCTAACTATTTTGGCTGATTTAGCTGATACAAATGTCAAATTACATGACACGATGTTTTTAACTGGAGCGAATGCAGCGGGAATTAGTAAATTAAGATTGATCGGTAGAAAAAATAGTCGGATTAGAGCTTATTCTAAAATTATTGCTCAAGCCGCTGGGGTGGGTCATTTAGAATGTGATGGGCTGATGTTGGATTCTAGTGCTAAGATTAGCTTGATTCCAGAATTAGGCTGTCAACATCCTGACGCTAAAATTACCCACGAAGCGTCTATTGGCAAAATAGCGGACGAGCAACTCAATTATTTACGAACCAGAGGTTTAACTAGCGATCAAGCTTTAGATCTAATTGTGGCTGGCTTTTTAAGGCAAGCTGTTTCCTAAATTTATGTACATTTTTGTCGGTTCTACTAATCCAGTAAAAATCAATGCTACCACTATGGCAGCTAGTGAAACTTGGCCAATGGTAAAGGTGGAAGGCATAGAAGTGCCTAGTGGGATTAAAGCCCAGCCCTTGTCTGACGATGAAACTCGGCTTGGGTCAGAAAATCGGGCCAAGGCAGTTTTAGCTTTGGGTAAACAGCAGTTGTTAGCGCAAGGTTTATCGGAAGCTGATTTACAAACTAATTTATTGGGCGTTGGTTTAGAAGGTGGCATCTTTGAAAAAGAGAATGGTGAATGGTGGTCCACCGTTTGGGCTAGCGTGCTAGATTTACAGGGTCAGCTTTTTCAAAGTAATGGAGCGAGATTTAAAGTTCCAGATATCATTGCTCAAAAATTGGCAGCTGGTGGTGAAATGGGCCCAGTGGTTAGCCAGTTAGTTGGTCAAGAAAACATCAAACAAAAAAATGGGGCAATTGGAGTGATCACTGAAAATTTTGTTGATCGCACTGAGGAATATACTGCTATTGTAAAGTTGGCTTTAGGCTTATGGTATGGCAGAGATTGGGAAAAAAAGCTGTAAAATCTAGTTTTTAAATTACTGTTTTGCTTACCTCAAGTTTCTTTGCTAGAATCATCATTATGTCTACACCTACCCAATTCACCGCTATTTTTGAAGATAAACAAGTTTATAACTCTAAATTTGTTCACTATAGTTTTGAGCTAAAAAATCCTCATCGTTTGCAATTTCAGGCTGGCCAATATTTATCTTTGGCTGTTGATCAAGCAGGTAAACGTCGGGCCTATTCAATTATCAACCCACCTAGTATTGATCATGGCGTGGAATTATTGGTTGAGCCAGTTGCCAGTGGGGTTGGCAGCACTTATCTGGAAAATCTTAAGTTTGGAGATGAAGTTAGTTTTTTAGCTCCACTAGGAATGTTTAGCATTGATTTTAATGCCCAAGAACCAGAAATTTTTTTAATCGCCACCGGGTCTGGAATAGCGCCTTTGCGCAGTATGTTACTTGATCTGGTTGATCGACAAGATAAGCGACCAATTCATTTGTATTGGGGTTTACGCCATGTTGAAGATTTGATTTGGCAGGATGAATTTCAGCGTTTAGAAGAAAACTTCCCTAACTTTCATTTCCATCCCGTTATTTCTCAACCACCGGCTGGCTGGAATTTATCTCGTGGTAGAGTCACTGAAGTGTTGACTATGACTGATTTACCCACTCAGGCTGGTTATTATGTCTGTGGCAGTGCCGCAATGGTCAATGACACTTTTAATTTATTAAAAACTAAAGGCGTAGCTGAACAATTTTTACACAAAGAAAATTTTAATCTGGCTTAATAAGGAAAAATCATAATGGATAATCAAAACGCAGCCACAGTTCAAACTAAACAAATCGGTAAATACCAGGTACAAGTTATTCGTGAAAAATGCATTAGCGCCGCTAGTTGCGTCGCTATCGCGCCGCAAATCTTTGCTTTAGACGAACAAAAACTCGCCAAAGTAATTTCTCAAGACGCCGATGACGCCATCAAATTATTAGCTGCTCAAAGTTGCCCAACTCAAGCCGTGGTGGTAATTGATACTGAAACAGGTAAGCAAGTGTGGCCGCTGTAAAATAGGTGTTGAAATTTGGAATTCACACTTCGTGAAAGATTCCAAATTTCAACACCTATTTTACAGGGGGATTAAGTTTACCCAAGCATTCTGATTAATTCAAATAAAAAAATTGTTTCTTTTTTATGTTTCTATCCCACTTAAATCTACTTATCTGAAGTCTTAATCTTCCACTTGTGGGAATTAGGATATTTAGATACGTATTTTTAAACTTTTAGAGTTGTTTCTTTTTTAAGTTTTTATCCCACTCAAATTTAAATATTAAAGGTCTTAGTATTTCACGAAGTGGTACTAAGACCTTTAATATTTAAATTTGAGATATTGACAAAACCTCTTTTCCGGAGAAAATAGTATCAGAATATAACAAGTAAAAAAGCCGCCTTCATTAATAATATTTTTACATTAGTTTAAGGAAATCATGTCCAAACCAAGTCCTAAAGTTGTTAAAGAAAATTTGATGGAAAAATTTGCTCCTTATGCCTTTCCAGTTGTGGCTTTATTAGTGGTCGCTTTTTTATCTTTTCGTTGGTATCGCATGAAAACTGAACGAAATGAAGAAATTAAACAATTTGCTCAAGGTGTGCAGATTGAAAACTTAACTGACGAAGAATTAGATAGTGTCCTTAAAGGGGCTAATGATTTACAAACTGTTAACATGGTTGGGGCTGACGAATTTAATGGTCAGGTACGTTATGAATTTAAAGATGGCCGAGTTTTATTTACCGTTAATGCCGATTTACCAGAATTAAAAGTAGGTACTTATCAAGCTTGGTTAAAATCTTTAGATAAAAATGATTATCGTAAAGCTTTTACTTTAGAAATGGGTAAAGCTGGTTTTTATGGGAGTGCTGCTTTATCAGAAGAAGTTTTACCTTTTGAGGTAGTAGTGACTAAAGAATTAAATCCAAGTGATGATGTAACTGAAGAGGTTTTATTAACTGGAGTAATCAGTAAGTAACAAATTGCTCTTGAAGTAATAGCCTGGACTTGATAGTCTATATAGTAGTAAATATTCCAAGAAGGTACACTTCTTGAGAAAAAAGGAAAAACATGGCAAATGCCTACAGCTATACCAACTCCAAAGGAGTGACCTATTATTTACACTCCAAAGATGTGACCTTAAAAAATGGTCGTATGCAAACCATTTACTTCTTTGCTCGTGACGTTAGACCTGGTTCCTTATCAGCTGTTCCAGCTGCTTATACTGTGGTCGAAACCAAGAGAACTGGTATGCCAGTTTTAAAGAAAGCCTAAAAAATCTTTAATGAAAGTAAAAAGCCCCCAAATGGGGGCTTTTTTGATGTTTAAAATAGTGATATAAAGAGCCTATGAAAATTTATCTTGGAGCTGACCACGGTGGTTTCAAACTTAAAGAAGCATTAAAAGCTTGGTTGGAAGAACAATCATATCAAGTAGAAGACATGGGTGCTTTGCAATATGATAAGACAGATGATTATCCTGATTATGCCTTAGCCGTTGGCCAAAAAGTTGTTTCAGCTGAAAAAGCTAAGCAGCCCGCTTTAGGTATTTTAGTTTGTAATTCTGGTACTGGAATGTCTATGGCTGCTAATAAAGTTCCGGGAGTTCGTGCGGTGGCATTATCGGATGAAAGAGTGGCTCAATATGCTAGAGCGCATAATGATGCTAATGTTGTAACTTTGGCTGGCGAATGGTTGACAGCTGATGAAGCAATTCAATTATTACAAGTTTTTTTTGATACGGAAAAAGATTTTTCACCCCGTCATCAGCGTCGTTTAGCTAAAATTAACAAAATTTAGGTAATTAAGCATAAGCAAATTTATTTATGAAAATTTATCCAACGATTTTGAGTGATAGTCTGGCAATTGTGCAACAGCAACTTGATCTGTTGCAAAGTGTTAAGGCAATTGAAACAGTCCAAATTGATTTGATTGATGGCTTATTTCATCCTAATTTAACTATTAGTCCTCAGTCTTTAGCCGAGCTTAATTTTGGTCGGCTGAAACTTGATTTGCATTTAATGGTTGATGAACCGATGGAAACAGTTTTATTGCTTGCAGATTTTCCTCATTTACCAATTAGAACAGTGCTTAGTCAAATTGAACACATGTCTTTTCAGGCTGATTATTGTGAACAAGTGAAAAAATTAGGTTGGCAGGTGGGTTTATCCTTAGATCTTTATACGCCTTTATCAGAGTTAGATGTTAAGGTTTTGCCTCAGGTTGAAGTCATTCAATTAATGGGTGTGGAAGCTGGGCAGCAGGGCCAAGTGTTTAATGAAATAGTTTTGGCTAAATTAGTTGAACTTAAACAATTATTATTAAAGTATCAAAGTAAAAAAACAGAAATCATTGTTGATGGTGGTGTTAAACTTGATAATGTTAAAAAAATTATTCAAGCTGGGACTGATAGTTTAGCCATGGGTAGTGTATTATGGGAAGCAGCTCAAAATCATCAACTTGAAGAAAAAATTCAACAATTAATGAATTTAGATTAATTTTTTATGAAGACTCAAATTAAAATTCCCGCCGCAGCGGAATCTAGTAAAATTAAAAACATTGTTTTTTTTGGCAGTGCTGATATTGATAAAGATCATCCTTTATATCAAGAAGCTTTTAAAATTGCTCGTTATTTAGCTTATCAAGGTAAAGTCATTGTTAATGGGGGCGGTCCTGGAGTGATGGATGCAGCTACTGCTGGAGCTAAAGCTGGGGCTGGTGAAACTTTAGCTATTACTTTTTATCCTAAAGATATGGTGGAATTTGAAGGTCGGTTTCATGATAATCAAGTAGATAAGGAAATTAAAACAGCTAACTACATTGAGAGAATGTTTGGGTTAATGGATCATGGTGATGCTTTTGTTTGTTTTCAAGGTGGAACTGGGACTTTAAGTGAATGGGCTACAGCCTGGTTATTAGCGCATTTGTATTATGGTAAACATAAACCATTAATTTTATATGGTGAATTTTGGTATGAATTAATGAGAGTGATTGAAGACAATTTTTTTATTAGTGAAAAAGAAAAGCAAGTCTATAAAATTGTTAAAAATGAAGAAGAATTTATCAAAGCTCTAGAAGCTCTTGAGATTGAAATTGCTAATAGAGAATTCTAGCTCTGCTTGTTTGACTCCCCTCAAATAGTTTATACTGAAATTATGTACCAAGTTATTAGCATTGGCTCTGCATTAGTAGATATTTTTATTCATTCTCAACAATTTAAAACTACTCAACTTGAAGGAGTTTCTCAGATGTATTTTAAATCTGGTGAAAAACTAGAGATGGATAGTCTTAAAGTAGTGAGTGGTGGTGGCGCAAGTAATACTGCTGTAGCTTTTGCGCGTTTGGGTTTTAAAACAGGTGTTATCTGTGAGACAGGTCAAGATCATTTTGGCTGTATGGTGCTAAGAGAGTTTATGCAAGAAGAAGTAGAAACAAGTTTGGTTGTTCGTGAAAAATTAGAACAAACAGGAGGCAGTGTTATTTTAGTTGATTCACAAGGAGAAAGAACGGTCATGGTTCACCGAGGAGCTTCTTCAATGTTAGATCCTTATGATATTCCTACTTATTGGACTAGCCAAGCCCAGTGGATTCATCTTTCCAGCATTGCAGGAAGACAAGCTACTTTAGAAAAAATTTTTATGTTAGTTGATAAAAATCAACTTAATTTGTCCTGGAATCCTGGTAAAGCTGAGTTGACTTTATTGGCAGAAGGTAAAATTAAAGCAAAAAATATTCCTTGCCGTCTTTTTTTTGTTAACAAAGAAGAATGGGAAATGATTGGGGCTATTCATCATGAAATTTTAGAACACTTTAGTCAAATTATTGTTACAAATAGTAATAAAGGTGGCGAAATTTTTATTGGTAAAACTAAACATATCCAATATCAGGCTTCATCAATCAAAACAGTAGATAATACCGGGGCCGGAGATGCTTTTGCGGCTACTTATAGTGCTGCTACGTTGTTAGGTAACAGTCCAGAAGATGCTTTGGCTTGGGCCAAGACTAATGCTGCTAGTGTAGTGTCCTTTTATGGGGCAAAGCCTGGATTATTAAGAAGAAGTCAATTAGAGTATCAGTTAAAGAGTGAAATTTAGACTAAACTCAAAATACTTTGTTCTATTATATATTTTCTAATTTTTTCTGTTGCTAGATGAGGAATTTCTAAAGTTAGATTTTTTTCTGCTCCAGCTTGTAAGCTAGCCCAGGTTTCAAAAGTTTCCTTAAAAGTTTCAGTTTGTGGATTAAAAGTAAACACTCCATTTGTAAAATTAACTCCCAGCGCAGAATCATTGGGATCATCTTTGCCATTTAACAAATTTATCCCTTTTACTTGCATGTTTTTTTGCCAAGCTTGTATTTTTTTATCTTCTGCTAAAGCCGTGCCAGCGTAAAGATAAGCTTTTGATTTTTCTAAATCTTCGTGAATAGTTAAGACAGTTTTATAAGGAGAAAATTTTTGTACTAAAGATTTAATTGCCAACACTTCTTGATCGGTATTTTGATTATCAGCAAAACAACGATTAACATCAATTCCTTGAGCATTACAACGATTTTTTAATTGACAGGCGGAAGGTGATAATTGGGGAATCAATAAAAATTGAGGTAATTGATTATGGATTTTTAAGATAGTCTTAATTAATAAAGGAATTACACGATATTCATTACCATGCAAACCAGATCCTAATAGCAGTTTTGGATTAGGACCAGATAAGTAATAGCTTAATCCTTGATGATAATAAGGAGTTAGTTTAATAGAAGCTAAAAGTTGTTGATAATTTTGTACCATAACCAGCGAGATTATACTTTTCTAGTTACCGCTTTACAAAACCACTTCTTTTTCTTTATCATAGAATTAAGAAAGAATTCTTGTCTATGAAAAAGATCCTGTCCTTATTTATCTTTTTACTTAGTTTTTGGTTAGTGGTTAAACCAGTTATGGCTGCAACTTTAAGTCTAGATGCGATTGGTGAAGATTCTGTAGAAGGGACAGTGTTTACCAGCTGGACTTACGCTGATGTTAACCCTATCTTAATGGGTAAAGCCTCTCCCAATGCCTCAGTTTCTATTAAAATTGATGATCTAACTAATACTGTTACAGCTGATACTAGTGGAGAATGGACTTTTATTCCTACTACTCTTACTGATGGGACTTATACAATTATTATTACTTCTGGTGTAGAAAGTATGACCTTTGATTTAAGTATCGGCGCAACTTCTACCACGACTTCTTCTAGTACTACAACCAGTACGACAACCACTACTCCAACTGCTATCCCCACTACTAAAGTTTCTACTACAACAACTTCTAGTACAACTAGTACCAGCTCTGCTACTACTGAAATCGGTAGAGGTGGCGCTAGTAGCGAAACCACCACTTTGCCTCAAACTGGTGCTGTAGAACAAACTTTCTTTGTTTTCTCAGCAGGTTTATTTTTATTAGGAATTGGTTTAATGGCTAGAACTAAGATTCATAGCTAAATATAAGCACAAGCGAGTTTAAGCATGGCAGATTATAAACAACTTTTGAGCGAAGAGATTCAAGCTTTAAAGGATAAAATCCTCAAGGCTCAGCTTCCTGATGAATTAAAATTAAAGGTTGACCGTGATTTAGTGTCCTTAGAGCGTTCGGTGGAGTTGGGTAGTTATGATGAAAAGTATGAAAAAGTTTCTAAATATATTGATTGGGTTTTGAAAATTCCTTGGTCAGTGCAAACAACAGATAATCTTGATATTCAAAAAGCCAAACAAATTTTTAACGAGCATCATTTTGGCATGCAAGAAGTTAAAGATCGTTTTTTGGAATATATTGCAGTGCTTAATCTTCGCCAAAGTCAGTTTAGCCAAGAGCAATTTTCCGCGCCTGTGTTGTTATTAGTTGGTTTAGTTGGTACTGGTAAGACAACTTTTGCCTATTCTCTGGCTGAAGCCTTAGGTAGAAAAATTGTCAGAATTCCTTTTGGTGGCATGAGTTCATCTAAAGAATTACGGGGTGACTCACGACTTTTGTTAGGTAGTGAGCCAGGCCAAATTATCAAAGGCGTTTGTTCAACTGGCGTGAATAATCCAGTTATTTTGCTAGATGAAATTGATCGTTCTAGTGATGAAGCAAACCGAGATATTATGGGTGTTTTAGTAGAATTACTTGATCCCGCTCAAAACAATCATTTTGTTGATACTTATGTTGATTATCCAATTAATCTTAGCCAAGCTATTTTTATTGCTACAGCTAATAATACCACCAAAATTGCTACTGCTGTTTTAGACAGAATGGAAAAAATTAGCATGCCCTCTTACACCGACGAGGAAAAAATTGTGATTGCCCAAAAATATATTTTGCCTAAGCTCTTTAAAGAAGCTGGTATCAAACCAGAACAATTTATTATTCAAAACGATGTTTGGTCAGATATGGTTAGACCACTGGGTTTTGATGCCGGTATCCGTACACTGCAACGCAATTTGCAGGGAGCAATCCGTAAAGCAGCAAGAATTATTGTGGAACGAGGTTTTGACCGAGTCATTATCTCTAAAGATAATGCCAAGATTTTCTTGCCAAGGTATTAAAAGAGTTTCTTTAGCCGGAAATCTGGTTAAAAAAATAGCTGAAGTAGTTGAATTAGACAATTAAATAGTTGATAATGAAATTAAATTAAAAAGAAAGTAATTATGAGTGAAGAATCTAAATTTTCTCCAGAAGATTTAACTTGGAGTGCACATCCAGATAAGGAATTAGAAGATTTTACTGCCAGCTTTGATGCCAGTAGAAAAAAAATCTCTGAGGCAGTTAGTGCAGCTGAGCAACAACGTGAGCAAAATGAAAGCCCTGTTCAACCTGAAGCAGAAACTAACGAGCGCCCACGCCCAATCTCAAGAATTTTAAATGGCGTACGCGAATTTTTCAAAAAACATGCTACTGAAGCAACAAATCGTTTAAGCGGTTTATTTAATGAAATTAAAGCCAAAGTTGGAGAAGCAGTATCTCCAATGAATGAACAAAAGGTGGATGCTTTGCTAGCCACTGACTTTACTCAATTAGATGAAAAAACCGCTAAGTCTAAATTGGCAGCAGTAGAAAAATATAGAGCAGCTCTGGAGAAGAAAAAGACACAGAACAAAAATGACTATACAAGCTTAATGAGAAAAAGTGCTAGTGGACTTGAGACTCAAAAAGAAATAAATGCTTACTACGCACAAGTCAAAAAATTAAATGAAGAAAAAGAATCACTTGCCATATTAATAGATAAAGTTGATAGTTTAGCTGAACGTTTAAGAGCACGGGCCGGATATTTAGCTGGTCAGGCTCAAGCCGAAGCCCCAGCCGCTGAACCAGCTTCAACCCCAACTTCAGCAGAAAAAGCTGACAAAAAACCTGGCTTTTTTGCTTGGTTAAACAAACTATTCTCCAAAAAAACAGGTGAACCTGTAGATACAGCGGATGTTGACCCAGAACAAAGAGATTTGCTGGTTGAGGTAGGAATTATTAATCGCGAAGGTAAACCAAATTTCAAAAAGGAAAGAAATGAATTTTTAAAGTTAAAAACAGGAATTGAACAGAAAATTGCAGCTTTTAAAAAACAGCTATTAACTTTAACAGAGCAGAAAGATCAAGCGCTAACCAAAGGAGATAATGGAACTGTTTTTAGAATAGATGGAGAAATTAGAGCTTTAAATGAAAGAATTGATTCAGCTAATGAATTGTTAGCTTCGGTCAAAAATCAACTAAACGAACTTGCCGCCAGAGCTCAACAAGAAAAACAAGAAGACCGCAAGCTGGCTGCTGATCGCGTTAAAGATTTATTAAGTGAAGAAGATAACCAACTTACCACTTCACAATTAAACAAACTCTACGAAGAATTGCAAAAACCAGATTTAGACAAAGATCAACGCCTACATCATTTAGTTGTGCTTTATTTATATAGCAGAATTGGTTTAATTTTAGGCCCAATCAATCTTAAACAATCTTATGGTTTGTTAAATGAAAAAGGGATTACTATTTCTGCTCTAAATCAAGTTAAAAAAGAATTGCACTTAGAACCAGTCTTAACTGAAAAAGATAAAAAAGATAAGGCTTATCAGATGGGACTTCGTCTTGGATCTCTTATAGGAAGAACAACAGAACAAGCTGGTAAAAAGAAAGAAACTCTTTTAGGTAACTTAAATGCTTTATTTAGAAGAGGTCCTAAGTCAACTGAAGTTTCAGAAGCTGAATTAACCCCAGCTCAAAAAGAACTTGAAGAAGCCGCAGATCAAGCTAAAGTCAAACTTCAGGCTAAAGGTATATGGGGTTTATTAATTAATGCCCCAGCTATGATTGAAGGGTTAGAATCTTCAGTAGAAAAATTGGCTGCAGTAGCAATCATGTTTAAAGATGCTCAAAAACAATATACTGACGAGCAACAAGTTGAATTAGCTGATGCTGGTTTTAGTGATGAAGTTTTAGCTGTTTTGAGAAAACGCTACGAAGCTGAAGATAAAGCCAGACTTGGGCTCAATCAAGCCCAAGAAATAGGTTTGCGTTTGCTTGGTTCTCTAGAAGCCATGAATGAAAAATCTAAGAGAGAAAAGGCTAAAAGAGCAGAAGAAAGAGAAGCTGAAAAACAAAGTAAAGCGGATTATAAGAAGGTTGGAGAGAAGCTTAAAGAAGCGAGAAATAAATTAAAAGATTTGGAAAGAAAGATTGCCGATAGTAAAAATCTGTTGATAAATTTAACAGGATATGACTTCATTAAAGAAAAAGCTAATTTAGAACAATTAGAGTCAGCTAAGCTTGATTTACAAACTGAAATTAATGGCTTAGAAACAACTTTTGCTCAGCTAAAGAAAGAAAAGAAGGAACGTGACTTGAGTTTAAGAAAGGATTTAGTTTTAGCCATTATTGGGGCCTCTATGATTGAAATTGGTATTTTATTAGGCAGTGGTCAAGCTCAAGAAAATCTACGATGGGTTTTAGAGTCTCTGCGTGCTCTATTTGAAAAGAATCCCAATGCTGATGTTAGTCAGTTCCGAGCTATGGGTGATAATATCTCTAGGCTTAATCCTAATGCTGGAAAATTATTCCACAATATTACTGAAAGTATCTTTTCTGGAGCTCGCCAATTAGGCCAAGTTGCTGAACAGGCTCAGGCTCAAGCAGATAAGGTAGATGCGGCCAAAGAATTTTCCAGAACTTTATCTGAGACAGTAAGAGATATGGCTGGTGCAGCCCAAAAATTAGCTGAACAAGCCAGTGGTGTAAAAGAAGCTCTCGCTTCAGTTAAATTACCAGAATTAAATTTTGTTGATCAATTTAAGAATATTTTAACTAATGTTAATGTTCCGGCTGGTGGTAATGTTTGGGATAAAGTAGTACCAGAGATAAGAAATATTTTTGGAGTTTCTGAGAACATGTGGAGAACTGCTAGTGCAGATCAGGCTCAATTTATTATGGATGCCTTAAAAGATTTGTTCCCTGAATTAAACAATGTTTCCCCAGGAGTTCATGACTTCTCTAATCTTTTAGGTAATGAAAATGTTAGGCAAGCTTTCCAGCGCTTATTTGAAAGTAAAAACGCTCAGGAAGCTCAATCTATTGTTGACCAATTAAAAAATTTAAGAGCAGCTGGAGTTTTCTAAACTCTCACCTTTTAAGCTTTACCAGAGCCGGCTCACGCCGGCTCTTTTAATCTATAATTTGTCATTTAAATAATAAACTATTAAACTGGCCATTTGCCATATATAATAGACTTAGATTAGATTTTTTACGCAATAATCTTTAATTAAAAAAATTTTATTTCGCAAATAATTTATTTTAGATATATCCATTAGAAAAGAATTATCAGATGTCAGACCAAGATCAAATTTTTGACCAAAGCAGCAAACCAGAGACATTTACTAAAGAAGCTCAAGAAACTTTGTTGGAAATGTCTACAGCTGATCCAGATAAAAATGTAGTTAAAGATTTACCAGCATTTGCACAATTTTTTAACGAATATTTAGAGGCTTATCAACAAGCCAGACAGTACGAAAAAAAGGCTAGTTTATCACCAATTAGAGTGGATGAATTAGCTAGCCGAGTGGCAAAATTCTATGAAGGCTTACGCAGGATTATAGACTGGAAAGAAGAACACTTAGTCCGTCGCACAGCGATAGAAAGAATTCTTAAACGCAGTTTATTACCAGAAATTTCTGGCTTTAATGTTTTGGATGCCAAAAAATTAGCCGAGCCATTGGTTTTAGAATTAATCAGAAGTGGCTATTTTAGTAATGGCAAAATTCCTCAAGATAAAATTGAACAAGTTGAAGCAGTGTTAGCCAGATATATTTATGTCATTAATCATAATCCAATGATTGCTAATTCTCATTTAGCTGACAACCTTAAAGTTAAACAAAAAATCAATTTTTTTACTTGGGTTTTGGAAATTGCTGCCTGCGAAGTTGAGCAAACCATGGATCCTGCTTATAAGCAGAATGCCTTGCTCAATTTAATGACCAATACCATGTATACCAGAATTAAGCTGGTGCCTAAAGATAAACTCAGTGAACAAGATAAGTTAATTCAGATTTACATTGCGGTGCAAAGAACTTTATTTAGTATGGATGATCCGTTTATCAGTTATAACTTGATGAAGATTCATTATCCAACTTGGTTTGCTGGTGAACAAGCTACAATTGAATGGTTTGCCGCTAATATTAATCAAGTTCAAGAAACTTTAGAAACAGATTTAAATCATCCCTTGTCTAAATATTTTTATAGTTTATGCGAAAGACTAGATGCATCTTATTTAACAGTTAGTGACGTAGCTGATCGGGCTATTCAAGAAAAAAAAGATTTATTGTTAAGTTTTCAAGACGAAGAATTATTAGAACCGTTAATTGATGAAGTTTATGATGCCAGAGAAGCTACTTTAAAAGGTCGCTTAATGCGCTCGGCAATTTATTCTACTTTATCGATTTTTTTAAGTAGCATTGCTAGCTATATTATTTTTGAAGGGCCAGTAGCCAAATTTGTTCATGGTAATTTCAGTCCCTTTGCCTTAGCTGTTGATATTGCGGTGCCTACGGCCATTATGTTTTTCTTGGTTTCAATTATCAAGCCACCGCCAAAAAAGTCTAATTTACCTAAGCTTAAAGAAGAAGTCAAAAAAGTGATTTTTAAAGAATATGAATCAGATACAATTGTGATCAATTTTAATAAAAAAACTAATATCATTTTAAGATCAATCTTTTTATTGATTTCTTTAGCCGCTGGCAGTGTGACAGCTTTTGGCATTTATAGTGTTTTTAAATGGGGTCGTGTGCCCTGGACATCTCTTTACATTGATACCATTACCGTTGGGATGATTATTTTTGCAGCGATGGGTATTCGTGATAAATCTAAAGAAATGAGTGTTGAAGAAGGTGGTCGGCTTGTGGATTTTATTATTGACTTATTTACTATTCCTTTGGCCAAAGTTGGTCAATGGTTTGCCAGAGTCTGGCGAGAATACAATATTTTTAGTATCTTCTTCACAGTCTTAGTTGATACACCTTTTAGTGTTTTGATTGGGATTATTGAAGATTGGCGAGGTTTTCTCAAAGATGCTAAAAATGAAATTAGATAGAAAGGTTTTATGTCTTTGTTGAAAATTATTCCTTTAGGCGGTATGGGTGAAGTTACTCAGAACATGTATCTATATGAGTACGAAAATGAAATTTTAATTGTAGATTGTGGCATTGGTTTTCCAGATACTTACATGCCTGGGGTTGATTCAATTATTCCGGATGACACTTATCTTTTAAGAGCCTTAGAAAGTGGTAAAAAAATTGTTAGCATGGTTTTAAGCCATGGTCATGATGATCATATTGCTGCTACTGGCTATATTTTGCCTGATTTATCAGAATTTCCTATTTTTGCCAGCCCGCTTACAGCTGGTTTTACTGCTCAACGCTTACGAGATAAAGATGTAAATCGTGAAATTGAAGTTGTTGCAGATAATCAATGGGTTAAGTTAGGACAATATTTTGAATTTAAGTTATTGGCTCTTACTCATAGTGTGCCAGATACTAAACATGTTGTAATTAGAACTCCTGAGGGCCTCATTTATCATGGCAGTGATTTTAAGTTAGATCCTACTCCAGTAGATGGCATGGTTAGCGATTTACAATCCATTGGTGAATTAGCCAAAGAAAAAGTGTTGTGTATGTTAGTAGACTGTTTACGGGTAGAGCGTGAAAATCCTGCGCCATCAGAATCAACAATTGGAGCAGTTTTAGCCGAGGAAATGGCTGATGTGCAGGGCAAAATTCTGGTTACTTTAATGAGTTCACATATTCACCGTATTCAACAGGTCGTAGATTTGACTAAAAAACTTGGTCGCAACCTTATTTTTATCGGAAGAAGTGTTGAACAAAATGTTAAGGTAGCTAGAGAATTAGGGAAAATTGAAATTCCAGAAGGGTTATTGATTAATAAAAAGAAAATCAATGATTATCCACCCCATAAATTAGTGGTGGTTGTAGCTGGGAGCCAAGGGCAAGAAGGTTCATCTTTAACCAGAGCGGTTTATGGCGAACATCCTATTTTACAGATTACCCCTCAAGATAAAGTAATCTTTTCTGCCAATGTTATTCCAGGTAATGAAATTCCTTATTATGTGGCAATTGATCAACTAGCTAAAAATGGCATTGATGTTATTTATCCTGATATTAAAGAAGGCATTCATCAATCTGGTCACGCTAGTGCGGCAGAACAACGTCAGCTAGTTGATTTGGTGAAGCCAGAATATGTTATGCCGATTGGTGGCGCTAACCGACATCGTGCTTTGTTTGCTAAGCGAGTGGCTTTGCCTTTAGGCTTTGATAAAAATCACATTTTAATCCCTGATTCTGGCGATATTTTAGCCTTTGAAAATCGTCAATATAAAGTAGTTGATAAAATTAAGCTTTTCCCCAGAATCATTGATGGTTTAGGCATTGGCGATGTTGGCCCGGTGGTGTTGTCAGATCGTTTGGCTTTATCTCAGGCTGGAATTGTGGTGGTGATTATTCCCCGTCGACAATTTGGCAAAGGTTTCCGTAAAGTGACTAAAATTGATCATGAAAATATTCAAATTGTT
Organism: uncultured Pseudomonadales bacterium; assembly: GCA_964645645.1. GTDB lineage: Bacteria > Patescibacteriota > Microgenomatia > UBA1400 > PJMF01 > CAZYBC01. The sequence continues at coordinate 38,248 of CAZYBC010000009.1, forward strand.
TCTCGTGGTTTTGTATTTATGAAACACGCTGATGAAGTGGTTAATTTCTTAAAAGAACAAACACGTGAGATTATTAATGAAGCAGGTAATAAAGTTACTGATGATGAGTTGAAAAAAGCTATTGAAAAGAAATTAGCTAGAAAACTCTATAAAATTATTCAACGTGAACCAATGATTGTGCCAATGATTATGGAAATGTAGTCTCTTGTCTGATCTCTCAAGATTGGGTATAGTAGACTTACTACGAAATAAGAAGTCAATATGGCTAAATTTAAAAGACGTCATCGTTCAAAAAAAGGTGACCTCAAGCTTAATATCCGTAAAGAAACCATCTATTCTATTTTAGGAGTGGTTTTTTTAGCTTGTGCTTTTTTAGTAATTGTTTCTTTTACTGGACAAGGGCAATTATTACAAACCATCAATGATTTTTTTAGTTTGAAATTGGGTTTAGCCATGATTATTTTGCCTTTTGTCTTTATCAGCGCTGGCTTAATGATGTTTAATGTTAAAAAGCCTTGGGCTAATCCAACTGTGTTTTTAGGTAGTTTGTTATTTTTATTAGCCTTTACCGGTTTTTTTAAGACTGGCGAATTAGGTAAAGCCATTTTTACCAATTTAGCTGGTTTAATCAGTTCCGCCGGAGTTTACATTAGTTTTTTTGCTTTATCTTTAATTGCTATTTTAGTGATGATGCAGGCTTCCATTGGGGAGATTTATGAATCTTGGCAAAAATATCGTAAACAGCAGGCTAAACTCAAATTAGAAAAAGAAAAAGATCTGGAACAATTATCAATAGAAAAGGAAGTAGATAAAGCTCGTAAATTTGTGCTTCCTAAGCTGAGTTTTGGTTCTAAAAAGAAAGAAGACTTTAAAGTTAATGATCCTACTGCCAAAAAAGAAGCCGAACCTATTGATCAAAATGAAAAAGCAGTTGCTGGTAATAATTTATTAAAAGCACCTCCCGCTACACCTAAAGCTAAATTGGATAGCGCTAGCGCGACTACGCCTAATAATATGCCCGTGGTTTGGGATTATCCACCTTTGTCTTTACTCTCTGATAAAAAAGGTGGTAAAGCTGATCGCGGTGATGTGCGAGCCAATGCTAGTATTATTGAAAATACCCTGGAATCATTTGGCATTAAGGCCAATGTTGCTGAAGTTAATTATGGTCCCAGTGTTACTCAATATGCTTTAAAAATTACTGAAGGTACAAGACTTTCTAAAATTACCAGTTTGGCTACAGATTTAGCTCTGGCTTTGGCTGCTCCTACTGGTCAGATCAGAATTGAAGCTCCAATTGCAGGAAGGTCTTTGGTGGGTATTGAAGTGCCTAACCATTCAGCCTCTTATGTTACCTTAAAAGAAATTTTAGCTTCCAAAGAAATGAAGAAGAATCCTTCTAAATTATTGGTGGGTTTGGGGACAAACGTAGCTGGACAATCCGTAGCAGCTGATATTGCTAAAATGCCTCATTTGCTGATTGCTGGTGCCACTGGTTCTGGTAAATCTGTTTGTATTAATGCCTTTATTTGTTCTATTTTATTTAGAGCTAGCCCCAATGAAGTGAAATTTATTTTAGTTGATCCTAAACGGGTGGAATTAACTGGTTATAATGATATTCCTCATTTGCTTACGCCAGTGATTGTTGAACCTAGTAAAGTAGTGTCTGCTCTTAAATGGGCAGTGTCTTTGATGGATCAGCGATATAAACAATTAGCTGAAGTAGGAGTAAGAAATATTACTGATTACAACGAATTAGCTGGTTTAGCAGCGATGCCCAATGTGGTAATTGTGATTGATGAATTGGCTGATATTATGTTATTTGCTCCTAAAGAAGTAGAAGAATGTATCACTAGAATTGCGCAAATGGCCCGTGCTGTTGGTATTCATTTGGTCTTAGCTACGCAAAGACCATCTGTGGATGTTATCACTGGTTTAATTAAAGCTAACATCCCCGCTAGAATTGCTTTTAACGTGATGAGTATGATGGATTCTAGGGTTATTTTGGATCATCCGGGTGCTGAAAAATTGCTTGGACGAGGTGATATGCTTTTTATTCCTCCAGATCAAGCTAAGCCAAGCCGTATTCAGGGTACTTATGTATCTGACAGTGAAATTAAGAATCTGATTTCTTTCATTAAAGCTCAAGGTCAAGAACCTCAATACGAAGAAGAAATTACCAGCAAATATAAGGTAGGGACTACGCTTAAGGGCGGTAAAACCGTTGGGGCTGATGGCGGAGGTGAAGGTGATGAAGATCACGATGATAAATTTGCCGAAGCGGTGCGTTTATTTGCCAAATATGACAAGGCTTCTTCATCTTTAATTCAACGTCGTTTATCAGTTGGTTATGCTCGAGCTGCGAGAATTTTAGACCAACTTTATGAAGCTGGTTTAGTTGGGCCTCCAGATGGAAGTAAACCTCGTGAGGTTTATATGGCTAAAATTCAAGAATATTTAGGCAGTTTGCAGAATTTGGATTAATTCGTTAGCAAAGCGGGGCACACTTACCTTGATGGTACAAGGTGAAGGGTAAATTCTAGGAAGCATCGGG
>CAZYBC010000010.1:0-38678 GCA_964645645.1 uncultured Pseudomonadales bacterium
TTAGGCAACCAACTTTAAGTTGAGTGTCAGAATTAAGTAATAACACAAATTCAGCTGATGATTTTTTAATTGCTTGATTATTGGCTTTAGCAAATCCCAGATTTTCCTTATTAAAAAATAATTGATGAGCAATTTTATGTTGTTGAAAAAAATTTTTAATCGCTGAAACAGAATCATCACTAGAATGATTATCAACAACTATAATTTCAGTTTGATTTTTTAACTTAGGACTATTATTAATGTCTTGAATAACACTTGCCAAAGTTTGGATAGTTAAATCTTTAGTGTTATAAGAAACAATAATGATGGATAGTAACATAAATTTTTTATTGAAATAAACGTGGTCTACCTAAACGATAGTTTAAGTTTTTTAATTGGCGTTCGCCAATTTTTTTTGCTGGTACTCCAGCAACAATAGTTAAATCAGGAACATCTTGAGTAACAATTGCTCCAGCTGCAACAACAGCCCCTTTACCCACGGTAACACCTGGAAGAATAATGCTTCTAGGGCCAATAAAAACATAATCTTTAATCACTACTTTTTCTTCAATGGCTTTCATATCAGGATCTTTTAAATCATGTTCACTAGTCCAAAACATTACTTCACTAGCCACATCAACATGGTTACCAATTACTAATCCACCTTGAGAATTGGGAAGTTGTTTACGACCATCTAAAGTGGCTTTTTCACCAATTAAGCTATCTTCTCCAATTTCAATGTGACGAGGATCATAAATTCTAGCCATCATGTGAATGGTAGAACCTTTACCAATTTTCATGCCAAATAAACGATAGAAAAATCTGCGAATTGAGTGAAATGGGATAAAGCCGATACACCACCATAAAAAGCCAGTAATCGCTTCTAAATAAATGGCAATTAGGCGGCGTTTAACTTTTGCTAGAAAAGTATCTTCTTGAGTTTGCATAACTCTATTATACCTATTTTAAGGTATAAACCAAGTTTTAGATAAAAAATTAAATTTTAGGTTTTAATAGCTGGATAATTTTCACCTAAATGTTGATAAGCTTTTTCAGTCACCACTCGCCCTTTAGCAGTTCTTTTAAGAAAACCAATTTGAATGAGAAATGGTTCTAAGACTTCTTCTACTGTGCCAGCGTCTTCACTAATTGTGGCACAAATTGTATTTAAACCCACTGGCCCGCCATTATGTTTTTGAATAATTTTTTTGAGGAAACTCCGTTCATTTTCATCTAAGCCGAGTTTATCAATGGCAAACATATCTAAAGCTTTATTAACTAAACCAACATCAATATTGTTTTTTTCCAAAACTTGGACAAAATCCCGAACTCTTTTTAGCATTTTTAAAGCAATTCTTGGTGTACCGCGCGAGCGCTGAGCAATGGCTAAGCTAGAAGGAAGATCTATAGTAATGTTTAATTTTTGAGCAGCTTTAGTAATAATATCGGCTAATTTTTCTGGTTGATAAAATTCTAAGCGTTGAATAATGCCAAAGCGATCTCTAAATGGGCCAGCTAATAAACCAAATCTAGTGGTCGCCCCTACCAAAGTAAATTTAGGTAAATCTAAACGTACGGTTCTAGCTGAAGGCCCTTTGCCAATGACAATATCTAAAGCATAATCTTCCATAGCGGGATAAAGGGTTTCTTCAATAGCTTTGGGTAAGCGATGAATTTCATCAATAAATAAAACATCAAAGTCTTCTAGGTTGGTTAAAATAGCAGCCAAATCACCGGTTTTAGCTAAAGCGGTGCCACTGGTAATTTTTAGATTAGAATCTAATTCTTTGGCAATTAAATGAGACAGGGTGGTTTTACCTAAACCAGGAGGACCATAAAGTAAAATATGATCTAAAGGTTCATGTCTTTTTTTGGCAGCTTGTAATGCAATTTGTAAAGATTTTTTAGCTGTATCTTGGCCGCAAAAATCATCCCAAGTTTGCGCTCTTAAGCTAGAAAAAAGTAATTCTTCTTCATTAGTGGGTTGATCTAAATTAACTGATTTTGCCATAAAAGTTTTTAACTGAGTAATTTAATTGCTTGTTTAATAGCTTGCTGAATTGATAAATTTTCAACATCAATTTGGTCTAAAATTGTTTCTGTTTTATTACCATCAAAGCCTAAAGCTTCTAAGGCAGCTAATAGTTCACTTTGTTTACTAGTTTTAGGAGCTAAATTTAACTCTTTAAGACTGCCTAATTTTGAGCGGAGATCAATAATAATTTTTTGAGCTAATTTTTTACCTACTCTTGGTACTTTAGTAAAAGTAGCAACTTCAGCATTTTGGACAGCGCTGATGACTCTATCATTACCAAGATCAAGAATTAATAAAGCAGTTTTAGGACCAATCCCTGATACAGAAATGATTAATTTAAATAATTTGAGTTGGGCTTCGCTAATAAAACCAAATAATTGTAATGCTTCTTCTTTAACGTGGGTATAAATATAAAGTTCTAAGTTTTGACCAAGTTTAACTTCATTTAATAAATTAGCTTGGGCGTAGACTTGATAACCAACTCCATTGACCAAGATTATTAAATAATCTGTTTTTGAAAAAACTGTACCGGCTAAATATCCAATCATGCTTATCTTTATAAACTAAGACCTGTAAAAAAGCTAGCGCTCATTAGACTTAAGCACCTTGCCGAAGAAAATAAGTATAACTAACGCCAATAGCATCCATGGCATCATCAATAATTTTTTTATCTTCTAATTTGAGTTCTGTTCTTAACATTTTATTAATGGCCAATTTGTCAGCTCTGCCATAACCAGTGACGGCTTGTTTAATTTGTAAAGGAGTGTATTCACAGATTGTAAGTTTATTACTAATAAAAGTAGCAATGATAATTCCCCGAGATTCACTTACTTTTAAAGCAGTTTTTTGATTGTTGGTAAAAAATAGAGATTCGATGACTGCTATTTGAGGATGATAGTAGTCAATAGTTTTTTGTAAGTCTTGTTGTAATTGAACATAGCGCAAAAACAAATCAGTTTTTTTATCAGTTTGAATACAAGCATAATCATTGAGTTTAAATTGTTTATTTTCAATTGTAGCAACTGCCCAACCCAAACGATCATAACCAGGATCAATGCCAATAATTCTAAGTGGCTGATTATTTTTCAGCATGGTTTTTTTTACTTACATCAACTAAAGTATTTAAAATTTTGGAGGCACTTTCATCCCATGAAAATTTTTCAATTTGTAAACGGGCTTGTTTTTTTAGAATTGCTCTTTGTTTGGCAGTTAATTTATATACTTCCAACATTTTTTGAGCAATTTTTTCTACATTATAAGGATCAACAGTTAAACCAGCTTTGCCCACTACTTCAGGCAAACTAGAAAGATTAGATACAATTGGTAAATTTTGATAATAAATGGCTTCTAGGGGTGGAATGCCAAAACCTTCATAAAGACCAATTAAAATGGTAGCTAAACTTTGTTGATAAAGATGAGGTTTAAGATTTTCCGGAACAAAATCTAATAATTTAATTTGTTCTTTAAAAGGAGATTGTTTAACTCTATTTAAAATTGGTTCAGCTAGCCAGCCAATTTTGCCACCAATTAATAATTGAGGCTCAATTTTATTATTTAGTTTAGTACGGCTAGTAAAATTTTTACTCACGTTAATCGCTGCTAATTTACGACTAAAAATTTCAAAAGCTTCAATTAAACGGAGTAAATTTTTACGAGGTTGCAAAGTGCCTAGGTATAAAAAGTAAGGTTGTTTAATTTTATGTTTACGTAAATAAGCTCTAACTATAGAAAGGGTGGCTGGACGATCAGTCAAATTGACAGCTGGATAAGCCACAATTAAATCAGACATTTTTCGTTTATAAGTTTGAGCAACTTCTTTTTTAGTAAATTCACTGATACAAATAATTTTTTGAGCTTTTTTAACAGAGTATTTAGTCCACGCGCTTAATTGCAACAGATCTGTTTTTTTAAATTGATCAGGAAATTTTAAGAAGCCTAAATCCATAACACTAGAAATATAAGGGATTGGTGATAAACGAGGAGCATAATGGCCAGGAGTAAAAAACACATCATATTTTTTTTGATTAAAAAATAAATGAATGGGTAATGCCCACTGAGTCCAGAATTTAGCCGGTGTAACAATTTGATACTGCCAACCAGCTCTGGGGTTAGGTAAATCTTTAACAGGTTCAGCATTTAACAAAATTGTAAATTGAAAATTGTTTTGTTCTTTAGTAATTTTTTCTAAAGACTTTAAAATATTAAAAGCATAAACATTACTACCAACTCTATTAACGACATTGGCCTCATTACCATCAATGGCAAAATAAAAAATTTGATCAGGATTGGTTGCCATTTTATCTTTCTAAAGCTTTTTGATAAACCTCTAAAGTTTTTTCTGCCACTTTTTGCCAGTTAAACATTTGTTTTCTGATTACCATTCTTTGTAATCTTTTTTGTTGCTCAGCCATGTTCTCATTAAGAATCGTGGTTATTCCGGCTCTGATACTTTCTACACTTTCTGGTTCAACTAAACAAGCGGCATTCCCCGCGACTTCTACCATACTAGAAACATTAGAAGTTACCACTGGGGTACCATGATAAAAAGCTTCCAAAATTGGTAAACCAAAACCCTCATATAAGCTAGGATAAACAAACATTTGTGCTTCACTATATAAAACAGCTAATTCGCTATCAGTCACTCGGCCCAAAAAACGCAATTGGGCATTTTGTAAAAGTTTTTGCAAATTAGCTGGTAAAGTTTTGTCTTTTAAACTAGTTTCATCCCAGCCAGCATCGCCAGCAATAATTAATTGATAATCGTTTTTTAATGGTTCCCAAGCTTGAATTAAACGGAGTAAATTTTTACGAGGTTCTCTTGTGCCAACAAAGAATAAAAATGGTTTTTCTAAATGTAAACTATTTTTGATGCTTTGGTATTCTTCTTCATGATTGCTTAAAAATTCTCCCATTTCTTCTACTTCAACGGGTAAAGCTTCATGAATCACGGTAACCTGCCAGCTAGGAATTTGTAAAATATTTAAAATGTCTTTTTTGGTAGACTGGCTGACAGCAATAATTTGCGCTTGGCGCTGCTTAAGAATTTCTAAACTTCTTTGATGAGCTTTAACAATTTTAGGATGAGCATTTTTAGGAAATTTTAAAATGGCTAAATCATGAATAGTAGAAACTAAAGGCAAATTTTTATCTGGAGGCTGCAACCAATCCCAGCTGTGAAAAACATCAATTTTAGGAAGTTGTTTGCTGATAGGATTAAAATTCCAATGCCATAACCATTCTAATAAAGATGGCGGAATTTTTTGTAACTTAAAATTAGCTTTATTATTAAATTTTTTATATTTTAATAAGTTTTGCGCTTTTGATTTGAGAAAATCATATTGACGCATGCTTACCCCATACATGCTTAAATAAATATTTTTTTGTTGTAATAAAGCTCTAATTAAATTAGCAGTATAACGAGAAACACCCCGTTCGTAAGTTAGAGAAGAAATATCAATACCGATGTGCATAACTCAGATTATAATTTTTTTGATAAATCCTCACCAGTCCTAAATTAGGATAAGTGAAAAAGCCTCCATCTTGCCAGCCGTAATCTTTAATTGTTCTGATTAATAAATCCTGAGGATCAGTTAGATCTCTTAAATAATCAAAAACAATTAAAGATTGAATTTGTTGAATGTCTAATTGTTTAAGATTTTTTTCTAAACTAGGCAAATCATTTTCAGTTAATAAATAAGTCTGAGTAGTTAAGATTGGATAAGTATTTTGGTCATACCATTGCCAAGGAGCAAAAGGAGCGGTAAAAGCAAAAATAATGGCAGTATTATTAGGATTAAAACGTTGAGTAATTTGTTGATGTAAAGAACGCCAATTTTCTCTTTGCAAAACTGGTTGAGTAAAATATTGATAAGTATTAGTTAGATTAATAATTAAAATAAGAGCAGCTAAAATCCAAGTAATTTTTTTGAAGTTTTTTTGAGGAAAGAAAATTGAGACACCTAATAAAATTGTAAAAGCAGGCAAACAAAACAGCACTCTTTTAGGACTTAAGACTGGTACAAAAAATGATACCAACCAAGCAGTTAAAATCGGGACAAACAGCCAAATTACCACGATTAATAATGATTGTTGTAAATGATGATCTTTTTTTAAAGCTTTAAGATGAAACAGAAAATTAAACAGCAAGATAAAACTTAAAATTAACAGTAATAAAGTTTGCCAAGAATAAAAATCAAGATTAATTACTCCATAAAAAAACTTGCCTAAAATTAAAGGTAAAGCCTTTAATTGACTTAAACTAACCACATCTTCCCAACCAGGCATTTGTAAACGTAAATTTTGACCAACTTTAAATTGTTCAATAAATTTAGGTAGCCATGGTAGAAATCCTAAAACAATTAAAAATGAATTAGTAAAAATGAGTTTAATCTGGCGAGGATTTTTTAGCCACAAATAAACTAATTGGCTAAAAAGTAAAAATGGATAAAGATAAGAAGAAAACAAACCTAAAATAGATTCAATAACATAAATAAAATCAATTTTTTTTAGCCAGTTGTTCTCTTTTTTATCCGCCAGCTTAATTAAGCGCCACCAACTTAAAATTGCCCACATCGTTGGTAAACTATATGGCCGTAATTCTTGAGAAAAATAAATATGAAAAGAATTAGTGGCTAGTAAAAGACCAGTTAAAAGAGCAATTTTTTCATTAAATAATTTTTGAGTAATTTTAATTGTGAAAAAAATTGTAATTAGGCCAGGAATTAAAGCGCCAATACCACGTAACCACCATTCGCTAGTTCCAAATAAACTAGCAAAATGAAGAATTAAATGTAAAAGAGGCGGTTGAAAATCTTCCGCAATATTTAGTTGCTGGCTAAGTGGGCGGATACTCTCTAGAGCCTGGGCGGCTTCATCTAACCAGAAAGAGTCATTTAAGAGTGGGAGGCGTAAAAATAAGGCTAATAGAATAATTAGCCCAAATAAATAATTAAATAAATTCTTTTTCACTAATTTATTATGGCTTGGTTCTAAATTTTTGCCTAGAGGAAAAATATAATGCCTACAAGCTAAGCTTGCCAAATGCCTTAATTTAAGGCTAGAATTGTCAATAGAATTATTTAGACTTACTGCAAAATAAATTTTATGTCAAAGCTTAACTCCATTAATCTTCAAACTTTTCCAGTTTTAAAAAATCTAACTGGTAAAACTATTTTATTAACTGGGGCAGCTGGTTTTATTGGCTCTCATTTAACTGATGCTTTGTTAGTTGCTGGGGCTAAGGTGATCGGCGTTGATAATTTAATTACTGGTAATAAGGCTAATTTAACTGAGGCTTTAAAAAATCCTAATTTTACTTTTATTGAAGCTGACGTAATTGCTGATCCAGCTAGTTATTTACCGGCTGATTTTGCTGGGCCTCAAAATAAAAACCCTAAGGCAAATTTAGATGGTGTTTTACATTTTGCTTCACCAGCCAGTCCTCCACGCTATCAGGCTAATCCTAAACTAACTTATCGAGTTAATTCTACGGCAACAGATTTATTGTTAAGTTATTTGCAAATTTACTATCCACAGGCTCGATTTTTATTTGCTAGTACCAGTGAAGCATATGGAGATCCAGCTAGTCATCCACAAAAAGAAACTTATTGGGGCAATGTTAATCCAAATGGCATTCGTTCTTGTTATGATGAGAGTAAGCGTTTGGGTGAAACAATTTGTGGTGTTCATGCGCGAGATTTTAAAATGGATGTTAGGATTATTAGAATTTTCAATACTTATGGCACTAGAATGGATGCCGGAGATGGCAGAGTAATTCCTAATTTTGTTAATCAAATTTTACAAAATCAGCCTGTCACTATTTATGGAGAAGGTTCTCAAACTCGCTCTTATTGTTATGTGACTGATTTAGTAAGAGGAATTTTAACTTTTTTTGCTTTAGATAAAGGTGTAAACGGTCAAACTTTAGCTGGAGAAACAATCAATCTTGGCAATCCTCAAGAATATACTGTTTTAGAAACCGCCAAAGTTATTTTTAAATTAATTCATGCGGATGAAAATTTAAGTGAATCAGCTTGGCAAGAAAAATTTAAACAGATTATTGTTTTTAAAGATTTACCCAAAGATGATCCAACTAGAAGACAACCTGATATTAGCAAAGCTCAAGAATTTTTAGCTTGGCAACCCACAATCAGTTTTGAAGAAGGTTTAAAGCCAACCATAGAATATTTCCAATGATTAAAAGAATTTTTAATTCTAATTTTTTTAAGGGTAGTTTAATTTTTTCTTTGTCTTCTTTTGGAGTGAGTTTTTTAAACTATTTATTTAATTTAATTATTGCTAAAGGTTACTCTTTGGGTAACTACGGTGAATACATGTCAGCCATGTCTTATGTAGCATTATTATCTGTACCATTAACTGCTTTTAATTTAATTGTGATTAAAAAAATAGGTAATGTGGAACTGACGCAAAGAAAACAATATATTTTAGATTTAGAGAGTTGGTTTTTTAGTTTTTTAAAAAGTAATTTTTTGTTGGGAGTTAGTTTAGCTTTTTTAAGCTTTATTTTTTTATTAAAGTTTAGTAATTTAAGTTTTATTAGTTTAATTTTTGTTTATTTAGCTATTGCACTTAATATATACAGCAATTTTTATTCAGCCGCTTTTCAGAGTTTAAAATCATTTTTTTTAATTGGTGCATTGAATGGTCTCGCTAGTCTTTTTAAAATTTTAGTGGCCTTATTGGTGGTTAGGTTTTCAGCTACAACTTTAGCTTTGTATATTATTATTTTATTTTCATTTTTACTGGTGATTTTATTTAGTAAAATGATTCTTTATAAAAATTTAATTAAAACTAATTTTTTTAAAATTAATTTGCGTCCTATTACTTATTATTTAAAAAATAAATTAGTCTTAAATTCTATTTTTTCAGGAGTTGGTAGCATGGGTATTTTAAATATTGATTTAATTTTGGTAAAAAAGTTTTTTCTAGTTGAAGAAGCAGGTTTATATGCAGCTTTATCACTTTTAGCAAAAATTGTTTTTTATTTAGCTACCCCAATAGCTAGTGTGGCTTATACTTTTTTTACTGGTAAAGAAAGTCAAAAAAAATCAGGAAAAATTTTATTATTAAGTTTATTTTTCTTGGGTTTAATTATGGGAGGAAGTTTGTTTTTATATTTAATTTTTCCTCAGTTTATTATTAATTTATTTTTTGATCAACGCTACTTAGTTTTAACTCAATATTTATGGTTAGCGGCTATTTTTGGAGGTCTTTATTCAATGATGGTAGTTTTTTTGAATTATCATATTGCCAAAGAACATGCAGTTAGTGTTTTAGCTTTAGTGGCTATCTTGGCTCAAATTTTAGGGATTGTTGTTTTTCATCAGAGTTTCTTATATGTATTAATAATTAATATTGTTGTAGTATCTTGTTTATTAATAGTATTTGGACTAAGATTTTTAGTGGATATTAGAAGTCAAAATAATAAAACTATATGAACTTTCCTAAAGAAGGAAATCATTTTTTGAGTTTAATTGTTCCTGCTTATAAGCAAGAACAAACGATCGTGAGAAATCTCAAACAATTAGAAAAAGTTTTAGAAAAAATCCGTTACGATTATGAAATTATTGTAGTTGTTGATGGAATGATTGATGATACTTTTCAAAAAATCAAAAGAGCTAAATTTAAAAAACTAACTTGTTTAGCTTATGAAAAAAATTGTGGTAAAAGTTATGCTCTTCGCTTAGGTATGAATTCGGCTAAAGGTGATTATATTATGTTTATTGATTCTGGTTTTGAAATTGATCCCAATGGAATTTCAATGTTACTGGAGCATATGGAATGGTATAACGCTGATATTATTGTTGGATCTAAAAGACATTTGGCTTCTAAAGTAGATTATGTCTGGCAAAGAAAAATTTTAAGTTATGGCTATTATTATTTGGTTAAATTATTATTTGGCGTAAGAGTGAAAGATACTCAAGCTGGAATTAAAATTTTTAAAAAAAGAGTTGTAGAAAAAATTTTACCTAGATTAGTAGAAAAGCGTTTTGCTGGAGATTTAGAAATTCTGGTAGTGGCTAAAAAATTAGGTTTTCATAAAATTTATGAAGCCCCAATTAAATTAAATTATCGTTTTAGTTCTTTAAGTAATGCGGCTACCTGGAAATCAATTTTAAATATTTTTGTAGACACAATGGCTATTTTTTATCGTTGCTGTGTAATCCGTTACTATGATCAGGCACACAAACGTTTTGTTAAGCCAGAAAAAGTTTATAAAATTCGTTATAACTTAGAAACTTAATAATGATGAGTAAAAAAAATAGTGTTTCTGTTATTATCCCGGTTAAAGAAATTAATGCTTATATTAATGAATCCATTCCTAAAGTTTTAGCTTTGAATTGGCCTAATTTAGAAATTATTGTGGTAGTAGATAATAAAATTCCTAAAAAAATTTTATGGCCAAAAACTACAATTATTTCATCTGGAGCAGTAGGACCATCACATAAAAGGGATTTAGCCAGTAAAATTGCTAAAGGAGAAATTTTAGCTTTTTTAGATGATGATGCTTATCCTAATCCACAATGGTTAAAGCAAGCTTTAAAACATTTTCAAAAATCCAAAGTAGCAGCTGTCGGTGGACCAGCTATCACTCCGGCTAATGACAATTTATTGCAGAAAGTTTCTGGGGCTATTTTTGAATCTTACATTGGAGGTGCCAAAGCAAGAGATCGTTATTTATCCATTGGTTCAAGTAAACCAGTAGAAGATTGGCCAACGGTTAATTTACTTATTAAAAAAGATGTTTTTTTAGCTTTGGGTGGTTTTGATACTCAATATTGGCCAGGTGAAGATACTAAGTTATGTTTAGATTTAATTAACAAGGGCTATCAAATTATTTATGAACCTCAAGCCGTTGTTTATCATCATCGCCGCAGTGATTTATTAAAACATTTTAAACAAATTGGTAACTATGGTTTACACCGTGGATTTTTTGCTAAAAAATATCCTAAAACTTCGTTAAAGTTTTGGTATTTTTTACCTAGTTTTTTTGTTTTATATTGTTTATTATTAGTTATCTTGTTATTGAGTTTTAGTAATAAGCATATTCAATTAATTGCGGCTGGGCCATTACTGATTTATTTTTTAGGTTTAATGATTGATGGCAGTTTTATTGCGATAAGATGGAAAAACATATTAGTTGGTTTATTAACTATGCCAATGATTTTATTAACTCATTGGTATTATGGAATTAGATTTTTATTAGGCTTATTAATAACAGAATTAAAACAATGAAAAATATTCAACATCTTTCTCCAGTTACTCCTCAACAAAAAAAGAAAAATCAGCAATTTAAAATTGCAATTTCTTATCCACCTTTAGCTAGTAAAAAAGGGACTCCCTTATTAGGCCAAAATAGGCAGTTTCAGTGGTTTAATAATCCAACCTACATTTATCCAATGGTCCCAGCTTATGCTGCTAGTTTATTAAAACATTGTGGCTATAAAGTATTTTGGGATGACGGAATAGCTGAAGAATTAAGTTTTGAAGATTGGCTAAAAAGATTAAAAAAATTTAAACCTAATTTAGTAGTTTTAGAAAGTAAAACTCCAGTTATCAAACGTCATTGGCAAATTATTAAACAACTCAAAAAAGAATTACCAAAAACAAAACTTATTTTAGTTGGAGATCATGTTACTGCTTTTCCAGAAGAATCAATGCAAGCTTGTCCAGTAGATTTTATTGCCACAGGCGGTGATTATGATTTTTTGTGTTTAAACATTGCTAATCATTTAGTTCACGGTGAAAAATTAGAAGCTGGAATTTGGTATAGAAAAGCTAAGAAGATTGTTGATACTGGTCATTTTGAATTAAATCATGTTCTAGATGAATTACCAATGATTGATCGTGATTTAACTAAATGGCAACTTTATGCTTATAAAAATGGTAATTATAAACGAACACCCGGCACATATACTTTTAGTGGAAGAGATTGTTGGTGGGGACGTTGCAGTTTTTGCTCTTGGACAACTCTTTATCCAGGAAAAGATTTTAGAAAACATTCCGCTAAAAGAATGTTAGATGAAGTAGAAATGCTAGTTAATAAATACCATGTTAAAGAAATCATGGATGATTCTGGCACTTTTCCAGTTGATGAATGGCTTAAAGAATTTTGTGAAGGAATGATTGAACGTGGGCTTAATAAAAAAGTCAGAATTGATTGTAATATGAGACTGAATGCTCTCTCTCAGCCAGAATATAATTTAATGAGAAAAGCTGGTTTTAGATTTATTCTTTATGGTTTGGAATCAGGCAATCAAGAAACTTTAAATAAGATTAATAAAAATTTGGAAATTTGGCAAATTGAGGTTTCCTTAAAAAGAGCTAAAAAAGCTGGTTTAGATCCTCATATTACTACTATGATTGGTTACCCATGGGAAACTAAAGCTCAAGCTCAAAAAACCATTGATTTAGCCAAAAAAATGTTTGATAAAGGTTATGTTGATACTTTGCAAGCAACTATTCTGATCCCCTATCCAGGCACACCTTTATTTAAACTCTGTCAAAGAGAAGGTTGGCTATTAACTGAAAATTGGGATGATTTTGATCAAAGACAAGCAGTTATGCAATCACCCCTTACTCAAGAAGATGTTAAACAAATGACACAGTCACTTTATAAATCATTTATTACCCCTAAATTTATAATCAGAAAAGTTATTGCCATTCGCAATGTTGACGACCTAAAATTCTTATTTAGAGCCGGCATGAAAGTAATTGGACATTTATTAGATTTTAGTAGTAAAAAGGCGGAAGAAGAGAGCTAAGAATAAAATTAACAGTAGTCTTGCTATGATCTAATAAATAAGATATTCTAATCAAGTGAACATTAAACAACTTTTTTTTAAATTTAAAAATTTAATTTTCAAATCAGAAGCGTCAAAACAGTCTTTAATTATTACAATTGGTAATTTTACAACATCTGGAATTATGGCTGTAGCCATGATTTTGTTATCGCGTTTTTTAGGTCCAGAAAAGTTTGGAATTTTCTCTGTTAGTATCTCTTTAATGTTTGTTATTTCTAGATTTACTGATCTAGGCTTAAATCAATTAATTCCGCGTTTTATGGGGCAGTGGTTTTTCCAAGAAAAGAAAAACGAAGCATTTTTAAAACATATTTTATGGTTTAAATCTATCTTAGTTTTATTATTATTGCTAATTTTTCTTCCTGGAGCTGGGCTTTTAGCTAAATTAGTTAATTATCCTCATTTAGATATGATTTATTGGGCAATTATTGGCTCTATTTCTATTGAAATATATAGTTATAGTTTTTTAGTTTTATCAGCTAGACATCAATTTACTCAATTAAGTGTAATTAGTATTCTTCAAGCTTTAATAAAATTAACTGGTTTTGTAATGATGATTTGGTTATTTTCAGCTAATCTGGGAGGAATTGCAGCTTTTTATTATTTAAGTCCAGCGTTAGCAATTTTAATCATTTCCTTTTTTATTAAACAGCAGTTGTTTTATCAACCTCAGTTAGCTAATGATGAATTTAAAAAAGAAATTAACAAATTTTGGTTTCATGCTGGTGTTGGAGTAATTATGATGACTTTAATTTCCAATTTAGATGTTTTATTGATTCAAAAATTTTTAAATTCTTTTGATACTGGCATTTATGCTGGAGCAAGTAGAATAGCTGCTTTTATGGCTACTATCAGCGGCTCAGTTGGGACAGTTCTGATTAGCAGAGTTTCTAGATATAAAGATAAAGCTACGATTATTAAATATTTAAAAAAATCTAGTTTGTTAATTGTGGCAGCAGTTTTAGGTTTTATTTGTTATTTACCATTTTCTAGTTTATTTGTTAAATATACGATTGGGCCAGAGTATTTAAGTGGTAATTTGGCCACTATTTTTTTGGTAGGAAATTCATTTTTAGGTTTAATTTTAGCTCCTTTAACAGCTGTTTTTTATACCGTTGATAAACCAAATTATTTTTCAATTAATGGTTTTATTCAGGTAGCTTGTATTGTCATTGGTACTCTTTTATTTATTGAAGATTATGGAATTATGGCTACGGCTGTTAGCCGATTATTAGCGACAATTTTATCTATTGGTTATAGCTTAGTAAGCATCAGGCTAGTATTAAAGAAATCTTAATAATTTTTTTTGTGTTAGTTTAGAATCCCCAGCTATATAGAGTTCCAGGCCAAATAGAATAAGGATTTTCTAATATTTCAGGTAAATATGATTCTAAATATAATTCTTTTTTAAAATTTTCTTTGGCATAATTAACTATATCTGCTGGCAAAGAACTGTCATCAATCCAAATAAAGCCTTTAGGATATTTAGACATTGCTAACTTAAGATCAGAAAGTTCACCAATAAATCTGATTGGTGGATTACCAGATTTTGGTATAAATTTTTCATTATTTTCATTAATCAAAAAGTCAGTTTTTCTACCCATCCCGTTTGTTAAACCGGCCTCATTAATCCAACGGAACCAATAACAGTTAGAACAATTTGTTTTTAAATACCACATGCTTCTTGGTACCCAAGGATCAATCACAGCAATTTCGTTAGGATATTTTTCTAACTGTTGAAGGATAATTTGATAAACTTGATTATAATTTAGGATTGCTATTTCTCTCATATCATGATTAACAGAATAATAAGCTTGTGGTTTAGAAACAAATTTATCGCCATTGACGATAATTAATAAACTAAAAATTAGACCAAGAAATTGCTGTTTCTTATTAATTAATAAACCAATTTTTTCTAAACTAATACTAACTCCAATTAATAAAAGAGGAAAAATAGCCAATATATAACGAGATACATAAGGGGCAAATAAAAAACAAACAAATATTAAGAAAGATATAGTAGTTAGCCATATAATATTAGTTTTGTGCTTATCTTTAAGCCACATCAAGGTTAAGCCTAAAAATCCTAAAAAAGTTATTAAGCTATATTGTCTCCATAAAAATGAGTGGTAATACCAAATATTATTAACTAAACCATTTTTTAGGGTATTGATAATACTAATAAATGTTCCAGTTTTTAGACCAATTATGAAAAAAATTATCAAGAATAAATAAGTAATAGGTTTTTTTAGTATGTTTTTAGTTAATTCCCAATTAGATAAACTAGAACTGATAATTAAACTGATTAATACTAATAAATAGGTAGTATGAGTTAAAATTCCTAAAACAATTAATAGAAACAAGATCATTAAATTTAAATTATTTTTGGATTTAATTAATTTGAAATAGATAATTAAAGTTAACAAGATTATTACTTGTTGTAAAACATAACTTCTGGCTTGTAGGGACCAGGTAATTTGCCAATAAGATAAAGCAGTTAGCAATCCAGCTGACAAAGCAGTTAAATTATTTTCAGTAAATTTTTTAGTCAAAATAAAAACCAGAACAGGAACTAAAGAACCTAAAATAAAAAATGGTAATTTTGCTGTTTGTTCAGATTCTCCAAAGAGATTAAAAGATAGAGCTACTAAAGTATGGGTGATAATATTGTGATGTTCAATCTGATCTGTTTTTTGAGAAAAAAGTTTTAAACCATGTTTTTGTACTAATTTAGCTTGGGCTACTGTAGCAAATTCATCAACCCAAAATGAGACTGGGGTTTTAAAAGCAGAAAAACGATAAAAAAGAGAAACAAACAAAATTAATATGATAAAAAAAGCTTTTTTCATAAAATAATCTTATCATAAAAATGAAGACAATAGTTTTTTTGTTAGCTGTTTTAGTTTAGTAGACATATTAATTATTATTTTATTTTTGCTTAGTTCTGTCATTAATCCTAAAATAATAAATAGATAAATAATTTTAGCAACTTTTTCTGGTATTTGTTCATTTTTTAATATAAAATTTTGATTTATTTGTATTGCAATAGGGGTCGCTATTAATGCTAAAATTGAAAGAAAGAAAAAAAATTTATTACTTACTTTCATAATTAGCCCGATGCTGAAAAATGAGAACAACATAATGACTAAAGCAAAAGAACGTTCATTGTTAAAATAATATCTCATAACAATTAAAAAAAAGATTGTTAAAACAATATGTTTTATTAATGACTTTTTAAAAATATTTAGCATTGACTACCTTTTTTTAATTAAATATTTCACAGCAAAAATAAATACGGCTATAGAAATTATCGATCCTGCAATTAAAACCCTTTGTGGGAAAAATTCGATAATTAGTTCAAAGTCATAACTACCATCTTCATTTAAATGACAAGAATTATTATTACAAACATCATTTGTGTCTATAAGCCAAGCATTAGACCATCCATTGGTAATAATATGCTGATTTTTAGCTAATTGTTGAGCTTTGATGTTTGTCAGCAAATTATTTGATAAAAGATTATTATTTTGAATAACTCCATAATTATTTTTTGAAATAAATGAAATTTTATTCTGCGAATTTCCTAATGTTGATACCAAATTGTTTTGAATATATTCATTGAGTTGTTGAGGGTCGGCTTGATCTTGTTCATTCCTTTTAAACATAAGATAATTTTTTATTTGTTGATCAGAGATTTTTGAATCTATATTTTTATTTTTAGAAAGATATAGACGCCATTGATCATGAAAAGATTGGTTTAAAACTAGAAGAAAAGAATTTTTTGCTTTGTGAACAACAACTTGGTATTTAGTTGGATTAATGCGTTTATATTCGATTACTGGAGGTACTGAAGATATTTTATCAAATAATCTAAAATCAAGATTAGAATTTTGTGGTGAAAAAATAATAATATCTTCTGTTTGTTTTAGTGTTTGTTCTATATTTTTATCTGTTATTATGAATTTAGCACTAGAGTAAACTCTTGGATAGTAATTTACAATTTCATAAACTAATAAATTTTCAGTTTCAAAATATTTTTTAATTTGTCCTTGTTCTTCTTCTAGTTTTAATATTTTGAGAATTTGATCTATTTTTTCTATTAAAACATTTTTTTTAATTACGATATATCTAATATTTGTTAATCTTATTGCTGAAAGAGAATTTTCATTAAAGTTGGTATTAATTTGCTGATTTAGAAGCTGAAGGTAAGACCCAAGATAGCCACTATTGCGATCAGAAAGATAAATTCCTCCTGAAATGGGAGAATAACCAGCAAAAATATCTACTATTTCATTGTAACTACCATGAAATTTAGGATCATCATTAAAATTTAAAATTAAGTTTGCAGGTAAATATAATGCATTTTGATTTAATTTTTGTTGAGCAAATTTTTCTTCTAATTCATAGTAATCTTTAGGAAATTGTTTTATACGCAGTCTCATATCGCCATCTGTTTTATTTTCCCATTTTGTAATTTCTCCTCTCCACCATGGATATAATGAAAAAGATAAAACTATCAGTAAAATAAATAATAATTTCTTTTTATAAAGATAAAGATGATTAATTACAAAAGTAGCTAATACTGCATAGGCAAATGAAGAAACAGTAATAAATCTATTAAAATCACGAATAATGTTTATATAAGGAATTTGTAATAAAACATTTCTAAAATTATTTAAAAAATAAATAGATAAAGGGAATAATGATATTAACCAAAAAGATCTAATCAGTCTTTTATTTTTCTTTAAAAATAAAGAAGAGATAACTATTAATGGTAAAGTAAATGACAGCGCACTTAATATGGTTTCTCCCAGGCTTGGTGAAGTTCCCATTGCTAATTCATAAGGAAGATTTGATAAGCTACCAAATAATCTAACGAAGTAAATTGGCTTAAAATTACTTACCATGCCAAGAGTAACTGCGCTATCCATAATGTTTGATCCAGATATGTTTTGATCTGATATTATCAATAATCCAATAATCCAATAAAAATTAATTAAGAAAAATGTTAATAATGAAATAATGATTGTTTTGAAATATAAGAAAAATGTTTTTTTACTTTTAATTAAATATATTGAAAAGGCTAAAAATAATAATAAAATCCAAACTATTGATTGTGACTGAATAACTGAAAGAGCACATAGGATTCCAAGAACTACTAGTAATTTATTATTATTTTCATTAATAACTCTAATAAACAAATATGTAACCCAAGGGAATATGGACATGACTAATAAAACAAACATCCAGCCCATAATGGCATAATTAAAAAAGATAGGAGTACTAATATAGATTATTCCTCCGATCAATGCTGGTATTTTTTTTATTTTAAAAAATGATAATAAAAAATATATGGAAAAACCAGCAAAAGAAAAAGAAAAAAGCAATAATAATTTTGTAAATATTTCGCCTTGTATGCCTAAGATTGAAAGACTTTTGATAAAAAGAATATAAGGTAAAGTATTAAATGTAGATTGCCGAGAACCGAAAAGCATACCCTGGTCTGTCCAAGTAAAGAATACATTATTGAAATTTTTAGCAATTTGTAATTTTGAAACTGGCAATCCCCAATCACTTCCAATAATCATGCCTTTAGTAAATAATAATTCTCTGAATATAAAAATCGGGATAATAATAAAAAAAGCTATGATGCATGAATTTTGAAAAGATTTATTTTGTAAAAAAACATTGTTTAGATATATTTTTTTGATTTTTATTTTAAAAATTTTTATAAAGAATAATATTTTTTTTATTATGATCTTTGTTTGTTTTTTTATTTTTTCAGAAAGGCTATATTGATTTCTATTTTTATTAAAACTTGCAATAAGTGAAATAAATAAGAGTAAATAAGCATAGATAGCTATTTTTTCTGCAATTAGATCAAAATTAAAAAGTAATAATGTGGAAATTATAAATAAAAGAATAATTATCAAAAAGAAAACATTTTTAGCTGAGATTTTATATCCAATAATGTTAATTAATAAAAAAATAAAAATTAAATAAAACAATATATTGAAGATTGTTTTTAATAAAAATAGATCTAATAAAATTAAACAGATTATAAAGAATAAAGATGGCAGTTTAACTTTTTCTAAAATCCATATCAGAATATTTTTCATCTTGAAAAGAGTTTCGGAAAGTATTTTTTTTCTAAATAGTTTATGGAACAAAAATTTAAAAATTAGAGGATAACTTATAGTAATAATTATCGCCAGGATGATACTAATAATTATTTTATTGATAAAGATTAAAGGAGAATAAATAACAGTAATTTCAGTGTGATAATCATCAATAAGTTTTTTTGAAAGAACTTTCCAATTTTTAGGTAAATTACTAATAAAATTATTTTCTAAAAATGAATTTGTATTTATTAAGTTAATTTTGTATTTACCATTTTCGACTTTATTATATTCAATGTAAGGTTTTAATGATGCTAAAGGAGCTTGATAGACTAATTCTATATTTTCAGTGTTAATTTTACTAATTTCAAAACTTGAAAAAAATTTGTCATCAGGTTTTAAAAATATTGAGGATTTAATGATTAATTCAGCTTGATTAATTTTAGAATTATTAGTTAAAAAAGAAAAAGTATTTTTATTAGGAATAAGATTTTTTTGTTCTAATAAAGGTAATTCTTTACCATCTAAAAAAATTTTTATGAGAGAGGTTTCTTGATAAATTAATGGAACTTGCAATACATATTCTGAATTTTGTTTAAGATCTAATTTTGTTTTATAAATATATGATTTTTGGTTTAAATTTTTATTATCAAAAATAATTTCAGGGAAAGTTTTTCTAAAAGATATCTGACTTGGATTAAATTTTAATACAAGATATTTATTTGTAGGGTAAAATTTTAAATTTAAAGTTTTTATTTTATAGATATTTTGATATTGAAGGTCATTATCTATTAATATAGAAATATTATTTTCGTCATCATCGAACTTTATCATGTAATTACCCCAAGCTTTATTGTTTATTATATCTTTTAAACTATAGTTAATTAAAAATGGGTTGTTATTTATTTGATCTGGCCAAGGTAATTTTTCAACAAGGTCAATTAATTTTTGTGTATCATCTTTTGAGAATTCATTTTTATAAATTTGATTAATAAGTAATTCTTTTTGTCCATAATAATCTACATTGATATTTTCTGGTTGTTCAATATTTTTAATCATTAGGCATTCATATCTTTTAATAACTTTTTCCCATGAAGTAATATCCATTGTCTTACCGAATATCATTAATTCACCAATTTTTTTCAATAATAAATTTGAAATTTTTTCTTTATTAAAAAATAATTTTATATTTTCATAATAATTTAAATATTTATAATAAAATTTTTGTGGATTTACCTTAACATATGGAATTTTGTTTTCTATAAAGGAAGTTTCGTGTAATCGTTTTTGTGAGGTTAGAGTATATGTATTTTGACCTTGGTAAAAATCTTCTGTTTTATATTCTTTTAATTCATTTTTAAGCATAATTCTTTTAATTAATAGACATCCCAATAAAGAGATCATTAATAAAAGAATAAGTTTAAAATTAATTTTTTTAATTATTTTCATTTTTTTTCTTGCTAACATGGGAATATAAAGCAATCATGGTAATGATAAAAGTTAATATGGAAATTAGTAGCCCAAAATAATAAACTCTTTGAGGCCAAAATTCCATTATCAATTCAAAATCGTATGATTTGTCATTGTTAATAATGCAGTTATTAGATGTCTTGCAAAGGTCATCTGTTTTAATAAACCAAGAATTAGAAAAACTATTAGATACTAATTGAGTAGCTGCAATTGGTTGTTTAAACCAGGCTTCATATACATGTCCATTTTCTAAATTATCATTTT
The DNA here is from genome assembly GCA_964645645.1 of uncultured Pseudomonadales bacterium. Taxonomy (GTDB): domain Bacteria; phylum Patescibacteriota; class Microgenomatia; order UBA1400; family PJMF01; genus CAZYBC01. The sequence goes on from CAZYBC010000010.1 coordinate 20,691, forward strand.
GAATACTGCCTGCAAAATTTTTTGATATAAATTGGTCATATTTTTTAGTGCTAATCCAAGATTTATTTAAATAATCTTTTAATTCTTCTTTAGATACTCCATCTAAAATATTATTTTCATCTAATTTAAAATCAGATTCCAAATTAGTAGGTGAATTATTGTAATTATTTAAAGAATTTAAGTATATTTTCCAATTTTGACTAAATTTATCATTAAATACTAAATAAAAACTTTCTTTAGCTTGATGGACTCTAATAATATATTTGCTGGGGTTTATTTTTTTAAATTCAATAATTGGAAGATTACTAAATTCTTTTGTTGTGTCTCTTATTTGTTGAACTTGGCTAATTTTGGTATTTTGATTTCTAAAAAAAACAGCTAATCTTTTTTCTTGAATGGGTTCCTGTAACGAATTAAAAAAATTAGCAATTGATTGATCAGTAATTATTATTTTTTGAGGAACATAAATTTTAGGTAAAAATGATTCATTTTCATATATTTGAATTTTATTATAATTTTTTATAATTTTGAAATTATTTTTGGTAAATTCTTTTTCATTTTGTATTTCTTCTTCAGTAACATTTCCAATCCATGGAGTAAGTAAATTGTTGTAAGAAAGATATCTGATTGAATATATACTCAAAATGTTTTTTTCAAAATTTGAGTCAAAAGGAAAAAGATAATTTTCAGAACCTTCCATAGAATATGATGCAATAAAAGATTGAGGTATGTTTTGTAATAAAGGATCTACTCCTAGAAAATATTTATTATCGTGTAAGTTAATTAAGACATTATAGTTTCGATAGGTTGGCAGAGAAAGAACTCTTGCTTCAAGCTTTTTTTTGCTCATGTCACTTCTAAATTGTTTAAATATTTTTGGTTCAATATATTTTTTTGTTGAATACTGATTTTTGTTAATTTGTTTATCTGGTAAATATTTTCCTGTAACTATAGGGATTGATATAACTAAAATGTATATTGAAAAAATAATAAAAAAAATTTTATTTTTTAGATGAGTTAAAGCTAAATATAAAGCAATAGAAAATAAAAATAAAAATAAGTAACCAATTTTTTCTGGAGCAGTTTTTAAGACATAACAAAAAGGTACATAATTAAAACAGGCGGTTATAAAACCTTTAAAAGGCGGATTACTGCCTTTTAATAATAAGATTAAAAGAATGAGAAAAAATAGAATTAATGAAACAACCTTATCTTTATATTTATATAGAAAACAGATTAATAGTGAAAATGGAAAAAATAAAATTTGCTTAATAATTGGAAATTCATAATAAGTAGATAAAAAATTATTATCTTTGCTTTTTGGGACTAACCAAGAGAATGAAAAAATTTCTTTTATAATAAATTCTGAGTTACCAGAAACTGTTGCTAGCCAATTTTTAGCTATTTCCAAATTATAAATTGATTGAGCATAGGGCAAAGTGATTATCCAAGAAAAAATCCAAGAAGCATTAAATAAAAAGAATGATAGATAGATGAAAAACATTTCTGTGATAAACTGTTTAAATTTAATTTTTTCATATTTAAGAAGATGAATGATAATAAGTAGAATAGGAAAAGAAGAAATGGTTAATAATAATAAAGGAGGATTTACCAAAGAATATGAAAAAATAAAAGAAGTGATGCCAAAATAAAGAAAAAGTTTATATTTATTGTGATGATATAAAAACATAATAAGAGTAAGTAATGGAAGTAGGCTTAAAATACCAGATGACCACATGATTTGTGATTCATTAATAAATATAGAATATGGATTAAAAACATAAAAAATTGATACGGCCAGAGCAATAATGGGATTCTTTTTTATTTTATAAAGTAGAACATATATTGAAATAAATGGTACAAAATACATTAATAAAGAAATTAAATAAGATTGAATGTAAATATTTTTCAAAAAAGAAAAAAGAAAAGGAAAGATAAAGGCATTACTTGGAGCAGTAGATTCAGATCCAGTATGATTATTAATCCACATAAAATAATATTTTTTAAAATATATATCAAAATCTAACCAATAATTGCCTTCTCCTCCCAAAATGATTGTGTTATTTCTATGGAAATACCAATATTGAATGAAAAAATAAATCAAAGAAAAAACTAAAAAAAACTTGTGTGTTTTTAAGAATTTTATTATTGTATTAGTCATTGATTACTTAGTCTTTTTTTGAAGTGAATTATTAGATAGTTTTTTTAAAACTGTTAAATAGCATTAATTTATAACTTTTTTTATTTAATAGGTTGTAGATGTTATTATTTTTTTTATTACTTTGTATATATAACCTCATCAATAATGTTTCTGGTAAATAAAAAATATTCCATAAAATGGCTTTTAAATCAGCCAAAAATAAATCGAATCTTTTTTTGATAAGAAAAAATCCCATTTCTGCAAACAATAAAATTAAATAGATAGGAAAAAAAATAATAAGATTAAGAAAAGTGTGATTTTTTAATAATGTTCTCATTGCGTTACGTTCGCTCCAATATCTTTTGGTGGAGCGTTGAAATAATGTGCCCAAAGTAGCTGAAACTTTATGGTAAATAATTGATTTTTTTACATAAACAATTTTTTTACCCATTAATCTAACACGCCATGATAAATCAATATCATCATTGAGAGTAAAAAAACGTTGATCAAAGCCTTTGATTTGTTTAAATAATTGTCTTTTAATGATAAAAGATCCTCCATAAGAAAAAAATACTTCTTCTTGATCGGGAATATTTTTTAATTCTTTACTAGGATATTTTTGCATTCCCAAACCATAAATATCGGCTATCCCACCGGCATTATCAATAATTTGTTTTTTTTGTTTAATAAATTTAGCATGTTGCAATAAAATACTTGTAGCTATCCCAATATTTTTATTTTCCTCTATTGCCTTAATCAAATATTTAACACAATTTTTATCTAATCTCATATCATTGCTTTGAAAAATAACGACATCCCCAGTTGAATATTCAAAAGCAATATTTGAGCCTAAAGCAGTTCCTGCATTAAAAGAGTTTTTAATAATTTTTACTTCTGGGAAATTTTTTCTAGTATACTCAATACTATCATCAGTTGAAGCATTATCCATCATGATAATTTCATCAGGTATTAAAGTCTGTTTAAAAACAGATGTGAAATATTCTTTTAGGTGCTTTTTACCATTGTAGTTAAGGACAATTAAAGATATTTTCATTTTTTTTTAATCACTAAGCCGGCACATAAACACAAATGTGGGGCCAACCAAGATTTTTCAATTTTGGGTAAAATATTTTTTTTTAAATATTGATTTTTTATATAGAGAGATAACTTATCAAAAATATCAAATTCACGACCATAAATTAGGTATATCTCTTGATTTAAATTTTTAGCTATTTTAATTAAATCTTTTTTAGAAAATTCAGTTTCCCATCCGAATGGATGAGCTCCTAAATTCATTCTAATATGCTTAGCGATAGTATAGAGAGTATATTTCTGGGGTACGTCAATTATTAAAAAACCACCTGGCTTTATAATATTAAGCTGTTTTTTTAAAAGAGGTATTATGTTATTAAAGTGTTCCATTAAACCAACAGAATAAACTAAATCAAAAGAATTTTTTTTAAAGGGCAATTTTTTTATATCAGCTTGAATAGCATGAATTTTAACTTTCTTTTTTTCAGCCCAATAGTTAATTGATTCAATTGACTTTTGAGAAAAGTCAGCGGCATATCCAGCAGCTCCTTTTTTTGTTAAGTAAACAATATCAGAACCAGAACCAGCCCCTAATTCTAAGATTTTTTTATTTTTTAAATTATTATTAAAAATTTTTAAAATAATATTTATTAATTTAATATTAGGTTTAAAATAAGGATTATTATTATATTTATCCCATTCTTTATCCCAAGTGTTTTTGAGTGGCCTTTTATAGTTCATTTTTTTTTAGCTACGTAAATAAATTGAAAAGCAAATAATGTTGTGAATATTTTCAATTTACTACCTAGTCCGGTTGGTTTAATATTTACAATTTCAAATCCTGTCTTTTTAAGTAATTCTAATGCACTTTTTTTAGTAAAAAATCTTAAATGATCAGTGCTTAAAATTCCAGGATGATAATTAAATTTTCCAAATAATAATGCCAATCTTATTTCTAATCTAGCTACATTGGGCAAAGAAACAATGATTTTGCCATTTTTTTTAAGATATTTTTTGCAGTCCAATAATAATAAATCTGGTCTAGGTAGATGTTCTAAAATATCTGAAAAAATAATATAATTATATTTTCCTTCGTTAATATTGATTTTGTGTGTATATAAATCCCTTTTGTACAGATTACGATAATATTTTTTAGCTATTAATAAAGCTTTTTGATTAATATCGATACCATCACTAACAACATTTTTTTCTTTTAAAATTTTACCTAGAAAACCAGTGTTACAACCAACATCTAATATTACAGAATTATTCCTTATTAATTTTGGAATAATATTGTGTGGGCTATGAGGAGATGGGTCTAATTTAATAATATTATCTTTGTTAAACATTTTAGAATATTTCTTTTAATTTCTTTTTATTTTTTAGTATCCATTTATAAATGTCTTTTAAAGTTGTTTCTAAATTTTTTTGACAATGCCAATTATTTAATTTTTTAAATTTAGAACAATCTGAAAGATAGATTCTAATATCATTTGGACGATCTTCTTTAACTTTGTTAATTTTAATTTTATTGCCAGTGATTTTTTGACACTGCTTAGTTAGTTCTAAAAGTGAGAAAGAATTCTCAAGACCGCCGCCTATATTAAAAGCTTGTTTATTATATTTGTCAAAGTTGTTTAGTTGCACATCTATTGCTTCAAACAAATCATCAATATGAATAAAATCTCTGACTTGTTTACCTAAACCTTCATAGCCAGTGTAATTTAATTCTTTATTAAAGATATGGCTTGCTAACCAGAAAACGACAATCCCCTGATCTACCTTGCCAAATTGCCATGGCCCAGTGATTAAACCACAGCGATTGATAATCCCCCTGATTCCGTAAGTTTGGATATACTCTTGTAAAAAATATTCAGCTGATAATTTTGTAGTTCCGTATAAAGATCTAGGTTTATCTAATGGAAAATTTTCGTTAATACCTTTAATATCAACTAATTCATATCTTGTTTTAGTTTCTTTAAATTTTAATTGATTGATATATTCAATGGGATATACTCGGCTGGTTGATAAAAATAAAAAGTCACTTTTATCTTTTCTAGCTAATTCTAAGCAATTAATTGCGCCCACTAAATTTGTATCAATTAAGTATTGTGGAGATTCATTAACTCCGGCTAAGACTGAAGGCTCTGCAGAACACTCAATGATTAAATCTATTTTTTGTTTAATTTTTAAATCTTTTTTATTCCGGACATCCCCTTTTATAAATTCAACTTGAGCTTTTTTTAAGCGTGGAACATTTAATTCACTACCTTTTCTGATTAAATTATCTAAAACAATAATATTAATTTTTGGATATTTTTTCTTTAGCTTAATAGCTAAATTTGAGCCAACAAAACCAGCGCCGCCAGTAATTAGGATATTCTGATAATTCATTGTTTAAAATGTCCTTGCTGGCAAATTTCTTTTAAAATCATATCAATATCATATTTGTAATTCCAATTGGGATAATGTTTTTTAAACTTTGACACATCACTAATATACCAAATATGATCACCAATCCTATTATCTTTTTTAATTTCGTAATTAGCTTTTTTACCTAAGATTTTTTCTATTTTTGCAATAGCTTCTAAAACAGAAATATTAGAGTGACGAGAACCTCCGGCATTATAGACTTCTCCACTACGTGGTTTTTTATAAAAATGCCAAAACATATTTACTAAATCAAAACTATGGATATTATCTCTTACCTGTTTGCCAGAATAACCAAAAATTATATATTTTTTATTTTCAGCAATACATTTCACTAAATAAGCTAAAAAACCATGTAATTGAGTTCCTGAATGCGCTGGACCGGTTAAACATCCTCCTCTAAAACAAGCAGTTTTTAAACCAAAATACTTACCATATTCTTGCACTAAAAGATCAGCGGCGGCTTTGGAAGCTCCAAACAAACTGTGTTTACAATTATCTAAACTCATGCTTTCGTCTATCCCCTGGTAATATTTGTGTCTCTTAGGTAGTTCAAAACGGGTTTTTAATTCTTTGATTGGCAATAAGTTGGGTCGATCTCCGTAAACTTTATTAGTAGAAGTAAAAATAAAAACTGCTTTAGGACAGTATTTTCTAAAGTTTTCAAGTAAAATTAAAGTTCCATTGGCGTTAATTGTAAAATCTGTTAAGGGTTCTTTAGCAGCCCAATCGTGAGAAGGTTGAGCAGCAGTGTGGATAATTAAATCAAATTTATATTGTTTGAAGATTTCTTCAATCTTTTTTTCATTTCTAATGTCAATATTGTAGTGAGTATAGTTGTCTTTAAAATTTTTTATTAGTTGTTGTCTATTCCAATCGGTGGATGCTTCTTTACCAAAAAAATATTCACGCATGTTGTTATCAATACCAATAATCTTGAATTTTTTATTGATGAGAAATTTAGTGGCTTCTGAACCGATAAGTCCAGCTGAACCAGTAATAAGTGCTGTTTTCATAATTTTTCTATAGAATAGTTTACTATTTCAACAAATCCATCTTTTAGGTTTAAAAAGATATTTTTATTTTTTTTGATTGTTTTATAATCTGTTTTTAAATTAAGAATATAATTCTTATTAATAATAGTAGTTTTTTTAATTTTTTCTATTAGGATTTTGCAATCTACTAATTTAATAAAAGCTCTTGGATAAGGTCCTAATAATCCTCTGACTAAATTATATAATTCTTGATAATTAATATTTTTTAAATCTTTAAGCTTAACTTCACTTTGCTCTGGTTTTCTGCGTTTATAAACCTGATAACTATTGGGATTTTTTTGTGGTAAAAATAGCAGTTTATTTTCCAGACTATCAGAAATTAGATTTTTAGTTAAATCAACACCCAGTTTAGTCATTCTATTAAAAATATTTAACACAGTTCCAGATAATGACATTGATTTTTGACCATAAATATCTCCAGCATCAATTTCATTAGACATTTTAAAAATAGTTATGGCAGATGTTGTTTCTCCATTAATAAGTTGATTCTGGATTGGAGTACCACCCCGATATTTTGGTAGTTTAGATGGGTGAAGGCATAAACAAATAAAATTATCCAAAATTGTTTGACTGATGATAAAAGACCAACTATAAAAACAAGCTATTTTTATTTTATTGTCAGAGAGAATTTGATAAATTTGTTTGTTGTTTTTAGGATCAACTTCTATAACTTTGATGTTTTTTTTAAATTTATTCTCTATTTTAAAATCAATATTATTAGCTACGATCAAAAGATCTAAAGTAAAACTTTGATTAATTTTTTGATATTGATAAATTTGTTTAAAAATTTTATAACCCCATTCACGATAGATAACAAAAGCTATTTTTAACATATTTAATAAATTGTTGTTCTTAATAGATGATAAGCTTCTGCTAAAACCATCCCAGATTCGATTCCCTGAATAGCGGCGATTCTTTTTAAATTTTCTATACTTCTAGAGTGGGGATCTTTTCTTACTTGAGTTTTATGGCATTTATAGAGGTTAATTTTAAAATCTAAGAGAGTTTGTTTATTGTATATTTGGTTTAGATCAATAAAAACATTAGGAGTTTTTTTGGTATTAATACCCCAATCATAAGGTTCAAAGAATTCTAAAACATTAGGAACGTAATATCTTGCTTCTTTTGGGGTGGGTCTTAAAGCTGTAATACAAGCTTTAAATAGTTCTAAATGATCTTGATTATAGCTAGTTGATGAGGGGATAACCATAATTGTTGGTTTAAAAGATTCCATGACATCTTCAATTTTTTCGATCATATCTTTTTGCGGAACCATATCTAGTTTAGTAAATTCATCTCCTATATAAAAAATTTCAGTTTTTTCTGATAAAAATTTTTCTACACTTTTAATTTCCTCTAATCTAGTATTTGTGTTAGTATTTTTTGTGATTAATTGTCGGCTATTACCTACACAAGCATAGATAATTTTTATTTTAGCTCCTTCTTTTTTACATTTACCGATTAAGCCTCCACAAGAAATAGCTTCATCATCTGGATGAGGAGAGATTATCAATAACTTTGTTTTGCTATTAATTGTCATAATTTAGTTTTACTTTATCTAAATAATTTTTAAACTCAATTAAATCTTTTTTTAAATCTATGTTGATGTCAGATTTAGTATAAGATGAAAAAGGTCGTTTAACAACATTATCTGAATCATTAAATTTAGTGTTAATGATTAAAGATTTTGGTAAATTAAATACTTCTATTATTAAATTAGCAAAATTTAAATAACTTATTTTTTTATTAGAAAAAATATTTAAAATGCCAGTTTGATTTAAGTTATTGATTATTTCTTTTACTAACCTAACTGCTGAAACTGGATTGAAAAAAACATTATCATAAATTTTAGTTTTTTTGTTTTTTAATAATTCTTGGACTATATAATTTTTTTGACTATAAAAATTAGTTCTAATAATCAAAAATTTGGGATTAACTAATTGTTCAGCTTTAGCTTTTGATTTGCCATAAACATTAATTGGATTAATGGCATAATCTGAAGAAATTTGAATTAGCTTTTTGTTATATTTAAGACAGATATCATTGATTTTTTTAACAGCATTTGTATTTATTTCAAAACATCGATCTGTCTGAGATTCACATAGCTCAACATTTGTAATAGCTGCACAATTGATAATAAATTGACCTTTAAAATTAGCAATTTGTTCAGTGAGTTCTTTTTCATTGGTGATATCACATTTAGTTCTATCAATTAATAAACAATTATCTTTATATAATTTTTCAAAATAACTAGCTAAATTAGATTTTCCTCCTAAAATAAGAATGTTTTTCATAAAATTTTAATTTTAGGGAAGGGCACAATAAATTTTGTTCCTTGATTAATTAGTTTTTTTTCTTGAGCTAAAATTGAATCAGCATAATTCCAGGCTGTAATTAAAAAATAATCTGGTGGATTTTTTCTAGCTTGTTCTGGTTTGATGATTGGGATATGTACACCTGGCATAAATTTACCAGCTCTTAAAGGCGATACATCGACAATATAATCTAAATATTTCTGATCAATGCCACAATAATTTAATAAAATCGTAGCTCTTCCGGCAGCTCCGTAACCAGCTATAGTTTTATTTTCTTTTTTAAGTTTATCTAATAGTTTAATTAATTTCTTTTTATGTGTGATGACTTGTTTTTCAAATTTTTTTAAATTAGATAAATTAATATTTTTTTCTAACTTAATTAATTTATTAACACTTGGTTTAATCTTTAAGTCAGCATTTTCAAAAGAACTAATAACTCTGATACTTCCTCCATGTGTAGTTAAACGTTGGACATCAATAATTTTAAGGTTATGAAGTTTAAAAATTTCTTTGAGAGAACTAACACTGTAATAGCTCATATGTTCATGATAAACAGTATCATATTGAAAATCTTTAAATAAATCTAATAAATAATGAACTTCTACTATGAAAACCCCATTTGGTTTTAAAATTTTTTTAGTGGCGTCAATAATTTCATGGATATTATCCATATGAGCGAATACATTGCTTCCAGTCACAACATCTACTTTGCCGATTTGCTTAATAATTTTTTCAACACTTTCCTGGTTAAAATAATCAGTCCAAATTTTAAGGCCTTTTTCTTTAGCAATTTTAGAAACATTTATTGAAGGATCTATACCGTATGACTCGATATTTTTTTCATCTTTAAAATATTGTAATAAAACACCATCATTAGATCCGAATTCTAAAATTTTAGAATTTTTTTTATTTAAATAATTTTTTTTTAAAAAATCAGCATAGTTTTTAAAATGATCAGCGAGTGAGCTAATTACTGAAGATACATAATTATATTGACTAAATAATACGTCTGAATTAATGATATCTAAAACTTGAACCAAACCACATTTTTGGCAAAAATATAATTTTAAAGGAAATTTAAGCTCTTTAGCAAAATTTTTTTCTTTCAGAAACCCTCCTGCTAAGGGCATTTCTCCTAAATCTAAAAATAAATGTATATCTGTACTGGAACAACCTCGGCAATTTTTTCTTAAAGTAACTAATTTAGTATTTAATGTTTTTTTATTCATTGTTTTTAAGTAAAAGGCTTTTTAAATCCTTTTTTGATAGAGAATTTAAATAATTTATTGCTTGATCTTTTTCTATTTTTGTTAGCCAACCATCTTTATCTAAGATAGCTTCAATTTCTTTTTTAGTCATTATTTTAGTATTATTAGAATTAAATTCACTTAATCCAATTTTTAAATTTTTTTTATTTTTATAAAAATTCTCTGTTTCAGGTAAATTAATTTGAGGTAAAATAACAAAATATTTTTTCAAATCAAACGTTCTATTCATTTCATATCTTGATATTAATAATTCATATAATTTTTCTCCTGGTCTAATCCCAACAACTTTTATTTTAGTTTTATCATTTCCTAATCTAGAAACCATTACGTCTGCTAATTCTGTGATTTTGCAACCTGGCATTTTCATGACAAAAACTTCTCCACCTATAGAGTTTAAACTAGCATGCAAAATTAGTTTTATTGCTTCTTCTAATCTAAATAAAAACCTAGTCATTTCTTTATGAGTTAGAGTTATTTCATTTAATTTTAGTATTTGTTCTTTAAAAAGAGGGACTACACTGCCATTTGTCCCTAAAACATTACCGCCTCTGATACAAACAAATTTAGTTTGACTATTTAACAAATTAGCAGCGATAATTAATTTTTCGCCACAAGCCTTAGTTACGCCATATAAGTTAAATGGATCAACTGCTTTATCAGTAGAAACATCAATAACTTTTTCAACTTTATTTTCTATAGCACAATTAATGACATTTTGAGTGCCGATAATATTGGTTTGAACTGCTTCCCAGGGATTATTCTCGCATACGGGAACGTGTTTTAAAGCAGCTAAGTGAAAAATAATATCAATTTGTTCTGTAGCTAAATTTAATCTATCTTTATCTCTAACATCGCCAATAATAAATTTAAGTTTGTTATTCTTAAATTTTCTTTCCATATCAACTTGTCTATGTTCTCCTCTAGAGTAGATACGGATTTCTTTGCAGTTATATTTTTCTAATAATTGTTTTACCAATTCTTGTCCCCAAGAACCGGTTCCTCCTGTGATTAAAATTGATTTATTGTTTAAGTTATTGTGCATTTTAAAATTAGTTTTTAATAATATAATTTTTTGATAATTTTTGGTAAGGTTTATTTAAAAAAATAGAAGGGATAGGAGAAATAAATTTTTTTAAATAGAGATCGTTAAGTTTTCTATTTTTTTGTACAAAAGTTCTAAATTTTCTAATTTTTTTATAAATAGTTAAAAAACTATAAAGTTTATTAGTGAATTTTATTAAATAGTCTATATTAAAATCTTTAATAATAAAAGTTATAAAAACTAAAAAGCTAATATATAAAATATAAACTGGGAAAACAAATATTAAAGTTAAATCATTATAATTTGTGATTATAGAAATAAATGAAATAAATAAATTGTTTATAATTTTTTCTACTCCAAATCCTCCTGTAGTTCCGCCACCATAATGAAATATATATGTATCATGAATCATAAAATTTTGATAACCAAATATTTTTAATCTCCATGACAAATCTAAGTCTTCACCATATAAAAAAATGTTTTCGTTAAATCCTTTTACTGCCACATAAGTTTTTTTAGCAATAAAAAAAGGGCAACCAGAAATAGTAAAAATATCATTAGGGTCGTATCGATCATTAGGAAAGCCAAAAATATCTATTTGACCGCCGTATTTTTTAGGCATATTTTGGGGATTACTATCAAAATCAATTAATTTACAACTCATTCCACCTATTTTTATTTTTTTCTTTTCTTTATTTAGATAATTAGTTAAGATTATTTCTAGAAAATCTTTTGGCAAATACATATCCTCATTTAAAAAGGCTAAATAATTCCCTTTGGCTTTTTTAGCTCCAAAATTGCAAGCTGAACCAAACCCTTGATTCTTTTTAGAGAAGACTCTAACTTTTTTGAATGTTTTTTTAACAAATTCAATAGAATTATCTTTAGACTCATTATCAACAAGGATAACTTCAAATTTTTTGTAAGATTGTTTATAAATACTATCAAATAATCTTTTTAAAAAACGTTGTCCATTGTAGTTAACAATAATTATTGAAATCATTTTATTATTTAATAGTTTTAATTAATTTTGCCGGATTACCGGCTATTATTGAATAATCTGGAAAAGATTTATTTACAACACTATTTGCGCCAACTACACATTGTCTACCCAGTTTTACTCCTTTTAAAATAAAGCTATGGGCACCAATAAAGCAATCATCGCCAATAACAATTTTTTTTCCTAAAGTAAGTCCGCTATCAATTGGAGAAATATCTTTTTTTAACAGAGAATGATCATGATCAATAATAGAAACGTTGTAAGACAAAACACATTTTTTGCCTATCTCAATGCCTCTAGAAGCTGATAACATTGCATATCTTCCTATTTGAGTTCCAGAGTTGATAACTATTTTAGGATTTGTTTGGTTTTTTATTATTTCTATCCAAGCATTACGACCAATAACTACATTTTTTTTTAAAATTAAGCCTTTGAGATCAACATTTAAAAAGTCATATCCAGGGCCCATCAAACTACTTTTATCTATCTTAGCGCCTTTAATTTTATCTGGAATCGTGCAAATTTGACCAATTAATTTAACAAAATTATACATATTTTTATTTAATTTTTTTTACGCTGAATAATTCAAAAGCAAGTGATGGCATGTAATAAATAAATATCTGGCTAAAGGTTGCAACTATAAACCAAAAAAGTCTTGGTTTGAATCTCATAGAAACTGTCAAATCATCCCCCATAATATTGGTGGGAACTTCTTGTCTTAAAAATTTTAACCCAGCTAAACCTTTAGATTTATAACCTTTAGATTTCATTGCAGTACAATCCCAACCTGATAAATGTTTTTGGAGAGGATTGTTATCTAAAGCTTTTTGAGCAATAAAGCCATTAGGAGAAGAAATAATTACTTTTTTCTTTGCCCATTTTTCTATCTTTTTTAAAATTTTTTCTCCAGATTTTTTTGGTAAATGCTCTAATACTTCAATCATAATTACAGCATCAAAACTTTTATTTTTAAAATCTAATTCTTCTATTTTTTTGTTAATATATTTGCTGTGAATTTTTTTCTTTTTAGATTTTAAAATATATGGTTTAAATGGTTCTACACCGACACTGTATTTTATACCATGGCAATATTCTAAAGGAGATGAGTAACCACAACCCAAATCTAATACTGTTTCGCAATCTTTTAATTCTTTTTGTAACTCATAAACTAGAGTGTGAAATGTACTACAAAAAAAAGGAGTGTGATAGAGTTTTTTGATTAAATTTTTCATAGATTAAATTCAATTTTAGGTAGGCTTTTAGATAAAATATTAGACTTGTACCAATCTGTAACTTTAGTCAAAAAAATTCTGGGGGTCAAGAGTGTAATTAAAGTATAAAACCAAAATTTTATATTAAAAATATTTTGCCATCTATTTTCCAACATCACTTTTATTTCTCTTAGTAAAAATTTGTAATGAGAATAATTTTTAATTTGTACGAGTCCTTCAAAATGAGTAGACATATGTTTAATGCCCCATTGTCGTTGCTGTTTAAATTTATCACCCACAAAAACATTTTTATACATTTTCAACCAAGATTGAGTAGGTGATTGATTATATATAGAAGACAACGATCTCGTTTGACTATTTCTAATACCAACCGCGATTGTATAATTTTTCAAAAACACACATTTATGCTTTTTTAAAATGCCAGCAAAAGGATAGATATGAGCTGGAAAAATTTCTTCATTAAAAGGCGTTGACAAATATTTTCTTCGATAAGCTAATCCAGAAAGTTGACCAACTGATTCAAAAATTTTAACAAATTCTGTTTCATTTTTAAAAACAGACATAATAGTATCTTTATTTTTATTAGGGGGTTCAACAGATCGTACTGGTTTATTAATGTCATCATAAAACCAAAAATAGGGTCTAGTAACGACTCCGATATCATCATTTAATAAAAAAGCTTTATGAGTTTCAATCAAGGCATTTTTAGACAAAATATCATCTTGAGCCAAAAGAAATATGACATCATTTTTAGCTTTGCTAACTATTTTTTTTAAATTCAAAGGATAGCCTAAATTATTTTTATTTTTAAAATACTTAATTTTTTTGGTTTTGTAAGACTTGATTATTTTTTGAGTTTTTTCTATTTCAGATTTCAAATGAGGTGGATTGTCGTCACCGATGATGATTTCAAAATTAGTAAACTTTTGTTTAAAAATGCTGTCTAATGCTTTGGGCAATATATGAGAGCCTTTATACACAGGCATACAAATACTAAAACTCAATGATTTGTTTTTTTTCATGTTAATATTTTAGAATATTGTTGGGAAACGGTGTCCCAAGAATATTTTTTGATAAAATTTTGAGCTGAAATACTTAATTCTTTTTGTTTGTTTTTATCACTTAATAAATTAATAATCACTTTAGACATTTCAGTAACATCGCCTTTTTTAATTTTTATAATTTTATTTTCAAAAATAATACTATAAACTTTTAAATCCCAAGCAATAACTGGTGTTCCACAAGCCATTGCTTCAGCAATAGCAATACCAAAACCTTCTTCATGACTAGGAAATACAAAAATAGAACTTTTTTTAATTAGAGAGAATGTTTGATCATTATTTAAATAGCCTAGTAATCTTATATTATTTTCTAAGTTATTTTGTTTAATTGTTTTTTTTAAATTTTTTATAATACTATTTTCTCCACCTCCTCCAATAATAGCTAATTTAGCTGTCGGCTTTTTTTTAACTACTAATTGCCAAATTTTAATCAGATCAAAAATACCTTTGCTAGGTTTGAGACGAGCTAAAAAAGTAGCTTCAAAATATTCTATCTTCGAATTTATTTTTAAATCATTAAAGTAATTGTAATTTATTCCTGCGGGAATAATTTTAATTATATTTTTATTAAAACCTTTCAGTATCAAATCATTTTTTACTTGTTGATTGAGAGTTATAATCACATCAGATTTTTTAGCTAATAAAAAAGATACTTTTTGCATAAACTGAGCAATAAAATTTAAAAATTTATTACCCGGACGTTTTTTCCAATCTGGATAAATATGCATTATATTTACTACCCACTTTGTTTTTTGATGAAATAATTTATAAAAAAAACTTGGTAAAACATCGGGTAAAAAATCAGAGCTAGCATGAACTATTTGAATATTTTTTATAAACAAACATTTAAAAGCATAAATTGTTCTTAAAAAATAGTTAATCAAAATATTTAATTTATCCCAATTTTGGCTAGAAACAATAAATCTAATGTCCTTAGTTTCTTTATTTAAAACATTTTTGCCGTCATTATTAGTAAAACAGAAAATTTTATGGAATTTTTTTTGTAAGCGATGATAGACCTGAATTACAATCTGGTCACCGCCACTCATGCCATTTTGATTATTCCAAAATGAGTTTAAAAAAATAATAATATTTTTAGCCATGTTTATTCATTTTGTTGATACCAATTAATGGTTTCTTTTAACCCATTTTCTAAAGAATATTTAGCTTGCCAATTAAGAATTTTTTTTGCTTTTGTTATATCTAGATACTGTTCAATAATTTCATTGGGGCGAGTTTTGTTTTCGTAGATTAATTGGATATCTTTTTTGGACATTAATTTAATTATTAAATTGATTATTTTACCGACAGTATATTGTTGACCAGAACCGAAATTATAAACAATATTACTTTTGTCTATATTATTTTTTTTAATTTTTTTAGCTAATGTTAAATATGCATCAATTGCATCATCAATATATAAAAAATCTCGCACAATTTTATTGTTATAAATAATTGGTGATTCTTTTTGTTTTAATAATTTAATGGTTCGAGGAATCAATCTTTGATTGTTATCTCCAGGACCATAAATATTGACAAAACGAGCAATAGCAATTGGTAATTTATAGTGAATTGCATAAGTCTGAGCTAAAATATCAGCGCAAGCTTTTGAAGTTTCGTAAGGTCTTGAGGGTTGAGGAAAGTATTCTTCTAATAAAGGAACTTTATTTTGGCCATATACATGTGCACTAGAAGCTATAATTATTCCTTTTGTTTTAAACTTTCTAGCAGCTTCTAAGATATTAGCAGTTCCCATAATATTAGTTTCAAAGGTTGAAAGTGGATCTTTATCTCCTAATTCAACTATTGGTTGTGCTGCTAAATGAAAAACAAAAGTTGGTTTATTTTTTTTAAATACATCAAAAATAGCTTCTTTATCTTCTATTTTGGCAATGATTTTTTCTTTTGTCTTATCAATATAAGATTGATTAAGAATTAAATTTTTTGAAAAAATTTTGTGATTTAAAACTATTACATCTGCATCTAAATCTATTAGTTTTTTAACCAAATGTGAACCAATAAAGCCATTGGCTCCGGTAATTAATACTTTTTGATGTTTCCAAAAATTAGTCATGTGATTTAAATATTTTTTTATATATACCAATTATAGAAGTATGAGCATAAACCATTGTCATACAAAAACACATTAATGGATGTATGAACCAAGCGATATCTCTAATTTTCATCCAACCTCTAAAACTGTCAATTGTAGGTTTAATAAAAGTTAATGAATATAAAACAAACAATATTAATCTTAGCCAATCATCTTTTAGATAAAAAACGCTATATCGCCGATTAGAAAAATCTTCTAGATAATATTTTTGCATAAAAAATTGACGACGCTTAACAAAATTAAAAAATTTACTATTAGTTAAATGAATAATATCATCTTTAATAAAAGCATATTGGTTAAAACCTTGAGAGATTAAATCAACATTAATATCTATATGATAGTAATCTCCTGGTTTTGATTTAGCTTTTAAAAAATATTTTTTTTTAATTAAAAAACCATTAGCTCCCAAAGTAGGAATTTTTTTAGGATTTTTTTGATCAAATTCAACTAAATAATAATTTTTTTTAGGTTTAACTTTACCTAATAAATTATAAGAATCATGAATGTAATCAATTCTATCTGCCTTACCTAAATAATATGGTAAAGGATCATTGACACCAAATAAGGCAAAATATCTATCTAATAGGTTAAGTTGTTTTTCATATCTATAACGCCATGGTTCAACTGCAACGACATTTTCATTTTCAATGAGTGGAATTATCATTTTTTTTAACCATTCTTTATGAGGCAAGATATTATCATGATCGATACACAATAAAAATTCACCATGAGCAAATTGAATGCCATAACTTTTATTGTATTCTGCTCCCTGTTTATCTTTAGGAACATCAATAATTTTGGCTTTATATTTTTTAGCAATTTTTTTTGTATTATCAAAAGAACCACCATCTGCAATAATAAGTTCTATTTTATTTTTTGGATAATTTTGATTTGCCAAAGAATTCAAGCACCGTTCTAAGGTGCGCTCAGAATTAAAAGTAGCAATGATGACTGAAATAGATGGGATCTTCACAGCTATTCTTTCATTATTAAAATAATTATCTGTTAAGAATAATATTTTTTGATAATATCACAATTTTTAAGCTATTATCTATAAGTAACACTAATTAAAAATGATTAGGTTGCGATACATTCCGGAATAGAACGGATGTGAATGTCAGATGTATCGAGGTTGAGATATATACTTCCCAAATTTAGAAATAGCGACTATGGTCGCATCATGAAAACGCTGAATAACTCATTCGCGTTTGGAGCAAGTGATACAGCTAAATACAGACTTCATATATTGGAGAGGTACCCTTTTTCTAAACGGCCAGTCTATCATTGTTAATTGTTAATT
>CAZYBC010000011.1:0-37552 GCA_964645645.1 uncultured Pseudomonadales bacterium
CTATTTAATCACTATGCAAATTGCCATTTACACAATATTATTGACAGACTCTTTTGTTAAGGGATTTTTTCTGCATTTGATCCTTAAATATTAGTAATATTTCCAGTATAGCATAACTCTTTGTCTTGCCCAGATAACTGATATAATTAGGCCTATGTTAACTACTAATCAACTTCGTAACAAATATTTAGCTTTTTTTACTGATCAAGTTCGCCGTCACGCTCAAGTGCCTTCGGCTAATCTGGTGCCAGAAAATGATCCAACTACTTTGTTTACTGGTTCTGGAATGCAACCAATGATGCCTTATTTATTAGGTGCAAAACATGCTAAGGGGAGCCGGATTACTGATTCTCAAAAATGTTTTCGCGCTGAGGATATTGAAGAAGTTGGGGATAATCGCCACACCACTTTTTTTGAAATGTTAGGTAATTGGTCGTTCGGCGATTATTTTAAAAAAGAACAACTAAGCTGGTTTTTTGAATTTTTAACTAAAGAAGTTGGTTTAGATCCTCATAAACTTTATGTCAGTGTTTTTGCAGGTGATAAGGAAGTGGATATTCCTCAAGATGATGAAGCAGTGCAAATTTGGCAAGAATTATTTGCTAGTGTTGGTATAGAAGCCAAAGCTGTCAAAGATGCTGATAAATTAGGTATGCAAGAAGGACGGATTTTCTATTATCCCTCTAAAAAAAATTGGTGGTCTAGAGCTGGGCAACCAAGTAAAATGCCAGTTGGTGAGCCTGGTGGTCCAGATAGTGAAGTTTTTTATGATTTTGGGGCAGAGTTACAGTTACACGAGCAGTCTGCTTTTAAGGATCAACCTTGTCATATCAACTGTGATTGTGGCCGTTTTTTGGAAATTGGTAACAATGTGTTTATGCAATATTTAAAGACAAAAACTGGTTTTGAGCCTTTAAAACAAAAAAATATTGATTTTGGCGGTGGATTGGAAAGAATTTTGGCAGCAGCTAATAATGATCCAGATGTATTTAAAACTGATGCTTTTTGGCCAATTATTGCTCAATTAGAACAACTTAGTCAGAAAAAATATGTTGATGATCGTTTAGAACTTAGCTTAAAAGAAGATCAAACTCGTTCTTTTAGAGTGATCGCTGATCATTTGCGTGGGGCGGTAATGTTAGCCACTGATGGTGTTTATCCCTCTAATAAAGAACAGGGTTATTTTGCGCGTCGCTTAGTGCGTCGGGCAGTGCGTTATGGTAAAAAATTGGGCCTTAATGGTCAATTTATTGCTGATTTAATTGAGCCAGTGGTGGAAATTTTTGCTCAAGCTTATCCTCAAGTTAAAGAAAAACAAGCTCTAGTTAAAGAGATTTTAGTGGCTGAAGAAGCTAAATTTTTAAAGACACTAGAAAAAGGGTTACGAGAATTTGATAAATTATTAGATACTCACCAACAATTGAGTGCTCAACAAGTTTTTCATCTTTATGAAACCTATGGTTTCCCTTTAGAATTATCTTTAGAAGAAGCTCAAGCTCGTCAATTAAGTTTAGAGACAGATTTAGTCACTAAATTCAATCAAGCTAAGCAAAGTCATTCTCAAGCATCTCGCTCTGCTTCGGCCCAAAAATTTAAAGGTGGTTTGGCTGACCATAGTCAAATTAATACTGCTTACCATACCACCACTCACTTATTGCACGCGGCCTTGCGTCAAATTTTAGGTGACCATGTGGCGCAAAAAGGCTCCAATATTACCAATGAACGTTTACGTTTTGATTTTACCCATGATCAAGCGCTGACAGAGGTTCAAAAGCAAGCTATTGAAGATTTAGTTAATACTTGGATTAAGGCAGCTTTGCCAGTAACTAAACAAGTGATGGCCAAAAAGCAAGCCTTAGAATCCGGAGCTTTAGCTTTTTTTGTGGAACGTTACCCAGATCAGGTTAATGTTTATACGATTGGCAAAAATCCTGAGGGTGCAAAAGGAGATTTAGATAATGGTTGGATTTCCAAAGAACTTTGTGGAGGTCCTCATATTAGCAATACTCAAGAATTAAGCCCAATTAAAGTTTTTAAAGAAAAATCTGCGGCTGCTGGAGTAAGACGGATTTATGCTCAGTTTGTGAGCTGATAATTAAATTTGCAATTTGAGAGCCCTTTCATTCTCTTTTAAAGTTTGCTTTAATAGAAGGCAGATGTTAAAGCTGATTAGTAAAAAACCAGCTCCTCAAACAGGAGAAGTTCCTTTATTTTTGGCCATTTTGCTATTAGAAGGCAGTGTCCAGACTGTGTTGTGGACCATTGAAGATGGTGAAATAGCTATTTTAACTAAATCCACAATTAAAGCTTATCATAATGATAATGATTGTCTGACTAAAACTGATGAAGCTCTTCAAGAGTTGGGTCCAGAGAGTGAAGATGCTCAAGAAACAATCTTTGTTTTTGAGCCTGATTGGATTGCGGGGACTGATCTAAAAGCTGATAAAAAACCTTTAGTGAAGAAAGTTACTCAAGATTTATCTTTAAAACCACTGGGTTTTGTAGTTTCTACTGAAGCTTTAGCCCAACATTTTATGGTGACACAAACGCAAGAAGATTTTTTGTTATTGTATTTTGCTCAACAAAATTTAAATATTTCTCTATTTGAACATCGTAAATTAGTAGCAGAAGTAGTTTTAGGTCAATGTGGCAAAATTGAAAATGATTTGCTAGAAGGTTTAGCCCAGATTAAAAATAAGCTTTCAGATCCAACTAAAATTTTTCCTAATAAAATTTATTTAGCTTCTCTTTATTTAAGTGAAGAAAAGATTCAAGCTAAGCAACAAGAATTAATTATTGTTCATTTTGATAAAAAATATTTTCCTCAAACTCCTTTAGTTGAAGTGTTTGAACCAAAAAAATTATTTAGAATTGCGGTTGAAGAAGCCGGCAAAGTTGTAGCCGGGACCAAACGGTTGCCTTTAAAGATAAAATCAGTTGTTGCACCAGATTCTAATGATAAAAATGCCGAGCAATCAGCTAGTCAAACTCAAATGTCTAGTTTTGGTGTGCCGATTACTAATAAATATATTATGGGTAAGCCCAGTCAGCCACTCAAAAGTTCAGAGTTTGAGTTAGTGACTGAAAAAAAGCCATTTTTGTTTGCTCCAGCTAAAGATAATAATGCTTTACCAGTGTCTCCTGTAAAGAAAATGATTTTATTAGGTGTTGGGACTGGTATTATGGTGTTTTTATTATTGGCTTTTATGTGGTTAAAGTTTTTTTCTAAAATTACCATTACGATTGTTCCTCAAACTCAATTAATTAATAAAGATTTAGAAATTACCTTAGATCCTAAAGCTACTCAATCTGATCCAGAAAAATTAATTTTAAAAGCCAAATTAGTTACTCAAAGTTATACTCAAAAAGGTTTGGATGTGACCACTGGTGAAAAGACAATTGGTGAAAAAGCAAAGGGTAAAGTTACTATTTTTAATAAAACTACTGAAGTTAAAACTTTTGAATCAGGTACTCAATTAGTTGCCAATGGTTTAACTTTTAGTTTGGATGAAACTGTTAAAGTTGCTTCTGCTAGCGTTGTTCCTAATACTTCTGGTGATGGTGAAACTAAAGAATACGGTAAAGCTCAAGTATCAGTTACTGCTGTAAAAATTGGTCAAGAAGGCAATCTCAATAAAGATACTGCCCTTAAAGTAGCTAATTATGGAGAAGATACTTATTCAGCGGTGGTAGCCGAAACTTTGACTGGCGGAGAAAGTAAAGATGTCCAGGTTGTAACTGCTGCAGATAAGGCTAATCTAGCCAAAACGGTACAGGAGGAAATTAAAAAACAAGCTAAGCTAGATTTTGAGGAAAAATCTAATAATGGCATTCATTATATTCTCACTAATCAAATTAAAGTGGATAAATCCGAATATGATCACGAGATTGATACTGAGGCTGAAACTTTAAATCTAACTTTGACTGCCACAGTAACAGCAGTTGAATATTCCAAAGAAGATTTAAAACCTTTAGCCCAAGAATATTTAACCAGCCTTGTGCCAGCTGGTTTTAAATTAGTAGATAAAAATCCAGAAATTCTTTCTAGTCCAAAAGAAAGTTCTCAGTCAAGTAAGGTAGTTTTAGAGGCTAATCTAAGTAGTGAGGCATCAGCAGTTTTAGATTCTGAGGCGATTCAAGCTAAATTAGTTAATTTAGCTGTGACTGATTTAGCTAATCTAAAAAATGAATTCCAAATTAAATCAATTAGTTATCAATTTGAGCCGAGTATTGCCGAAAAATTAGTTAAACAGTTACCAAGCAATCAAAAACGTTTATCAATCATCATTAAAGATTAAGGTTTTTATGGGTAAATTGCAGAATCCAGGAGTTGACCGCCAAAAATTAGTTAAAGTCTATCGTCAGGCTTTAGCGGCTGGTGTAGCTTTGGATAAAATTGAGCAAAAAACTTTAAAATATTATGATCGGACTCACCAGACTCACCAAGTAGAGCAGGCTGATGATGAACAAAAAATTCAAGCTATAAAAAACACCATCCCTCGGTCAATTAGAGTTGGGGCCTATTTTTTACCAATTGCTTTAATTTTAACCGGTATTGTGTTGGTGGGCAGTGCCGTTTTGCCAATTGTTGGATATTATTTAAAAGATTTACCAGAATTACGTTCTACTAAATTAGCGTCGCCAATTCCAGATGATCAAGTTTTAGATGCGGTGCCTTATGCTTTAGCTCAGCTAGCTGGAGAAGCTCAAGCAGAAACAATTGCTGATCCTTTTGTGGAATCCACTGACTATAGTACCTATTCTGGCCCGGTGGTTATTGATACACAATTGGATTTTACTAATTTGGCTAATTGGTTTGATGATCAAGCCTTATCCTTAGCCAATTCTAATCAAGTTCAAGATGAATATGTTTTGGAAATTCCTAAATTGGGAATTGTTAATGCTAACGTTAAGGCAGGTGGGACTGATTTAAACGAGAGTTTAATTCAGTATCCTGGTACAGCAATGCCAGGACAGCCTGGCGCACCAGTGATTTTTGGCCATTCTGTGTTACGGCAATTTTATAACCCTAAAGAAAGTAATCCCAAGCGTTATAGCTCAATTTTTTCCACGATTATGACTTTAAAACCCGGTGATAAAATTTATCTTAAGCAAGGCAGTGTTACTTATACCTACTCTGTTCAGGATAAAACTGAAGTTAAACCAACTGATACCTATATTTTAGCTCAACGCTATGATAGCCGTTTGCTTAAGTTAGTTACCTGTGTTCCAGAAGGAACTTATTTAAAAAGAGGGGTGGTTACTGCCGTGTTAGTTAAAGAATAAAATATGTCTAAACAATTTTCTACTTTTGTTTTTGATTTTGATGGAACTTTGGTTAATACCTTTGTGTTTATAAAAAAAATTTTGCCTAGTATTTGTCAAGAATTTGGTCAAGAGACTTTTACAGATCAACAAATAGAAACAATGAGAGAAAAAGGTTTTGGTCAATTAATCAAAGAGTTAAAAATTCCTCTTTGGCAGGTGCCAAAACTCAACGGCTTGGTGCAGCAGGAATTGGCTAAATATTTGGATCAGATTGAGTTTTTTCCTGATATAGTAGAACAGCTTCAACACTTAAAATCGCAAACAATTAGTTTGGGGATTTTAAGCTCTAATTCAAGAGATAATATCCGTCAATTTTTAGCGAGACAAGATCAAGGGAATCTTTTTGATTTTGTTTATACTGGCAAAAATATTTTTGGTAAAGATAAAGTGTTAAAAAAAATGTTAAATATTCATCAATTAGATCCACTGCAAATTTTATATTTTGGTGATGAAGTAAGAGATATTCAAGCTTGTCGAAAAGTTAATATTAAAGTGGCGGCAGTAAGTTGGGGGTTTAACACTAAAAATTCTCTAGCCGCCCATCAGCCTGATTATTTATTAGACCAGGTAACTCAAATTAGCCAACTGTTAAAATAGTTTATGCTTACTTCTCAACTTTACCAAAGCTATCCTGTTCCTATTAATTTAGCTGAGCACATGTTATTAGTGGCCAGTGTTGGTACTTGGTTAGCTCAACATTTACCCACTAAGTTAGCTGCCTCAGAGCAAGATCTAATTACGCAATCTTTGTTATTGCATGATCTAGCCAATATAATTAAATTTGATTTAACTCAGTTTGTACGTTTTTTAAAGCCTCAAGATCATGATTTAGCCTACTGGAAAATTCAGCAGCAGAGCATGATAAGCAAATATGGTAAAGATGAGCATCAAGCCTTATTATCAATTTTAAAAGAATTGGCTGTTGATACTAAAGTTTTTGATTTGCTTGCTCAATTATCTATTTATCAAGTCAAAGAAATTGTGGCTGGTGATAATTTTCCCCTTAAGATTTGTTTATATGCTGATTATCGAGTTGCTCCTTATGGTTTAGTCAGTTTAGAAGAACGGGTGCAAGATTTAGTAAAACGTTATCACCAGCGAGAACCTAATTTAGCCTCAGCTGATCAAATGACTGCTAATTTGCAGGCTCTAAATGAGTTAGAACAGCAATTAGCAGCTGAGCTATCACTACCATTAAATGCCTTGACGATTAATCAAGTGGCGCCTTTAACTGAAAAGTTAAAGGGTTTTCAGGTAGTATAAAATATACTTATGTTAAAAAGATATTTAGCAATTGATTACGGAACTAAACGGATTGGTTTAGCGTTGAGCAAGGGTTCTTTGGCAGAACCATGGCAGATTTTACCCAATGACGACCAAATTTTTGCTCAATTAAAAGAATGTTGTCAGCAACAAAAAATTGATCAGATTATTGTTGGTTTATCAGAAAAGGAGATGGCTGAAAAAACTAAACTTTTTGTAAAACAATTATCCACTCAACTTACCTTGCCAGTGATTTTTATGGATGAAACGCTTAGCTCTAAACAAGTGCAAGCTAAACTCATTCAAGCTGGCGCTCCTCTCAAAAAAAGACAAGGTCCGATTGATCACTATGCAGCTGCTTTAATCTTGCAAAATTGGTTAGATGAGAATTATGTGTTAAACTAATCTTTTATGCCAAAAAAATTTCCCTCTAAATTTATTACTCTTTTGATGATGATTGTGTCGGCATTAGCTGTTATGTTCATTGGGATAGCTGGTCTTTATTACTATCAAGCTAGCCAAGCGGTAAATAGTCAAACTGAACAACAGGTTAAATTTGTGATTCCTAAAGGTCAAGCAATTAGCATTATTGCTCAACGTTTAGCCGAAGAAGGACTAATTAAGAATGCCTTAGTTTTTCGTTTGATTGTTAAACAACAGCAATTAGAAGATAAAATCCAAGCTGGTAGTTTTGATTTATCAGCTAATATGACTGCCAGACAAATTGCTCAGACGCTTACCCAAGGTACAAATGATGTCTGGTTAACTATTCCAGAAGGTTGGCGTAGAGAAGAAATTGCACAATCTTTAGTTACTCTTGATTTACCAGATTTTGATCAACAAGAATTTTTAACTTTAACGCTGAATTTAGAAGGCAAATTGTTTCCGGATAGTTACCTAATTCCTAAAATGATTTCTACTCAAGCAGTAGTTAATCTCTTAACTAATACTTTTGAAAAAAAGGTAACTTTGGGCTTAGCTAATGAAATTAAGCAAGCAGAAAATAATCAGTTATTGTTAGAGGCTGGAGTTAGCCCTCAACAAAATTTTAATCAAATTTTAGTCATGGCTTCTATTTTGGAACGAGAAGCTAAAGGTTATCAACAAATGCGCCAAGTTGCGGGAGTTTTGTGGAATCGGCTTATCATTGGGATGCCTTTGCAGGTTGATGCCAGTTTGCAATATATTAAAGGTTATAATGCTCAATTAGATGATTGGTGGTCACCTCCATTAGCCGCTGACAAAGAATTGAAGTCGGCTTTTAATACTTATCAGAATGCGCAATTGCCACCAGCTCCCATTTGTAGCCCAGGTTTGGATGCAATTAAAGCAGCTTTAGATCCCTTAGATAGTGATTATCTTTTCTATCTTCATGATAGCCAGGGAGTAATCCATTTTGCTAAAACAGCAGAGCAACACAATCAAAATGTCAATAGCTACTTGCGATAGTGGAAAAACCTTGTTATAATTCTCTTTCGTATCTAAGGCAATTTTCAATGATTGATCACATTTTTTGTCTTTAAACATTATTCTAAGAAACAAAGAGAGCTAGCCTCTCTATGTTTTTTTTGCGATAAATAATTGATGAATCAATAAAAAATGTCTTAGTTTACCGCCTACTTTTATTCTTAATTTTTAAAAATAAATGGGCACCAATTAGTAGATAAAACCAAAAAGAACAACTGTCTAAATCACAGTAAAAGGAGCAAATCTATGTCTAACAAGCGTATTAATTGGGGCAGACCTCATCAAATTCTTCCAGAAATTGATTTAATTAAATTACAAAAGAAAAGTTATCAATGGTTTTTGGATGAGGGAATTAAGAGCTCCTTAGCTGAAATTAATGACAATAAAGGTATCGAAGATTTTACTGGTAAAAACTGGGTTTTAAAATTTGGCGCTCATCGTTTTGGTGAACCTAAATATACTCCTAAACAAGCTAAAGCAAAAAACGTTAGTTACGACATTCCCCTTTACGTAGAAGCAACTTTAACTAATAAAAAAACTCAAGAAGAAATTACTCAAGAAGTTTTCTTAGGCGATATTCCTAAGATGACTGCTGTGGGTACTTTTATTATTAATGGTATTGAACGTGCCATTATTACTCAATTAGTGAGATCTCCAGGTGTGTTCTTTTCTGGTGATGATGATAGTGCTACTGGTAAAGTTTTATACAAAGCAGAATTAAGACCTTTACGTGGTTCTTGGATTGAAATGGTCGTTGGTAAGAGAGATGTTATTGCAGTTAAAATTGATCGTCGTCGTAAAATGCCCGCCACTGTTTTATTAAAAGCTTTAGGTTATGAATCTGCTGAAGAAATTCAAAAATTATTTAGCAAATTAGGAATTAAAGATGATTTAGGTTTGATTGAAAAAACCTTAGAAAAAGATGCTACTGCTACTAAAGAAGAAGCTTTATTAGAAATTTATGAAAAAATGCGTCCTGGTGAACCAGCCGTCATTGATACTGCCAAAAATTTCTTCCGTCAATTATTCTTTGATCCACGCCGTTATGATTTAGGTGAAGTAGGTAGATATAAACTTAATCGCCGTTTAAAAATTAAAGTTGAAGATAATAAAACTGTCTTAGATCCTCAAGATTTTGTGGCCGCTATTGCTTATTTAGTTGGTTTACAAAATGGCGTTGGTAAAGTTGATGACATTGATCATCTTAGCAATCGCCGTGTACGTAGAGTTGGTGAATTAGTAAAAGATAATGCTTTCCGTATTGGTTTAATCCGTTTGGAAAGATCTATTCGTGAAAAAATGTCTTTAACCAAAACTGATGAAACCTTAACTCCATCAGCTTTAGTTAATGCTCGTCCTTTAATTGCTACCATTAATGAATTTTTCCGCCGCAACCGTTTATCTGCTATCTTAGATCAAACCAATCCTTTATCAGAAATTGACAACTTACGTCGTTTATCTGTGATGGGTACTGGTGGTGTTACCAGAGAACGTGCTAGCTTCTCTATGCGTGATATTAATGCTTCTCAATATTCTAGAATTTGTCCAGTCCGTTCTCCAGAAGGTCCAAATATTGGGTTAGTAACTTATTTAAGTTTATACGCTAAAGTTAATACTTTTGGTTTCTTAGAAGCTCCTTACCTAAAAGTGCAAAATGTTAAAGGTAAGATGAAGATCACTGATGAAATTGTTTATTTATCAGCTGACGAAGAAGAAGATTATAAGATTACTCACGCTGGTGTAGAAATTGATGACAAAGGTTACCTTACTCAAGATTGGGTGCCAATGCGTTACATGAATGAATTTGTAGAAGGTCCAGTAGAAGATGTGCAATATATTGACGTTGTTCCTCGCCAAGTGATTGGTACTTCTGCTTCTTTAATTCCTTTTATTGCTCATGATGAAGCTAACCGTGCATTGATGGGTACTCATATGCAATGTCAGGCAGTGCCTTTGATTAAACCTCAAGCTCCTATTGTCGGTACCGGCATGGAAGAAACTGTTGCTACTGCTATGGGTGGAACCTTAAAAGCTCGTAGTAATGGTGTGGTGGAATATGTAGATGCTAATAAAATTGTGGTTGTTGTAGATAAGGCAGATCAAGAAAAAGCCGCTCGTTTAGCTGAAGAAGAACCAGTGGAAAATATTGTTTACGAAAAAGGTAAAGAAACCTATTTGATCGCTAAATTTGTTCGTACTTCTCAAAGTACTAGTTATTCTCAAAAACCAATTGTTAAAGTTGGCCAACAAATTAAAAGAGGTGAAGTGATTATTGATGGCCCAGCTGCTGATCATGGTGAATTATCTTTAGGTGCTAATACTTTAATTGCCTATACTTCATTTGAAGGTTTAGGTTATGAAGATGCTATCGTTATTTCTGATCGTTTAGTTAAAGATGACGTCTTAACTTCCGTGCAAATTAGTGAACATAAAGCTAAAGTCATGGATACTCGTCTTGGACCTGAAGAATTAACCAATGATATTCCTAATGTTTCTGAAAGCTATTTAAGAAACTTAGATATTGATGGCATTATTAGAGTTGGTAGCAAAGTTAATGCTGGTGATATCTTAGTGGGTAAAATTGCTCCTAAAGGTGAAACTGAATTAACTCCAGAAGAGAGATTATTAAGAGCAATTTTTGGAGAAAAATCCAGAGAAGTTCGTGACACTTCAGTGAGATTACCTCATGGAGAACAAGGCACTGTAATTGACGTTTCTATTTTAGATCGTGAATTAGGTGATGAATTAGATCCAGGTACTCTTAAAGAAGTGATCGTCAAAGTAGCTCAAGTCAGAAAAATCACCGTCGGTGATAAATTAGCCGGACGTCATGGTAACAAAGGTGTTATTTCCAAAATTGTGCCAGCTTCTGATATGCCTCACTTAGAGGATGGAACTACTGTAGATGTTATTATTTCTCCTTTATCTGTCTTAGCTCGTATGAACTTAGGTCAGCTTTTAGAAGCTCACTTAGGTTGGGCCGCTCAAAAATTAGGTTATAAAGTTGCAATTCCAGCTTTTGAACCTGTTAATGAAGATCAAATCTGGGAAGAATTAGAAAAAGCTGGTTTACCAGTTTCTGGTAAAGTTCAACTTTATGATGGCCGTACAGGAGAAGAATTCAAAGAACCAACCGTGGTTGGGGTAGCTTACATGCTTAAGTTAATCCACATGGTTGAGGACAAGACCCACGCTCGTTCTACTGGTCCTTATTCCTTAGTTACTCAACAGCCTTTAGGCGGTAAAGCTCAAATGGGTGGTCAGAGATTAGGGGAAATGGAAGTCTGGGCTTTTGAAGCACATCGTGCAGCTCATGCTCTTCAGGAAATGTTAACCATCAAATCTGACGATGTGATGGGTAGAGCTAAAGCTTTTGAAGCCATGGTCAAAGGTGAAGATATTCCTGCTCCTACTGTTCCAGAAGCTTTTAAAGTAATGATGCGAGAATTAAACTCTTTGGGCTTAGATGTTAAACCTTTAGAGATGGAAGAAACTGAAGACGAAGAAAACGAAGTCAGCGTCATTCCTGAAGAAGAATTAGTTAATGATCTTGCTGTAGAAGAAAACGCAGAAGAATCCTCTGAAGAAGTTTTAGATGAAGAAAATCTTGATGAAGTAGAAGCAGATGTTGATCTTGAAGAAGAACCTTCAGACGAAGAAGTTTTGGAAGAGGAGGACGTTTAATCTTAGCAATTTAATTTAATAAAGGCACTTAATTTATGAAAAACATTATCGACTTTCAAGCATTACAAATTAACATCGCCTCTCCAGATGTCATTTTATCTTGGTCTCATGGAGAAGTTAAAAAACCAGAAACCATTAACTATCGTTCTCTTAAACCAGAAAAAGATGGTTTATTTGATGAAAAGATTTTTGGTCCAGTAAAAGATTACGAATGTCACTGTGGTAAGTACAAAAGAATCCGTTATAAAGGGATTATTTGTGACAAATGTGGTGTGGAAGTTACTCATTCTAGAGTTCGTAGAGAAAGAATGGGTCATATTAAATTAGCCACTCCAGTAGCTCATATTTGGTTCTTTAAAGGTGCTCCTTCTAAATTATCTTTATTGTTAGATGTTTCTCCTCGTAATCTTAATTCCATTATGTATTTTTCTAAATACATTGTTTTAGATGTTAACAAGGAAGATAAAAAAGCGGTTTTAGATAGAATTGAAGTTAATTTGGTAAAAACTCAAGATGAAATGAAGGAAGAAGCCAAGGCTCAAATTCAAACTGCTAAAGATGCTTTAGATCAAGATAAGAAAAATCTTAAAGATAAAGTCCAAAATAAGGAAACTTTACAACTTAAAGTTACCGAAATTGAAGTTAAAGCTAAACAAAAAATTGGTAGCATCAAGGCCAGCCTTGATACTCAATTAGAACAAATTGAAGAAATTTACAAAACTGTTAAAGCCATGGTTAAAAAGATTAAAAAAGGCACCATTTTAAGTGAAGATGAATACATCAAACTTGATGAATATGATTGTGTGGAACATCTTGAAGTAGGCATGGGTGCTGAAAGTATCTATCGTTTAGCTCAAGAAGTTGATTTGGAAAAATTAGCTCAAGAATTACGTGATGAAATGGCTGAAGCCAAAGGCGTTAGACGTACTAAAGCAGTCAAGAGATTAAAAGTGGTAGAAGGTTTACTCAAAGCTGGTATTGATCCAAGCTGGATGTTTATGACCATCTTACCAGTTTTACCTCCAGATTTAAGACCTATGGTGCAATTATCTGGTGGCCGTTTTGCTGCTAGTGACTTAAATGATTTATACCGTCGTGTTATCAACCGTAATAATCGTTTAAAACATTTAATTAATCTTGGAGCTCCAGAAATCATTTTACGTAATGAAAAAAGAATGCTTCAAGAAGCCGTTGATTCTTTGGTTGACAGTAGCCAAGCTAGACAAACTCGTCGTCGAGCAAGAAGACCTTTACGTTCTTTATCAGAAATGTTGAAAGGTAAACAAGGTCGTTTCCGTCAAAACTTATTAGGTAAACGTGTTGACTACTCAGGAAGAAGTGTCATTGTGGTTGGCCCGGAACTTAAACTTAATCAATGTGGTATTCCTAAAGACATGGCTTTGGAAATGTTCAAACCTTATGTTTTACATGAATTAATCAAACAAGGTGTCGCTCCTAACGTAAAGAGTGCTCGTAATTTAGTTGATAGACGTGAAGGTGATGTTTATGCAGTTCTAGAGAAAGTAACTGAGAATCATCCAGTGATTTTAAACCGTGCTCCAACTTTGCACAAATTAGGTATGCAAGCTTTCTTCCCAGTTTTGACTGAAGGTGCTGCTATTAGATTACATCCTTGTGTCTGTTCTGGTTATAACGCTGACTTTGATGGAGATCAGATGGCTGTTCATGTGCCTTTAACTAAGAGAGCTCAAGAAGAAGCCATTGAATTAATGATGGCTAACCATAATTTATTAAAGCCAGCTAACGGTGAACCTGTAACTATTCCTAACAAAGAAATGGCTATGGGTATTTTCTATTACACTAGCATTGATCAAGATTTAGCTTCTGTTAAAACTATTTTTGCTGATAAAGAAGAAGCTTATCATGCTTTCCAAATTGGCAAATTAGGTTTACGTCAATTAATGAAGATTCGTTTGGAAATTAATGGCAAGCTACAGATTGTAGAAACCACCATTGGTAGAATTACCTTTAATGATGTTTTACCTCAAGAAATGGGCTTTATTAATGAACCAGTTAATGCTGGTAAGATTAAAAAGATTGTTACAACCACAATTGATCTTTTTGAATCTGGAAAAGTAGCCAAATTAATTGATGATATCAAAGATTTAGGTTTTGAAGCTGCTACCAATTCTGGTTTATCTGTTGCTGTGACTGACTGTGAAATGATTGATGAAAAAGATGGCATTATTGATCAAGCTAACAAGCAAGCCGAAGAAGTTCAAGATAATTACCTTCAAGGTTTAATTACTGATGATGAAAGAAGAAAGAAGACTCAACAAATTTGGATGAACACCACTGAAGAAGTGGCAGGCAAAACTTGGGATTCTTATGATGAAAAGAATGCTGTGAAAGTAATTATTAATTCTGGAGGTACTCGTGCTTCTAAAGATCAGGTTAAACAGTTAGCCGCTATGCGTGGTTTGGTGGTTGACCCTATGGGTAACATTGTGGAAATGCCTACCAAGTCTAACTTCCGTCAAGGTTTAACAATCTTTGAATACGTGACTTCAGCTCGTGGGTCTAGAAAAGGTCTTACTGACTCAGCTTTAAAGACTGCTGATGCTGGTTACTTAACTCGTAGACTTCATGATGTGTCTCATGATGCCATTATTAGAATGGATGATTGTGGTACTCATCAAGGTATTGTGATCAA
The DNA here is from genome assembly GCA_964645645.1 of uncultured Pseudomonadales bacterium. Taxonomy (GTDB): domain Bacteria; phylum Patescibacteriota; class Microgenomatia; order UBA1400; family PJMF01; genus CAZYBC01. The sequence goes on from CAZYBC010000011.1 coordinate 14,417, forward strand.
TAAATCTGATCGTCCTAATGTTTTTGTCTCTAGAATCACTGGCCGTTTTGCTAGCGAAGATATTAAGCTTGGTAATAAAGTGTTGGTAAAAGCTAACGAAATTATTACCCCAGAAATTGCTGATGAGATCAATGCTTCTAAGTTAGAAGCTGTTAAAGTACGTTCTCCTTTAACCTGTGATGCTAGAAGAGGTCTTTGTGCCAAATGTTATGGTTGGGATTTGGGTTACAACAAAGTAGTTGAAGTCGGGACTCCAGTTGGGGTAATTGCCGCTCAATCTATTGGTGAACCAGGTACCCAGTTAACCATGCGTATTAAGCACTCTGGTGGTATTGTGGGTTTGGACGTGACTCAAGGTTTACCTCGTGTGGAAGAACTTTTTGAAGCTAGAACTCCTAAGTCTCAAGCTTTAATTGCTCATATCACCGGTAAAGTGAGTATTGAAGAAAAAGATGGTCAAAAAATTATCACCATCAAATCTAATGTCACTCCAGCTGAAGATGAACAATATACTTTACCAGAATCAATGCCTTTATTAGTAAAAGACAATGATTTAGTTTATATGGGTCAAGCTTTAACTCAAGGTTCTATTAATATTCAAGAATACTTACAAGTTAAAGGTTTAATGGCCACTCAAGAATTAATTGTTCAACAAACTCAAGCTGTTTATGAATCTCAGGGTATTAATATCAATGATCGACACTTTGAAGTTATTGCCAGAAAGATGGGTGATAAAGTTCAGATTGAAAGTTCTGGCGACACTCAATTCTTAACCGGCGAAATTATCGAAAAGAGTCGTTTCATGGATGAAAACGATAACGTCATGGCTTCTGGCGGTGAACCAGCTACAGCTAGAGTGTTATTGTCTGGAATTACTCGGTCTGCTTTGTACACCAATTCTTGGTTGTCAGCCGCTTCATTCCAGCACACTAAACATGTCTTAACTGACGCTGCTGCTAGTGGTAGTGTGGATTACTTGGAAGGTCTCAAAGAAAACGTGATTATTGGTAGACTTATTCCAACCACCGAAGAAAGAGCCAAATTAGTAGAAGTTGAAGAACAAGGTACAAATTAACTCTGGGTAAAACCGAGTTCTTATGTTACAATCAGAATCTTGAAAATAAAGGAAATTATTTATGCCAACCATTAACCAACTCATTAGAAAGGGTGGAAGAAACGCAAAAGTTAAACGTGTTAAGGCTACCGCCTTACGTCGTAGCTGGAATAGTATTACTGGTAAGCCAGTAAAAAGTACTAATCCACAAAAAAGAGGGGTTTGTACTGTAGTCAAAACTATGACTCCAAAAAAACCAAACTCAGCTTTGCGTAAAGTTGCTCGTGTCCGCTTATCTAATAAAGTTGAAGTTACTGCTTATATTCAGGGTGAAGGTCATAACTTAGCTGAACACAGTATTGTGTTAATCAGAGGTGGTCGTGTTAAAGACTTACCAGGTGTAAAATATCATATTGTAAGAGGCAAATACGACTGTGCCGGTGTTGATGGCCGTATGACCAGTCGTAGCAAATATGGTGTGAAGAGACCTAAAAAATAAAGAGGAAGTTTATGAGAATCAAAAAGAATAACACTAGACCTGTTCAACCAGATAAAAAATATAACAGTACTTTAGTGACCAAATTAATTAATCGTTCAATGCGTAATGGTAAAAAAGCCGTGGCAGCTAAAAAAGTTTATACTGCTTTAGAAGTTCTTGCTAAGAAGGTTAACAAAAAACCAGAATTAGTGTTAGAAGAAGTCGTAGAAAAAATTAGCCCAGCTATGGAAGTAAGATCTAGACGTGTGGGTGGTGCTTCTTATCAAGTGCCTATGCCAGTTAGCCCTAAAAGAGCTAATTCTTTGGCTATTCGTTGGTTAATCATAGCTGCTAATGCTAGACCTAATAAACAATATCACGATTACACTGACAAATTAGTAGCTGAAATGCAAGATGCCTTACAAGAACAAGGCGGAGCCATTGAAAAACGTAATACTGCTTATAAGATGGCAGAAGCTAATAAAGCTTTTGCTCACTTTAGATGGTAGTTTTTTCTAAGTTTGGCTTGCAAGTTTAAGTTGATTAAAGATTCAGCTATAATAGGTTGTTTTCACAATAACCATGATAATTTGCTCAAGAAATAAATTTATTATTTAAAGGAAAGACATGTCAAATTCTGTTAATAAAACAGTGCCACTTAACCGCATTCGTAATATTGGGGTAATTGCCCATATCGATGCAGGTAAAACTACTACCACCGAACGTATTTTGTTTTTTACTGGTAAAACTTACAAGATTGGTGAAGTTCATGAAGGCGCTGCTGTAATGGACTGGATGGAACAAGAACAAGAAAGAGGGATCACCATTCAATCTGCTGCTACTACTACTTTCTGGACTCAACATTTTGATTGTCATCTTCCTAAAGCTGATTATCGTTTTAATATTATTGATACTCCTGGTCACGTTGATTTTACTGCTGAAGTAGAACGTTCTTTACGTGTTCTTGATGGAGGTATTACTGTTTTGGATGCTAGTGAAGGTGTTCAATCTCAATCAGAAACCGTCTGGCGTCAAGCTGATAAATATAATGTGCCTCGTATTTGTTTTGTTAACAAAATGGATAAAGTTGGGGCTGACTTTGCCGCTACTGTTAAAGATATCCGCGAAAAATTTGGTGTTAAACCAGCCGAAATGGTTTTACCAATGGGGGCTGAAAATTCTTTTTGTGGTTCCATAATGTTATTAGATCGCAAAGCTGTTTATTACAAAGATCAAGACCCAAAGACTCCTCCAGAATGGATTGATATTCCAGAAGAATATAAAGAAGCTGCTGAGAAGAAACGTCAAGAATTAGTAGAAGCAATTGCTGAAACTGATGAAGTGTTAATGGAAAAATTCTTTAATGGTGAAGAAATGAGCGTCAATGAATTAAAGGCTGCTTTAAGAAAAGCTGTTATTAACTATGAATTAGTGCCAGTTTTTGCCGGTAGTTCTTTACGTAATATGGGTGTTCATAGTTTACTTGATGCAATTGTGGAATATTTACCTTCTCCAACAGATATTAAAAAAATTGTTGGTAAAGATTCTAAGACTGGTGAAGAAACTGAAAGACAATTAGTTCCAGAAGAAAAATTTGCTGCTTTAGCTTTTAAGATTCAAACCGATCCTCATGTTGGTCGCTTAACTTACTTACGTATTTATTCTGGAGTCTTAAAATCAGGTAGTTATACTTATAATTCTAGTAAAGATTGCCGAGAACGCGTTGGTCGTTTACTCTTAATGTACTCCAATCAACGTGAAGAAATTGAAGAAGGTAAAGCTGGTGAAATTGTGGCAGTGATTGGTTTTAAAGATACTAAAACTGGTGATACTCTTTGTGATGAAGCTACACCATTAGAATTGGAAAGAATTACTTTTGCTGAACCAGTGATCTCATTAGCTATCGAACCTCAAACTAAAGCTGACCAACAAAAAATGGGCTTAGCTCTTAACAAATTATCTGAAGAAGATCCAACCTTTAGTATTAAAGTTGATCAAGAAACTGGTCAAACTATTATTGGTGGTATGGGCGAGCTTCATCTTGAAATTATTGTAGATAGAATGAAACGTGAATTTAAGGTTGATGCTAATGTTGGTAAACCTCAAGTAGCCTATCGAGAAACTATTACTCAAGAAGCTAAAGGTGAAGGTAAATACATTAAACAAACTGGTGGACATGGTCAATACGGTCACGTTTTACTTAGATTAGAACCTAGAGATCGTGGGACAGGTTATGAATTTGTAAACGAAATTAAAGGTGGTGTAGTTCCTCGTGAATTTATTGAACCTACTAATAAAGGTGTTAAAGAATCTTTGGAAAGAGGCTTTTTAGCTGGTTATCCAATGACTGACATTAAAGTTACTCTTTACGATGGGTCTTACCATGATGTTGACTCTAGTGAATTATCCTTTAAGATGGCTGGTTCTTTAGCTATGCGTAATGCTATGCCAACTGCCGGAATGGTTTTACTTGAACCTATCATGAAAGTTGAAGTTACTACACCAGAAGAATTTATGGGAGATGTTTTAGGTGATTTAGGTGGTCGTAGAGCTCAAATTCAAGGTACTAGTCAAAGAGGAACTGCTGTAATTATTACCGCTTTAGTTCCTTTGGCAGAAATGCAAGGATATGTTACAATTTTAAGAAGCATGACACAAGGTCGTGCAACTAGTGTAATGTTGCCAAGCCATTATGCAGAAGTGCCTAAGCAAATTACTGACAAAGTCGTTGAAGAACGCAAAGGTATTAAAAAATAAAAATTAAAAAAAAGGAGAAAAACTATGGCAGACAATAAATTCGTCCGCAATAAACCTCACGTCAATATTGGTACTATTGGCCACATTGATCACGGTAAAACTACTTTAACTGCAGCTATTACTCAAGTTTTAGCTAAAAAAATTCCTAGTGAAATCAACAAAGCTTTAAAATATGCTGATGTTGAAAACAGCGCTGAAGAAGTAGCTCGTGGTATTACTATCAATATTAAACACATTGAATACGAAACCGAAAAACGTCACTATGCTCATATTGACGCTCCAGGACATGCTGACTATATCAAGAACATGATCACTGGTGCCGCTCAAATGGATGGTGCTATCTTAGTGGTAGCCGCTACTGACGGTCCTATGCCTCAAACTCGTGAGCACATTTTACTTGCCAATCAAGTTAACGTGCCAAAATTGGTTGTGGCTTTAAACAAATGTGATATGGTTGACGATCCAGAATTACTCGACTTAGTCGAAATGGAAGTTCGTGAACTTTTAACTAAATATAACTATGATGGTGATAAAGCTGCTGTCGTTCGTGTTAGCGCTCTTAAAGCTCTAGAAGGTGACGAAGCTGCTCAAAATCAAATCATGGAATTAATGAAAGCTGTTGACGATAATATTCCAGATCCAGTTCGTGAAGTTGACAAACCTTTCTTAATGCCAATTGAAGATGTCTTTTCAATCAAAGGTCGTGGCACTGTGGTTACTGGTCGTATTGCTACCGGTAAAGTTAAAGTCGGTGAAGAAATTGAAGTTGTCGGCTTTAAAGATGCTGTTAAATCAGTTGTTACTGGTGTTGAAATGTTTAGAAAAATGCTTGATGAAGGTCAAGCTGGCGATAACGTTGGTATTTTACTTAGAGGTGTTGGTAAAGAAGATGTTCAAAGAGGTCAAGTTCTTTGTAAAACTGGCAGTATCAAAGCTCATACTGAATTTGAAGCTGAAGTTTACATTCTCAAAAAAGAAGAAGGTGGTCGTCACAAACCTTTCTTCTCTGGTTACAAACCTCAGTTCTACATTCGTACCACTGATGTAACTGGTGAAATTGTTCTTCCTAATGGCGTAGAAATGGTTATGCCTGGTGATAATGCTAAAATGACTGTTAAATTAATTGCTCCAGTTGCTTTAAATGAAACTTTACGTTTTGCTATTCGTGAAGGTGGTATTACTGTTGGAGCTGGTGCTATTACCAAGATTCTTAAATAAAAGGGAAATTTAGGTTAATAACCCCGTCTTTTTAGACGGGGTTATTTAATCTTAAGGGGTAAAATCAATAAAAGACAGGCAAAAAAGAGTTTTCCCCTGTACACAAGATAAAAAATATATTATAATCACGCCTTGTCTTTATATTAGTAAATATTAAATTAATACATATAAACTTAACAAATAAATATGGCGAATAAAGTTAATAAACAACCGGCATCCTACAAGATTAGGGTTAGACTAAAATCCTATGATCATCGAGTCATTGACGAGGCTGCCAGAAAGATTTTACAAACTGCTCTTTCAACAGGAGCTAAGGTAGTTGGTCCTGTACCTTTACCTACCAATACTAAATCTTTCACTGTTTTAACTTCGCCACACACTGATAAAAATGCCCAAGAACATTATGAGATTAGAACTCATAAGAGATTGATTGAAATTATCAATCCAACAGGCAAAACTATTGATTCATTGATGCACCTAGAATTACCTGGTGGGGTTGATATTCAGATTAAAATGTAGTTAAAAGGAGATTTTATTTTTAATGGCTTTTTTAACTAAATAGCATTAAAAATAAAATTTCCACCAACTCAAGATTACTAAAAAATAATCAAAGTTTGACTAGGTCAAGCTAAAAATACTAATTAATAACAATAATTAAGAAAATAGGATTAGAAAATGTTAAACACGCTATTTGCTACCAAAACTGGCATGAGACAGGCTTGGGATATCTCAGGCAAGCGTTTAGCTGTCACTCGTTTAGTAGTAGACACCAATGCTGTCATTTCTAAGAGAGCTCTCAAAGCTAAAAATAGACCTGAAAACAATCAAGTTCAGGACTGTTTAATTTTAGAAGTTGCTTATGGTAAGAAAAAATTAAAAAATTGTACCAAGCCTTTAAAAACCAAAATTGAAAAAGTTGGTTTAGCTCAAGGTTTCAAAGATTTAGTTGGTTTAAAATTTTTCTTCAACGAAAATAATAAAGAAGAAGTTGATGCTTTATTAAAACCAGGTGATGTTATTAAATTAACCGATGTTTTAGAAGTGGGTGATATTGTTTCCATTCAAGGTAGAAGTAAAGGTAAAGGTTTTGCTGGTGTGATGAAACGTCATGGCTTTCACGGTGGTCCACGTACTCATGGTCAATCTGACCGCGGTCGTGCTCCTGGGGCTATTGGTTGTCGTACTACTCCAGGTAGAGTTTTCCTTGGCCAAAGAATGGCTGGCCATATGGGTGATGTTTTAAAAACTGTCAGTAATTTAGTGGTTTTACATATTGATTCAGAAAGAAATGAACTTTGGGTCAATGGTCCAATTCCAGGTTATAATACTAGCACCGTTAAAATTACTAAGACTGGTGTTAAAAAAACCATTCAATTAGATAAAAAAGCTTGTGGAATCAAAGAAACCGTTAAGAAAGATTCTCAAGAAACTCAATCAACAGAAGTTAAGAAAGAAGAAAACTAGATATGCAACTCAAAATGATCAAAGCTACTGATCAAAATGCCAAACTAACTGTGAGTGATGATTTATTTGTTAAAAAAGTAAATCGAACTTTATTAGCTCAAGCTATCCGTGTTTATTTGAGTAATCAAAGACAAGGTACTAGCAAAGTGCAAACTCGCAGTGACGTTGATAGAACTAGCAAAAAAATCTATAAACAAAAAGGGACTGGTAATGCTCGTCATGGTGATAGAACTGCTAACCTTTTTAAAGGCGGTGCTGTTTGTCATGGTCCAACTGGTAATGAAAATTGGAAAAGAGATTTATCTGCTACTTTAAAGAAAGTTGCTTTAAAGAATGTTTTAACTGTTCAAGCTGAAAATATTATTGTCACTGATGAAATTTTAAGATCTATTGGTAAAACCAAAGAAGCTAATCAATTTTTAACTAAAGTTGGTTTAGCTGATCAAAAAGTTTTATTAGTTTTACCAGAAAGTTTACCTTTGGTGATGAGATCTTTTAGAAATATTGAAAATGTTGTAATTACCAATGCTAGCAGATTAAATGTTTATGAAGTAGCTTGCGCTGGTAAAATTTTAGTAACAACCCAAACTTTAAAAGCTTTAGAAGAAAGATTAAAAAAAGCTCAATCTGAAGTTGCTGAAGTCAAAGTTGTTAAAGAAGCTAAAAAAGTTGTAGCTAAAGAATCAGCTGCTAAAGTAGTTACCAAGCCTAGTGCTAAAAAAGCTACTAAACCAGCTGCTAAAACTACAGCTAAGAAAAAAACTACTACTAAAACTAAATAACGAAAAAAAACTATGAACGCTTATATTGTCAAAAAACCAGTTATTACAGAAAAAACTTTAAAATTAGCCAGTACTAGCAATGTTTATACTTTTGAAGTTGCTAAAACTGCTAATAAAAATCAAGTTAAAGAAGCTGTAGAAAGCATTTTTTCAGTTAAAGTAATTGCTGTTAACACAGTCATGCGTTCTAGAGATTTCAAAAAAACTGGTAAAAGAAGACTGCAAGTAACTATGCCTAAAACTAAAAAGGCGATGGTAACTTTAAAGGCAGGAGATAGTATCAATTTATTTGATATCGCTAAAGAAGCTTAAAAGGAATAATGTTAAGAAAAACTAAACCCAGCACACCAGGAACAAGACACAAAGTGGTTGTTGATCGTTCTGATTTACACAAAGGTGCACCAGAAAAGAGTTTATTAGTTAAAGGTTTGAAGAAACGTCAAGGTAGAGGTTTTAAAGGTCATATTACCATGAGACATCGTGGTGGTGGTGTAAAAAAGAGAATGAGAATTATTGATTTTAAACGTCGCAAGCTAGAAGTTCCAGGCTTGGTTAAAAGAGTTGAATATGATCCAATGCGTAGCGCTAATATTGCTTTAATTTATTATAAAGATGGTGCTAAAAGTTACATTTTAGCTCCAGAAGGTTTACAAGTTGGTGATACAATTATGGCAGGTGAAAAAGCAGAACCAAGAGTTGGTAATGCTATGCCATTAAAGAATATTCCAATTGGGATGCCTATTCATAATTTAGAGTTAAGAGCTGGAAAAGGTGGCCAATTAGTTCGTGGAGCTGGTTCAGCTGCTTTAATTCAATCTAAAGAAGGTAAATATGCCACTGTGCAATTACCATCTAAAGAACATCGTTTAGTTAGTTTAGAATGTTTTGCAACTATTGGTCAAATTGGTAATCAAGATTGGAAAAATAGAAAATTAGGTAAAGCTGGTGTCAAACGCTTGATGGGTATTAGACCTACTGTTCGTGGTACTGCTCAACATCCTAATTCTCACCCCCACGGTGGTGGTGAAGGCCGTAGCGGAGTTGGGCTTAAATATTCTAAAACTCCATGGGGAAAGATCGCTTCTCCAGGCAAGAAAACTAGAAGTAAGAAAAAGAGTAATAAATTTATCGTTAAAGATAGAAGAATTAAATAATCTATGTCAAGAAGTAGTAAAAAAGGACCATTCATTGATGCTAAACTTTTGCAAAAAGTGCAAAAGCAAAAAGAGACTGGTGAAAAGAAAGCTATCAAAACTTGGAGCAGAGCTTGTATCATCGCCCCAGATTTTGTTGGTCATACCTTTATGGTTCACCAAGGTAAAAACTTCATTGAAGTTTTTGTTAATGAATCAATGGTTGGTCATAAATTAGGTGAGTTTGCTCCTACAAGGACCTTTAGAGGTCATGGTAAGGTGGTTAAACGTCTCTTAACTAAGACTTAAAGGAAATTCTATGTTAATTGTGGCAACACAGAAAAATACCAGACAAGCACCACGCAAAGTTAGATTAGTTGCTAACTCTGTGAAAAAATTGCCTTTAGAACAGGCAATCAAACAATTAGCTTTGGTAGAACGCAAATCAACCGTTGTTCTGCTTAAGGTAATGCGTCAAGCTTTAGCTAATGCCTGGCATAATCATAACCTTAAATTAGAAGATTTAAAATTAAATAATATTTTGATTGAAACTGGTCCAGTCTACAAAAGATATCGATCAGTTAGTCGTGGCAGAGCTCACTCTATTTTTAAGAGAACTTGTCATGTCAGAGTAATTTTAGAAGCTAAACAAGATCAAGTAGTAGCTCCTAAAGTTACTGAACCTGCAGAAAAAGCTACTGTTAAAGTAGCTGAAAAAACTGAAACTAAAAAAGTAAAAGCTATTAATAAACAGCCAGAATTAGTAAAATCTGATAAAAAGATTGCTGCTACTAAAGCTGTTAAACAACAAGCTACTAAAAAAATTAGAACCAAAAGTTTCGGAGGGAGGAAATAACCTATGGGTCAAAAAGTCAATCCTACTGGTTTTAGATTAGGCAACATTTTTACTTGGAAATCTCGTTGGTTTGCTAGTAAAGTAAATTATGCCGATCAAGTTATTGAAGATCATAAAGTTAGAGAATTTTTAAATGACAAATTAGCTAGTGCTGGTTTAGTCAGTGTTGATATTGAACGCTCTTTAACTAGAATTAAGATTATTTTAAGTGTTGCTAGACCAGGTGTCGTTATTGGTAAAGGTGGTAAAAATTTGGAAGATATCAAAAAAGCCATCGAAAAAACCATTAATCTTGGTCAAGATAAAAAACAACAAAAAAGAGTGGAATTAAAAGTTGAAGAAGTTAAAGAACCAGATTTAAGTGCCAAATTAGTGGTGCAAAGAATTGCTACTCAATTAATTAGCCGTTATCCTCATCGTCGAGCTATTAATCAAGCTTTAGAAAAAGTGATGGATGCTGGAGCTAAGGGAGTAAAAATTCAATTATCTGGAAGAATTAACGGAGCTGAAATTGGTCGTAGTGAAAAATATTTTAAAGGGAGTGTCCCTACTCAAACTTTGAGAGCAAATATTGATTATTACGAAGCTCCTGCCAAAACCCGCTCTGGGTATGTAGGGATCAAAGTTTGGATCTATAAAGGAGAAGTAATCTAATGTTACAACCTAAAAGACGCAAATACCGTAAAGAATTTAGAGACAAAAATAAAGGTGTAGCTACTCGTGGCACAACTTTAGCTTTTGGTGAATATGGTTTAAAGGCTTTAGCCGGTGGCTGGTTATCTTCAAAAGAGATCGAAGCTGCTCGTAAAAAAATTACCTATGCTACCAAAAGAACTGGGAAATATTGGATTAGAATTTTCCCCCACAAACCAATTACCAAAAAACCAATTGGGGTTAAAATGGGTTCTGGTAAAGGGGCAATTGATTGTTACGTAGCTGTGATTAAACCAGGTACAATTTTATTTGAAATAGGTGGCGTGACTTTAGATGTCGCTAAAGAAGCTTTCACTAAAGCTGCTCATAAAATATCTTTAAAAACTAAATTGATTGAAAAATAAGGATGTATGAAAAGAAATGATATTAAAGCTTTACATGAAAAAAGTTTAGACGAGTTAAATAAGCTAAATCAAGACTTATTAGCTAAATTAGCTAAATTAAGACTTGAAAAAAGTGCCAGAAGGTTAGAAAATACCAGTTCTGTCAAAAATATTGCTGATGATTTAGCAAGAGTGAAAACTCTTATTACTCAAAAACAGTTAATGTCAGCTAATGAACAAAAGACAGCAAAAGAAACTAAATAATTATGAAAACTATTAATGGAACAGTGACCAGTGTAAAGAATGAAAAAACCGCAAAGGTTTTGGTCGTCCGTAAATGGCAACATCCTTTATACAAAAAATATGTTAAAAGAAGCAAAAATTATGCTTGTCATCTTGAAGGTTTAAGTGTTAAAGAAGGTGATAATGTGATTATTGAGGAAACTAGACCAATTAGTAAAACTAAACGCTTTAAAATAGTTAATATTATAGAAAAATAATTATGATACAACTTAGAACAGTCTTACGAGTTGCAGACAATAGCGGAGCCAGAAAACTGAGAGTTATTCAAGTTTTAGGAGGTTCTAGACGCCGTTTTGGTTATGTTGGTGACATCGTTTCTGCTTCAGTGATTGAAGCAGATCCTCAAACCAGCTTAGTCAAAGGTAGCAAAGTTAAAGCTGTCCTCGTAAGAACAACCAAAGAGTATAAACGTCCTAGTGGAGAATATATCCGCTTTGATGATAACGCAGCAGTTGTCGTTGAATCTCGCAAAAACCCAGAACCAGTTGGTACTCGCGTTTTTGGCCCTATTGCTAGAGAAGTCAAAGACAATGGTTTTGCTAAAATAGCTAGCTTAGCTCCGGAGGTATTATGAAATTTAAAGTAGGTGATAAAGTTTTAGTTACAGCCGGTAAAGATAAAGGCAAAAAAAGCACAATTCTTAAGGTTTTACCAAAGTCAGGTAAAGCTGTAGTTAAAGATATTAATCTTTATACTCGTCATGTTAAGCCTTATGGAGAACGTGCCGGTGAAAAAATTAGAAAAGAAAGAGCTTTAAATTTGGCCAAAATTGCGATTTTAAATGATAAAGATCAAGCCGACAGAATTAAAATTAAAGTGTTAAAAAACGGTAAGAAAGAAAGAGTTTTCGCTAAAACTGGTAAAAGTTTGCCAGTTAATAATAACGAAACTAAAAAATAGGACAACATGAATAGATTACAAACTAAATACCAGCAGGAAATTGTTCCAGCTTTAGCTAAAAAATTTGAATTAACTAATGTTTTTCAAATCCCAAAAATTACTAAAGTTGTAGTTCATATGGGTGTAGCTAATCCACAAGATCCTAAGGCAAGACAAAAAGCCATTGAAAATATTGTTGAACAATTTAAAGTTATCACTGGTCAAACTCCAATGGTCACTAAAGCTCGTAAAGCCATTTCTACCTTTAAATTAAGAGCAGGAGATCCTTTAGGAGTCACTGTCACTCTACGTGGTGAAAAGATGTGGCAATTTTTAGATAAATTGATCACTATTACTTTGCCTCGTGTCAAAGATTTTAGAGGTGTTTCTTTAACTGCTTTTGATGGTCAAGGTAATTATAGTTTAGGTTTAGAAGAACAAATTGTTTTTCCAGAGATAGATTATGATAAAATTGAATCCATTCGTGGTTTGCAAGTAAATATTACTACTAATATTAAGAATGACGAGTATTCCAGAGAATTATTAAAATTACTCGGGATGCCTTTTGAAAAAAATCAAGACGAAAAATAAAATATGGCAAAAGTATCAAAAATTATACAATCAAAGAGACAATTAGCTCAAAGAGCCAAATATTGGCAACAAGTAGCCACTGACGGGATTCATAAAATTAATCGAGTCTCGACTAGAGGGAAAAACCGTTGTAGAATGACTGGTCGTCCTCATGGCTATATGCGTTACTTTGGTTTAAGCCGTATTACTTTTCGTGAACTTGCCGTTCGCGGAGAATTACCAGGAGTAGTAAAGGCTAGTAAATAAAGGAATTTTATGTTGATTACCGATCCAGTAGCTGACATGCTCATTAGAATCAAAAATGCAATTCTAGCCGGTAGAGCAGATTTAGTAATGCCTTCTACCAAACTTAAAGTTAATATTGCTAAATTATTAGTAGATAATAATTATTTAAAAAGTTATGAAGTTGTTGAAAAACAACCTCAATCAGACTTGAAATTAGTTTTAAAATATCAAGATAAAACTAATGTTATTTCTGAAGTCAAACAAGTCTCTAAGCCAGGCAGAAGAATTTATGTTCCAGCCGGTAAATTGCCTAGAGTTATGAATGGCTATGGAATTAGCATTGTTTCAACTAGCAAAGGTTTAGTTACTGACGCTCAAGCTAGAAAATTAAATGTCGGTGGCGAAGTCCTTTGTAAAATTTGGTAAATAGGAATTAGAACATGTCAAGAATTGGAAAAAAACCAGTATCCATTGCTCCTCAGACTACTATTACAGTGGCTGATAATCAAGTAATGGTCAAAGGCCCCAAAGGTCAATTAAATTTAGATATACCAGCTAAAATTAAGGTAGAAGTTAAAGATAATCAAGTGATGGTATCCAGAGCTGATGATCTTAAAGCTACTAAAGCTTTACACGGTTTAGTAAGAAGTTTAATTCAAAATTATATTATTGGGGTTACTGAAAGTTATAAAAAATCTTTAAAATTACTTGGTACTGGGTATCGTGTTCAAGCCAAAGGAGCTAATTTAGTACTTTCTGTTGGATTTTCTCATCCAGTTGAAGTTAAAGCTCCAGAAGGAATTAAATTAAGTGCCCAAGGAACTGATATTATTGTTATTGAAGGAATTGACAAACAATTAGTTGGCCAAGTGGCCGCAGATATTAGAGCTATTCGTCCTCCAGAACCATATAAAGGTAAAGGGATTAGATACGAAGACGAAGTTGTGAAGCTTAAACCAGGAAAGGCTGCCGCATAATCATGCCAAAAATTAAACATAACTTAACTTTAAAACAAAAGAGAAAACTAAGAGTTAGAGCCAAATTATTTGGCACTACACAACGACCTCGTTTAACAGTCTTACGTAGCAATCAACATATTGCTTTACAGGTTGTTAATGATGAAATTGGTAAAACCTTAGTCTCAGCTAGTGATTTGGGTAAAGATACTAAAGTTAAAGGTACTAAAAGTGAAAAAGCTGTTAAAGTATCTTTAGATTTAGCCAATCAACTCAAAGATAAAAAAATTACTAAATTAGTTTTTGATCGTAGCTATTATAAATATCACGGTAGAGTTAAAGCAGTTGCTGAAGCTTTACGTGAAGCAGGAATTGAAATTTAATCAACATGTCAGGACAAACTAACTATAAAAATCAAGTTAAAGAGTTTGAAGAAAAAATGATCCAAATTTCCCGTGTGTCTAAAAAGACCAAAGGTGGAAATAAAATCGGTTTTTCAGTTTTAATGGTAGTAGGTGATAAAAAAGGTAAAGTTGGAGTTGGTTTAGGAAAAGCTGGCGATGTCGTTTCTGCCATGCAAAAAGGGATCAAAAAAGCTAAGAAAAAGATGATTGAAGTACCAATTGATGGGACTACGTTACCTTTTGCAATTACTGTTAAAAAAGGTGCCGGTAAAGTTTTATTAAAACCAGCCCCTCGTGGTTCTGGAGTTATCGCTGGTGGCCCAGTTAGAGCTGTAGTTGAAGCAGCTGGTATTAGAGATATTTCTGCTAAAATTTTAGGCAGTAGTAATCAAACCTCTAGTGTTTATGCTACTTTTGAAGCTCTTAAACAAATTGAAAAACTTGTTAAAGTTAAAGGAATCAAATTACGTTCTCTTGCTCAAATTGAAGAAGAAGAGAGAAAGAAACGTGAAGAATTAGCTAAAAAGAAACATCAATCTGAAAAAACTGAAACTGAAGCTAAAAAAGCTCCTGTTAAAAAAGACGCTCCTAAAATCGTCAAAAAAGATTCTAAAAAAGTAGTTAAAAAATCAAGTAAATAAGAATTTTAAAACATGTCAATCTTAAGCAAACTTACTAGCATTACAACTAAAAAATCCAAAAGAGTGGGTAGAGGTTATGGTTCCGGTAAAGGTGGTCATACTTCTGGACGTGGCCAAAAAGGTCAAGGTTCTAGAACTGGTTTTAAAAATCCAGTTTGGTTTGAAGGTGGTCAATTACCTATAAGCAAAAGAATGCCAATGAACAGAGGTAAAGGTAGATTAAATGTGGTTAATCCTACAGCCGTGTTGTCTTTATCAGAATTAAGTAAAGTTAAAGCTGATGTAGTTACCTTAGAAACTCTAAAATTAGAAAAAATGATTGATTCAGCATTTAGAAAAGCTAAAATCATTAACACTGGTACATTGACTAAAAAAGTAACAATCAAAGGTTTAGCTTGTACTGCCAACGCCCAAAAAGCCATTGAAAAAGTTGGTGGTAGTGTGATAGCTTAACTTATTGTGTTAAAAAAAATCAAACAAGTTCTAGTTAAACTTTTTTCAACAAAAGAACTAAAGAAGAAAATTTATTTTACCGCTTTAGTTTTTTTTGTCTTTAGACTTTTGGCTCATATTCCTTTGCCAGCGGTAGATGTTGCTAAATTAGCTTTGATTTTTGCCAACAGTCAATTTTTAAATCTTTTGAATATTTTTTCAGGCGGTACTCTTTCTCGTTTCAGCGTAGTGGCAGTGGGGATTAGCCCTTACATCAGTGCTTCCATTGTCATGCAATTAGCTGGGATGATTTTTCCTAAAATTAAAGAAATGCAAAAAGAAGGTGAATCAGGAAGAGAACAACTTAATCAATATACTAGACTTTTGACAGTGCCTTTTGCTATTTTTCAAAGCGTTTCAGTCATTGCCTTATTAAATTCACAAGGTTTATTAGTTTCCCATGATCTATTTACTCTCAGCACGACGGTTATTACCTTGGTAGCTGGCGCCATGATTTTAATGTGGTTGGGTGAATTAGTTGGTGAACGTGGTTTGGGTAATGGAATTTCTATGGTTATGTTAGCCGGAATTGTTAGCCAAGTTCCTACTGCTTTAGCTCAAACTTTTTCGATTGTAAATCAAGAACAATTATTAATTTTAGCAACTTTTGTTTTAGTTTTTTGTTTGGTCATTGCTTTAGTAGTCTTTATGAATGAAGCAGTCAGAAAAGTACAAATTCAATATGCTAAAAGAACTCGCGGTAGCAAAATTTACGGTGGTCAAATTAGTCATTTGCCTATTAGAGTGAACATTGCTGGTGTGATGCCAATTATCTTTGCTTTGTCTATTATGTTAGTGCCAAATTTTATTGCTAAAATTATGACTGCATCTGGTAAAGATCAATTAGTTAGTATTGGAGAAAAAATTACGGTTTTATTTGATCAAAGTTCCATTTTATACATGTTATTATATTTTTTAATTGTTTTTGCCTTTACTTTTTTCTCAGCCATTATTTTTTTCAACGCTCAAGATTTAGCTGATGAATTAAAAAAAGGCGGTGCTTTTATTCAAGGTATTCGGCCAGGTGGCCCTACTAAAAAATTTTTGGAATATGTTGTAATTAGAATTACTTTTGCAGGAGCGTTATTTTTAGGTTTAATTGCTCTCTTACCTAGCGTGGTACAAAATTTAACCGGTATTCAATCTTTAGCTGTGGGTGGAACTAGTGTTTTAATTGTGGTTAGCGTCATTTTAGAGGCTTCAAAACAGGTAGAAAGCATGACCGTTGGCCAAGATTACGATAGATATAGATAAGAAAAAATAAATATAATTTTTATAAACGCAATCGCTTCGCTCAAATGGTTTATAAAAATATATTTGTTTTTTTAGTTTCTTTTTCATTTAAAAAAAACTTTAATTATTCTAAATTTAATACTCTTTTTATGCCAATTCCTAAATTTCATCAAACATTTTTAGCAATACTTAAAGCATTAGATGATGGGAGTGAACAAAAAACATCAGATTTACCAGATAGGATTTTAGATAAAGGATATTTAAAATTAACAAGAGAAGAAACTTCAGAGCGTTTAGATAGTGGTGATTTGAGATATCACAATCGAATTTTTTGGGCAGTGAGTTATTTGAGTCAGGGAAAATTTGTTGAAAGACCAGCAAGAGGAGTAGTTAAAATTACTAAAAAAGGTTTAGCTTTCTTGGATAGTAATCCAAAAGAATTTACTTTAAAAATGTTAGAAGCAGATAGTGATTTTAAAGATTATATACCAGTTAAAACAAAAAAATATGAATTAGGTAATGATGTTAATACCGGAGATATGACTCCAGAAGATTTAATTGAAAAAGGATTTTTAAAACTTAAAAATGCTCTAAAAAATAACTTACTTGAAAAATTATATGCTAGTAACCCTTACTATTTTGAGAAAATTGTTTTAGTTCTTTTTAAAAAAATGGGTTATGGAGATTTTAAAGAAACAAAAAAGTCTGGCGATGGTGGAATTGATGGAATTATTAATCAGGATCAATTAGGTCTTGATAAGATTTATATTCAATCTAAACGTTATGCTCTAGATAACAAAGTAAGAGAACCTCAAATACGCAACTTTATTGGAGCAATGAGTAGTGATGTTAGCAAAGGAATTTTTGTAACAACTTCATCTTTTGAGCAGTCAGCAATTCAGAAAGCAAAAGCTGCTACTCATAAGATTGTCCTTATAGATGGAGCTCAATTAGTTGAATTAATGATTAAATATGGTGTTGGTGTTCAGATAAAAGATACTTATCAGGTTAAAGAAATTGATGAGGATTTTTTTGAACTTAGTTAACTTAGTTATAAAATTACATTTATTTTTTTTCGTTAATAATTTTTAATTCATGTTTTTAAATCATTCTATTGATAAAAGTAAATATACCTTTGGAAACCATTTGAGCAAAGCGATTGCGTTTTCAAAGGTATATTTACTTTTAATCTGGCTTTTCCATTTTTTTAATATATAATAGTTCGGTAACAATTATTTCAAGAATAAACAATGTTACGACATTGTTTTTCTTTTTTTTGGGCCTAAAATGCAAGAGACCAAAAAACAAGCAGGAAACATCATGAAAATTGTTTTAATCGGCATTCAAGGTGCTGGTAAATCTACTCAAGGAAATATGCTCTCAGAAGAATTGGGAGTACCTTATCTTTCTTCAGGTCATATTTTCCGTCAAATGGCCAAAAGTAAATCAAAATTAGGTCGTTATCTCAAAGAAACTCTTAATGCCGGTGCCTTAGTTCCAGATGAAACTACTGTGGAAATTGTCATGCAATATCTTAAGAGAAAAGAATATGAAAATGGGTTTATTTTAGATGGATTTCCTAGAACTGTTGCTCAAGCTGAAGTTTTTAGCAATGGTGAATTAGTTATTCTTTTAAAAGTTGATGACAAAGAAGCTTTATGGAGAATCTCAGGTAGAGTTAGCGATCGTGAGGATGAGACCTTACAAGCTATTCGTAAAAGAATAGAGCTGTTTCATGAAAAAACTGAGCCAGTTTTGGATTATTATCGAGAAAGAGGTAAATTAATTGAAGTCAATGGTGAACAAGATATCAATGCTGTTTTTAAAGATGTGATGAAAGCTTTAAAAAAATATCGTTAAAAGGTTAAACTTAAAATCCAAAAAAAAAGAAGGCTAATTAACTAAAAACTAGCCTTTGTTTAACTTGGTTTAAACCCTTTTAAAATATTTTCTTTTCTGATATAATCGCTAAGTTATTAGCACATTTGGTAGTTAAAGTTAAAAAAGCGCTCTATAAGGAGCCTGCCAAGCAAAAAACATTATGGGTAAAGTACAACAACACAAAAGAGCAGCTAAAGCTAAGAGACAAGTAGACACTACTTCTTCTAAAGCTAATAAAACTGATCGTTTTGAAGTTGAGGGGGTAGTTGAAGAATGTCTCCCTAATACCATGTTTAGAGTAAAAGTAACTCAAACAGAAGTAGCTCCCATGATGGATAGAATGCTTTTAGGAACTTTAACCGGCAAAATGAGACTGTATCGTATTAGAGTCTTACCAGGAGATACGGTGCGTGGTTATGTCTCAAAATATGATTTAACCAAGTTGAAAATTACTTATCGTTCAACTAAAAAAGTCCTGGAACAGAATTAAATAAAAAAAAGGAAATTTGCGCCTTTTCAAATCAAGTAAAGTGCGTTATATTTGCTGTCTTATTATGAAAGTAAGATCATCGATCAAAAAAATCTGCAAACAATGCAAAATTATCCGTCGCAAGGGAGTGGTACGGGTAATTTGTAGTAATCCTAAACACAAGCAAAGACAAGGATAATTATTTATGCCAAGATTAGCCGGTATTGATATACCAGAACACAAAAAAATTGTTTATTCACTCAGATATATCTATGGTATTGGTTTAACTAAAGCTCAAAAAATTACTGCTGAAGCTAAAGTTGACCCAGATAAAAGAGCCAGAGATTTAAGTGCTGATGAAATTAATAGATTAGCTAGAATTTTAGATAAAGTGATGGTTGAAGGTGACCTTCGTAGAGCTGTCACTGATAATATCGCTCGACTTAAAAGAATTAAATGTTATCGTGGTTTACGCCACATTGCTGGCTTGCCAGTCCATGGTCAACGCACTCGTTCTAATGCTCGTACTAAACGTACTGGTAGAAGAACTGTAGGTGCTATGACTAAAGAGATGGCTGCTAAGTTAGAAGCTGCAAAGTCTGCAAAATCTTAATAAGGAGTAATTTAAATGGCGGTAAAGAAAACTCAAAATAGAATCAAGAAAAAAGTTAGCAAAGTTGTCCCTAAAGGGAGAATCTATGTCACTGCTACCTTCAATAATACTATTGCTAGTGTGACTGATGATAAAGGTAACGTTTTATGTTGGGCTTCAACTGGTGAAGCTGGATTTAACGGTTCAAGAAAATCAACTCCTTATGCAGCCACTGTGACTGTAGAAAATGTTGTCAACAAAGCTAAAAGTTATGGTATGAGAGAAATGGCTGTATTTCTTAAAGGCCCAGGTACTGGTCGTGAAGTAGCTTTAAGAGTGCTCAAAGCTCAAGGAATTAAAATGAATTTAATTGCCGATGTTACTCCAGAGCCCCACAATGGGACTAGACCAAGAAAGGCAAAACATAATCGTTAAGCAAGAGGAAATTTATGGCAAGATATACTAGCGCAAAACAAAAAATACAAAGAAAAGTTGGTGAAGATCTAGGGTTAAAAACTAACGCTGTCAAAACCGCTAAAAGAATCATGGTTAGACCAGGTGCTCATGGTGCTAAGATGCGTCGTAAAATGTCTGGTTATAACATTCAACTTAGAGAAAAACAAAAAGTTAAAAGCATGTATGGTTTGCTAGAAAAACAATTACGTAAATTATTTGAAAAAGCTAGTGCTGATCCATTAAACACAGGTACAGTTTTATTAACTTTAATTGAAAGAAGATTAGATAATGTTGTTTATCGTTTGCAATTAGCTCCTACTAGAGCTGCTGCTAGACAAATGATTGTTCACAACGGTTTAGTTGTTAATGATAAAAAAATGAATATTCCTTCTTATGCTGTTCAAGAAGGTGATGTGATCAAATTAAAAGATAAAGCTACTAAAGTTCCAGTTGTAGCTGCTTTATTAAAAAATGATAATCCAACTTTACCTAATTGGTTAAATAGAAAAGCTAGTATCGGGAAAGTTGTTCGTCTTCCCGACAGAGAAGATATTAAAGAAAATATCGAAGAACAATTAATTGTAGAATATTATAATCGTTAAATATCCCGTCACGGATTCTCTCGCCAGAGAGGAGGAGAAACAAAGGAAAAATATGCAAAACATCAATAAATACCCAGTTATGAACCCAGACTTCAGCCTTAAAGCAGTTGAAGCCACAGATAACCATGCTTCTATTGTGATTGAACCTTTAGAAATTGGCTATGGTCATACTTTAGGTAATTCTTTAAGAAGAGTATTATTGAGTTCTTTACCTGGTAATGCTATCACTCATCTTAAAATTGATGGTGTAGATCATCAATTTGCCACTTTAGAAGGCATGAGCGAAGATGTAATTGAATTAATTTTAAACTTAAAACAAGTTAGAGTTAAAGCTGATAGTGATGCTACTGGTGTTTTACGTTTAAGTGCTAAAGGTGAAAAAGAAGTTACCGCTGCTGATATTGAATGTGAAGCTGGTTTTGAAGTAGTGAACAAAGATCAATATCTTGCTACCTTAGCTAAAGGTAAAACTTTAAACATTGAAATGACTGTCGAAGCTGGTGTCGGTTATGTAATGGCCGATGAAATGAGCAATGATTATGTTGGTCAAATTGCGATTGATGCTTTATTCAGCCCTGTTATTAAAGTTTCTTATAAAGTTGAAGCTACTCGTGTTGGTCGTCGTACAGATTACGATCAATTAATTTTAGATATCACTACAGACGGTACTATTACTCCAGAAGAAGCTGTGAAACAAGCTGCTACTATTTTGATTAAACAATTTAGTCAAATCAGCAATCCAGTTTTACCTGAAGTTAAAGAAGAAGCCACTTCACTTTCTCCAGAAGAAGCTGAAGTTTTAAGATTAACTGTTGAAGAATTAGATTTACCCACCAGAATTGCTAATGCTTTACGTAAAGGTGGTTTTGCTACAGTAGGAGATTTAGCTGGTGCTTCTCGATCCGTTGTTGCCAAAGTTAAAAATTTAGGTGAAAAAAGCGTTGATATTATCAACGAAGCCCTGAATAAAAAGGGTGTTAGTTTAGAGGATTAATATGAGACATCAATTAAAGACTAAGCAATTTAATCGCGATACTAAAGAAAGACAGGCTCTGTTAAAGAGTTTAGTTAGTGCCTTAGTAGAACGTGGCCAAATTGTCACCACTAAGCCAAAAGCTAAAGAAGCTAAGAGAATTGCTGATAAATTAATTCACAAAGCTCAAAAAGGTGATTTGGCTTCTAGAAGAGTAATTCACAGATTTTTTGGTAAAAGATCTTTTGTTAATACTTTAACTGATAAAATTGCTCCTCTATTTGAACAAAAACAAGTAAGCGGATTTTCTAGAATTACTAAAGTTGGCGTTCGTCGTGGAGATAGTGTTGAAGTAGTGCGATTAGAATTAGTTAATCAACCAGAAGCTAATGGTCTTAAAAATCATAAAAAAGTTGTTAAAAAAGAAGCAGTTGTTAAAGCTACCAAAAAAGTAGTTGAAAAAACAGTTGCTCCTAAAAAAACAACTGCTAAAAAAGCTGAAAAAACTAAATAATAGAAAGTAATAAGTATGAACAAGCAAACTAGCTACATGCAACGAGCCGAAGATGTGAAAAGAGACTGGCATTTAGTTGATGTTAAAGATCAAATTTTAGGTAAAGTTGCTACTGACATTGCTGAAAAATTAATTGGTAAAAATAAAGCTACCTATACTCCTCATATTGATGGGGGTGATTATGTGGTAGTGATTAATGCCAAAGAAGTAAAATTAACTCGCAATAAAGAAAATAAAAAAATGTACTATCGCCACAGTGGATTTCCAGGTGGTTTTAAAGAAATTAGTTTTAAAGAAATGATTGAAAATAACCCAGGAGAAGTGATTAGAATTGCTGTTTTAAACATGCTTCCCCAAAATAAATTAAGAGATCAGCGTATCGCTAGACTTAAAGTATATGCTGATAGTAATCACAAACATCAAAGTCAATTAGGTAAATAGGAGATTGTTTATGGCAATCAAAATGAGCAAAAAAAAGAGCAAGCCACAGAAGATTAATAAAAGAATTGTTGTTAATCATAAAGCTAATAAAGTTAAACAAAGCAATGTTAATGGAGCTGTGTTAAGCTATCCAACTGGCGAATACACCAAAGGTGTTGGCCGACGTAAAGTTGCTACTGCTAGAGTTCGTCTCTATGAAAGCAAAGGTGACTTTATTGTTAATGATAAATTAGTTGGTGATTATTTTTCTGGAATTGTTAATGCTCCTCAAACTTATAATGAACCCTTTGTTTTAACTCAAACTCAAGGTAAATTTTCTGTAACTGTTAAGATAGTTGGATCAGGGATTCATGCCCAAATTGAAGCCCTTAAACACGGTATAGCTAGAGCTTTAGTTAGTTATAATCCTGAATTTAAGAGTATTTTAAAACAAGCTGGTTTATTAACTCGTGATGATAGAATGAAAGAAACCAGAAAAATGGGAATGGGTGGTAAAGCTAGAAGAAAACGTCAATCTCCAAAGCGTTAAAGCTATTTTTCAATTTGAATTTAAAACCGTCTCATCGAGACGGTTTTTTAATGCCTATTTAAGTGAGCAAAAAAAAGAGCTTGGTGTTTACCAAGCTCTCTAATTTTTTAATTAAATTTTGGGGTTAAGGGACATTTTGTGTTGGTTTTTTGTTAAAAATTGCTACTGTTTTGAGG
>CAZYBC010000012.1:0-30700 GCA_964645645.1 uncultured Pseudomonadales bacterium
TAAAAAACAATAACTAAAATCACTAAAAAACCAACACAATTTTTCTATTAACTCCCTATTTTTGGTCTTTTGTGCCCCCACCGGGAATTGAACCTGGAACTAGCGCTTAGGAGGCACTTGTTATATCCGTTTAACTATGGGAGCTTGATGTCTAGATTTTTTTAGCCAGAATGATGAAAAAATTCAGCTCAAGTAAGTTTAATTTTTAAAGATGAGCTTATTCTATAAGATAAAAGCTGTTTTGGCTATTTTAGCAAAGATCGAGTATGATAATTTTATGGTAGAACAAACTGGAAACCCAACAACTTATCAAGAGCTTTTGCAAAAACAGGCTGAAAAGAAACAGGCAGTTTTTGCTGAAAAAAGTCCGTCTTATGAAAGCTGGCTTAATCAAACTGATAAGATGAACCTGAAGCAGGTGCTTGCGTTGGCTGATAATGATGAAGCTGTTATGGTAATGGATAAAATTGTGGCTCAACTCAATCAGCAGTTAGAAAGCGGAGAAAATTTGGATGCTCAAGCGGTGATCCGTAAAAACAGAGCAGAAGCGGTGCTGATAGCAAGCCAATATTTGCAAGAAACGCATGACCCACTTGCCCGTCAAAATTATTTGAATATACTAATGGAAAAAATTAGGTTGGATGGACAAGCTGATTTGATTCTAAGTATGACTGCAAACAAAATTAAATGGCCAGCCGATGGGGCTGAAGGCTTAAAAAATAAAGCTGCCAGCAATTCTGAGCAAAAGCCAGGCTTAAGAGGCTTTCTTTCTCGCTTATTTGTTGGCAAAAAATAATTATGCCTGAAGAAGCAAAATTTGAACCATCTTTTAGCAAGCTTGATAAGCTACATAAACTCAAGCCTGGTGATGAGGTGACTTACACCAGTGGCGAATACGGTTCTAAACTTCAAGTTAAAGCAATCGTTGCTGGTAATCCAGGAGAAACTGCTGTGCCAGTTAAAATTATTGAAATTATCCAGCAAGGACCAGAGTTAGATTTTGTAGTAGGTTCTACTTTTTTGGCTGGAGCAGAGGAGTTGTTTTGAGAGATTTATCTTTAATTATTTTTTTGACTCGTTTTAAAACTGAAAAGCAAAACTCAAGGTCTTCTGGCTTATAATTACGATCTACTTCAGAAAGATTCCCGATATGAATTTTATTCCTCATCTCTCTAATTTTATTGATATCTTCCAAAAGTTTTTTTCCTCTAACAATATCATGCTTATCACATAAACGTGTAATATGTATAAAGTCTAGATAGTCAATGCGTTTTTTAACCAGTTTTCTTTTACACCAAATAATCTCTTCATCAGAATCAGTTAAAGTACATATTTTATGGGGATCTTTATAGTTCCATTCTCCATCAATTTCAACTTCTCCTAATTGATATTCTTGTTTAAGTTTCCATAGCATGATTGCTTCTACAATAGAGGCTGTATGAACCACAATCGTTTTTCTTATGCTATTCAATAACGTTGGCCGTTTTTGATAATTTTCAGCTTCAGAAAGTAGCACTAATTCTACGATTAATTCGTTAACACATTTAATATTAGATTTAAGGATAGGATTAGAAATGAAGTTAAAGTTACTTATTTGCTATCTCTGAGCATACTAGATAATGAAGGATAACCTTTTTCTTTTAAATAATTGCCTAATTTTTTATCTGAACGAGTGCCAAGATCTACGCCATATCTTTTCTCAATAGTACCTATTTTTGTATCACTGCGCATACGTTGGTAAGTACCTTGTTTAGTGCGAGACCGATCTGTTGTCATAGTTTTTATTTTACATTATAACCTGACATTAAAATGAATCTGTTGGGCAGGTATACTAAAAATTTGTCGGAGTGACAGGACTCGAACCTGCGACCTCGCGCACCCGAAGCGCGCGCTCTAAGCCATCTGAGCTACACTCCGATTTGGCCAACAAACAATAATTTTTGCGCAATAAACTTTTTTGTCAGAATCACCTCAAGCTTACTCTGTTAAGATTCAGGTTATTATAACCCCCAACAAATTTTTTCAAACCAGGCTACATTTCAGACTGAACACCCTCAACTCAGCCTATCTTCTAATTTCCACAGCATACAAATTTTTAGGAGAATCAGGGCTAAAAGAAGCTAAGATTAGCAATTTATTGCCATCCGGCCAGGGATATAAAAATTTGTCAGCAAAGGGTCCAGAATAAAGGGTAGTCTTATTAGTTGCATCATATTCTATTACTGAAATTTTATTGTCATCTTCAAAAATCAGATGTTTAGAATCTGGGTACCATTGTAGAGTGTTAATAGATAGAGAATTATGGTAATTAGCAAAGTTAGCGGCAGTTTGGGCCGAATTACTAGCTTGTAGGGCCACAAATGCACTGTTGGTAGCTGTTAAATTATTTAATTTAGCTAATTGAATTTTAGCTGAATAAGTAGAAACTTTTTCATTGCCAATTTTAAAATTACGATCTTCTTGGCGATCATAAACGTAAATACCCCCTGGTTCTAGATTACGGCTTTGGGGTTGAGTATTACTAGCTGGTACAGGTGAAATCACTTGCTCTGGTAAAACCGCACTTTGGGTAGCAGTATAAAGCATGCGTTTTTTATCTGGAGAAAGATAAATGTTTTTGGCTGATTGACTGGCAATTTGTAAAATTTCGTCTGGGAATTCTTCTAAAAACTGACTTTCTTTTAGCGCCATTTCTTCTTCCCAGCTAGATAATAAAGCTGTAACTTTGGTATGAATATTAGTTAGATAGGCTAAGTCGTTTTTTTTACCGACATCAAGTAAGAAGCTTTTGGATTTATATTCAATAAGTAATTCACTGCTATCTGGAGACCAAATTAAATTAGCCTTGGTTAAATCAAAACCAACTAGCTCATTACTAATTTGGCGAGGGCTTTTTTGTAGAGGTAAAAATGAGTCGCTAAAATCCAAGACATAGAGACCATTTTTAACTTGAGTGCTGGCTGAAGCAGTATAGTAAACAATCTTATTTCCATCTGGAGAAGGAAGTAAGTTTTCTACGCCAGTAAAAGTCAGTGGGGTCAAGCTAGGCGTAGAAGGAAAAAGAATGGCATTGGTTTGTGCCACTAGGCCCTTTTCAATTAAAAGAGTTTTTTTCCAGGGCCAATAACCCTCTTTGCTGATTTTAATTTCATACTCACCTGGATCAAGATACAAAGTATCATCGGTGGCGCTGATTAATTTTTCATTAACAAATACTTGAGAGCCAGTAGGAAAAGAATTAGCACTCAGTAAACCAACCTCACCAAGGTTACCATCATCTTTGAGTCTTAAATTACCCTTGGCGTAAAGGATGGCCAAATAAGCTCCGCTAAGGACAATGATAATGGAGAACAAAGTATATAAAACTCGGAAATTAATTTTCTTCACCCTTTTATTATATCAGTGGACTTGAATCTGTTACAATCAGACTATGGCGCAACAGTGGCAAGTTTTATCAACTAATTTATTGGGAATTGATCTGGGAAGCAGTCAAATCCGCTTATATGACACCAAAAGTGAAAAAGTTAAAACTGTTCCAGCTTATTTAGCCTATGAGCCATTGGCTAAAAAAATTGTTGGGTTTGGTCAGGATGCTTTAGATTTACTCGGAAGAGCGGATCAGAAAATTCAAGTGCAGGCGATTATTCAGGAAGGCCAACTTTATGATTATGACTTGGCTTATTCTTTGTTGAAAATTCTCTTACGACCTATTTTTAAGCAAAGTTTTTTTAGTCCTGATGTGATGGTCAGTTGCCCTCAAGATTCCAGCTTACTAGAAAAAAAAGCCTTAATCAAAATTTTTACAGCCTTAGGTTGCAACCGAGTTTATCTCATCAGCGAAACCCTCGCCGCTGCCATTGGGGCGGGTGTGCCAATTGCCGATGCCTCTGGGGCAGCTATTTTACATTTGGGCGCAGATCTGGCTCAAGCCAGCGTGATTTCTCTAGGCACCAGTTTAGCTAAAACAAGCAATTTTTTGGCCGGTAATTATTTGGACAAATTATTACAAACCAGAATTTATCAAGATCATCAGTTGTTAATTAGTCAAAAAACAGCTATTTTGCTCAAGCAAAAAGTCGGTTTAGCCGGACTAGGGTCTGGCCAAGAGAAAAGAAATGTATTAGTAGCCGGCAAAAAAGCCAGCGATCATTCACCAATTGAGCTGAAGCTAAGTCTTAATGAAATTAGCTCATATATTTTACCCATTGCCCAAGAATTTTCCGCTTTAATGAAAGAATTATTAGCAAAAGTTCCCCCAGATTTAACCGCCGATGTCATAGACAAAGGTTTGCTTTTGTCAGGAGGAATGGCGGAATTGCCAGGTTTGACTAATTATTTAACCACCAGCCTAGGTATTAGTACTTCTATTGTGGAATCTCCAGATCAAGCTCCTATTTTAGGGATTATTAATGCTTTGGAACATCTGGCCGATTTTAAGCAGAGTTTGGGGTATAGCGAGGTGTAGGGGAGAGTTAAGGCGATGGTATTTTTTGTTAGCGCTATGTTGCAAAGGTTCTGAAGTATTACGCTTGTGTCCTATAATTATTGACTAAAAACGATTTCAAAGTTGTTTAATTAAAAATTAAAACCTAATGCACTTTAACAATGCGAAAATTTATTTTTCTTTTGAGAAAAACTTCCGCTAAAAATCTAGAAAATACATTTTTTAGGCAGTGAACTGAGAATTACTGTAATTCTTAGTTTGCTGCCTAAAAGGTAGCAAAAATTCTAGCAGATGGAGGTTTGAGATGTCTCAGCAAAGTTTTGCAGTTACCGAGAGAGGAAACATTGAGATTGATTTTGTTGAGGGTTTGGAGAAAAACCAGTTGGACCATACGGCCACGGTCGGTAGCAGCGATGGAGTATTTGTCATTGGCAACCGACAAGACATCGGGGTCATGGTTAAGTTCACAATCACCAAGGGGGCCCAACAGCTTATCGAGAGCTTCGAGTTGGGTCCGAAGAGTTTCCTGACCCGGCGGCTTTCGGTCCCGACTTCAATGAGCCCTGTCAGCGTCAAGATTGAAATATTTGTTGCTGGCCTCGGCATGGCCGAGGTTGCGGCGCCGGACGGACCTCCAGACGAATACCCCGTCATCGACGGGTTAACTCGTCAGGAAAAAACTCCTATCCTCCTTAACGAGGAGGAAGCAAGCTTGATTTGTTCGGAGACTTGGACAATCATTCGTTCCAAAAAATTCACCTTCTAATTTTCGCATCCCGTTTTGTGCAAAGGCCCCAGTAAAATGGGGCCTTTTCTTTGCCTATAAAGCATTTAATCAATTTTTAACGTATTTTTTCTTTAGTTTTAACCACTTAATACAAAATATTGTATTAACTTGCTTTTATTTTAAGAAAATGTATAATGTTTTTTTATGATAAGAAAAATAAAATTTAGTAATTTTTATTCTTTTAAAGATGAACAGATTTTGGATTTTACGGCCCAAAAGAAAAAAAATTATTCTTATTTTAATTCTAAAGCAGATGATCAGATAAGTAAGATTGTCGGTTTTGCTGGGCCAAACGCTTCAGGAAAAACCAATAGTATGAGAATATTAAGTTTTTTAGGGCATTTTATTTGTGTTAGTAGAAAAGATGATCTTAATTCTAACTTCAATATAGCTTTTAAAACTTTTTTTGAAAAACAAAAAACTTCTAGGTTTTACATAGAGTTTGAATTGCAAGATAAGTTATTTTTTTACCAATTTTCAATTAAAAAGGATCAAATTATTAAAGAGGATTTAACATTTAGGCTGATTAAAAAATACTCAAGAGAATTAGTTTTGTTTAGTAGAGATAAGAATGGGGTAAAATCTGTAGACAAAGATTATATTAGTGGTCTCAGCCTTAAGTTGTTATCTAAACTTAGACCAGATATTTCTTTGATAGCTTTCCTTAATTCAGTTTATGAATTTGAAATTATCAGCCAAATTTATAATTATTTTTCAAGATTCAAAACTAATATTAATGAAAAAGGTGAGATAAATAACCTAAAATATCAGATTAATTCTTTAAATCTTTATTTAGCCGATAACGAAATTAGAAAAAAGGCAAATCAACTGATTAAAAATTTTGATGTTGGTCTTGACGGGTTTGAGATTAAGAAAAATAAAGAATCAGATAAGATTGTTATTAGTGCTTATGGCAAGCACAATGTTGATGGAGCGATCATACCTTTAGGTTTGCGCTATGAATCTAGAGGAACTCAACTGTTACTTTTTACTTTGGTAAGAATTTTATATGCCTTAAAACATCAGACCTATGTAGTAATTGATGAATTGGAATATGGATTGCATCCAGATGCTGTTAATAAACTATTAAGTTATTTTATCGATGAAGCAGCAGATAAGGCAGTACAATTATTTTTTTCTTCTCACTCCTTAGGATTTTTTAATATTTTAGACCAACATCAAATTTATTTGGTAGAAAAGAACAAAAATTGTGAGAGTCAGATGTATCGGCTTAATCAGGTAGAAGGAATTAGAAGCGATGACAATTTTTTAGCAAAATATTTATCAGGGGCGTATGGAGCTTTCCCTCAAATTAGGATTTAGAGAATGGAAAGAATCATACCCAAATACACCGGTTTTGTTTTTGGAGAAGGAAAATCAGATAAAAAATTTTTAATTAATTTAATTGAATTACCAAAATTTAAATTTCATACTAAAAAATGGGAACCATTTCATTATGGTAACTATTGTGGGTGTAGCCCTGAAGATATTCTTACAGCCTGTAAAAAAAGTATCGCTGGGATTTCATATGATCTAGTAATTTGTTTTATTGATTTAGATCAGTTAAAAAAGAACTATCCCAATAATTGGGCAAGCAAAAAATTGCAGTTAGAAAAAAAATACCGCCAAATATCTATTGTTTGGCAAGAAGACAATCTTGAAGAAGAGATAAAAAAAGTTTTAGGCGATTTGAAATTAGGTAAAAGAGGTTTAAATAAGTTAGCTAACCAAGAAATTGATCGGTTTATTAATTCATCTCTCTGGAAAAAAATTTTAGCTTGTATTAAAGCTAAAGAAGCAGAGCTAGAAAAAATAATTTAGCACCTTACTTGCTATTTATTGCTTCCTTAAATTGCTTCCCTCTATCCGCATAATCTCTAAACATTCCAAAACTAGCACTAGCTGGTGACATCAGCACCAGCTCGCCAGTTTTAGCGAGCTGTTTGGCAATCGTTACTGCTTCTGGCATGGAGTTTACCAAGTGGATTTTAGGACAGGGCAGCTGCAATTTTTTAGCTGCTTGCTGGACGTCCTGGGCTAGTCTTTCCCCGGTGGTGGGTAATAAGATGAGAGCTTTGAGACCTTGCTGAACAATTAATTTAGCCAAGTGGCTGAAGTCTTGCTGTCTCTCATAACCTCCGGCAATTAAAATAATTTTTTGTTCAAAGGCTTCAATTGCGGCCATAGTGGCTTCTGGCATAGTGGCCAGAGAGTCATTGATAAAGGTTACGCCGTTAATTTTAGCGACAGGTTCTAAGCGATGGGCTAAAGGTACAAAACTGAGCAGGGCTTTGGTTAAGGCCGCTGGTTTGATTCCTAGTAAATTGGCCACAATTAAACTTGGGGCAATGTTTTGTAAATTGTGTTTGCCTAATAATGGTAGTTCGTCAATTTTGATTATTTTTATGTCATTCTTAAATTCCGGTTTTACAAAAGGCCAACGTGAGGGGAGAGTAATAGCATTGAACTTATTATGATTTAATATTAAGTAATTATCTTTAATATATATTAATGAATCATTTTTATTATCTAATTGGTAAGTAAGCGCTAAGCCGGCACTAGCTTTGGTTAATTTTTTAGTTTTGGGAAATTCTGGGTTATAAATTACCAAGCCATCTTGGTTTTGATATTTACAAATGGCACTTTTGGCTTCTACGTAAGCTTCAGTGCTGGGATAATAGTCTAAATGTTCACTGGTAATATTTTGAATAATGGCAATATCTGGTGAGTAGTCTAAATTAGCTAGTTGATGACAAGATAATTCTAAGATTATGAGAGTTTTGTCGGAAATTTGTTTTAGAGCATCAAGCGCCGGATTGCCAATGTTGCCTAATAACAAAGTATCAAAATCAGTTAATTTCAAGATGTGATGAAGCAACGAGCTAGTGGTACTTTTACCTTTAGTGCCAGTGACGCCAATGGTAAGAGGTCGTTGATTGGGTTCATAACAATTAAGGAGTTTGAAAAATAATTCCAGATTAGAACTAAGGTTAACGCCTTTTTTAAGAGCTTTCTGAATTTCTGGCAATAATTCATTAATGCCTGGTGTTTTGATAATTAAAGAAAATTTATCTAAGTTTTGTAGATATTGTGGTCCAAATATCAAATTTAAATGTTGATCTTGTTTAAGTTCTGTCAAAACCGACTCAGAAAATTGAGCTTCTAAATTTTGGTCAGCTAAAGTTAATTTTTTATCTGGAAAAATTTTTCTCAAAAAATGATAGCTTGCCAAGCCTTCTCTGGCTGCTCCTAAAATAAGAATTCGTTCTGGCTGAAGTTGGGTGATCAAAGAATCAGGGATCTGCATGTGTTTATTGTAGCTGGTTTTTGATAATTTGAGCTAGTGAATCAGGTACAAAATGTTGATTATTCCAGTCAGTTAATAACTGTTGGCTAGTTTTCTCTAAATCGGCAATTTCTGAGAGCGGTTTTTCTAACTGCGCCAAAATAAAGGGTAAGTCTTGCTTTTCTGCCTGGTATTTTTTGATAGCCAAATAACAAGCCGCTTGAGTTTCTTGATAGGTGCCAACACAATCAAAAGGCTTATGACCAGCTAATCCTAAGAGTTGCTTAGCTAATGGCAAAAGTTTTTCGTCAGTGAATAAATTATGAGAAAAGATTTGCGTGGATAAAACTTGGCTGTCTACAAAAGGACTAAGCATCATAAAGACAAATAAGCACTTAGAGCAGGCTTCACACCAAATATTGGCTTTTTGACCCACGTTACAGCTTTTAAAGCTAGAAAAATATTCAGGGTAATGGCTAAATAATTGCGCAATTTGAATTTCCCAAAGTGGCCTGAGTAAAGATAGATATTCTGGGAACTCTGTTTGCTGAGCAAATAAGAACTGTTGAGCATAGCTTCTAAAATTTTCCTCAAAAGCAAAACTTTTTGAATACTGATGATTAACCGTCACTCCCAGATAAGTGGTGTTACCTTCATTTGCTGATCGTTCATTAGCGACTAAAATTTGCTGGCAATTAAACAAGTAAGCAGCTAGCGTGCTAGCAAAAGCCAGATAAGCGCTGAAAGGAGTATGACCATTTAAGTAATCTTGGCTATTAAGTTCTAGCAATCTAGGATCAAGTTTGCGTTCTAATCTAATAGTTTGCCGACAATGGCTAAGTTTAACAATTTCCTGCGCTGAAGGAGATTGAGGCTGAAGCAAGAGACAAGCATATTTAAGCTGATGATCATCTAAAATCCCCAAGCTCAATGCAGAATCCTTACCACCCCCAACAGGGATAAGATAAGGCATTTTAATTGGAGCGCTAGGCTGGGCTGCGGTTTGGTTAGTTTGCTTAGAATCTAAAAACTCAATCGCTTGGTAATCTGGTATAGTTTCGCTATTATCAGCAGACACAGCTTGTAAACTTATCCAATTTTCTTGAGTGAAGCCGATTTGATTAGTGAAATAAAATTCACTCATGCCCTTAATTAACAAATCGTGCCACCAGGCTAACTGCTCGGTAGACATTAATTGTTGTTGAGAATGGCTGATAATTTTGATTTGTGGCGAACAAGCTGCCTTCCAGTAACTCGGGATTTCCGCCAGGCCTAAGTTAAAAAAGAGGCGATCAAGTAAGGCAGGGTCTTTGCTAACGAGTAAAGTTGATTCAACTTGAGGAATAATTAATTCAGGCTGAAAAACAATATCTGGTTCAAGTAAAAAATTATATTTAAGTGTTAAGCTAGAATTTTGATAAATGGCTTGGTAGCCTCGATAAACCAGAGTGGGATGTTGATGGCGCAGTTGTTGTAAGTCCATAAAAATTATTATACCTGGCTTGTTAAGAGAAAGCTATTTTGGCTCTTTTTTAATCAGTGCTTTGGAATAATAAAGTGGGTTGTTCTAGCAAGTGAGTAAGAATTATTTATCAAAATTTACAATCTAGCAAAAAAATAACTTTTCTCTAGAACAAAGTTGTTCAAAAACCGCAAAAAATTATTAGCATTGTCGTAACGCAAACAGCCACATTCGCTATTTTTATGGTTGTAAAAATAAAATTATTTTTGCAAAATTTGCCTTTGACATAATTGTTACGCACATGTTTTTTTCTTTACCCATAAAAAATGCGAATAGGGTGTGTTTTTGTGAATAAAGTTGTTAAAATAAGAAAAAGCAACTTAAAAAGCATGATTTCACTTGGGGTATTGTTTGCCTTTAGATTTAATTAATAGTAGTATAAAAAATATGAAAAAGATTGATAAAAGAGAATTATTCTCAAAATTAGTTTTTTTTAGCAGAGACAAAGAAACTTTGCTAAATAGACTGGTTGATCACTTAAATTCGGGTAAAAAATTGCAATTAGTCTTCACTCCTAATCCAGAACAACTGGTGCAGGCTCAAAATGATGCTAATTTTTTTGCTAATTTGCAACAAGCAGACTATTTGCTCCCAGATGGAGTGGGCCTGGTTTGGGCCCTAAAATATTTGAGCAACCAGGCAGCTTATAAAACTCTACAACCTCCTCAAGAAAGAATTGCTGGTGTTGAGGTGGTAGAGGCTTTATTAAATTTGGCAAATACTCAAGATTGGAAAATTCTATTAATAGGCGGAAAAGGTTATCAAGCCTATCTAGCTAAGCAGAAGTTTGCTTGGTTAAAAAACTTTCTCTGGTTGGAGGCTTATCAACAGGTAAAAGCTCCTCAGGTTGATGAAGAAGCAGAATTAGTAGAAAAGATTACGGATTTTAAACCAGATTTAGTTTTTGTAGCTTTTGGCGCCCCAGATCAGGAAGAGTGGCTGATAGGTCATAAGGAGTTTTTAGATAAAACTAAAGCTAAGTTAGCCATGGCAGTAGGAGGTTCCTTTGATATGATCTTAGGCAAACTTGGACGAGCGCCTTTGTGGATGAGAAAGCTAAATTTAGAGTGGCTGTTCCGTCTAATTATTCAACCTTGGCGTTTAAAAAGACAACTACGGTTGCTAAAGTTTTTGGGATTGATACTTCAAAAGAACTAATTTCATAGAAATTTTAATTTATGGAAAAAACATTTAATCAATTAATTTTGCCTCTAGAGGTTAACGATCTAACTAAAATTTATCCTAATGCTAAAGGAAAAGGTTCTTTTACCGCGGTAAATAAGGTTTCCTTTTCTTTAAAACAGGGAGAAATCCTTGGATTATTGGGTCCAAATGGAGCAGGGAAAACTACTACTATCCAGATGTTGCTTAGTATTTTGGCACCCAGTAGTGGGGAAATTAAATATTTTGGACAAGATTTAATGACCCATCGCAGTGAAATTTTACAGCAGGTAGCTTTTGCCAGTACTTATATTGATTTTCCTTGGCGCTTGAGTGTTAAAGAAAATTTAGATATTTATGCCAGATTATATAAATTGACAAAGAAACAACGCTCAGAGCGCAGCAAGCGTTTACTCAAGTATTTTGGAATTGAAGATAAAGAAAATAGTATTTTTAGCCAGCTGTCAGCCGGGCAGCGCACTAGAGTAATGTTAACTAAAGCTTTTTTGGCCTATCCTAAAGTTGTATTACTTGATGAGCCAACTGCTTCATTAGACCCAGATATGGCTGTTGATGTTAGAAAGTTTGTTAAGCAACAGCGAGATGAATATGGTGTCAGCGTTTTATTTACTTCTCACAATATGGCAGAAGTGGCCGAAGTTTGTGATCGAGTAATCTTTTTACAGAAAGGGGAAATTCTGGCTATTGATACGCCAGCTAATCTGGTTGCTCAATTAAAAGAAGTAAAAATAAGCTTAAATATTGGGGATGGCTTAAAGAGAACCAAAAAAGTAAGTGAAAAGCTATCTTTGCCACTTAAAGTTGATGCCAAAAATGAGCGTTTGGTTAATGTGGTTATAGAGGAGCAATTAATTGCTAAATTCCTAAATGAATTAGCAAAAGAAAAGGTTGATTATCATCAAATCAATATTATTAAACCCAATTTAGAAGACTATTTTTTATTAATGGCTAATAAAGGCAAACAAGAAGGACAAAAATGATCGCTAGTTTTAAAAATTTTCGATTATCTTGGCATAGAATCTGGGCAATTGTGATTCGTCATGCCTACAATTTTAGACGGAGCTATGATCGCTTAGCTGATTCATTTTATTGGCCAGTGATGGATTTAATTGTCTGGGGATTATCAAGCAGATGGATGGAAAGTAATACCACAACTTTAGGGAATGTGGCCTTAATTGTCTTGACGGGCTTGGTGTTTTGGCAGATAGTTTGGCGCTCTAATTATGAAATTAGTGTTAATTTGTTAGAAGAAGTTTGGAACCATAATTTAGCGAATATTTTTTCTACTCCTTTAACAGTTTTTGAGTGGATTTTGGCTGTAATGTTAATTGGTTTTTTAAAGAATTTTATAACAGTCTTGGTGGGGGTAGGGGGTGTTTGGCTTTTATATTCCTTAAATATTTTAAATATTGGCTGGTGGCTTTTACCTTTTTTCTTTATGTTATTAATCTCTGGCTGGTTTATGGGATTTTTAGCCGCAGGGTTAATTATGCGCTTTGGACAGAAAATTCAAACTCTGGCCTGGAGCATGGGATTTTTATTTGCTCCTTTTAGCGCAGTTTATTATCCTCTAGATGTCTTACCAGCTTGGGCAAAGATAATCTCAAGTGTTTTACCTACAACCTATGTATTTGAAGGCATGAGAGAAGTCTTAAAAACTGGCAATTTATCGATTGATCTTCTAGCAAAAAGTATTGTATTGAATATCATTTATTTAGTGATTTCAATTAGCTATTTTATTGCGATGTTTGAAAAAAGAAGATCAAGTGGTTTGGCTCAGCTAGATTAGATTTTAGTCTTGTTCATCTAAATTAATTCCGAGTAACCATAAAACTGCTTCTTTTTTATAGCGGCGATCACCTCTGGAGTTAATTCTGATGGCTGGTAATTTGCCTCTTTTGCCCCAACGTTTGATAGTTAAAGGGGAGACTCTGAGTAAGTCGGCTACCTCACGAACAGTTAATAAGTCTGGTAAGTTATTAATATCGAGTTTAGCAGCGTCGTCAGCCTTGCCAGTTAATTTTTTTTCTTCATCTAAGGTGTTAACAGCCTGTGTATTGATAACAGGAACTTGAGAATCAAACATGGATTCCTTTCAATAAATAATTGATACAACTTGGCTGGTGAGGCATTGGTTTTTTACTACTATGACGTTTTTAGTCAAAGTAAGTCTTTATATATATTTACATTAGCAGAAGCGATGAAAGTGGGTCAATAGGGAAAAATATGAGTGTATAAATTCGAAGTATCTTCGCGAATGCGAAGCGAACTAGAATTTATACACTCATATTTTTCTGGTGGTTAGTGTTAACAGTAAGACTTTCGCTTGGTTTCGGTTTATCACTATTTTTATTCGGGTGGGGTAGCTCAATATTGTAATGTTTTGCACATTTTAGGCCCATAGTTTATAAACTGACAGCCTATAAAATTTAGATCTTAAAAAACCTGGGGGAAAATTAGTAAGTAGTTGGCAAGACAAGTAGTTTCTAGTTAAATTTTTTGAGAGTGGGGCCAAGATTTAAGCTTTTAGCTAAAATTGCCACTAAAAAACCGCTCATTGCTGAGCGGTTTTTCAAATTCTTATTAAAATGAATTATTTCATTTCAACTACACAACCAGCTTCTTCTAATTCTTTCTTAGCAGCTTCGGCAACTTCTTTTTTAGCGCCTTCTAAGACAGTTTTAGGAGCAGATTCAACAAATTGTTTGGCTTCACCAAGACCTAATTCTGGTTTTAATTTACGGACAACTTTGATAGCACCGATTTTGTTAGAACCAGCGTCTTTTAAGACAACGTCAAATTCGGTTTTTTCTTCAACGGCAGCGGCTCCAGCGGCTGGCATAGCACCCATCATCATAGGGGCAGCAGCGCTAACGCCAAATTCGTCTTCTAAAGCTGAGACTAAGTCTGAAACTTCTTTTAAAGAAAGTTCTTTGACAGCGTCAACAATTTTTTGTAATTTTGCGGATAATTCCACTTTTTGTGTGTCTTCTGACATGTTTCTCCTTTTTGATAGAGTTATTACTACTTTATATACTATTTTTTATCAGCAATGGCATGAAGCACATTGACTAAGTCGCGAGTACCAGCGCGCATAACATTGACTAAGCCACTGGCTGGACTCTTGATACGGTTGATTAACATGACGATTAATTCGTTCTTGCCTGGTAACTTGCTTAATTCTTCTACTTCAGCAGGAGAAAAAACTTTTTCATTACCATTATTAGCTTCAGCAGTCATGTAACCTTGTTTAACAGTGACTTTCTTTTTGTCATCTACAAAAGCAAAGAGTTTTTTAAGAGCAGCAACTTCATCTTGGTAAGAAAAAACCACAGCAGTCATTCCAGATAAAGAGTCAGCTAATTTGCCTTTACCAATGGCAACGTCAATTAAAGTATTTTTGCTGACAAACATTTCACCACCGGCATCTTTAACAGCCTGGCGAAGTTCAACTTGATCACTAGCAGTAGTGCCAGCATAGTCAATCACTACTAAGCTTTTAGCCTTAGCAATTTTATTTTTTAAGATCTCAACCTGTTCTTGGTTATGTTGATTTGGCATAAATCCTTTAGTTTGTAATTTTTCTTAGAATTCCAGCCAAACAATGGCTCTAAGATAGAGCGGAAAAATCAAAAAGAGGGGGAAAATAGAGAGCTATTTGTTCATCCCTCGGCGTGATTTTTAAACTTTGCAGTCCGCGCTGTCTTTGGAACAATGGGTATTATAGCAGTAAAGAGTTGAAATGGCAATTCTTGTTCGCTGGGCTTATCCAAGATACTGCGAATTGATACTCAAATCTTTTTAATAATTACATTCGCGAAGATACTTCAACTCTAGTAACTATACCTATATTTTTTTTGTTATGATAAGGATAATGAAAAAATTTTTATCTTTTCTTATTTTTTTAGCATTCTTATTTTTTAGTCCAACTTCAGTACAAGCAAGTGATAAATTTTACAACATTGAGGGAGTTAAGGTTAATGCCATCATTAAAGAAGATGGTTCTATGGATGTAGTAGAAAAGCGGACTTATCGATTTTATGGCAACTTTAGCTTTGCCTATCAATATTTAAATACAGATTCGGAACAAAATAAAAGTCCAGGAAGGACTGAATCATATCGGCTTAGCAATTTTAAACTTTGTGATGATAGCCAATGTTATCAACAAGTTAGCAAATCGGGATTAAATACTGATAGCCGATTAGCAGCTAATCAATATTTTATTTTAGATTATGCTAATCAAGCTTATCTTAAATGGTTTTATAAAGCTCTAGATGAAAAAAAAGTTTTTACTTTAAGTTATACCGTGGACAATGCCGTAACCTTTCATACAGATATAGCTGAATTATATTGGCAGTTTGTAGGAGGTGATTGGGAAAATTCTCAAGGCCAGGTGGAGGTTACTTTAACTTTGCCACCCAATGTACCTGGTGAGCAAATCACAGCTTGGTTACATGGACCTCTAGATGGCACCGTGGCTATTCCAGACGCCAAGACAGTGACTTTTACCGTGTCATATCTTGCACCAAAAACCTATTTTGAAGGCCGAGTGCTTTTCCCAAAAACAGTTTTTCCGGCTCAAGTTCAAGAGAATGGGGCACAAGGCACTCATAGTTTAGCCACCATTATTGAACAAGAAACTGCAGACATTAATAAAACTAAGCAAACAGTTTATATCAACTGGGCTGTCTGGATTTTTTCTGCTCTATTAAGTTTGCTATTACTTGTCTTTTTAATTAGAGAAATAAAAATTTTTTGGCAAAAAGGTAAAGACAAACCCTTACCAAAAGTAAATTTTACGCAAACTCTTTGGGAAGCGCCCAGTGAGTTAGATCCAGCCCAAGTGGTGCAATTAGTTAATGGTACATCTTCTTTGCCTTCCAGTGTTTTTACAGCTTTGGTTTTGAGTTTGGTACAAAAAAAGGTAGCTAAAATTATCCGCTCTGATAAAAAAGAAGGCTTTTTTGTGAAAGATTATCAGTATGGGATTGAGCAAGCTGCCTCTAAAACCTCAAATGCTGTTAAGTTAAGCAAAACTCAACAAATTGTCTATGCTTTTTTGTTTGAAAAAGTCGGTAAAGGCGAAAAAGTGCTTTGGTTTAAAACTCTTACTGCTTATTGCCAGCATTATTCCACCAGTAAATCTGCTTATTATTTCTTTAAAGGTTTGGAAAAGTTTGCCTTGGCTCAGAATTTAGCGCAAGGTTATTTTGACCAAGAATCCAATAAATATGAAAAAAATAATAAATTTATTATTTTTGTAGCTGGGGTTTTAGTTCTGCAAATGATTTTATCAACTGGCTTTGTAGGAGTACCAGTTTCTAGTTTTGGTATGGCTTGGGCCGTAGTTTGTGCCATGGTTGCTGGAATTTTAAAAGCCCAGGCTCAAAAAAGAACAGACAAAGGCTTGAAAGAGGCTGCTCAGTGGACAGCGTTCCGTAAGCATCTCAAAGATTATAGTGTGACTCGCAATTATCCAATTGATAGCATTATCCTCTGGGAAAATTATTTGGTTTACGGCTGTGCCTTGGGAATTAGCCTTAAGGCTTTATCTCAGTTACCAGTAAAGTTTGCTGATCAAGCTGAGGCCACTACAACCATGAATTACTGGGCGATTAGTAGCGCTAATTTTAGTGGAGGTGGGATAAGTGGCGGTGTAGCTAATGCTGATTTTACCGCCAGTATGAATAGTTTCTCTTCAGCTGTTTCAGCGCTGAATACGGCGGTTAATTCTAGTTATGGCGCTTCTGGAGTTGGGTCTAGTGGCGGATCTTCTGGCGGAGGAGGAGGCGGTGGTGGTGGCGGCGGCGGTGGAGCAGGGTAAAAGGGTAAAATAAAGCGTTTAATTGCTTCTTAAATATTGCAAAAATAAACCTGGTTTCATAGTAATAATATGAAACTGATCTTTAATTTTATTTACTCGATAATGTTTTAAATTATGAGTTAATAAAAAGTTTACTTTGGCTTTAACAGCGCCGGCTACGACATGAGAATCTTCTTGATCAATTACAAAAGGGACATAATTTTCAACAAGTCTCTCTTTAGTGAGATTAATCTTTATTACTTCTAGATTTGATAATAGTTTAGTATTGAAATTATTTATTCCAAGGCGTTTGCTTACTTCTTTAATCTCTAATTTTATTGATTCTGAGATGAATTTTGTAATTTGAAGATTATTTAAGATTTCAAAAGAAGCCCCTCTTGTAGAGAGTAGAGCAGAAATAATAACATCGCTATCTAGAAAGACTTTGATTGAGTCCATACTTTCTTTCTAGTATCTCTGATAATGTTATTAATATCTTGAAGATTCTTCTCATCTTCTAATTGAGATCGATAAATATCTTCATCCATCCCTGTAAACAAAAATGAAAGTGAAATGGCGGGAATTCGATATACTTTACCGAATTTTTTAACTCCAATTTCTCCCCGGTCAATTAAATCGTAAATAGTATTTTTTGAAAGTTGTAGCATCTCTGAAACTTGTTCAGGGGTATACGCTATCATGGTATCTGTGGGGCTCAACATGACTACATAGTACTAAAAATGACTAGAAATGTCAATATAGTATTAAAAATTATAAAAATATGAAGTTTTGTTTATAAGTTAAAACTAGTAAGTTTTTAGGCGGGATTAAGCAAGCTTGCTTTTTTTGTTGCCCATTGCTATAATTATAGGCCTAAATTGTTTTTTAAACAGCTTTTATCTTTCTTTTGCGAAAGAATAAATAGCCAAGTAAAAAAGCAGTTTAGAGTTCTTTAACATTGCGGAAAAAAGGAAAGATAAGCAATATCCTTAATCTGTAAAATTGAAATTGCCAGAGTGGCTAGCTATTTGGACATTAATTATAGTTGTGAATTTTTAAACCCGATCATAAAGTTGTGGGAATAAATTCATTTAGTGTGCAGATAGCTAGCTACTCGGCTGGCCACCCAAGAGGGTGACACTTTCAGCTTTTGAGGAGGATTGAAATGAAGACGGAGACGGCTAACGTTACTTGTATGCGGATTTTTGGTATGTTTGGGGGTGGCTTTGCTTTATTGATTATTTTTTTTGTTGGCCACCGGGCAATGGGTCAGCTCACGGGCTGGACAACCCTCAACATATGGTTTTTGTTGAAAGGTTGGATTGTGTACTCATTCGTCAAATTTTTATTGTTCAGTCTTTGTCGGTTTAAACTGACAAATATTGAGTATGCGCTATTAGTTTGCGTAGCCATAGTATGGCTGGTAGCTTTGTTTTTTAGACAAATGCTGCCTAGCCCGGTTAATGAGCTTTCTCTCATTTTCCTGGTGGGGGCTATTTTTGACCCCTACCCGCCATATATTTTCCGTTTTTCCGCATAGTGTTTCCGCCCGGAGTGATCTGCAAAGCCGGCCGGCTCGCGAGCTGCCCAGCTCGCATCGCCAGCCATTTTGCCCACTCCGGGCAATTTTCTTTTGTAATTTAAATATCAATTTGTCTTAACATATCAATAAAATCTGTTTAAAAAACCACCTCGTTTTTTCTATTAAGCCTTTGTTTTTTCAACAACTTTAATCGCATTTTCAATCTGTCTGTGATTTATCATCGCTAATTTCCGCAACATTAGTTCCGTAAACCCATACCCAAATTTCATTTTTTGGGATATAATCACTCTCGTGAAACATTTAATTGTGACTACTAGCACTACTACTAACTCCTAAAAGGGGGAAGTTTGTGTTGGTAAAACAAACATAGGCAACCTCCTTCTTAGGAGGTTTTTTTGTACCTCGTAGCTTGTGAGGCGAGGCAAAATAAGAATGGGGACTCAGTAGATTCTCCAGCACAAGCAAATTTACAAATTTTTTGCGAGATCAAACGCAATAAAGTTAGCCTTTTAGGCTACAATATAAATAAACACTTGAGCTTTAAAGAAGAAGTCCAGTGTTTAAAAACAGACTTACAGCAAAATAAAATTTGCTAGCCGAAAGGCTTATTTTGCAGCAAGTCTAATAAAAAAAGGAGAATTATGTCAGCTGTCAAAGCATCATCATCCAGCGCCGCCGGCGCGTCCAATCAAGCTAATAGCCTAGAGCAATTAAGTAAACTCCGTCACACTTGCGAGCACGTGCTCACTTACGCCATGCATCGTTTATATGGTCGTGACAAGATTGTTATGGCCATGGGTCCAGCCACTGACGATGGCTTTTACTTTGATTTTGATTTGTCTGCTGAGGCAGAACAAGCTGGTTTTAAGATTAGCGAGGAGCAATTCCCCAAAATTGAAAAAGAAATGCAAAAATTGATCGATGCTGGTTTAAAAATGCAGCAGGTAGAAGTAGAGCCTAGAATTGCCCGCCGAATTTTTGCCGATAATCCATACAAGCAAGAATGGCTAGATGGTATTGAGCAAGCAGGGGAAAAAGCTAGCTTGTACTTAACCGGCACTCCAGAACAACTAAAAAATGACAGCGAGGTTTTATCTAATTTATCAAACTTAAATGAAGAAAATGAGCAAAAAGAGTCCATAAAAATAAAAAGCTTTGTTGATCTTTGTTCGGGTCCGCATTTAGATAGCACTGATCAAATTAAAGCCTTCAAATTATTGTCCGTGGCCGGCGCATATTGGCACGGCGATGAGAAAAACAAAATGCTAAATCGCATTTATGGCACGGCTTTCTTTTCCCAAGAAGAGCTAGACGCTTACTTGGCTAGAATTGAGCAAGCCAAGCTCAACGACCATCGCAAGCTCGGCCAAGAGATGGAACTCTTTATGGTTGACGACGAAGTTGGCCAGGGGCTTATCATGTGGTTACCCAAGGGCGCTTTTGTTCGCCACAAGGTTCAGGAGTTTGCTTTAAATACTTATTTAGCTAGGGGATACCAGCCGGTGGTGACTCCTCACATTGCCAGTAGTGCGCTCTGGCAGCATTCTGGCCACCTGGATTTTTACTCAGAAAGCATGTACAACCCACTTAAAATTGATGAAGAGGAATATCGGCTCAAACCAATGAACTGTCCTTTCCACATCAAGATGTACCAGCACAGGCCTCGTTCTTACAAAGAATTAGCAATTCGCTGGACAGAAATGGGCACGGTTTATCGTTACGAAAAGTCAGGTACTTTACATGGCTTGGCTAGAGTGCGAGGGTTTACTCAAGACG
This sequence comes from uncultured Pseudomonadales bacterium, assembly GCA_964645645.1. Taxonomy (GTDB): domain Bacteria; phylum Patescibacteriota; class Microgenomatia; order UBA1400; family PJMF01; genus CAZYBC01. The sequence continues at coordinate 20,344 of CAZYBC010000012.1, forward strand.
ATGCTCATATTATTTGTACTCCAGAACAGTTACAAGAGGAGTTGGTAGGAGCGCTTGAGCTAACTCTTTATATTTTACGAACTTTTGGTTTTCAAGAGTTTGAAATGAATCTTTCTACTAGAGGTACTGCTGATAAGAGCAAATTTGTTGGTGAAGATGCTAATTGGCAAAAAGCTGAGGCAGCGCTTAAGCAAGCCATGAAAAAAGTTGGTTATGAAAATTATGTTTTGGATGAAGGTGGGGCGGCTTTTTACGGGCCCAAAATTGATATTAAAGTAGCGGATAGTTTAGGCAGAATGTGGCAATTGTCTACCATTCAGCTAGACTTTAACCTACCAGGTAGATTTAAAATGACCTATGTCGGTCAGGACGGTCAGCAGCACGAGCCATTTATGATCCACCGGGCGTTATTGGGCTCTTTAGAGCGCTTTATGGGCGTTTATATTGAACACACAGGCGGAAAATTCCCAGTTTGGTTGGCGCCTGTACAAGCTAAGATTTTACCCATTACCGATGAACAACTTGCTTATGCTCAAGAATTAGCCGCTCAATTTAAGCAAGCGGGTTTGAGAGTAGAAGTAGATGATCAAGCCAGCCGTTTACAAGCTAAGATTAGAAATGCTCAACTAGAAAAAGTGCCTTACATGTTAGTGGTTGGTAAAAAGGAAGTGGAAAATAAGCAGGTTACTGTTCGCAGTAGAGATAGCCAAGAACAAGTAGTTTTAAGTGCTGAGGAATTTATCAAACAAGTAAAAGAGCAGGAAGTAAGCAAAAAATAGGTAATTGCAGCTTACAATGGAAAAGCCACCGGGTTAATAAAAAAGCCAGTGGCTTTTTTAGTGAGAAAATTTAAGTTTTAAGACTTCAGCTAGCTGTTTTTTTAAACAATTTGGGCAAATAGTATCTCTTTGTGGACCAAGGTTCAGAAAGCTTTTTTTCTTCTTAACAGGTTCACCACAGTACATGCAATAAGATTCGTATTCTGTGTTTTCTTTAGTTTTTTTGTGACATAGTAAATGCGATCATGATATTTTTAATTAGAGTGTTAATGAGTATTGGTTATATATTTTTATAGTACACAGTATACTATGTACTATATACCATTTAATTTATTTTTCATTTCGCTTTAATCACTAAAAAAGCCCTGTATTATCAGGGCTTTTTCAAATTTCAGTTTTTTAGAATTTTTTTATTCTTCAATCACTACTTTAACACCTGGGCTCATGGTAGAAGCGACGCTAGCTTTAACCACTTTACCACGTAACATTCTGAATAAAGTGCTTAAGTTTTCTACTAAAGCTTGATCTTCCATATTGGTTTTACCAATCACAACATGCATTAAAGGAGCTTTTTTCTCAGTTTTAATGGTCACTTTACCACCTTCTAATTCCTTTTTCTTTAATTCTGGATTAGGGGTAAGAGTGCCATTTTTAGGATTAGGCATTAAACCTTTTGGACCTAAAACTCTAGCAAATTTAGTTAATTTAGCCATATCTTTTGGACTAGCTAATAAAACGTCAAAATCAATGACATTATTTTCTAATTGAGCAAGGACGTTTTCATCAAAGATAGCGGCTTTAATGGTTTTACCGGTAGAATTGGGGAATTTAATATTAACTTTTTCACCAACTTCTTTGACTACTAGATGAGCGCTAATAGTACCAGTAAATTTAGTGTAAGAAAGTTTTTTAACTAAAGCGATAGCTTCTAAAGAGCTATAAAGTTTAGTTTTATCTAATTTACCTCTTACGGCTAAATATTTTTTGCTACGGAGTTTTTTAGCTACGGCTTTGGTTTCAGAGGCGACAGTTTCTGTTTCCCCTTCTACAACAGCCTCGCTATTAGCTTTTTTTTCTGGATCAACCACAATTTTTACTTGGTCTTCATTTCCAGAAATAACATTATTTCTTTTAGTGCTACCCATATTTCCTTTCTGGTCAGTAATAACTGACGAAAATTTGGTCCTTTAAAGCGCTGGGTTGGGTTTTTACCAGCTAGGGCCGAATAAATAATTAATCAATAATATCTACACCCATACTTCTAGCAGTTCCAGCTACAGTTTTGATAGCATTTTCTAGATTAGAAGTATTAAGATCAGCTAATTTCTTTTCAGCAATTTGCTTAAGTTGTTCTTGAGTTAACTTGCCAACTTTTTCAGCTTTGTTTTTTGAGCTACCTTTTTTAAGGTGTAAAGCTTGTTTGATCATTTCTGAAACTGGTGGTAATTTTAAAACAAAAGAGAAAGAACGGTCTTCGTAGACAGTAATTTCAGCAGGAATAACCTGACCTCTTTTATCAGCGGTTTTATCATTATATTGTTTGATAAAATCCATCATGTTAATACCAGCTTGACCTAAAATAGGACCAACTGGAGGAGCGGGAGTAGCCGCACCGGCTGGTAGGTTAAGTTTTAAAACTTGTTTAATTTTTTTTGCCATTTAATAAATCCTTTCAAAAACGATTGTTATTTTAACATATCTGGCAATTTTAGGTGAAGCTAGCTAAAATTGCTTTAGAATTAGGTCTTAAACTTTTTTAACTTGTAAAAAGTCTAATTCCACAGGAGTTTCGCGTCCAAAAATATTGATTAAGACTTCAACTGTACCTTTTTCTTCGTTAATAGCATTAACGGTCCCTAAGAAGTCAGTGAAAGGCCCATCAGTAATACGGACAGCTTCACCTTCGGTAAAGTCAGCCTTATATTGAGGAGCACCTTGATCCATATATTTTTGAATCGCTTCAACTTCATGTCTAGGTAAGGGGGTAGGCTTGCTGCTCATGCCAACAAAGCCAGTGATGCCTTGAGTGGTACGAATAGCCAACCAAGAATCATCAGCCATTTCCATTTTAATCAACATATAACCAGGAAAGATTTTTTCGTTAACGGTTTTTTTCTGACCACGTTTAATTTGAATTTTTTCTTTGGTAGGAATCAAAACAGCTAAAATTTTATGTAATAAATGTAAAGTTTGAGTTCTTTGTTTAAGCGTTTCGGCCACTTTTTTTTCATGACCAGAATAGGTATGCACTACATACCACTTGGCTTTGGGATTTTGAGCTTCGGAGATGATAACCACATTGGGGTTTTCTACTTCCACCTCTTGAACTTCTGGTGGAGTCATTTCAGCTTGGGTATTAAGCTGATCCGCAGTTGGTTGAGTGCTTTGCTTTTTTTTAGACATAATGCTTATTGTGCTAGTAATCCCATGAGCCATTGAAAAAGAAAGTCTAATCCACCAATATAGATGGCTAAGCTCAGGCTTACTAAAATAACTAGTACTGTTTTATTAATAGTTTGTTCTTTGTCAGGCCAGGAAACTTTTTTAAGCTCTTGAACAGTTTCTTTAAGATAATTAGTTATGGCTTTCATCGAGCGTATTATACCTGCTTATCTAATAATTAGGATATAGGCAAATAGATCAGACTTAATACAAAATTTTATTTTGCAACAAGTCTATTAGACAAAGAATTTGTATTTTATCACAAAAAAGGCTGGTTGATGAGGTGAAGTTGATTCCAGTGATAGTGCCTAAACAGAAAACGCCAAATTTTTAAGCTTAGCTAACTTCATCAAATTTTTATAAAAACCCCCGCGGTTGTCCGCGGGGGAAAAGGATGCAATTCATTGAGCTCTAAGTTTAGACTCTAGGAGGAGTTTGTTTAGAGTCAGTACTTGGTTTGATCGTTCCAGTTAGAGTTGGCCTAATTAAGTTAGCTTTGTTTTGTTGGTCAAAGCTATCGTTTAGCATAGCAGAAGGAGGAACTTGAGAGTCAGTTTTAGCGACAACTGGTTTTTCAGTTATTTTATTAACAGCAGTTGGCTGAGTTTGTTTTTTATCACTGCTGGCGATGATGATTAAAATAATTAAGAAAAGTAACACTCCACCTGCGATGATAGCTAAGGTTAATAAAGAAATACCTTTTTGATTTAAGTATTCTAAGATAGCATCGAGGGCAGTTTGTTCGGCGACTGGTTGTTCTGGTACTGTAGTTGGGGATGGGCTGCTAACTTCTTTAGTGGGCATTGGGCTGGCAGAGCTACTGCTGTCAGAGCTAGTAGAACTAACCCCAGTGCCACAGGTGTCGTTTTCTGGATTAACAGCTAAACGGCAAGCATTTTTATAGCAGCGCATATTCATTTCACATTGAGCGTTAGAGCTGCAATATGTATTGCAAGCGCTGACTTCAGTTTCTGTGTTGGTGTAAACAGGTTGTAAGACTCTTAATCCACCTTTGGTAGTAACCCAAGTATAAAGATAATTGCCAGCCTTGGGAGTCCAGGTAGCACAATTAGTTTGTCTGGCTCTCTCTAAATCAAGGGAAATGCTTTCTTCATCAGTAACTTTAATATTAATGTTTTTAGGATTATGACAATGGTTATACCAGCAAGTTAAACCAGCTTGGCATTCACTGTTATCAGCACACCATTGAGCGCAACTCTTTAAACCATTGGGGTTGATACATTGTTCGCTGCTGGAATTAGTAGGCAAGCGACAAGCGCCATCTTTACAATAAAGGCCACTGGTACAGTCGGCATTACCGCTGCAACTTTCATTACATTGCTTGTAAGTGGTTCCACCGTTACCAGCACATTTATTCATTCTGAAAGTGACAGTACGGCTATGGTGATAGACGTTGTTGCTATCGCGATAATAAAGTCTGGCGTAGTAAGTTACATCTGGGCTAAAGTTAAAAGCACTTTGATTATCAGCCCAAACAAAACCTTGACCGTTGGTTACGCCATAACCGGCATCTGTGGTGGCATTTTCGACATTTTTATGAGCAAAGCGAGAAAAGTCACTTTTGTCGCTGACGTCTATCCAAGTAACTTGGTTATAGTTATCTTTATCCCAAGCTAAATAAACCGAGCGGCCATCGGCGTTGCTGTACCAGCATAATTCATAACTGGCAAATAAAATGTCTGTGGTAGAAGTAAGGTTACAAGAGCGAACTTCGGTATAACCTTGACCACGATTATTGCCACTGTAATCCCAACATGAGCTATTGCTAGCTGTGCAAGTTTTTTCTTGGAGATGATCTTCACCACATTCATTCCAGTCAGTACAAGTGTAAACACATTGACTTGCGCAAGGCTGAGTTTGTGTTATGGTGGCGGCACAACCGGCATCGCTATCACTAGAAGCAGAACAGGTCACACTTTGATAACCATTAGTACAAGCACCATAAGAACAATTTAAATAACGGCAATATTGTTCTTCTGGACAGCTATAAGTAACGTAAAGTTCACTGAAGTTATTATGATCGGCTAAGCAGTTGCTGTTTTTGGTTGATTCAACACTAAGATTGAAATACCAAGTTCCTTCAGCTAGACCATTAAAGTTAAAGGAAGTAGTAGCTGTGGCGCTAGCTGGAACCGTAATATTAATTGTTTTGCTATCATCTTGAAGGTTATAACCTCTAAGACGATATTTGGTTGCAACAGGATCAGTCTCCCAGCTAAGATTAACACCAAAAGTGCTATCAGTATTGCAACTTAAGCTTTCAGTTTTAGCTACAAAATTACGAGGAGCAAAACAAGAAATATCTGGAGGTAAAGTGGGGGAAGGGCTGGCACTAGGGCTAGGACTTGGATTAGGTAAGCAAGCTCCGTTTTGACAGCCGTAGTCACAAATTCTTCTCTCAAAAGTAATGCCAGTTACTCCTTGGGCATTGGTATAGCAAGCCCATTCGTTGATAGCTGGTTGAGTAAATTCACTAGAATTATTAAGACAATAATCTTTACAAGTGCCATTTTCACAATGAGTACTAATATATTCAGTAGGAACAACTGGTAAAACTGTGCCAGTAGTTTCTCCATAATGAGCATAGTCAAAGCCACCATCTGTTTCGGTACAAGGGCTATTAGGGTTAACAACCGTAAAAGTAAAAACAGGAGGATTGCCGGCTGCATCAGTACGAAGTTCATCTGAAGAATGATTGAGATGATTGATAGCAAAGCTTTCTTCATCAAAGCTAATGCTAAAAGTGCCAACATTGGTAGGCGTAAAGGTGTAGGTGTATAAAATGACATTACTATTATTAGTAGTAAAAACAGCTTCTGGCTGATCAGTGATAGCAATTAAATCTAAATCATAACTAATGTGTTCTTCACCACTGGGGCTAACACTACTAGCTACACTTTTTTGAAAGTTTACAAAATCTAAAGTAGTGTTGTCTAAAGAATTATTGGGAGTAATATTTAGGTTGTTTAAAATATTGTTGGGACTTTCGATTTTGCTTTTAATTTGAATCCCATCAATGGCAATATTAGTAGTATTGAATAAAACTTCTATGGTGACAGGTTGGTTAACTGTAAAAGTAGAGTTAGCTGGAGGATTAGTAGAAAGATAAACTGCTCCTTGGTTGGAACTCCAAGCTTCTTGACGAATGTCTTGATTTTCCTGATTAATTTTTTTTTGTAAAAACAAAGAGCCTAAGGCTAACAAAATAAATAAAACTAAAGTAAAAACACCAGCGATGATGGAATAAGTGTTTTTATTTTTTCTGGCGTGGGTAATTGTGTTTTTTGTCATGGTGATGCTTAGTTACAACCTTGATGCCATGTTGATACTAAATTAGTGTAATCCCAAAGATTAATTTTTTGATCTTTGTTAATATCAGCTTTGGGGTTTTGATTTTGGAAGCTAAGTCTTAAGAAATTAAGATCATAGCTATCAACACAACAATCGTGTGGTTCACCGGGGTTATATCCACGGGGTGATCCATCTTGGCTAAATGTAATAGCACTAGCAATATCAGCCTGAGGACAAACTGCAATGGTAGGATTAACTGTTGGGCTAGGTGCTAATGTATTAGTTGGAACTGGAGTGTTGCTAGGGGCTGGGGTATTTGTGGCGGTTGGAGTGGGTGAATTAGTTATAGTGGGTTCAGGAGTTTCAGTAGCAGTTGGGGCGGGTGTAGTCTTATTAAGACAGCCACTACCAACAGTCATACAACCACCATTAGTGTCAGCTACACAGTTACAGTTTTGAGGTGGTTCTACGGCTAAACAAATGGTTTTTTCATCTTTTAAAATACAGCTTCCACTACACCAACCACATGTTTTTCCTAAAGCTTGAGAGCGTTGTTCAGTATCTTGGTTTAGATTTTGTAAACTCACTAAGGTGATTACTAGTAATAAAGTCAAAATTAAGCCTCCAGTGAGTATTTGAGGTTTTAAGTTTAATTTTTTAGCAAGGTTGTTATAAGAGGAAAAAATCTTTTTTGGCACTATATATCAGTTTACCCATTTCTTTACCTAAGAGTCAAGGATATTTTTTTTATTTTTTTATTCTATAATGAGCTTAAACTTTAACAAATTAAGATTCTACCTGCTAAAGGTGAGAGGCTAGACAATTTTTCCTCAACAGCTCTTTTAAGGGTTGATGGATAGTCTGATTATTCTGTGGAATAATTAGCTTCCTACCCACCTCGTATTTTTCGGGGAAGAGATCGCCTCTCACCTTTATTGGGCAGAATCAAGATTTAGCTTCTATTTAGGCTAATGGTTTTTTCATTCAATTAAGTCTAACAAAATTAATCTAGCCAGTTTTTTCAAGCGATGATAAAATAGGATACCAGCGACAGCAATTTGCCTGGATAGTGTTCTTTTAAATATTATTGCCTTCTTAGCTCAGTTGGTTAGAGCGCAGTCTTGGTAAGACTGAGGTCTTGAGTTCGACTCTCAAAGAAGGCTCTGTTTTAGATTTACTACGAAATTCTATTTTGCAGTAAGTTCATTTTGCCAAGGTACTCAAGCGGTCAACGAGGGCAGTCTGTAAAACTGCTGGCATTAGCCTACGTAGGTTCGAACCCTACCCTTGGCACTACGGTTTTTTAATAAAAATTTGATTAAGTTAAGCCAATGTAGCTCAGTTGGTTAGAGCAACGGTTTTGTAAACCGTAGGTCGTGAGTTCGACTCTCACCGTTGGCTCTGTAAGAAATTAATCTCTAGTGTATAATACACAGTTTGTTAAAGTTTTTTACTTTTAAAGAAAGTCAGTATGGCAAAAACTAAAAAAGGACCACGTCAACCAGTCGGCTTAAAATGCAGCGTCTGTGGCAATTTTAATTACATCACTACCTATAATAAAAACAACGAGACCCTTAAGAAACAAACTCAAGGGGATGCTACTTTTCCATTGAATAAATACTGCAAAAAATGCAGAAAATCCACTCCTCATTCAATGGCTAAAAAATTAAAATAAAGTAGGTTGTTGAAATTTTTCAAGCAAAAATTAAGGTCTTAAAAAGGGCTAGTAGCTACTTTGATAATTTCTTTGGCTCCATTAAGGAAAAGTTTATCAATGCTAAAAGCATTATTCATGGCTTGTTCAATCCAACTTTGTGCTTGACCGTGACTGTTAGTGAGGGTTTTAAGTTGAGCTAAGATATTTTCCACTTGAGCTTTTCTGGCAATGTTTTTTTGTTCGAATATTTCCCGAATATTTTTTTCCCATTCACCCCATTCAGCCAGCGTTAATAAAAAGCAGCCGGCAGCGACGGCGTCGTAGGCCATATCGCCAGATGGTTTTGTAATAAAGCCATCAGCCCAAGGGAAGGCAAACTGTACTAATAGGTCATTAGCGTCGATAATCTGAGGATGATAAAGGATTGTTAGTGAAGCCTTGGCAATTTTGGCAGTGATTTTGGGATCTGGTTTGACCATTAAATCAGCTTGCAAATTAGCTTTAGCAGGATCTTTTAAGTGAGGAAAATAATAATTAAGGTCAGCCTCTTGAGCTAAATCAGCGACCATCTGAGCAATATCCAGATGAGTGCCAGCGTAAACCATCAATTGTAGTTTGGGCAAGTGGAGAGCGTTTCTTTTTTTTGCATTTGCTATGACGGGTAAAATTTGGGTTAAAATTTGTCTGAGTTCAGTTTTGTTGGTGCCCAAGCCACCGGTGGTTAAACAGAGCTTAAGTGGCCCAGAACGCCACGCCACTTTGTTTTTTCTGGCTTTAATAATGCGCGGATCAATTGGTGGACCGGTCACAATTACTTTTTTCTCATCAATTTTTTTACCTGAAAAACCGATCTTTTCCAAGAAATCTGTTTTGGTTTTGTGATCAAAAACGCAATACTTAATCTTAGGGTTTTCTGCGTGTTGTAGATAATCATCTCGTACGTGCGGATCAGTAATGACTTGAACAATTTGGTGACCATGTTCTAGCAAAATATTACCCACGGCAATATGCAAGGAAAGCAAAGGCCGTTTGACTTGCTGGGTAAGCAAAAGACTAGCCGGGGTAATGCTGTCGGCAATCGGGTATTTTTTCCGGCCAAATTGATCAACAAGGTCTTTGAGCTTTTTTAAAAACGGCCGGCGAGCAAGCGTTTCACCAATTAGTTTGGTAAGTTGAATACTGCCTAATTTATCTGGTAAAACATAGTTAATAGGATCCACCAGCCAGGCTTTTTCTGGAGAAATTTTTTTGCCCCAAGCTTGTACGGCAATACCTAAAGCCATTGAGTAGTGTGCTCGAGAAAAAACCACATCTTGAGAAGTGTCAATTTCTTTGAAACCTAATAAACCTTTGAGATCTTCTTGATAAGCAGCTGACGCAGTAATAATTGGAAGCTGAGTTTGACTCAAGTAAGCTTGTTCAGCAACAAAAGTTTCTCTAAGAGCAGGCGATAGTTGCTGAGTGAAATCTTGAAGTTGTTTTTCAGTTTGAGTAGAGAGTGGAGTTGTTGAAGCGGACATAATTTTTTTATTCTTAAAAAAGCGATTTTATAGCCAGGCTTATTTTGCAGTAAGTCTATTCTAAACAATTTTAACAGTTTTTGGCTGGGGAGAGTAAAGGTGTTAAGGTTGCATACATTTCGGAAAATTAGTTTTTAAAAAATCTACAGGGGTCATGTAATTTAATGAAGCGTGTGGTCTTCGATAATTGTACCAGTTCAAATATTCTTTTAAATCCTCAGAAAACTGTTGTCTATCATTCCAAAAGGAATCAGTATACTCGATACATTCTTCTTGAATAGTTCTATTAAATCTTTCAACTACACCATTTATTTTAGGACATCTGGGATAAATAAATTGATGTTTTATTTTCTTTTCTGTCAAGTAATTATGAAAATTAAGTAAAAACTCACTTCCATTATCTGTCTGAACAGTGATAATTTTATATTGAAATAATTGTTCAAATTCGATAAATGCTAGTTTTGCTTGTTTGCTTGATAGTGTTGGTACTTTTTTAACATGTGCAAATTTTGTATGAATATCGATTATTGAGACAAAATAATATTTATCAGTTCCAACATATATTGTTATGCAATCTACTTCTATATATCCAGGTTTTCTTGATTTAGGTGATTTATTTATTCTCTCTTTTGAGTATTTATTCTTTT
>CAZYBC010000013.1:0-29130 GCA_964645645.1 uncultured Pseudomonadales bacterium
GCTATCTATCAATGAAATATCACTAAAAAACCAACACAAAATGTCCCTTAACCCATAAAAATATATCTAAATATTTTAGAAAAGAATTATTTCATGTCAGAAGAAAATGAAAAAAGAATTAAAAAGTTAGATCCATTAAGCCGTTTTTTTATAGAAATGGCTGGTTTGTTTTTTTCTCATATCTCTGAAACCAATCAATCTGCGGGTGCTGACGTCGATAAAAGAGGACATCTTTCAGCTCGAGATATTGCTACTCCTTTAGATAGAAAACCTACTAGAAAAAGAAGATAAGAGTGGTAGTAAATTAAAAATGAACCTAAAAAAGTAAGAGAATACATAATTTTTATCCAATGCTATAATTTTTCTATGCCTAGCCATAGCAACAATTTTTTATTTCAGCCTTTTTTTAAATTTTTAGGTCTTATTTTAGGGGTTATTGGGGTGATCTTTTTGTTTGATCATTTCTACCTTAACCGTCAAGGTTTTGCTCTTAGGCAAGATTCAGACTTAGTTCCTTCCCCCACTCCAATTTCTGTTGGGCAACCGTTATTTCTTTCCCCTACCCCAGATACCAGCAATGTGACGGTTGATGGTTATCAAAATGAAAAATTGGGTTTTAGTTTAAAGTTTGCTCAGCCTTGGTTGGCTAGAGAAATTAATTATGTGGCTAATGCCACAAGTTTAGTGATCACTAATCCCGAAGCTCAAGTAGAAATTCAGTTTAATTATTTACCACTGGGTTTGGAGGGGCAAACTGGCCCCACTAGAGAATTGGGTGAATTGGCTCATCAGGGTTCTTTTATTTTAGCTGGTAAAAATTTAGATCGGTATAAAGTTTTGCAACCGGTTAAAAATAGTGCTGGTGAGCAAACAGTTGATGCGGTGGCTGTGGTTTATGCCGAACCAAACACTCAAAATTTAGAGTTTCTATTAAGTAATTTACAATTATCAATTAAGGTTTTGGCCACCGGTAAAGATTCAGCTTTAAGCGCCGAAGCGCAAGAAGAAGCAGAAAAAGTTTTGAGTAGCTTGAAGGTAAAATAACTTTTAATTTTTCCTAGCTTGTTTTACAAAGCTGGTTTATGTTTTAATTAATCCCATGTGGCAATTGATTATTTTTTTTATTATCGGCTTAATTGGTTTATGGATAGGTGCAGAGTTAATTATTAAAGCTGCTGGCAAAATTTCTAAATTTTTTGGTTTATCAGAAGTTTTTATTGGGTTAACAATGCTCGCTCTTGGAGCTGATTTTCCAGAAATTATGCTGTCCTTTACGGCGGCCATGGAAAAAAGGGCTGGTAAAGAGGTTGATCCCATTATTGTGGGTAATATTTTAGGCTCTACCATGTGCCAAATTGCTTTAATCTTAGGTTTAGCTGGGTTGTTAAGTATTTTAAAAATGAAGAAAAAGATCACTTTACATAATGGCATCATGTTGCTCATTAGTAGTGGCTTGCTATTTTTAGTGTCTTTAGATGGGTTTATTTCACGCGCTGATGGTTTGATTTTTGTTATTGTTTATTTGGTTTATTTCTTGACTCTTCAACGGCAAACAATGTTATCCAAAGTTAGAAAAAATTTTAAAATTAAAAGTGAAAATCCTATTTATGCTATTTTGCAATTAGCTTTAGGTTTGTTTGTAATTGTTGAATCATCTCAGTTAGTTTTAACTAATAGCATTGCAATGGCTGAAAGTTTTGGGGTGAGCCAATTATTAATTGGAATTTTATTAGTCGGTTTGGGGACAAGTTTGCCAGAATTAGTGATTGCTATTACGGCTGTAATTAAAGGTTCCGATGGTTTATCAATTGGTAATTTAATGGGTTGTTATATTGTTGATGTTTTAATTTCTTTGGGGGCTAGTGCTTTATTAGGTGGCTGGACGGTAGATAGAAAAGTAGTATTTTTTGATATGCCTTATTTAATTTTTACTACCGTGGTAGTTGTGTTGTTTTTGTTAACAAGAGAAAAATTGGAACGTAAAGAATCAGCTCTAATTATTTTGCTTTATCTTATTTACATTGTCTTAAAATTTAATGGTTGGTAAAAAATACCCTCTAGGTGCTGACAAATAAGCATTTATTAGGTAAAATCACTTCTATGGCAAAAATTAAAGCTGGCAACATCAAAAAAGGTACCTATATTGATTATCAAGGTCAACCTCATTACATCGTCAAAACTCAATTTGTTTCTCCTGGTAAAGGCTCAGCTTTTACTAGAACCAAAATGAGAAATATTATTACTGGTTCAGTGATCGAGTTCAACTTTAAATCTCATGATAATATTGAAGAAATTGATGTAGAACATAAAGAAATGCAATTTCTTTATATTGATGGTGATGAAGTCGTATTTATGGATCAAAATACTTATGATCAAATTAATGTACCAGCTGCTTTATTAGGTGAAAAAGTTAATTATTTAGTGCCAGAATTAATGGTTTATATTGTTTTCTATCAAGGTAAACCTTTGGGAGTCAGCTTACCACCTAAAGTTAAAATGGTAGTGGCCGAATCAGAAGATGCCGTAGCTGGTGACCGCCAGAATGCTGGCAAGAAACCAGTGACTATGGAAACTGGTTTAATAGTGCAAGCTCCTTTGTTTATTAAAAAAGGTGAAACTTTAATTGTTGATACTGAAACTGGTGATTACGTTTCTAGAGCAAATTAATAATTTTAGTGGTATAATTTGTAGGTTCTAAATTGAGGAATTTTTTCAGCCTCAGATTTAGTTTTTAATCTTAACAAAAAATAGGCTTATTTCGCAGTAAGTCTAATAGATGGGTCCGTAGCTCAGTCGGTTAGAGCGACAGCCTTTTAAGCTGTGCGTCCCGGGTTCGAGTCCCGGCGGACTCACTTATAAAAAAAGACTCATTAATGAGTCTTTTTTTATAAGTGAATTCGGCTGTAGAATCAAACCCCAGTGCGCGTATTTGAGAACATAGTGCACACGAGCAAAGCGAGGCGCACTATGCTCAAATAAGTGAGGAAGCGCAAGCGAAGCAAGAGCAATAACGAAGTTATTCTTGCTAAGCGAGCAAGCTCACTGTCTCCGGCGGACAATATGTGATTCTTATTGAGGCATTTGCCATTGCAAATCACCATTATCATCTAGAAATGGTTTGGGGAATAATTCTGGATTCCAAATATCTTCTTGTGACCAAGTGGCAGGATCTCCTGACCAGCCTGGAGGGAGTGGAATGTTTTCTAAATATGAAAATAGTAGGTCAATGATTTCATCCACAACAGAAATTACTTTAGACATTTTTTCAGTATCTTCTTTACTAATTCTTAATTTTTCTCTTAGATTATCTTCCATTGCAGTTCTACTTGCTGGATTTTGCCAGAATTGCTTTACTACTAAAAGAGATTTTTTTATCCACGGTAATAATTCTGATTGAGGATTTTGAGATATACTGTTAAAAACATTAATCATAACTTCAGAGTTAAAAAATATTCTAAAAAAATTAGCAGAAAAAGTTGATAATTCAACAGTATGCGCCATGGCAAGAAATCCATCTAGATTAGAATCTTGAAATAAAGTAGCATTTGAAAACAAATTCCAAGCAGTACTATCTTGATAACCATGTTGTAACATTAAAATACTGCTATCTAACTGCAAGCCTTTATTTTGGCGTGTATTAAAATTGAATACTAAATTAAAAAGAAAATTTTTTCTAAAATCTACCCAATCTATAACGGTTTTTCCACCAAAGACTTCGCTAATTAATTTATTACTACGATTATTTTCGAAATAAGAACTTGAAGGAAAACCTGCTCCATCAATTCTGCGCCGAACATTAAATAAATCTACACTACCTAAAAAAGTATGATTATCTGATTGGGCAATTCTCATTTCTTCATCTAAAAAAACGCTCAATTTTTTAAACATGCTAGCTATGAGGATTGTTCTCCCCGCACAATTGTTTTCTTGTACAACTGCTTGAATAGAAGGAGCCGTTTCTATCACGCTATCCATATTATATTTAGAATTAGGATTTTCTCCTTTTACCCCTCCAATTATTCCAACGTCAGGTATAAACACACCAACTATAGTTGTTAAAAGTAAATCAGTTATTATCTTTTGAGCCAAAACAATTTTTCTTTTAGCTTGATATTCAGCCTGAAGTTTATCTTTAACTTGATTATCTTCAACAGTTGTAATTATCTCTGTTAACCTTCGCCAATTTTGATCATTTTCTAAAGGATGATCTGGAAAAACATATGAATTTTTAGGTTTAGATAAACTATCAGCAATTAGATCAATTTCATTAGCAATCAATTGTTGTACCCTTTGATATTCTGCTTGTTGTTCTGGAGTCTGTAAGACAATTTGTTCTGCTACTGCAAGTCTTGCTCGTCCTTCTTTAAGACTATTTATAACAGGAGCATCAGCTAATGACTCTAAATAATCTTCTATAGTGGCTGTTTCAGGCATTTCTTGTGAATTTCTTAGGAAAAATAATCTTTTCATTGCCTCTGTCACCGGCATTTTTTGTAATAAAGCTCTTTGTCCGCGTTCAACTAAGGTATTTATTAACCAATCTTTTGGTCCATATTCACTTAAACGGTCAGTTAATAAAGCATTAATCTGCATTGCTTCATCTATGCCTAAACTAATTAGTTTATTTAGCCTGGATAAATCTGCTTCTTTAGAGATAGGTTCTCTTGTATTTTGGCCTTTAAAAAGTCTTTTTAAAAATGAATTAAATTGTTGCCATAAATTTTCATTACGTCTTTCGCTTATTGGATGAGAAATTTTTTTCCACCTTCTTACTAATCTTGGTACTAAACTATCTAATCTTTTTCTTATTTTTTCTTGAGTCGCTTCTCGATATTTTGATTGATCTAAAACGGCTAATCTATGGCTAATTAACTCCAATTCTGACAAATCTGCAGCACTTGCATTAGGGTCATTAATTACTCTCTGTGCTAGCCCTAAAGTCGTCTCTAATATTTGATTTGTATTAAATAAAATTCTAGTTTTGATCTCTTCTAGTGATTGTTGAGTTTCTGTACTAATTTTTTCACCTTCTTGTTGAGGCAATTGATATCCTGTTAAAACTTCTTGCCAATTTTTAGCGTTCAAAGCTGCAATAGCTAATTTAGCTAATAAATTTAAAGCTAATTCTTTTCCTACTCCCGCTTCCGGATCGACCGCATCAATTTGATCACACAAATTTATTAAGTCTAAGGGGCTTTGCAACTTATCTTCTTCAATCAATAAAATATGCCCTTCAATCTCTACAGATTCTACTTTGGAAACAAAACCTTTATCATCTCTTTCAGCTACTTTTACTCCTTTCATCTTGGCATGATTAATTAACATTCCCAATCCATCTGGTAAATTCACTGCGTTTGGATTATTAGTAAGTCTTTTTTTTGCATCAATCATAGCTTGTGGAGTTAAAGCAATAATTCTAATCCCATCTACTAACCCTGTGATTGAATTGTGTAGTAATTCTCTAATCGTGACTCCCCAGATTTGTTCATCGTCTATGTTTTTTTCACCAGCATACCAATGTAACTCACTGGGTAATTCTTTTATTTGCCCAGTTTCTGTCATAATTAAACTTAATTCATATTTAGTTAGAACACATATTTGTCCAGTAAGTAAACTCCAGAAATCACTCCCAGGCAAAACCTTATTCATGTTTTCTGGCTGAAAAGATTCTCGCTGGGCTTTTGCTTCACTAGCTGGCATAAAAACTTGTCTATATTAAATTTAGCACAATTTATGATCAAAGTTTCAGGATATTTTTAATTTATCGGAAATTTTGGCTATTTTTAAGCAAGGTTGTTTAGTTATTGCAGTATTTGATTTTTTTCTACATTTTTTTCTCTCCATTCTTGTTCTATAATGGACTTTATACCTATGCTCAATACTGACAAAATTCTCTACATTTTACCTGATGTTGCTTATTTAGCAGAATTGCTACCAGGCAAACAGGAATACAATTATCAAGTTTCTAACTTCCATCAGATTAATGGTAAGTTTTTGGATGATAACGAATTTTTAGCTGAAAACGTGGTTAAGCTTTTGGCTAAATTTGAGCAAGATACTTATCGTTTGGTTTTACCTGATTTTTTGTTTACCAATACCATTTTAAATATCAAAGAATCTAGTGAAACAGCGGTGAAGGAATATCTTAAAGAAAAAGTTTTACCACAGTTAGACATTAGCCATAAAACTCACCAAATTCAATTTTATGTGTTAACCCAACATAAAGGGGTGTTTAAAGTTCAACTATCTGCAATTGAAAATAGCCTTTTGGCGCCAATTAAAGCCGCGGCTAATCAATATGGGCTGACTTTGGAAAAAATTTATCCTTTAAGTTGGACAACTAAATCCTTAATTTCCCTTGAACCTTCTGTTTCGGTGGTGCAAATGGGTTCTAAACTTTACTTGGCTCAACATTATATTGGTGTTGATCAGACTAATGATACTGATACCAGTGATTCCGAAAAATTAGTTGAAACAATAAAAACTCTTAAAGGGGCTGAGCCAAGTATTCAGACTATTTATTTAGCAACCAGCAAATTAATTGAAGATAAATTTAAAACTGGCTTAAAAGATATGTTGCCAGTTCAACAGCTAGCTGATGATGCTTCAGCTGGTGAGATGCCTTCTTATGTTAAATTATTAATTGAAGCAGGAATGAAAACTTTATCTATCCCTGATTTTCAATTACCAGAATTTAATTTTGTTAAAGTAGCTGCTGATCAAGCTGCTTTAACTATGGCTAAAGATAAGGTTGAAGAGCAAGCAGAAGAAGTTACTCCTGCAGAATCAGCTAAAGAGCCTGATCAAGAAGAACCAGCCAGTTCTCCAGTGACTCCATCAGATGAGAGTGATTTGCCCAAACCAGCAATTTTAGCTGATGAAACTGTTCGTGAAAAAGCTGAAGAATTAGCTAAACCAGCCGTGCAAGTGAAAACTCTTGATTTAGATGAAGAAAGTGCTGAAGAAGTGGCTCCTGAAGCTGACCCAACTCCAAGTTTAGCTTCTTTAAAGACAACTGCCTCACCAACTGTAGTCACTCGTGGTTTTAGTTCTTTTGAAGATGATAGCGAGGAAGATACTCTTCCAGTTAAAAGTTCTGAGACAGATGACTCTACTTCTCAATTAAAAGCTAAAAAAGAAGAGCCGGCTACTATTCATTTAGATGATCAACCAGATGTAGATTTAAGTCAGTTTAGTCAAGAGTCAGAAGAAACTGAAGATAAGCCAGTTTTTAAAATTAATAGTTCAGATCAAGAATCTGACTCAGATTCCGATGTAACTGATACTCCCGTGACGCATGAACAAAAACCTGTTATGATGAGTGACAATAGCAAGGAACTAGTCAAGGAAAGCGCTATGAGTGATCAAATTTCTTCTTCCACTAAAACAGAAATTAAAGAAAAGGACGTTATTAAAAATAAATCTGGTATTGGGGGGATGTTAAAAACAGTCTTTGTGTTTTTAGCTTCTGTGGCAGTAACTGTCGCCATTGGCATTGGTTTAGGTCTTGGTTTTATTAAATTTACTAATAAAACTGATAGTGAAAAGGTAGCTGAGACTCCAGTAGTAGAAGAAATTCCTCAGCCAACTCCTACTGTAATGCCTACTCCAGAACCAACTCCAGAAGTTGATAAAGAAAAATATCAAATTTTAGTGGTCAATGCGACTAGTATTTCTGGTCACGCTGGTGAAACTAAAACAGCTTTAACTAAAGATGGCTTTGCTAATGTTTCAGCTACTAATGCTAAAGGTGATTATGAAGAAGGCATCTATGTTTTATTAGCCGAAGAAGATGCCGCAATGGTAAAACTTTTATCAAAATCTAGTGGCCTAGATTTAGTTTATCAAGATGGCAAAAAAACTGAAGATCCCAGTGATAAATATGATGCCGTGATTGTTTTAGCTAAATAAAAAAAATATCTAAATAGTAAGATTTATAGGATAAATTTAATAATTAAAAATTAAAATTGGACTTGAATCAATAGAAAAAGTATTTATACTATCAATTTATGGCAAAATTAAATCTTAAACAAATTGTCGAGTTAACAGCCGAGGGTTTGGAAGAACTTAAGCAAGAATTAAATGATTTAGAAACTGTTAAATTACCAGCAGTTATTGATCGTGTTTCTCAAGCTCGCGAACATGGTGATTTAAGTGAAAATTCTGAATATCAAAGTGCTAGAGATGATCAAGGTATTATTGAAGCTAGAATTTCAGAGATTGAAGAAGTAATTGCTAAAGCGGTAGTGGTTAAAAATACTAGCAGCCGTCTTAAAATTGGAGTTGGTTCTACGGTGGTGGTAGTTTTAGAGAAAAATCCTAAAAAAGAATTCACTTATACCATTGTTGGTGAATTTGAAGCTGATCCAGCTGAAGGTAAAATTTCCAGTGTTTCTCCATTAGGGCAAGCCTTATCTGGTAAGAAAAAGAGTGATAAGGTAAAAGTAGCAGCTCCAGCGGGGGAAATTGTCTACATTATCAAAGAAATTAAATAAATAAACTTAAAATAACAAAACCCCGCTTAGGCGGGGTTTTTTGATATGATCAAGAGGATTAATCTAGTATAATTAACGGGTAAACAAAATAGAGAAAGTAATTATGGATCAAGGTAAATCAAATCTTAAACAGGCTGAACATTGGTTAGATCAGCTTAAAAAAGAAATCTTAGCTTGGCAGAAAACTCAAAACATCGACCATTTTCATGTTGATGATATGAAAACTCCTTCTGGACGAGTTCATACTGGTTCTTTGCGAGGGGTGTTATTACATGATTTAGTAGCCAAAGCTTTACAAGAAGCAGAGCAAAATGGCGAAAGTAATTTGCCAGTTAAAAGTACTTATGTATTTAATGACATGGATTCTATGGACGGTTTACCAGCTTATCTTCCTCAAGAAGAATATCAGCAACATATGGGTAAACCGATGTTTAAAATTCCAACTCCTAGTTTAGATCAATGTGGCATTGATTTTTCTCAAGCTAGTGAGGCTGAAAAACAAGAATTTGCCCAAGCTCCTAATTTTGGTGCTTTTTATGCCCTGGATTTTATTAAAGCCTTTCGTCGTTTGGGTTGTGAACAAGAAGTAGTGTTTAGCCATGAATTGTATGAGAGCGGTCAAATGAATGAAGTAATTCGTTTTGTTTTAGACCATGTGGCTGAAATTAAAGAGGTTTACCAAAAAGTAGCTGACTATAAATTACCGGATGATTGGTACCCTTTTCAAGTGATTTGTCCTAAATGTGGCAAATTGGGTACGACTTTAACTACTGGTTGGGATGGTGAAAAAGTTAGTTTTGAATGCCAAGAGCATAAAGTTGATTGGGCACAAGGTTGTGGCTATAAAGGAGAAATTAGTCCTTTTGATGGTCATGGCAAGCTATTATGGAAAGTAGATTGGCCAGCTCACTGGCAAGTGATGGGCGTTAATATTGAAGGAGCTGGTAAAGATCACAGTAGTGCAGGTGGTTCTAGAGATATGGCCGATGTGATGATTAAGCAACTTTTCCACTTCCCTGTTCCTTTTAATATTCCTTATGAATGGATTCTCATTCGTGGAGCTAAGATGAGTTCTAGTAAAGGTGTTGGCACTAGCGCAAGAGAATTTGGAGAATTATTTTCTCCTCAAGTAGGAAGATTTTTATTTACTAGCCGTCATTATAAAAGTGTGATTGATTTTGATCCTCGTACCATGGCTATTCCTGATTTGTTTGATCAATATGATCAAGCGGCTCGGATTTATTGGCAACAAGAAACCGGTGATCAACGTTTGGCACGCTCGTTTGCATTGGCTCAGATTGGAGAAATCCCAGCCGCCTATTTTTTGCCTCGTTTTCGTGATTTAGCCGTGTGGTTACAAGATCCCAAAATTGATTTGGTGGCTAAAGCTAGTGAAATTAAAGGCAGTGCTTTAACTGAGCAAGAAATTGCTGAATTAATGCAACGTCAAGCTTATGCTCAAGTTTGGTTAGAGCGTTATGCACCAGCCGATTTTAAAACTGGGGTGACTAAAGATTTACCTGAACAGACCAAAGCTTTTACAGCTGAACAAAAAAACTTTTTGGGCGAAGTTAGCCAATTGGTTGATAGCCAAACTTGGGAACCACAAGATTTACAACAAGCAATTTTTGATTTAGCTAAAGCTAGTATCGGCCCAAGACAAGGATTTCAAACTATTTATCTGGGTTTCTTAGGCAAAACTTCTGGCCCTAAAGCCGCTTGGTTTTTATTAGACCTAGAGCCAGAATTCCGTCGGACTAGAATCAAGGAAATTCAAGCCTTATAGCTTTTAGAAAGTTTTAATGTCTTTACCAACTCGTGAACAAACTGAAAATTTATTAAAAGAATATATCCAAAATCAAGCCTTACGTCATCATTGTTATATGGTGGCACAAGCTATGGCCGCTTATGCTCAAATTTTGGGCGAAGATGCTGAGTTATGGTACCAAACAGGTTTATTACACGACTTAGATTGGGAAAAATATCCTGATGAGCATCCTAATAGAGCTGTCAAAGAAATTTTACTGGACTATCCTAGTGAACTCTTAGAAGCTATTAAAGCCCATGCCCCTAGTAGAACTGGCAAAACAGCAGAAACCAATTTGGAAAAATATTTATTTGCTTGTGATGAATTAAGTGGTTTGATGCACGCGGTTAGTTTAATGAGACCAAACGGTTTTGCTGATATGCAATATTCTAGTGTGAAAAAGAAACTCAAAGACAAAAGTTTTGCTGCGAATGTGAGCCGAGAAGATATTCAGACTGGTTTTACTTTGATTGCTAAAGAACCTAATGAACACGTGACTTTTTTAATTGAAGTTTTTAAAAAAATGCCTACTAAGGCTGAAAATTAAAGGATGATAGAATAGACTTACTGCGAAATAAGCCTTTCGGCTGTAGAATCGCTCTTTAAGGCTGCAAAGGTTGTTTTCTCGCTCGAAGTAGCATGGCTACTACTTCGTTCAAAAACAAACCTTTTCGCCCTTAAATATCAATTCTTCGCTACGAAATTTTATCTCGCAGTAAGTCTAATAAACTCATCCGAAAGGAACTTATGCTCGATATCAAATTTATCCGCCAAAATGCCGATCAAGTTAAGCAGGCTTGTGTAGCCAAAAATTTTGACTCTCAAATTATTGATCAATTGTTAAGCGTTGATCAACAACGCTTGCAAGTTTTAAAACAAGTAGAAGAATTACGGGCAGCTAGCAATACTAATGTAGAAGCAATTAAACAGCAAGTCAGTGCCGGTCAAAAACCCGCCGCTGATTTAGTAAGCAAAGGCAAAGAATTAAAACAACAGCTTAAAGCATTAGAACCCAACCTTAAGGAATTAGACGATCAATTTGCCGAGCTTTTATTACAAGTTCCTAATGTTCCAGCTCAAGATGTCCCAGTGGCTAAAGATGAAAGCGGCAATGTGGTAGTGCGTCAAGAAGGCGAATTACCTAAATTTGATTTTCAGCCTAAAACTCACGAAGAACTCATGGAAGCCTTAGATTTGGTAGAAACCAAACAAGCAGTTAAGATTGGTGGTTTTAGATCTTACTTTTTGCGTAATGAAGCTGTGTTGTTAGAGCAAGCAATTTTAAATTATGCCCTTAAATTAATGGTGGCAGAAGGTTTTACTCCCATGACTGCTCCTGTGTTGGTTAATAGAGAAGCCATGGTTGGCACAGGTTATTTCCCTTGGGGAAAAGAAGATCATTATTATACTCAAGATGATCAAATTTTAGCTGGTACAGCTGAAGTAGCCTTAACCAGTTTTTACGCTGGCCAGACTTTAAGAGAAGCAGATTTGCCAGTTAAATTGACTGGGATTTCTCCTTGTTTTAGACGTGAAGTTGGCTCTTATGGTAAAGACACCAAAGGCATTATTAGAGTACACACTTTTAATAAAGTGGAGCAAGTGGTTTACACAGTGGCTGATGAAACTGAAACTAGAAAATGGCATGAAAAAATGCTGGGTTTTAGTGAAAAATTACTTCGTGATTTAGGTTTACCTTATCAAGTTTTACAGATGTGCACTGGCGATATGGGGGCTGGTCAACGTAAAAAGTATGACTTAGAAACTTGGTTCCCTGGTCAAAATAAATATCGTGAAACTCATTCAGCTAGTTATTTCAATGATTTCCAAGCAAGACGTTTAAATATCCGTTATCAAGCTAAAGATGGCACTTTAAAGTAT
Organism: uncultured Pseudomonadales bacterium; assembly: GCA_964645645.1. Taxonomy (GTDB): domain Bacteria; phylum Patescibacteriota; class Microgenomatia; order UBA1400; family PJMF01; genus CAZYBC01. The sequence continues at coordinate 12,184 of CAZYBC010000013.1, forward strand.
GTTTATACTCTTAATAATACCGTGGCCGCTACGCCAAGACTTTTGGCGGCAGTCATTGAAAATTACCAACAAGCTGACGGCAGTATATTAGTGCCAGAAGTATTAAGAGCTTGGGTAGGGATGGAAAAAATTAGTAGAAAAAGATAAACGCTAAACTCTTTGTTTAAATTTAAGATTAATAAATTCATAATTAGGTCTTAGAATAGCAAGACAAATCATATTTTGTTTATTTTTATTTTCATAAATTAAGTTTTTATGACTGAGAGTTATAAAAAAAGGATAAGGAAAGTCTTTAACGTTAGCTGTCGCAATTGGAAGATTATAGATAATTGAGGTTGAAGCAATAATTTTATCTCCCAAACTAACAGAATTTTTAAGATTGTGATCAGTTTGATAATATAAACTTCCTAGTTTTCCAGCTCCTAGAATTACTCTATCAGTAGTCGAAAAATTACTTAGCTTATTTAAAAATTCTAAAACTTGTTTTTCTTTAATTTTATGAGCGCCATCAATGAGTTCTAGTGCTGTGATTTCTGAAATAGCTATTGTAGCAGTGTTATTAGTCCATTCTTCAATTTGTTTAGCAATGATTTTTTCTTTATTGGTATCTAACCAATATTCAATAACACAGGAATCAAGTAATAAATATTTATTTTTAGTTTTTTCAATAGATGGAGACATTATCTGGATAAGAGATTAGATTTTTTTTGGAGGCTTTTTTAGCTGCTTTAATAATTTCTTTTACACTCAAACCAATTTTTACATCTTTATCATAATCAACATCAGTAATTTCAATACCGCCCACTTTTAAAGAAGGAATTTCTGGAGATAATTGTTCAAATATTTGAGTGGCGTTCATAGTTTTATTTTCGTCTTCTTTGTTAAAAAAAACAATACAAATTTATTACACTTTAATTTTTTTTTTGCTCTTTTTAACTTGATTCTCTTATCCGAAAATTAGGTTTTTATGTCATAATAAGCCGTTATGTTTAAATTCTTAGCCAAACTGTTTGATGAACCTGCTAAAAAATTAGCATCTTATCAAAAAATTGTGGATCAGATTAATGATTTAGAACCACAAATCAAAAAATTGTCAGATGCTAAATTAGCTCATCAAACTCAACTTTTCAAACAACGTATTCAAGAAGCTAGAGAGGCAGTTGATTCTCAAGATCAAGAAGCCGTTAAACAAGCTGAACAGCAAATCTTAACTGAGCTTTTGCCAGAAGCTTTTGCCACTGTGAGAGAAACAGCCAGACGTGTGTTAGGCATGCGTCATTTTGACGTGCAGCTTTTGGCTGGTGTAGCTCTTCATTATGGTGATATTACTGAACAAAAAACTGGTGAGGGTAAAACTCTAACCGTTACTGCTCCTCTGTACCTCAATGCCTTATTAGGCAAAGGTGCTCACTTGGTAACAGTTAATGATTATCTAGCGGAAGTTGGCGCTGGTTGGATGGGTTCAGTTTATGAATTTTTAGGCTTAAGTACAGCGGTAATTATTCATGACACAGCCAAGCTTTATGATTCTAAAGTAGATAGTGAAGAAAAAGGTGATGAACGTCTTGAACATTTTACTAAAATTACTCGTCAACAAGCTTATTTAGCTGATATTACCTATGGGACTAATAATGAGTTTGGCTTTGATTATTTACGTGATAATATGGTGCAAGATTTAGAGCAAATGGTGCAAAGAGTTGATTTTGCACACCAATATGCCATTGTTGATGAAGCAGACTCTATTTTGATTGATGAAGCTAGAACCCCTTTAATCATTAGCGCTCCAGATAGTGAGCCAACTAGCAAATATTATGAATTTGCCAAAATGGTGCGTTCGCTGACTCAAGATCAAGATTACACAATTGATGAAAAATCTAAATCAGTTACTTTAACTGATTTGGGTGTAAAAAGAATTGAACAAAAATTAGGCGTCCATAATCTTTATGAAGAAAGCTTTGATGTTATTCATCAAGTAGAATCAGCTCTTAAAGCCTTAACTGTTTATCATCGTGATAAAGAATATATTGTTAGAGATAATCAAGTTATTATTGTGGATGAACATACTGGCCGTTTAATGTATGGTCGCCGTTATTCTGATGGTTTGCATCAAGCCATTGAGGCTAAAGAAGGCGTGCCGATTCAACAAGAATCTCGTACTTTAGCCACAATTTCTTTACAAAACTATTTCCGTTTGTATCACAAATTAGCTGGTATGACTGGGACGGCCGCTACTGAAGCTGAAGAATTTAAGAAAATTTATGATTGTGACGTGTTAGTGATTCCTACTAATCAGCCAGTGGTAAGACAAGATACTACTGATGTGATTTATAAAACTACCGCCGCTAAATATAGCGCTATTGTGCGTCAAGTTGAAGAAATTAATCAGCAAGGTAGACCAGTTTTAATTGGCACTCGTTCTATTGAACACAATGAAATTATTTCTCGCTTCTTAAATCGTAAGAAAATTGAACACCAAGTTTTGAACGCTAAAAATAATGAAAAAGAAGCTTTTATTATTGCCGATGCTGGTAAAAAAGGCGCGATTACCGTAGCCACTAATATTGCTGGGCGTGGGGTGGATATTGTTTTGGGTGGCTCAAAACCAGAACTTAAAGATTTCCGTAAGAAAACCTTAGTTAAAGCTGGCAGTAAAAAAGCTGTTTTAGACAAAAAATATGCGCATTTATCCTTACCACCATCAGTAAATCCAGATAATTATAAATTGGCTGACTATGACAAAGCTTTGCAAAAATGGCAACAAGCCCATGATGAAGTTGTGGCTTTAGGTGGTTTACACATTATTGGTACGGAACGTCATGAGTCTCGCCGGATTGATAATCAGTTACGTGGTCGCTCTGGGCGTCAGGGAGATCCCGGGTCCTCACAATTTTTTGTGGCTCTTGATGATGAAATCATGCGCATTTTTGGCGGGGATAAGATTGCTCAAGTAATGACCATGCTTAAGCTGGATGAAGATCAACCAATTGAACACAAAATGATTAGTAAATCCATTGAGTCTGCTCAAGTAAAAGTAGAAGGCTTCTTTTTTGACCAACGTAAGCGTTTGGTGGAATTTGATGATGTGATGAATAAACATCGTGACATTATTTACCAACGCCGCCGCCGGTTGTTAACTCAATCATCTCAAGAAATGATTGACCAAACTCCAGCGGATACCGAAGACCAACTTAGCCTCAAAGATCAGATTTTAACTTATATTAATGACGAGATTAGTGACATGGTTAACTTTAATGTGGATAATCAAGGTCATTTAGATTCATCCAAAATTATTAAAGAATTTATCAAAATTATTCCTTTTGATGAAAATTCTCAAAACAATCTGATCAAAAAACTGGACACTTTATCAGCTGATGAAGCTGAAACAGAATTACAAAAAGTTGTTGCCAATGCTTATCAAGCTAGAGAAAAAGTTTTAGGCAATGCCATGATGCGTCAAGCTGAGCGTTTTGTCATTTTGCGTACTATTGATGAACAATGGATGGATCATTTGGATGAAATTGATAATTTACGTGATGGCATTTGGTTGCGTGGTGATAAGCAAACGGTTATTTCTGAATATAAAAAAGAAGCTTTTACTATGTTTGAACAATTAGTGAAACGGATTGAATCAACAATTGCACATCGCATTTTTAAGATTCAGCCAGTTAATGGGATGCAACCTACAGTTGTGCCAACTAATATCCATTTGGAAAAAGAAGATATTCACGAAAGTTTAACCAAAGAAGTGGCTGATGCTACTGTGCCAAGTCCTAAACAAGCCCCTCGGGCAGTTAAAGGTTCAGCTGGTGATTTAGCCGCCGCTTTAGCCAAAGCTAAAGGTGGCACTAAGCCAACTCCTGGTAGTAAGCAAGCTAAAATTGGGCGTAATGATCTTTGTCCTTGTGGTTCTGGTTTAAAATATAAAAAATGCGGATTATTAGGTAAGTGCGAAGAAAATCGCCGCCGTTAAAATTAAGCCTATGCCCGAATTACCAGAAGTAGAAACCATTAAAAGACGGTTAAAACCGTTAATTATTGGTAAAAAATTTAGTCAAATTCAAGTTTTAAAAAATAGAAGTTTTCGGGGTAATCCTCAACAAATTCTTAATCAAGAGATTCTTGATTTACAAAGGAAAGCTAAAATTTTACATTTCAAATTTGCTAATGGCAGTAATTTGCTAGTGCATTTAAAAATGACTGGCCAGTTAATTTTTGTCAGCGACCAATTGCGAGTGGGTGGTGGCCATCCTAGCGCTGACTGGGTTAATGCTTTGCCTGCTAAACACACCAGGGTAATTCTGTCTTTGGCAGAGCAAGAAACTTTGTTTTTTAATGATATGCGCATTTTTGGCTGGCTATGGCTTTTAGATGATGCGCAAGTGGCACAAGAGTTTCAAAAATATGGCCCAGACGTGATTGATCCTTTAGTCACTCCTGTTTATTTGCGTGAAAAATTTTCACACAAACATCTGCCCATTAAACAAGCGATCATGGATAATGCCATTATGGCTGGCGTGGGTAATATCTATGCTAGCGAAGCTTTGTTCTTAGCCGGTATTCATCCTCAACGGCCAGCCCAAAGTTTGTCTTTGACAGAAATTGAAAAATTACACCATTATTTAGTAGCAGTGATAGAGGCTTCTATTCAAGCCGGTGGTACAACTTTTGACGGCAAATATGTCGATGTAGCTGGTTTTGCCGGCGGTTTTCAACATCAACTTAAAGTTTATGGCAAAGAAGGTGAAAAGTGTGAAATCTGTGGTCAGCCAATTCAAAAAGTTAAGTTGGGAGGAAGAAGTAGTTTTTATTGTGAAAAGTGCCAGAGGTAAAAAAAAAGCCGCCCTGGTTAAATGTTATACTTGTATTTATGAAATTAACCAAAAAAAATAAAAAAATATTCTTTTATTTTATTATTACAACTATTATAGCAATTTTAATTTTTTTATATATTAAAAACATTAAAAATAAACAAACAATATCTAAGCAATCCTCTGAGAATTTTGTAGCTGTTAATTCTATTTTAAGTCCTTCTCCAACTACTGAAAAAGTAAAATTTTCTAATCTATCAAGATTTATTGGACGTAATTGGGGCAAACAAAATACTACAAAATTAGTAGACCAAAAAGAAACCTTCAATAATAATGATGAAACTTTAACTTATATTTATAAAGGGCCACAAGAAGCACGTTTTCAAAGTTTTTCTATTACTTATCCAGATTATTGGAATTTATATTTAACCGGTCCTGTAGAAAAAGGAGAATTTGTCCCTTATGGGGGTGAATATGATTTGTTATTTGAAGATCCTAAAACTGATGAATACATTGGTATATATAGAATTAGCTCAGAAACTCCCTATTGTACTTTCAAATGGCAAACTTATTTTTATTGCGAAGTTGAAGAAGACAGTAAAATTGAACTTAATATGGGTAAATTCTACTTTAATGAACGTGCTGGAAATGATAATTATAAAATTTGGTCTTTATGCGAAGAAATTCCTCATCCTAAAAAGGAAGATAACCCATGTATGAATGGAACACCTGTAGGAGTTATTTTTGTTTATACTCACGCTACTGGTAAATCCACCCAACTTCCGAGCTATCTTTATAATGTGTTAAATTCAATTAAAGTTGTAAAATAGTTTTAAATGAAAAATTGAAAAATTAATTAAACTTACCCTTTAACTAACCTCATCGCTTTTTTCACCACACTTTTCACATCAAAGCCATAATATTCAAATAGCTCTGCAGTTTCTCCCGATTGTCCAAATTGATCTGGCATAGCAATTATAGCAAAGGGAATTTTTTTAGCATCAGAAAGCATGAGCGTTTGGGCTACTAAACTGCCTAAGCCACCAATAGCTTGGTGTTCTTCTAAAGTTAAAATAGCTTTGGTTTCACGGGCAGCAGCTAAAATACTAGCTGTATCTAAAGGCTTAATGGTGTGCATATTAATGACTCTGGCTTCAAGGCCTTGCTGGCTTAAGACTTCGGCTGCGGCTAAGGCTTGCCCCACCATCATTCCGCAAGCAATTAGACTCAGATCATTACCTTGGCGTAAAATTTCTGCTTGACCTAATTTAAATTGATCGCCAGTCACATTAGCAGTTTTATCTCTCCCCAATCTTAAATAAGCTGGGCCGGTATGTTCAGCCAAAGCTAAAGTAGCCAGTTCGGCTTGTTTGGCATCGGCTGGGACAACAACGGTCATATTTGGTAAAACAGTCATCAAGGCTAGATCTTCGAGAGCTTGATGAGTTGCCCCATCTGGCCCGGTGCTTACTCCGGCATGGCCGCCGACAATTTTAACGTTGAGATTAGAATAGGCCACGCTGCCGCGGATTTGTTCCCAACTTCTACCAGGGCTAAACACCGCAAAGCTAGCGGCAAATGGGATTTTGCCAGCTAAAGCCAAGCCAGCGGCAGTGCCAATTAGATTTTGTTCGGCAACGCCAACTTGAATAAAGCGTTGGGGAAAAAGTTTTTCAAATTCCGTCATCCGCATTGATTCAGTTAAGTCAGCGCAAAGGCCAACAATTTGCGGATTAGCTTGCGCGGCTTTGATGAGGCCGGCACCGAATCCATCTCGAGTAGCTTGTAAGTTGTTATTTGACATGTGCTTCTAATTCTTTAATAGCCTGGGCTAATTGATCATGACTAGGGGCTTTTCCGTGCCACTGGGCTTGATTTTCCATAAAACTAACGCCTTTGCCAGGAATGGTACGACAAATGATAGCCGTAGGCTGATGTTTACTTTTCCAGGCTTTTTTAACTGCCTTTTCAATGGCGCCAAAATTATGACCGTCTATTTCCATTACTTGCCAGCCAAAACTAGCAATTTTTTGTTTAAGATTCTGTAAAGGCATCACTTGTTCGGTTTTGCCGCTAATCTGAATATGGTTACGATCAATTAGAGTAATTAAATTGTTCAATTTATATTTGGCCGCTAACATGTAAGCTTCCCAAACTTGGCCTTCTTGTTGCTCTCCATCGCTCATCAGACAGTAAACTTTGTTAGGCTTTTGATCCATCTTTAAGCCTAAAGCCAAGCCACATGCCTGAGAAATTCCCTGCCCTAATGGCCCAGCAGTATTTTCTATGCCTGGTAATTCGTGGATATGCGGATGGCCTTGCAAAGGCGAATTAATCTGGCGCAGGCTGAGTAATTTTTCTTTAGGGAAATAGCCAGCATAAGCTAAAGTAGCGTACCAAATTGGACAAATATGGCCATTAGAGAGTAAAACATAATCGCGGTCTGACCAATCAGCTTGTTGAGGGCGTTGTTTAAGCAGGCCAAAATAAAGTGCTACAAAAACATCAGTCATACCTAAGCTACCAGCGGGATGACCAGTGCCGGCTTTGGTAATCATGCTTAAGACATCAATTTTGAGTTGAGTAGCGATTTTTTGTAAATCTCGATGAGCAAATTTCACCTTTTTAGTGTAGCAAAAAAATTGGCACAGACCTAGCCCAAGATTTTTTTGACTTGATTAGCTAGTGTTTCAGTCCAATCAACGCTATAGGGCAAAATAATTTTTTTGGGAGTTCCTCCATTAGGAATGATAATCATAACTTTTTCTTTGCCTGGTTTGCTTTTTAGTAAATCACCTAATTTTTTAAGGGTGTCTTTGTCAGTTTTCCTGGGAATAAACACTTCTTTATATTCACCAGTATGAGGATTTTCTACTTCTTCTGGTCTGGGAATAGAGATTTTTTCTACCACCAAATTTAATTCATCATCTCGGTAATCAACTTTAGCTTTCATTAAAGCCACTTGATCTGGAGTAAGTATGTTTTTATATTCTTCGTAGGTCTTAGGGAAAACTACAAATCTAGCTGAGCCAGTTTCATCTTCTAAAGTGCCAAAACACATATCTTTAAGACTTTTTTTAGTTTTAACCACTCTAATTTGGCTAATTACTCCGCCAAATAAAAAGCTTTGACCTTTATGAATGACTTCATCTAGATCAGCAATATTTTTATTAGAGCGGCGATTAACAATTTTTAAAGCATCAGCTAAAGGATGATCAGTCAGATACATGCCTAATAATTCTTTTTCAAAAGATAATAGTTCTTGTCTAGGATATTCTGCTAATTTAGGGAAGTTATCTTGCATCTGGGTAGCACTAACATTAACATTAGCAAATAAATTATCTTGGCCTTCTATTTCTGATTGAAAAGCCGCGGCTTGAGTTCTGATTTTGTCCAGATTTTCTAACATAGAAGCTCTGGTGCCAAAGCTATCCATTGCTCCTACTTTAATCAGCGATTCCAAAACTTTTTTATTAACCTTACGTCCATCGGTGTCATGTAAAAACTGAGTAAAAGAAGTAAATTTTTTAATGTTTTTTCTAGTTTCTAAGATATTTTCAATAGCTGCTTCACCAACATTTTTAATGGCAGTTAAGCTAAATCGGACGGCTTTTTTATCTAAAGAATCCGGATGTTGTTCAATAGAAAAATCTAAGCCAGACAAATTAATTTCAGGAGGTAAAACTTTGATGCCCATTTTTTTACTATCATCTACAGCAATGGCAATTTTTTCTTCGCGATTCATAGAGTGAGAATTAGTTTCTACACTCATCATAGCTGCCATGTATTCCACTGGAAAATTAGCTTTGAGATAGGCGGTGATATATGAAATCATGGCATAAGCTGCCGCATGGGATTTATTAAAACCATAATTAGCAAAAGCTAAAATATATTCCCAAACTTTTTCTGGCACTTTTTTGTCATAACCTTTTTTGATAGATTCTTCAACAAATTTAGCCTTATTTTCTTTGAGGATTTTAATTTTTTTCTTCCCCATAGCCCGGCGGATCATATCAGCTTCACCAAGACTATATCCAGCCATGGTGCTAAAGACTTGCATCACTTGTTCTTGATAAACCATGATGCCATAGGTTTCCTCAAAGATGGGTTTTAAGGAAGGATCAAGGTAAACAATACTTTCCGGATTATGTTTGCCTTCAATAAAACTAGGAATAAGTTCCATTGGCCCAGGCCGATACAGGGCTAACATAGCGGTAATATCAGAAAATTGAGTTGGTTTAAGCGTTCTTGCCACTCGGCGCATACCAGCTGATTCTAGCTGGAATACCCCGGTGGTTTCTCCTTGGGAAATCATTTGATAAGTTTTGGCATCATCAGTAGGAATTTTATCAATGTCTAAATCAAGATGCTGATATTTTTTAATCAAATTTAAGGCTGTTTGAATGGTAGAAAGATTGCGTAAGCCTAAAAAGTCAAATTTTAACAACCCAATGGCATCATCAGTAACGTTAAGATCCAGGTTATACATGTCATATTGAGTAATGTAATTGCCACTTTTGCTATCTACCTGAATAGGTGTGTAGTTAGGCAGAGCTTTGTCAGCAATAATGACAGCAGCAGCGTGCATGCTAGAATGGCGGATAGTGCCTTCTACTTTTCTAGCTAAATCAATTAATTTTTTAAAATTAGGCTGTTTATAATATTCAGCTAATTCAGGAACAGTTTTGATGGCTTCTTCTAAGCTAGTTTTTTTAGGAGGATTATTAGGAATCAATTTGGCAATTTTGTCTGGATCTTCATAAGGCATGCCTAAGACCCGACCAATATCACGAATGGCTACTCTAGCTTCCATTTTTCCAAAAGTAATCACATGAGCGACATGATCTTCGCCATAAGTTTTAGCCACATAAGAAATTACTTCGTCACGTCTGTCATCAGCAAAGTCCATGTCAATATCTGGCGGAGTGGGACGTTCTGGATTTAAAAATCTTTCAAAAGGTAAGTTGTGTTCCAAAGGATCAAGGGTGGTAATATTTAGACCATAAGAGACAATAGAGCCAGCGGCACTTCCTCTCCCAGGCCCTACTCCAATGCCGTTTTCTTTGGCCCAGTTAACAAAATCTTGAGTGATTAAAAAATAAGCATCATAACCTTTATTATGAATAATACCTAACTCATAATCCATTCGATCAAGATGCTTTTTAGTTAATTGCCCATATTTTTTCTCCAAACCAGCCAAAGTCATTTTGCGCAATTGAGATTCTTCTGTTTCCCCTTTTTCCAAAGGATATTTTGGAAAAATCATTTTACCGGTAGGAATAGTGACGTCACATTTTTCTGCAATTGCTAAAGTATTTTTAATGGCTTGAGGATAATCAGCAAACAAATCAGCCATTTCTTGTGAAGATTTAAAATAAAAATCAGGATTATCAATCATCTTCATCCGCTTTTCATCAGCAATCAATTTGCGAGTTTGTACACACAGTAAAGCATCTTGAGCTTCAGCATCATCTGGTTCTACATAGTGCACATCATTAGTAGCCACCAGTGGTAAATCTAGCTGACGAGCAATAGCCACTAACTTTTTATTTAATTCTTTTTCAATTTTAATGGTAGGATGACTTTGTAATTCAATATAATAGTCTTCACCAAACATGTCTTTATATTTTTGGAAAAGTTCTAGTGCTTGCTCATCTTTATTATCTAACAGCAAACGGCTGGTTAAACTACTCATACAACCACTTAGAATGATTAAGCCTTCTCGATGCTGATTAAGAATATCCAAATCAATTCTGGGTTTGTAGGAAAATCCTTCAATGTTGGAAAGTGAAACCAATCTCATTAAATTCTGATAGCCAGTAAAAGTTTTGGCTAAGGCAGTTAGATGAAATTGGTCAGCGCCCATTTTTACTTGCTTATCTTGGCGGGAATTTTTGGCTTGATAAAACTCACAACCAATAATGGCTTTCAGATCATTATATTTGCAGGTATTAAAAAAATTGATCGCCCCATGCATATTGCCGTGATCAGTCATGGCAATGGCTGGTTGTTTAAATTCTTTAGCTTTGGCAATTAGTTGATCAATTTTACACAGGCCATCCAGCAGGGAATATTGAGTATGAACATGAAGGTGAACAAATTTTGACATCTGTAGTTATCCTAGCAGGAAGTCAGAAGTTTGTCATGGGAATTTCACAATGTTTTAATTGCTTTTTCCAACTCAGCTTTAACTAACTGTGGCTCAATTTTTTTCTTAGCTTCTTTCATAATTTGTCCCATTAAGAAGCCCAGAATTTGAACTTTGCCGGCTTTATATTTTTCAACAGCATCAGGATTAGCGCTAACAACTTGTGTAACAATGTTACTTAGTTCATTAGAATCAATACTGTCAGTTTGCTTGCTGTCTTGATAAGTTTTAACAATTTTACTGGCTTGATCTTTTAATTCAGTAAAAGCTAATTTTTTATTAACCATGGCTTTGGCTAAATCGTTGGCTTTAATTTTTGCCTTGTCAGCTGTCTGCCAGACCTGCTCATACCAGTCGGCTTTTTGGCGATTGCTGGTAAGTTGCTGAGCATAGCGTGCTTCTAGCTGATAGTCTTTTTGCCAACGGCTAGCTTTGGCGTCGGCTAATTCTGGCAAATCAGCTTTGATGGCCTTAATTTGCTCTGAAGTAAAGCGAATTGGTGCTAGATCTGGATCTGGAAAATAGCGATAATCAGCAGCTTCTTCTTTAGTGCGCTGAGAAAAAGTACTGGCTTTAGCAGCGTTAAAACCGCGAGTTTCTTGAATTGGAAGTTCACCGCTATTTAAAATTTTGCTTTGTCTGGTAATTTCAAATTGAATGGCCTGTTCCAGAAAACGGAATGAATTGATATTTTTAACTTCCACTTTGTATTTAGGCAAATGACTATAATCAAGTTGGCCATCTTTCATCAAGTCTGGATCATTAGATAAAGATAAATTAGCTTCTAATCTCATCCCACCCTGTTCCATATCACAATCACCAATTTCAAGATAGCGAATAATCTGACGGAGTTTTTTGGCATATTCACTGGCTTGGCTAGCTGAACGAATGTCAGGTTCAGTGACAATCTCTACCAATGGCACGCCACTGCGATTAAAGTCAATTAAGCTGACTTTTTTACCGTCAACGGTTTTGTGCAGTAATTTGCCCGTGTCTTCTTCAAGGTGAATCCGAGTAATTCTCACTCGACCTTCGTTGGTATCAATATAGCCTTCATAGCAAAAAGGAATATCATACTGGCTGATCTGATAACCTTTGGCTAAATCAGCATAAAAATAATTTTTTCGGTCAAATTTAGAAAATAAATTAATCTTACAATGTAAAGCTAAACCCAATTTAATGGTCCATTCAATAGCTTTTTTGTTGGCTACTGGCAAAGCTCCTGGCATACCCAAACAGACTGGGCAAGTATGAGTATTAGGTTGCTCAGCGCCAAAAGGATCATTTTTGCAGCCACAAAACATTTTAGATTTGGTTTTTAATTCGGCATGAATTTCCATCCCGATAATGGGCGTATAAGTAGTTTTCATTATTTATTCCTCCAACTATTCCAAATGGTTGCTTTTTCATAAGCATCAGCAACTTTTATCACTAAGTCTTCTCGCCACATGGGTGCAACAATATTAAGACCAAGATAAAGATTACTGCCTTGATCATGATAACAAGGGACACTAATACCAGGTAAACCAGTAATAGAGCTTGGTTCTAGTAACATATCTTCTAGCTCGCCAAACATTGAAGCTCCTTCAGTAGCGCCAATTTTTTTGGCAAAACCAGGAGAAGTAGGTGAAATTAAACAATTATATTGTTTAAATAATCTCTTATAATCTTCAATAAACAAAGTACGGACTTTTTGAGCTAAGTTGTAATACTGATCCGCATAACCTTTGCTTAAAGTATAAGTTCCTAACATAATGCGGCGTTTGGCCTCACTGCCAAAATGAGTTCGATCTTCACCATAACGGATACCATCATAACGAGCTAAATTACTACTCACTTCACCACGCTGAACCACAGTATAGACGCCAATGGCCAAAGTAGGATCCATGGCTTTCACTAAAGAAACTTTAGCCCCTAAATCCTCAAGAATTTTAGCCACAGCTTGGTAATAAGGTTTGATTTCTTCTAAACCTTTGATATCAAGATAAGTTAAACCAATTTTTAAGCCTTTAATATCTTTATTTAAAAATTGAGTAAAGTCGGGGACTTTTTGAGGCGAAGTCGTGCCATCATATTGATCAAAACCAGCCAAATGATTAAGTAAAATGGCGGTATCTTCTACAGTTTTGCCAATTGGGCCAGGGCTGTCAGTAGAAGAAGCCATAGCTACTACGCCAAAACGGCTAACTCGGCCATAAGTTGGTTTTAGGCCAACAGTGCCACACCAAGCGCTCGGCTGACGAATAGACCCAGCTGTTTCACTCCCAATCGCAGCTAAACATAAATCAGCAGCCACCGCGGCCGCACTACCTCCAGAAGAACCACCCGGAAGATGCTCTGGATTACGAGGATTTAGAGTACGCCCATAATCACTGGTTTCGGTGCTAGATCCATGCGCCCAAGCATCCATATTGGTTTTACCTACTATTACCCCACCAGCATCTTGTAAACGCTGAGTGACAGTTGATTCATATACTGGTTTAAAATTGTCTAAAACTTTGGAAGAAGCAGTGGTTCTGATGCCTTTGGTACAAAAGTTATCCTTAACAGCAATGGGTAAACCTTTTAAAGCCTGGTTAGTTCTTTTTTCAGCTTGATCTAAAGCCTGATCATTTTGAGTAAGATAAATATTTAAAGTTGGATTAAGGTCAGTAATGGCCTGTTCTACATCTTGATAAATTTGTTTAAGGGTAATGTCTTTACTATTTAATTTATCTAAAGCCTGTTTGAGAGTTAATTTATTGAGCATGATTTAATTCCTTATAATTTAGTCTTTGTCGATAAGTCTGTTAACGACAAAATATCCCTGATAAGTATCTTTCGCATTGGCTAAGGCTTGTTGTTGGGTAAACATGTGTTGATCATCTACCACGTCTTCACGTAAGCGATTTTCTAGGCCTGTAACCTGGCTGGTAGGTTCTACACCTTTGGTATCAACTTTTTTAAGCTGATCAATGACATCCAAAGTATCATTAAAAGCTTTGGCTAAGTTATCAGCTTCTTGATCAGTAACAGGAATATTGGCTAAATCGCTAATATGTTTAACGGTCTGGCTATTTACGCTGGTAGATTTGATTGTGGACATAATTCTATTTTACTCTCTAGACCTGAGCTTTGGAGAAGAAATTTCGGTCTAAATAAATGTTTTTTATACTAAAAAAACGAGCCTGGGCTCGTTTATTCTCCAATACAACTCACCCATTTCCTAAAGTTTTAGGCTTGTTGGGTTTGTTGGTAATTGGTAATGATTTTTGACATCGGAATTAATATACCATAAAAAAATTAGTTTAGGTGATGGATTTGAGTGGTTTTTTCTAAAGTACTGATTCTCAATTCATGTTGATCTAAGATTTGACCATTTTTGATAAAGCGAGCGTTAAAAATCTCTTGATCTTGGCGGATAGTGATTAATTCACCCATAATTTTATCAAGCATGGTCATAACTTCATCACGATATTTAGCAAATTTTTGATCCAGTCTTTCTTCGAGATCATTAAGCTTATAATCAAAAATAGCCGTATGTTTTTCAAACTCTGCTTTTAGAAAGCCTTTGGTAACTAATTTTTGGTTTGAGGAAGAAATTCTGCCCATGTTTGTAAATTAATATTTTTTGATAAATCAGTCAATATCACTAATATTTTTTATATGAGTTGGGCTTGATTTTTTAGCTTTATTTTATCAGCTATAAATAAATTTTGAGTAAAATTTTTCTGTTTGAATACTCTTGCGACGAATAAAATTAAACTACCAATTTTTCCAACGCGGCAATGCGGTCAGCAACGGGTGGATGAGTACTAAAAAAGCTAGCAAACCAGCCTACTGTGTTACGTTGATTTTTTAGCGGATTAGCAATATATAAATGAGCTGTGGCTTTATTAGCTGCTTCTAATGGATCAGTATCTTGAGAAATTTTAGCTAGAGCTTTGGCTAAACCGCGCGGATTTTTAGTTAAAGCTACTCCGCTTGCATCAGCCAAAAATTCTCGGCGGCGAGAAATCGCTAATTGAATTAATTGAGCAATTAAAGGTGAAAGTAAAGCTAAAAGCAAACCGACAATAAATAAGATACTTTGCAAATTGCCACTCTCACGATTGCTTTTTTTACCTCCAAAGCGTCTCATTCTTAGTAATAAATCTGACATCAAAGCCACTAAACCCACTAAAATTGAAACCACCGACATCAATAACATGTCATAATTTTGAATATGCGATAACTCATGCGCTACCACACCCTCAATTTCAGACCTTTCCAAACGACTTAAAAGCCCGGTGGTAGCACAAACCACGGCATGCTGAGGATCACGCCCAGTGGCAAAAGCATTCATAGCAGTATCTTCTATGACGTAAAGCTTGGGCATCGGCAAGCGTTGAGAAAGACAGATGTTTTCAGTTAAAGTGTAAAAATCAAAGAATTCTTCTCGTTTAGCCTCCCTGGCGTTAGATAAACTTAAGATGATCTTATCACTGAAAAAATAGCTAAAAAACGAGCTAATTCCAGAGATAATAAAGGCAAAGCCAACAAAACTTAAATCTAACTCAAAACCCCTAGCCATAAAATAGCTAGCTAAAGTAATAAAAGCAACAAACCCGGTCATAATTAACCAGGTTCGGCGTTTATTGTCAGCTACCAATTGATAATGAGTCATCTGGTTTTCTAAGCTAAAGGTAATCTAAAGATTAACTTTAACGTCTTTAGTATCACTCTCACTGACTTCTACATGGCTACCAGTTAAAGGAGTATCCAGACCTTTTTCTTCTTTGAAACCAAATAGATTGGCAATGAGATTAGAAGGAAAAACCATTAATTTTTCATTGAAAGATTGACTAAGATCAATAACACTACGTCTGGCATAACTAAGTTTATCAGCAGTATCAGCAATTTCAGCCATAAATTTGGTAATGGTAGCATCAGCTTTTAACTCTGGATTACTTTCAATAGTAACCTGGATTTTAGGGACCATAGTTTGTAAATTATTAATAGCCTTGTCAATATCAGCAGTTTTACCACTTTCTGAAGCCAAGTTAACACTCTTTCTGGCATCAGTTAACATCTTGTAAATACCACTTTCATGCTTGAGTTGTCCCTTTACCGCTGCCTCCAGATTAGGAATCATAGAAATTTGGCGTTTAAGCTGGTTGCCAATTTCTTGAATACTGGCTTTGATCTGGGTTTTTAACCTTTGGAGGGAATTATAAACACCAATGACATAGATAAAAACTACTCCAGCTATAACAAGAAGAATAATAGGTAAAGTAAACATGATGCCTTTCAAATATTTGTAGTTGAGGTTTAGTATAGCAGAGCAGACAAGCTATATGCAAAGATCTGCTTGTCTTTGCTTCGCTGCAGAGATCAGATCTTTGCATATAGCCTTGTCTCGATATTAAAAATAGCCTTGCTACGCTGCGGAACGAACAAATCATAGATAATTAGTTTCTTTAGGTTAAAGTATTAAAAATTGCTTCGCTTAGAAATCAAAATTTTACACTTATTGAGTTAACGTTTAAATTACGCCTGGATAAGAGGTAAAACATGATATGTCCTATAATATTGACAAATAGAATAAACAGGATTAAACTAGCTAAGTTTTAAATCAAATTAAGACCAATGGCGGTTTTAAGAGATTTAAAAGTTCTTTAAAAACCAACAATATTTAGAGTAAGGGATAATAGCTAATCTAGAAAAGTTTAGTTATTACCCCTTACTCTTTTTAAAATAAATTTAAGATGAGGGGTGAAAGGAGAACAGATGGAAGCGATGACGGAAATTGTAAAAAATATTGTTTTGGGCGGGATGATCGTTTTATTTGTATCATGTATGGCTCTTTTCTGGTGGGATGATATAAAAAAATTAATTAAATTATAATATTGTTGGCAGATTTTAAGCCAGGTGTTTAACCTGGCTTTTTGCTATTTTTTAGCCTTTTTTATCTGGAATTGAGTTCGCAAACGAAGTGCAACACTTTCAGGCAGTAAAATACTGCAAGAGAGG
>CAZYBC010000014.1:0-27894 GCA_964645645.1 uncultured Pseudomonadales bacterium
AAAGGGGACATTTCTACTTTGCACAAAAGGGGCCGTTTCTACTTTGCGCTAACAGCCACTTTTCTCAGCAGAAAACGACTCATTGCAGCCGGCTAAAAAATCATGGCTAAAGATATTTTTGTTATGGATATTAGGGCTAGGAATAACTTTATTTTTAAGCTCTAGTGTTTTTCTTATTTTAATCACTCTCAATAATCAAGATAAATTCTATCAAAATATTTATATCGGCAATCTTCATTTAGGTGGCTTAACGTATCAAGAAGCCTTAAATAAGATACAACAAGACAAACCTCTACAAAATTTTGTTCTTAATATTAAAGTTAATCAGCAAAACTTTGCAACCAGTAGTGCTAGTCTCAACCCTAGCCGTAACTATAAACAATTATTAGATGAAAGTTGGCAATTCGGCCGAGAAAAAAATCTTTTTACTCGGATTAACCACCTGGTTTTTCTTACTCAAGAAAGCAAGTATTTTTACACCAGTTATCAATTTGATGAACAAAAAATCCGCCAGTTTTTGAATCTACTTAAAACACAAACTGATTCCGCTGGCCAAGCTCCTTTTGCTACTTTAGCTATTACCAAACAAGCTAATAGCTTAAAAATTAATCCAGGAGAAACTGGCTATCAATTAGATGTAGAGGCTAATACCACTGCTTTATTAACCCAATTGACTACCTTTGCTAATCAATATGGCAACAATCCTATTCCTACTTTTAATTTCAATATTTTACTCAACAGCCCTCAGCTAGCATTAACTAAATTAGAAACTGAACTAGCACAACAACGAGCTACTAAATTAGTTGGTCAACAAATAATCCTTAAGGCTGCTAGAAAAACTGTCAAACTCAATGACCAACAACTAATTGAGTTATTAGCTTTTCCAACTGGCTATCAAGAAGAAAAAATGCAAAGTGTTTTAGATGACTTAGGCAAGTTAGTTAACCGTCCTGCCCAAAATGCAATTTTTAGTTTTGATGAAAAAACTTTAGTTGTTCAAGAATTTATATCAGACAAAGAAGGTATTGAGCTTGATAAAGCTAAAACAACAGCTTTATTAAAACAAAAAATACAAGCTTTAGAAGATCAGACTAACAATCAAGAAGAAATTTTTGATGTTGTTATCACCACGAGCAAACCGGAAATTACTCTAGCCCAAACCAATAGCATTGGCATTAACGAATTAATCGGTTTTGGTGAAAGCTACTATAATCACAGCTCTGCTAATCGTATTCATAATGTTACGCTAACAGCTCAACGCGTTAATCACGCGTTGGTTGCTCCTGGTCAAGAATTTTCGTTTCTTAAAAAGCTTGGGCCTGTAACTGGAGAAACTGGCTTTAAACAAGCTTATGTCATCCGTAATGGAAAAACTGAATTAGATGATGGTGGTGGCGTTTGCCAAGTAAGCAGTACTTTATTCCGCGCTCTACTAGATGCTGGCTTAAAAATTACTCGTCGCCTCCCCCACACTTATCGTGTTAGTTATTATGAACTTAATAATGATCCTGGGTTTGATGCCACAGTTTATATGGGTGATACTGATCTAAGATTTATTAACGACACAGATCACTATGTATTAATTAACACTTACACTGATAACGACAATCTATATATGTACATAGAAATTTATGGCAAAAGTGATGGTCGCACTACTCAAATTACAGATTATCAAAAGTGGGATTATCAAGCTCCCCCTCCAACTATTTACCAGCCTGATTCTTCTTTGCCTGCTGGATCATTAAAAAAGATTGAAAGTGCTGTACCTGGTTTAAAAACTAAATTTACCCACATTATTAAAAATGCTCAAGGGGAAATTACTAGCCAAAAAGAATACACTTCTCATTACAAAGCTTGGCCGGCAGTATATTTACAGGGAATATAAAATTTAAAGATAAGATTAATATGCAAACGCAATCGCTTCGCTCAAATGGTTTGCATATTAACTTATCTTTTATAAATAATTACTTAATTACAACCCTTAGTTATAACAATCCCACAAGATACTATTTCAGCTTACTACTCGCAATAAACCTTTAGTTATTACGATTTTACAAAACTTGCTAAGCCTAGCACATTTCTAATTCATATCTTAAAATCATTTGCGCGTGCGCGTGCATTTTAATATATGAATTAGAAATGTCTTAATCTCTTTACTCACTAGTTCTTTTTTGTGTAGAATAGATTTGTGCCATTAGATTTATTTGCAAATTTACCAGCCCCTTTCGGCAAAAAAAAAGTTCAGCCTGTCGTCCAAGATGAATCAGCTCAACAACAAGCCCAAATTGAACAATTTTCTAGAGGTTTAGTCACTATTCAAGACATTATTGCTCCAGAAGCAATCGAGGTTGATTTTACTTATCAAAAAATTAATTCTACGTATACTAGAACACTGTTTGTAGCTGGCTATCCTCGTACTGTGCCAGCCAACTGGCTTTCACCATTGATCAATTATCCTCATCAGATTAATATTTCAATGTTTATTTTCCCCATGGATTCTGGCGAAATTTTAGATAACCTAAAACGCAAAATTACTGAAATGGAGGCTGAACTTACTTCAGACATTCGTCAAGGTAAAATCACCAACATTAACACAGAAGTTAAACTCAATGACGCTAGAGTTATTCGCGAACAACTTGCTAAAGGTGCCGAACGGTTTTATCAATTTGGCTTATACGTCACAATTAAATCAGATACCAAAGAACAATTAGATAAAATTACCAAGAGTATTCAATCTACTTTAGGTTCACTTTTAATTGTTTCTAAAAAAGCGACCTTACAAATGGATGAAGGCTTTAAGACAACCCTTCCCATGGGTGAAGATAAACTGTTGGTGACTCGTAACATGGATACGACTTCTCTTGCCACAACTTTTCCCTTCACTTCTTCAGAATTAACCATGGATTCAGGCATTATGTATGGAATTAATGAACATAATGATTCCTTAGTGATTTTTGATCGTTTTAAGATGGAAAATGCTAATATGTTGATCTTTGCTAAATCTGGTGCTGGAAAATCTTACACTGTAAAACTTGAAATTTTACGTCAGCTCATGTTTGAATCAGAAGTGATTGTACTCGACCCTGAGCATGAATATGAAGATCTGGCTAAAAAAGTTAATGGCGAATATATCAACTTTACTTTTGGCGGTGAATCAAAAATTAATCCTTTTGACCTTTCTAATCTTTATGAAGAAGGTGAAAATGAACTGGGCCAAAAAATTATTGCTCTTCACGGTCTATTAAAAGTCATGTTAGGTGAAATGTCCCCTCAGCAAGATGCTTTATTAGATCGTGCTCTAGTAGCAGCTTATAAAGCTAAAGGAATTACTCCAGATCCTGCTACACAAACCAATGAGCCACCACTCATGGAAGATTTATACAAAGCTTTGATTG
Organism: uncultured Pseudomonadales bacterium; assembly: GCA_964645645.1. Taxonomy (GTDB): domain Bacteria; phylum Patescibacteriota; class Microgenomatia; order UBA1400; family PJMF01; genus CAZYBC01. Next base: position 3,396 of record CAZYBC010000014.1, read on the forward strand.
GCATGGAAAATGAAATGGCCGATGATGTTGCCGCTCGCTTAGAAAAATATATCACCGGTTCTTTCCGTGGTATTTTTGACCAACCTTCTAATATTGATATTACCAATCAATTCACAGTCTTTTCCGTAAAAGAAATGGAAGAAGAACTTCGTCCAGTAGCCATGTACATTATTCTTGATTTTGTCTGGACAAGAATCAAAAAAAATCTCAAAAAAAGAATTCTCGTAATTGATGAAGCCTGGTACTTTATGAAACACATAGACAGTGCGTCCTTTATTCATTCCATGGCCAAACGTGCGCGTAAATATTATTTAGGCATTACTACAATTACTCAAGATGTCGAAGATTTTTTGCGTAATGATTATGGTAAAGCCATTGTTTCTAATGCTTCTATTCAGTTTTTAATGAAACAGTCTACCGCCTCTATCCCCGTTCTTACTCAGACTTTTTATTTATCAGAAGGAGAACGACAGCTTTTAGTTAGCGCTGATGTTGGTGAAGGTATTTTCTTTGCCGGTACAAGCCATGTTGCTCTACGGGTTGTTGCTAGCGATGAAGAACACCAAGTTATTACCACAGATCCAGAAGAATTACTCCGCCGCCAGCAAGCTAAAATGAGAAGCGTAGACAATAACCAACCAGCTACACAAGCTAACATGGCGCCAGTAATGCTAAATCAAGTCACTCAAGCAAATTCGGCTGGAATGTCCACTCAAGCAACTCAATCTGCCCCAGAGTTTAATGCCATGAGTAATCCTCAAATTGTTAAAGGTGCTGAATTACCTAATACAGGCATTACTGCAACAGCAAATGGAATGCCTAATCAAAATGCCGTAGAGACTATTCCTGGAGCTCCAGTTGGAGAGATCTATACTCCATCTAATTCTTTACCTACGCCAAACGGACTTAATCAGCCAGCTCAAACAATGACTGACATTCAAAACAGTGTCCCCAAAGCCGCTGGTTATTACGACATTAATGATTACAAACCACCGGCTGAGTTGTAAAAGTAAAATAAATATTTTTCTATTTTCTTCTTGCATCTGTGGAAAAATCTGTGTATAACTGAGCCGAATTAGACTTGTTTTGCTGCCTCAAAAACACTGTTAAAAATTACTATCTGCCCCCTAAAATATGGCTACACAACCTTTATCAAAAGACGAAGTCAAACACGTTTGGCAACAAGTTTGCAATGATTTAAAACCTCAGCTAACTGACGCTACTTTTAATACTTGGATTATTTCTAATCCACTAACTGAATTACGTTATGAAGATAATAATCAAGCCTTTGGGGTAATTTCGGCACAATCAGCTTTTCATGCAGTGAATCTAAAAAAACAGGTTTACACATATTTAAAATATTCTTTGGAAAAAATTACTGGTAAAACTATTAGCTTAGATTTTCAGATCAGTAGTTTTCCAGCTATTCAAACTGCTAAGAAAAAAAATCGCGGTACGAATAATCAAGGCATCCAAACCATTTCTCAAATCATGCCAAATCAGAATTTCAACCAGCTAAATTCTGCGTCCAATTTTCCATCATCTGCTAATTTTGCTTCTGCTGCCACCATCACCCAAAATAATAATCCAGACTTAACTCACCAAAATTTAGCTACCCCACAAAATTTTTATCCTAATGATCAACAGGCAAATCACAATAATCAGCAGTCTGATCTGGCAGACAATTCTTTTACAGAAGCACCTCTTTCTCCTACTGTTGAAGAATTGTTTTCTACCCGCAACATGGTAATGGCTTCACAAGATCGTGCTTTAATGGCAGCTCGCCGAATCGGCTTAAGGCCAGACTATACCTTTGAATCGTTTGCTGTTTCTAGTAGCAATGAAATGGCTCATGCAGCAGCAAGTGCTGTTTCTAGAAGGCCTGGAATAGCTTACAACCCACTTTTTTTGTATGGCAGCGTGGGCGTTGGTAAAACTCATCTTATGCATGCCATTGGGCATAATATTCTTAAGCAAAATCCAGATACAGATATCCGTTATTGTTCAGGAGAAGAATTTACCAATGAAATTATCAGGGCTATTCAGAATAAAAAGGCAATCGGTTTTAAAGAAAAATATCGCAATGCTCAAGTGATGTTTATTGATGATATTCAGTTTATTGCCGGCAAAAATACTGTCCAAGAAGAATTTTTTCATACTTTTAATGCTTTAATTCAGAAAGGATCACAAATTATTCTCACTTCAGATCGTCCGCCTCAAGAAATTCCTTTACTAGAAGATAGGCTCAAATCTAGATTTGAGGCTGGACTAATGATTGATATTCAGCAACCATCACTAGAATTAAGAAGTGCAATTGTCTTAATCAAAGCCAGGTCTAATAATTTAATTTTGCCGATAGATCTAGCCCAACAGATTGCTAATAAAGTTCATAGCGCAAGAAGAATTGAAGGCGTTATTACGGCCATTCGTTCTGAGGTGGAACTTAAGCGCAGACCAATCTCTGCTCAATTAATTGAAGAGATTCTTAACAAAGACGCTAGCCAGAGTAATCAGCAGGTCTTACGGATCCGGCCAGCTGAGTTAATCAAAAGAATCGCTACTTTTTACCAAATTCAGCCAACCGTAATTAGAGGTGACAAACGGGCTAAAGAAATTGCTTTAGCCAGACATATTGCCATGTTTATCCTTAAAAGGGATGTTCACCTTTCTTATGTAGAAATTGGCAAATGGTTTTCTAATCGTGATCATACTAGCGTGATGCACGCTATCAAAAAGATAGAAAATCTTTTAGACACAGACGAGCTTTTAGCTGAAGAAATCAATCAAATTAGAAAGAAATTGCATTAAAACTGCTTAGTTTTCCACTTTTGTGGAAAACTAACTGGAAAAGTCTGTAAAAAGATCGTTAAAATATCGTTTAAAAAAAGTGCATAAATTCTAGTTTCTAACTAAAAATCACAGTATTACACTTCTTTTTAATTAATAATCAACAGGATATTGCACGCTTTATAAACAGAATATTAACCGTAAAAGCTAGAAGAAAAATCATTTTTATTAACATTTACACACTGCCTATTACTACTATTACTTATATATAATATATATTAATTATGGAAATCACTTTTAACTTAAAATCATTAAAACAAAGTTTAAACTTTCTCCAAAAAGCAATTCCTAGTAAACCTCAATTACCCATTCTGTCAGCTATCTTATTAGAAACTTTAGACAATAAAGTTATTTTAAGTGCCACTGATTTATTTTTAGGGATTCAAACACATTTGCCAGCTCAAATTGCTCAACCTGGCAAAATAGCCATTCCCGGAGAAATTTTTCGGCAAATTATTCAATCTTTAGATGATAAAAACGAAGTTAAACTTAAATTAGTTGATAATCAATTATTAATTACATCTGGTAAAACCAAAACTAAATTACCACTACAAGCAGCTCAAGATTATCCAGAATTTCCAGAGATTAGCGGGGATGAATTAACTTTAACTACTCAAGCTCTAGAAAAAATTGAACATTATGTGAGTTTTACCGCAAGTATTGATCAAACACGGCCTATTTTAACTTCTATCCTTTTTGCCATTAATAATCAAACTTTAACAACAGTTGCCACCGATGGATTTAGATTAGCTATCTTAAAACAAGCTTGTGAAATCAATGTTGCCGAAAATAAACTTCAGAAGTTTCTTTTACCGGCCAAAGCTTTAGCTGAAATAGTTAAAGTTACTCAACAGCTAGATTTAGAAAAGATTAAATTGACGATTTCTGAAGAATTAAAACAAATTAAATGTCAGTTAGTTGATACAGTGATGTACATTAGATTAATTGAAGGTGAATTTCCTCCTTATGAAAAAATTATGCCTGATAATTTTGGGATTAATACCAGAATTGATGCTAGTGATTTAGATTTACAGTTAAAAAGAGCAGCTATTTTTTCCAGAGATATCTCTAATATCGTGAAATTCACTTTTAAAGATAAACAATTACAAATTAATGCGAGCTCCCCTACTATTGGCAGTTATGAAGGTGAAGTAGACATAATGGATCCGGTAGAAGCTGAACAAACGATTGCGTTCAATGTCCGTTATATCAGCGATTTCATTCAAGCTAGCAAAACTGACTTGCTTAAATTCTCGATGAATGAGAGTTTAAAACCAGCTGCTTTAACGACAGATGAGCTTAAAGACTTTATTTACATAGTTATGCCATTTAGAGTCAATAATTAAAATTTTTCTGGTATAATACTCTGCTATGACAAAAAGAACATGGAATCCTAAAAAGAAAAAAAGATTAAGAACTCACGGGTTTTTAAAAAGAATGAAAACCTTACAAGGCCGCCAAGTTTTAAAAAGACGTCGAGCCCGCGGTCGTAAAAAACTCACAGTGCTGAAAAAGGTTTAAAATAGAGGCATGCTAGCCAAACAGCAGCGTTTAAATCTCAGATTATTAAATCTTAAATATTTTTTTGTTCATGCTACTAAAATTAATAGCCTTGATTTTTATGCTTATTTTTCAGTAACAGATTTACCTGTAGATGATCAGAATAAACTTAAAATTGCTGTGGTTGTCTCTAAAAAAGTTAGCTTGTTAGCTGTAAAAAGAAATTCACTTAAAAGATTTGTTTACGCAATTTTAGAAAATCAGTATCAGCTGTTGGAACAAAAAGTTAAACCTAATAAAGCTGTGCAAATTGCGATTTTCATGAAAAAAACAGCTCTAAAAGCTGATAAGTTAGCCTTACAAACACAAATATCAAAATTAATAGAACAAATAATTAGTAAAATCTCGTGAAAAAATATTTTTTAAAATTATTAATTTTAGTCTATAAAACTCTAGGAATAGCTAAGCATACGCTCTTAGTGTCAGTGTTTGGTTTTTCCAGTCATTGTAAACATCAACCTACCTGTAGCGAATACTTTTATCAGCAAATTAATCAGCATGGTACAATTGGAGGACTATTACCAGCTTTTAAAAGGTTAATAACTTGTTTTTAAGGAATTTTTATGCCAAATTTTGTAGAAATTTTTTCCAATTTACTTTTAAGTTTAAATGACGTAATTGGCAATATGGGCTGGGTTATTATTGTTTTTACTTTATTAATCAGGTCAGTGCTTTTACCCTTAACTCTCCCCTCTCTTAAAGCTCATAAACGTTTAGCTAAATTAAAACCAGAATTAGATCAGTTAAAAGCTAAATATAAAGATGATAAAACTGGCTTAGCTCAAGCTCAAATGTTGCTATACAAAAAATACAATATTAATCCTGTTTCAGGTTGTTTGCCTCAAGTTTTGCAATTAGTCGTTTTGGTAATTTTATATCGTTCTTTAGTGAAATTTTTAAATCCTGTAGATGGTAGTACTTTTAACACTCAATTTTTATGGTTTAACTTATTACAACCAGACAAACTTTATATTTTGCCTATCTTAACAGCTGTATTTCAATTAGTTTTATCTTTAATGGTTACCCCAGGCGGAGAAGTTAGAGATGTTGTGCCTAATAAAAGTAAATCAAAAGCTATTCGTGAGGCTAATACCAAAGAAGAAGATATGGCCGAGATGGCTGCTTCAATGCAGCAACAAATGATTTTTCTTATGCCAGTGATGACTGGAATTATGGCTTTAAGATTTCCATCAGGCTTAGCTTTATATTGGGCAGTTTCCACTTTGTTTAGTATTATTCAACAATGGGTAATCTCTGGGCCAGGTGGTCTGGTTAGTTATTATCAACGTTTATTATTAAAATTAAAAAGAAATTAATTTTTTATTCAGGAAGGTCTTATGACAATTGAAGAATATTTAAATAAATGGTTAGTTTTAAGCGGTTTGGAAGCCGATACTTTTCAAGTAGAAGTAGTTAAAGAGGATGACAGAATCCTCGTTAACTTAGTAATTCCAGAAGAAAAAGCTGGCTTTTATATTGGTTATCGTGGCGAAACTCTAGAAGCAATTCAACAAATTGTCCGTTTAACTTTTAGAGAAGCTGAAGAAAAGATTATTGTTGATGTTAATAATTATAAATATCAACGAGAACAAGTATTATTAGAAAAAGCTGAACGCATTGCCAGAGAATTATTAGAAACTGGTAGCCGTTTTGCTTTTCGCAACCTTAATTCTTACGAACGCTTTTTAGTTCATGACTTTATTTCTAATCATCAAGATTTTGCTCAAAAGCTGGAAACCTTTTCTCAAGATGACCTCAATGGTCGTGTCTTGATAATGCAGATAAAAGAGGCTTAAATACAAATATGAATTTAAAAATTTACACTGATGGCGGGTCTAGAGGAAATCCAGGTATTGCTGGTGGTGGTGTCTTTATCACTAATTCTAAAGAAACTTTATTAAGTCAATCTTTATGTTATGGAACTAAAACCAATAATGAAGCGGAATATCTATCTTTTTTAGCGGCTTTAATCTGGTTAAAAGATTATGCTAAAAATGTAGATGATGTTGAAAATGTAGAAATGTTTTTAGATTCAAAATTAGTGGTAGAGCAAATCAACAAAAAATGGCAAATTAAAGAACCTCGTTTGGCTCAATTAGCCCAAAAATGTTGGTCAATCATGGAAAAACTCCCCTACTCTATTAAAGTTACTCATATTAGACGCGAACTAAATAAACAGGCTGACCAATTAGCCAATGTTGCAATGGATCTAGCCAATCAGCTTTAATTCTTTCTATAATAGCCGTAAAGAATATGATGTCTGCCCTTGTGAGTCAAGCTACTAGTGACGCGCCTACAATTTTAGTCTTGGCTGAAAATTCTAGTTTAAGTAAAAAGATTAAGCAATTGTTCATAGATCATGGCTTTGAGGTTACTATGGTTGAAACCCATAATTATTCAACCGAACAATTACAGAAACTTAGCCAACAACAATTTTATAAAATTGTTTTAGTTTATGGTTTTGTAGAAACAGACTTACAAATTTTTGCTGATTTTTTTGATTTTTTAAAGAATAGATTAGAACCAATTATTAGTATTACCCCGTGGCCAAGAGAATTGCAGGTTTTGCAAACCAATAAACAATTATTTTATAAAAAATGGCTAGACGTTAGTCAAAAACAAAAAGAAATTTATCGGAATATCCAGTCTTTATCAATACTTAAAATTTTTGTTTTAGATTTAGTTTTAACTGAAACACTTATTGAACCTTTATCATTTTGTTTGCAGTCATTTAAACAACAAGTAATTTTAGATCCAGAAACTAATTTTGCTTTATTAGGAGTTGACCAGTTGTTAAGTAATTTAAAAAAACTGTTACTACAACCATTTGTTCCAAACACATATTTTTTTCAGGGCAAATTACAAACTTCGTTGGTGATTGTCGCTGCAATTAAAGACTTGATTTTAAAGTTTTATCAAAAAGATTTAGCTGTTAGAAAGCTGGGGGCTAAAAATACGGTTTTAGACCCCAGTGGTCAGCCTAAAACTGTAATTTATTCAGACTTAAACAATCTAATTGAACAACCACTAAGAAATTTAAAAACTTATTTAGAAAAAATAACAGATACTCCGCAAATTGATTGGCAAAAACTAGAAGTAGAATACTCTCAGAGTTTTTATCCTAAAGTTGAGCAAGCTAGTCCAGATAAACAGCAGCCGGTAGTTTCAGTTTCTACTGTATTAAAAAAAACGCCCACTACTCTACCAATTGTTACCAAGAATGTTCCACCAGTTGTAAAGAAGCCAGTTAATAAACAGCAGATTGAACAAAATTTAGATAAAGAATTATCAAGTCTATTTGGAGATACCCGCCAAACAGTAACAATTCAACGCCGAGTTACTAAAATTAAACAAATTAAAAAAGTAACTAAAAAAACCGCTAAGAAAAAAGTTCTGTTTTATTTAGGTTTAGCATTTTCTATTTTAGGCAGTGGAATTGCTGTAGCTTTTTTGGTTTTTATCTTAAGTCTTAACAGTGTCAAAAACAGTTTTGTCAAAGCTACCAGTAGTTATCTGCAAAATCATGATACCCAAGCTTGGCAATTACAATCAAATTTGGCTATTAAATTATTAGATAGTCAAATTAGTTTTTATCAACCAATTTTTAATTTATCAGCTTTTGATGAAGCCAATCAATTAATTAAGATTAGTCAACAAATGACTCAATGGCAAAATATTGCCAAGACTCAGACTCAAACAGTCCAAGATTTATATTTACAGATATTTGCTAAAAACAGCAATAGCCTTGATGCAAGCAAGCTCAATAGTTTAGCTATTCAAACCAGACAGCTCTTTGAATTAATCGCTCAGACTCAAGCTCAAGTAAAACAAACTAAAAAAGCGACATTTGCCAATTTTAAGGATTTTAGTTTAGATGATTTTAATCAAGCGCTGTTAGCCTTGCAAAAGCAGAATGCGGCGCAGTTAAGTTTTGAACAACAATTAAATAAAGTTCTAGCCATAGATAGTAAAAAAACCTATGCTCTACTCCTTCAAGATAATCAAGAATTAAGACCAAGTGGTGGATTCATACAAGCAATAGCCTTATTAAGTTTTAAAGATGGTCAATTAATTGATTATCAAGTTTATGATATTTACCAGCTAGATCAAATGGTGCCAGGAGCTACTGATTTGCCTCCAGAAATGAAACCTTATGTGGCCGAATCAAAATGGTTTGCTCATGATGCTAACTGGAGCGTGGATTTTCCTAGCTCGGCTAATCGCGTAGCCTGGTTTATTAAACAAGCAACTAATCAACAAGTTGATGGCGTTTTAACGCTTAATTACGAATCTTTAGCCACGCTTTTAGCGACAACAGGAGAAATACAACTACCTGGTTTTAATCAAAGTTTAGATCATAAAAATTTTTTTAATCGAGTTGAAGGCCAAATCGAAAATGTTACTAACTCTCAAAACCAATATTTTGCTCAAGAGATGTTAGAACAATTTATGACCAATTTAATTAATTTGCCAGCTGAAAAAGGTGCGCAAATTTTAGCTTTTTATTTTCAACAATTAGAAAACAATCAAGAATTTTTAGTCTTTTTTGATTCAGACTTACAGCAAGTAATTCAAGAATTAACATGGGATGGCAATCTCGTTAGACCTCAATGCCCAGCTTCTTTTATGGCAGAAAATTGTTTAGTTGACTCCTTATATATCAGTGAAACTAATATCGGTTTGAATAAAGTTAACCGCTATATTCAGCGTCAAGCTAATCATCAAGTAACTTTTAAAGATAATCAGATTATTCATCATTATCAATTAGATTTAAGTAATACTGCCTATAGTAATAATTTTCCATTTGGAACTTATAAAGGTTATCTGAGGATTTATTTGCCAGAAAACAGCCAATTAGAAGCTATTAAGTTAGATAAAAACCAATTACCTACAGACAAGTTTACTCTTACTAAAGTAAAAGGGTTTAATTTAGTAGAAGTTGTGATTGAAGTTGGGCTTAATCAGACTGCAAAATTAGAACTTTATTATTCACAAAATAATCCTTATCAAAAAGCTTTTACTTATGTTTTTCTTAATCAAAAACAAGCTGGTCTCTCCCCTACTCCAATTGCAACGTCTATTGTTTTTGATGCTAACTTAAAACCATTAGTGGTTGCTCCTCAAGCAGAAATTTTTAATAGTAATATTGTTTTTAACACTAAATCAGTTAAACATGATTTTTTTGCGATCAAGTTTGAGTAAGTAAAAATTATCTTTTCAAAACACTCATATCTTGCGGTAAGTAATAAATGTGTAACAAGTTTTTCACGTGCGGTTTTCAACATGTGCTTTAAGTGTGTAAGCAATTTGTTCATAAATTTTTCATAATTGTGTGTTATGGAGTAACTTGGCACAGCTTGATTTTTACAAATAAGCTTTTCATGATAGAATGAGTTTTCTAAAGGAGAAAATATGTCTAATAAAACGACTTTTTCAGTTAGTTTAAGAGACGGTAAAAAAACCGTTAAACAATTACGCCGAGAGGGAATTTTACCCATTAATATTTATGGCGAAAGTAAAGATTCCATCATGGCTCAATGCCCATTAAATAAATTTATAGCTTTACATCGTAAAATGGGGGAAAGTGGTCTAGTCTATTTACAAGTTGAAGATAAAAAAGAAATTCCAGCTTTATTTGATGAAATTCAAACAGATCCAATCTCTGGGAATTTTTTACATGTTGTTTTCCAAAAAGTTAACCTTAAAGAAAAAATTGAAGCAGAAATTCCTCTAGAATTTGTAGGCGAAGTTAATGTACCCAATTCAGTTCTAGTGCATGTTCAGGATAGCGTTTGGGTAGAAGCTTTACCAGCCGATTTACCAGAAAAGATTGTGGTAGATGTTGCTGGTTTAACCGAAATCGGTCAATCAATTACCTTAGCAGACCTAAAAGTTGATCGTAGCAAAGTAACCATTTCAGTAGGTGAAGAGATGGGTGATACTGAGCCAGTTGTGATATTACAAGAAGTAAAAGAAGAAGTAGCAGAAGAACCAACCGGTGAAGAACCCACTGAAGCTGAAGTAATCGGCAAAGGTGAAGAAAAGGCTGAAGGTGGAGAAGAGAGTGGAGAAAAAGCAGAATCCACTGAAAAAGAAGATTAAAAAAACTTTAACATTATGTAAGTTAAATCCCAGGCTAAAGCCTGGGATTTTTTTAACAAAGTAGCCTAGTGTATAAAAAAGCATGAAGATATCTGGGATCCAGAATTATTCCCGATGCCATATTTAGATGATAAAGATGAATTACAATGGAGAATGCCTCAAAAAACTCCCTAACAAGCTAGTAACACTCCTTAAAATTTACGACAATTTTTTTCGTGAAAAAAGTTTTGACCTTTTGTAGTAAGGCTATTTATTCAGCCGTTAAAATTTTTTGCACTAAACCTTGATTGTCTGTAAAAAACTGAGCTTGAGGATCTTGGTAAATAGCTTGGTTTAAATAAAGTTTGGCTGGCTCTACATCGTTTTGAGCCCAATTAATTAAAGCTAAATTAATTAAGAGATCTCTATGAGTGGGGGAGCTCAACAATTTAGTCTGATATAAATTTTCTAATTCTAATAATTTGCTATTTTTTTCCAGCAAGGGAATTTCCAAATTTTCAGTTTCTGTGTTAAGTAATTGTGCTAATTGCGTGGTTTTTATATCTAGTGGGGGAGTAATCACTTCTGCTGGTTTTAAAAAGTGACCAATTAAAATCACGCTTTGCCAAATAATTAAAAGCCAGATGATAACGACTTTAAAAAATCGCTTATATTGATAAGCAAAAAAATAACTCAAAAATAAAAAGTTAAGCACAATCAAGCGGACAAGAAAGAAAATCAGTCTTAAGTAAAACATAATTTTTAGTATGAATTTTTTCTAGCTAGGCGTCAATCTTAAAATTACTTGGCTTTTGGCCAGTTGCTTAAGATTAATAATGGCTCTTTAACTAATTCAGTTTTAACTAATTCTTGCCAAATGGCTTCTGTAACAAATGGTACAAACGGATGAAGTAGTTTTAAGAAGGTTTCTAAGCCTGTTAACAGGCTGTTTTTAGTGAGTTTCCCTGCTTTGCCGGCTTCGATGCATTCATCACAATACCAATGCCAAAATTCGTTGTAGAGAGTCTCGCTGGCCAAACCAATTTGATGTTTGTTTAATTGCTGAGTGATTTGTTTAATTAGGTCATTTAGTTTTTGTTGGAAAATTTGATCGGCCTCAGTTTCAGTTGTGCTTAATTCATCTAAGCGGCTTAAAACAAAACGAGTAGCATTCCAGAGTTTGTTAGTGAAATTTCTGGCGGCTTTGAATTCTGGTAAACCCACTGATTTATCTAAACCAGGAGTAGAGCGGACAACTAGGGCTAAACGTAACGCGTCAGCGCTATATTGGCTGGAAATTTCTAAAGGATTAACCACGTTGCCTTTACTCTTGCTCATTTTTTGACCTTTAGCATCTCTAATTAATCCGTGTAAATAGACTTCTTTAAAAGGCAATTTGCCAGTGGCAAATTTACCCATCATCAACATTCTCATTACCCAGAACATTAAAATGTCATAAGCAGTTTCCATCACTTGAGTAGGATAAAAGCGTTCAAAATCTCCTGGCTGTTTGTTTTTTAAGGTAACAAATGGCCATTGGCTAGAAGAAAACCAAGTGTCAAAAGTATCGGTTTCTTGAATAAATTCTTGGGTAGAATTGCTGGGATCGGTGAGGCTAACCTGATAAACAGCATTTTCTGGGGCTGTAAGGCTTTGCAAGCCAGCTTTGATGTCTGCTAGCTTATATTTTTGCAAAAGTTCACCTAATTTTCCACTAATATTTTGTTGTTGATAAATAAAAGTCAGATTAATGTCAGGATTATCATTGATACTGTACCAAACTGGCATTCTAATTCCCCAGACAATCTGACGGCTGATATTCCAATCATCTAAAATTTCTAACCAGTGTTTGAGAATCTTATCATGGCCAGCGCCTAAGATTTTAACTTTTTTGTTGTTAAGATCGGCTAGCACTGGTTCAGTTAAAGGTTTAACCTTGATATAAAACTGGGGAAGGGGAAGGGGCTCAATAATGCTTTTACAGCGATAACAAACACCAATGTTGTTTTTATAATTTTCTTGAACTTTAACTAATAGTCCTTTGGCTTGTAAATCCTGAACAATTTTTTCTCTGGCTACTAAAACTTTTAGGCCAGCATAAGGCCCGGCAATATTAGTTAAGCGGCCATTATAATCAATGACTTGCTTAGGAGCGGGTATTTCATCTTTGTGTCTTTGCCAAGCATCAAAGTCGTGAAAATCATGGTAAGGCGTAATTTTGACCACCCCGGTGCCAAATTCTGGGTCAACCATCTCGTCAGCAATAACTTTAAGTTTAAAATTGCCGAGTAAACCTTCACAGTCAATTTCTTGACCAATATATTGTTGGTAACGTTTGTCTTGAGGATGCACAGCTACGGCAGTATCAGCAAATTTGGTTTCTGGGCGAGTAGTGGCTAAAGTGAATGGGCCATACTTGATGTAGTAAAGTTTGGTAGTATTATCTTGATGATCAACTTCAAGATTGCTAAAAGCTGTGCCACACTTAGTACAATAATTTACCAAGCGATTAGATCGGTAAATCAATCCTTTTTCATTTAATTTAATAAATGTTTCTAAAACAGTGTTAACTACTTCTGGATCTAAAGTAAAAGTGTAACGACTCCAATCCGCACTGGCGCCAAGTTTTTTGATTTGTTCAATGGCTACATTGGAATTTTCCTGCACATAATCCCAGATCATCTGGTATAGAGTATTGCGGTCAAATTGAAAGCGACTTTGATTATTCTTTTTTAATTTTTTCTCAAATACAAATTGAGTTTCAATGCCAGCATGATCTGTGCCAGGTAGCCAAAGAGTATCATCGCCGAGCATGCGATGATAGCGCACCATGATGTCTTCAATTGAAACAAACATAGCGTGGCCAATGTGCAAAGGATCATTAGCGTTGGGCGGGGGCATAATGATGGTAAATGGGGAAGCCGGCTGTGCAGCTGAGTCAGTAGAAACAGTGTCTTGTGCAGAACGGGCTTGTTTAACAGCATCAGGATTAAAACAATCATGTTTTTCCCATAATTCATAGATTTTTGTTTCGTATTCTTGATGATTATAGCTGCTGTTCATAAGGTTAAATTATACCAGATTAGAAGATTTTAACTTTAAGCTAGTTCGCTTCGTTTTACTTTTCCAAGACTAGCTTAAAACTAAAATATTTTAATCTGAATTTGTTTAAGTTGATATGACATCCGTCCAATTATCAACTGCAACAACCTAGTTTGTACCATCAATGTAAGTGTGCTCCCCCAAAAAAACTGCTAGCAATAGAAAGAAAAAAGATTTAAACTTAATTTAAAATATTAGAAAGATTTTTATGGGAGAAACTGCAGGACTTGGTTTAGTAATGCTTGTAATAATTGGTACGTTTTTATTATTTGCGTCATTATTTGTTGGAAGTTTAATCTTTGTGGCTATCGTGCTTGCTAGATTAATTTCTAAGTCATTTATTACTGGTTTAGATAAAATAACCGGTAACAAAACTAGAAGTAAAAAAGAAATTCAAATTTTGACTATAATTTTCAGTATTTTTTTTACAATCTTGGTAATTCTATTAATTTTGTTTTTATTTGATTTTGATTTAAATAAAATTTTCTTTTTTATGCCTGGTAAAGTTTGAGTTATCTCTTAGTAAGAGATGTTTTTTGTTCTCTTTTCTAACTTATTTCGGAGATAAAATTTTCTTTAATCGATCCAACTGAAATTGCGCTTGTTTTTTCAGCTCGGCGTTTGGGGTGGGAGATTCTGCTAACTGAGGTTTAACCACAGGCCTATTTAAAGCAGTTAAAGCTTTAGTAATGGGTTCATAGTCAAGCCTATGTAAACCAGCAACCTTTTCTTGAACATCTTTGTTGCCTTGGTTGGCAACTTTTTGCGCAGCCTTAGCGTCACTAACTTGAGGTTGTGTTTTTTTCTCAGTTTCTTCCACGTAAGGCACTAAATTAGCTAAAGGCTTAGAACGATACATCAATAAATATTCTTGACCGCGCTGTAAGCCTTTGCGAATAGGATTAAAGTCTTTACGCAATTGCTTCATGGAAATAATTTTCATTCAACAGATCTCCTGGTGTTTTTTTATTTTAAATCTCTGGCAATGGTGGCAGATTAGCTGCTTGTCCGGCTGGTTGCCCGGTGGTAGTTCCGGCTGGTGGTGAAACTGTTTGACCAGCTGGAGTTGCTTGCCCTAGCTCTTTTAAGTTTTGATCAATATTGTTTTGAATTTGATTAAGATCAACGGCAGAAGGTGGGTTTAAAGTTGGTTCTGGTAAAGGTGAAGTAGGCATCGTGGCTGGAGTGCTTGTCTCAATATCAGCGACTGGTGGGGCATTAACATCGATACCTGGTTGAGGTGCAGTCGCAGGATGAACTAAGGCTTCATCTTGGGGAATTTGTAAACTGGCTACAGGTTCTTGTACATTAACGGTTGGAGTTGGCATCGGGGCTGGAGTCGGTACAGCTGGTGAAACTGGAGTGACTTGTGCAACTGGCATAGCCATTTCAGCTGGAGGAGGAGTCATAGCTGGAGCTGCCATTGGTGGAGCTACTGGTTGAGTAGCTTGGTTCATGGCACCTTGATTAGGATTTGGTGAAGAAAAATTCATATTGCCTCCGATAATTTGCGCTTGGACAAGCGGGGTAGTGTAATTATTAGTGTCGGTAATTTCTTGGCCTTCGTAACTTTCAGGATTATAGTTGTTATAAAAAACTTGGATGATTTCTTGAGTATTCAATTGTCTAGCATACAGCCCAATGCGGTTAAATTGTCCAATTAAGTGATCACGTTTCGGTTCTAAAACGCTGGCAGCTTTTTCTAATAAAACTAATCTTTCTATGCTATTAATGTCAAATTTAGTATTACCAGGAATGACGCTGGAAACAGTTAATAGGCCTAATTCTGTAGCGGTAGCGGGAACGGCTACATAAAATTTTTTGTCTAGTACATTGCGTTCTTTGATGAGTTCACTTACAAATTGTCTGTAGCGGGCAATGCGTTCTTTTTTATCTGGACTGACAACCTTAGCTTCTTGATCTTTTAGTCTATTTAAATAAGCAGTCGCATCTTTGGTTTTAGATTGAATTAAAATTTGAATGGGATAATTAAGAGAATTAAGTAGCGCTGCATAAGAGTAAATTACAGCGTCTTGTTCAGCTTCGGCTAATAAACCAAAATTCATGGCATTGATTGTTAAGATAATCGAAACAGTGCCGTCTTTAAGAATTACAAAATTATTAGAAATGTCATGAATATCTAAGAAAGTTTGAGTGGTGCTAGTGTTATTACTTTTAGTAGCCATGCTTATTTATCTTAACTTGTTTTATGAGTGCTAAGCAAGTTTAGTTAAGACTTCTTATTTCTAGAGGAGGCACTCGTTCACCTCTTAATTCCAACTGATAGGTATTAAATTGATAATCATTACTTTCTAAGTTAATAAAGTAAATACCATTATCTAATGGAGTAGTAATGGTAAATTGACCTAATTGATTGGTTTTTACTGCTCTAACCACTTGTCCAGCTTCATTTTGTATTTCTACAATGGTGTTTTCTAAAATATCGTTATTTTGATTAAAAACCATACCCACTAATTTATTAGGGATAGTTGGTTTATCAGGGAAAGGTAACTCATCATTTAGTAATGCTGGCACAATCTGATTTTTGATTTCCACATTGGTTTCACTTTGATATGAACTAAAATCACTACTAATGGTTGGTGTTGCCACAGCGCCAAAATCACTGGTTTCATCTGTCGCTGCTGTGGATGTAACTTGGATGGTTTCTAAATTAGGAATAGCGATTTCTTTAGCCACTTGAGCTGTCGCTGTCATTTGCTTATTGCTGACATAATTAGTTGGTGCTGGTTGGGGCACAGCTGGAGTAGCAGTAAAGTTAGCGGCTTGTGTAAAAATAACTGTTTCTTTTAATTCTGGTACAGCCTGACTTTTTTGCGAATCTAATTTTTTAAGATTGTGGACTCTAGTTTTCAGTTTAGGTCTAATGGCTTGAGTTTTAATTTCAACTGGCTGAGTAATTTGTACTTGTTCAAAAACGCTGAGAACACTAGCTGATTGTTGAGCTTGAGCTACTTCCCAGGCATCTTGAACTTGCAATGGTTCTACAGAAGAAAGATATTCTTTAATTCGTTGTTTTTTTAAAGGTGAAAGATCTACTTCAGCGGCAAATTGAGGTTGATTGCTTTGGGCTTGAAAGTTAAAAGCTTCTGGAATTTTGGCTTCACGTTTCCAAAAAAATTTGGTGGGTTTATATAAAATCTTGAAAAAAGTAATTAGCCAGTGATCCATGGGGCGCTCTTCGATAGGTACAAAAGCCAAAGCCACTCCTAGAAAGACAAAAAAAATCATTAACGGAATTTTTACTATTCCAATTAGATTGGTTGCATTAAGTAAGATCGCCATTAACACTCCACCAAAAATTTCTGCAAATTGTTTAATGGTCATGTTGCCAATGATGTGAAATTTGTAGTTGGTGATATCCTGTGGGATGGGGTGTTCTCTCATGTTTTAGCGATGTTTTTGACCTGGTTTTTAGGCTAAAAAATTTAGATTTTCAGCCAATTAAAACAATTACGTAATTCTATTTTAAAGTAAAAGAAATTGGGAAGCTAGAGGGACAGCTAAATCATAGACCTTTTAAACGCACCGCAGGCGGAATGGTTTAAAAGGTCTATGATTTAGCTTCCAGTGAAATACACCGCGGGCGGAATGATTTAAAAAAGTCATGAAAAATCTTTCAATGAAACGCACCGCGGGCGGAATGATGTTTTGAAAAATAATCTTTGCTTGATTTGCTTGGCTTCGCCAAGAGATCTGCGCAAAGATTATTATTCAAAAATTATTGCTCTAATTCCAACAGTGGTGTTTTGGAAACAGTTGGTTGTGGTTTACTGCCACCTTCCAAAACCTGAAAAGTTAGCTTGTGCGTAGCAGGGTCAACGCCCTGGTTTTCCATCCAAATTTTAATGGCTTGTTCAATGGCGGCTTGTGAACCTTGTTTAATTCTGATACCTAATTCTCTAGGGCCAATATAGGTAACATAGTATTGAGGAGTATCTAAAGGTAAATATTTAATTAAAGGAGCGTCTTCTAAAGTTGATTCACTATCTCTAGTTAAAATTTCGGTTTCATCCATTAAGCGAGTTTTAAAAGTTAATGTTTGAAAAGTTTGTTCTTGGAATTTTAATTCCAAGCGATAATCAGTTTGTTCATTGAGTAATTGCAAAGGTTTAATGATTAGCACTTTGCCCACAACGCTAAGTTCATTTTTAAGCGCTGGATGAAAAATTACGCTGACTTTTTCTGGAGAGCGATCAAACTCTAAAACGATTTCTTGGTTAAGATCAAATAGTTCGCTAAAACTGGGGGCGCTGACTAGAGTGGGTGGAGTATTCATACGGGTAAAGATGGCAATTAAGTTAATAAAAAGCATGATAACAATAAAACCAGCAATTGCCCAACCAATGAGTGGTTTGTTTTTGATACTTTGTTTAAGATTGGTTAAAACATTGGGCATAAATTAATTCCTAGCGGCGAATAAAGCCACAATATTTAGCTTTAAGATCAGATAAAGTAATACCTCTAATTTGCATAAAACCAGAGCTCCCATCAGCTTCAATCAATTGCACTTGATAGCCATTAGAACTGTAAACAATGGCAATATGACCAAAAGCGCCGGAACCAGCCATAACATAATCACCGACTTGTAGCTGACTCCATTCATCGTCATTGCTTAAGCCCATGATTCCATTAGCCGCACAGTAGTTTTTAGCATCACCAAGGGCTTCAAGTTTACCTTCTCCAGAAGCAATGGCAAAGCCGACACATTGCACGTAGTTGTAGCGGTCAACGCTAGTTTGTAAGGTGTTAACCACATAGTCGCTAAGACCATGATTAAGTAAACAAGCTTTAGCAGCGGTTTTTTCGCCAACATTAACATACCAATTGCTTTGATTTAAGAAAACGCTATCAGACACGGCGCCGTTGGAGCTGGGTTTTTGATAACCACAGTCTTTAAAAGCATTGAGGATTGCTTCAGCAATTTCTACATTAGCGGAAATAGGACATTCGCCAATACATAAACTTTTAGAATAAGTAGCTTGATCATCTCCAGAACCAGTCACCGCTCCGGTTTCTGGATCAGTTTCTTGATAAGTAAAACTGATGGTAGCATTGTTACGAACGTTGCTATGGTTGTACTGATCACTAAAGGTTTCTTCGTAAGTAATGGTTTTGCTCTCACCTGGTTTTAAAGTGACAGGAAAGGTGTCTTTTAGTAAAGCTTCATTTTCCAACACTCGGTCAGCAATGGTTGCATTGCTAAGTTCACGATTAGTATTAACACTTAAAACATCTTTAAGGCTGTTAATCACAATGGTGTAGTTGCCTTTGGGAGCAATGGTTAAGGTGTAGGTAGCTTTGATTGGGCCTTTGTTGAACTGGTAATCTGTACAGTTAAGACCACACGAAGCATTAATGTCTTTACGGAAATCTACATAAATAGAAGCATTTTTAACTTGAGTTACTGGAGCATAAGGGACACTAAGTAAAAAAGCAGATTGAATGACAGTCATCACAATCAACGTGCCCCCAGCCACAATTAAGGTTGGATAAAGCACCGACTGAAATGCTAGCTTGCTCATAGTGGATTCACCACCAAGAAGCGTATTGCCGAGTTTAGTGCCGAGTTTGCTGGGTTCAAAGATTTTATTTCTGGTCATTGTGCCAAGATCTTTGGCAACGTGTTTCCCTTCGTAAGCGGCATTGGTTAAACCTTTGCCTACTGATGGGGCAGCAGATTGAATGACCTTAGAAGCCGCTGGAGCAAAAATTTTGCCTAAGCCACCGGCCTTGCCTAATAAATAAACTATAGGCAAAGCTAAGGCTCCAGCCATGATGGCTAATGCCTTTAAAAGCATGCTCATTAAATCTTGTTTTTTTTGATTAATGAAGCCAGCTAGTGGTGCGCCAACAATTGGTACTGCTTCTAAAGCTTTAGTAATCTGACTAAGCGCAGTCCCTGCCCCTGGCGCAACCACATCTAAGGCTGTGTCAAAGGCTTTTTCTTTAAATTTATCACCAGCTTTACTAGCCAGACCTCGCATATTTCCCATTACTTGGTTGGCTGTATTCATGCCAAATTGTTGGAAATATGGTTCACTGGGGCTACCTAAAGCTTGAATAGGATAAGCATTGGGCGAAAGTATTGTATTTGGATCAAGCTGATTCTGATAAAGCAAGAAAGCCTCTAAGGCTTTAATTGCAGAAAAATGTTCTAACTGATGAGCGCGTGTTAAGGCTTGTAAGGCTGGGTTATAAGCCGTATAAACACTTTGTTCTTCTTGGCTGTAAGTTACCCATTGTCTGGTAATTAAACCATTAACTTGGTCTTGTTCCTGAAAAGACGCATCAGCGGGCGGATTGCCCATTAGCCAATCAATGGCTCGGTCACCGTTTTCCAGATTACCGCTTTGCAAAGGTGAGACAAAACCATTGCGCAGTTTAGTAATACTACCTTGATAGTTATTAAAATCTGCAGTCTGTAAAGCTTCTGGCTGACTAAGATTTAATTCCCGTTGTTTAAGATTAACCCCAAAAATTCTGTACTTCTGCGCCCAAGCAATATGCCGTTGCTTGAAATAGCGGATCATGAGCTGGCGTAGGCCTTCTAGGTTTTCCGCTTGCACCACTGGGCCAAATAGCCCCTGCATCTGATTAAGATTGGCAGAGAACAGCACCTCCAAGCCAGCATAGGCGTTGGGGTTCATCAAATCTTCTAACAACATTGCATCAATGGTGTCAGCAATTGGCGACAACACCGTTAGCCGTTGGGCCAGTGCCTCGGCATCAGTGATGCCAGTTAAGGAAGCTAATTCTTTGAGAAAATCACCGCGATAGCTATCATTAAACCCTGGTAATTGACTCAAACCAACAAAAACATCTTGATATTTAGGATCTAAGGAAATCTTTAACAGCTCATTTTCATAAGCCACGGAGTTGTTTTTAAGACCAGTTAATTGTTCGGTAAACGCCTGCTTTTCCGCCTCACTTAAATTTGGCGCCGCCTGCTCAAAATGATAGTTAACCGCCCCTTGCAACAAGTGAGTAAAACCAGGATTAATCAAAAGCACGTGATTAATTTCACTCAGCAATTTTAAGCGAATGTTGTCTGTGTTATTACTTAATTGATCGAGGCGAAATTTGGACTGACCAAGCAAATAAGTGACAATCTGATCTCTGGCCGATTGCTGTAATGCTAAGCGCATCTCAACTGGTAGGCTATTAAGATCTATGCCTAATGGAGCCAAGTTGCTACTCAAAGCGATCTGGATAAAACCTTCAATGTAATTAGCCTGTTCACGAGTCAAATCAGTAATTTTTAACTCTTCGTCAGAAATTTTTTTAGCTTGAGCCTCTTCCTGCGCGGCGGCCTCTTCGCCAGATTCTGGCTCAGCCTCAGCCAGACCACGCCGGCTAGGAGTAGTTATTTCAGCTTCTGTCTTGGTTGGTTCAGCCACTTGAGGCTGTTCTTCACCAGCCTCAGCGCTAACCTCTGCTTTAGCCGAAGCATTAAGCGCTTCGTTAAATTGTCTAGCAACTTCCTGTAAATCCTGTGGCTCTAAAAAAGAAAAATCTTTACTGGCCGAATCATAATCAGCAAAAGTCAGCGGGCCATAAGCAGATAAATTTCTGGTAACCTGGATAAATTCATGTAAATTAGGATACTGGGTGCTGAAATCTTGGATAGATTCAAACTGTTGCTGATAAAAATTACTTAAACGATGCAAAAAACAAACTAAATCTTCAAAATAAATTTGGGTAAAAAAGTTACTAGGCTGAACCCTTTTTTCGCGGAAAGAGTAGCTTGCACTCGGATCAGAACTAGTGTTATCCAGCAACAAGCCAAACTTTAAGTTAATTAACAAATTATCTCTTAACTCATAATCTTGAAGAAAAGTAATCAAACTCAACGCCAGCGGAAGCGAAAAATCTTGACGCAAGGTTTTAATATAGAGGCGGTCAAAAAAAGTAGCAGAAGAGCTGGCTTCATTACTGGTGGGCTGAGCGGAGCCGGTGGCAGATGAGGTTTCACTTTCTGAACCTGTGGTGCTGACCGGAGTATTAGGGTTGGTAGAGTTTGGAGTTGAACTAGAAGATTGATTTTTTGGTTCTAAATCTGTGGTGCTAGCGGATGGAGAGGTACTTCCCGGATTGGTGGGTTGAGCGGAGTTGGAGGCAGATGAAGTAGGCGCAGAATTATCATTATTTGCAGAATCAAAAATAGTAAAATCTTTGGGATCAGCCACCATGACTGTAATTATACCGTGAAAGCGTTAAAAATGAGATATGTGGTTTGGAAATTAAACGTTATAAGTTTGTAAATGAAGTAGATTCGTTCGCAAACGAAGTGCAACACGTTTAGGTAACAAATTGATGTGTAATAAATAGTTATAGGATTTAGTGAGATATTTTGATATAATTGCCGGATAATTTAAGCAAAAACTTACAAAAGCTGTAAGATAATTTGTTTAAATAGCACTTTAACCAAACTAATTCCAGTTTGGTTTTTCATCAGTAAGAGTGGAGAGTGGGAGATGAGTGAAAAACATTACTACTTTAATGGTATTTTGATGTTTTTGGGTTTTTTCGCTTTGATTGGGTTATGTTTGGGGATTTGTGTTGTCCCTTTTGAAGGCTGGGAAGCAATCATTATTGGGCCATTAGGATGTATTGAAATGTTTCTTGTTCTGATTCCTGTTGTTTTTGGAATAGGTTGGCTTATAAAGAAGCTGAACAGTTAGTAGTTTTTTTAGAGTTTGAGGGGGCTTTAGTTCGTCTAAAGCCCCCTTTTTTATCAATTTTAAACTTCAATTTGTTTACTCTAACACAAGAATTATTTTTTTGATAGAATATATAGTATGTCAGACAAAGAATTAAGTTCATCCCATGAAGCAAAAACTGGAACTCCAGAAAGTTTAACTGATTTTGGGAAAAGAATTATGCTTAGAGCTGACTTTATACAAAAAATTTTAGAGTCAGGAGATATTTTTACAGGGACAGAAGCTTATGAAAAGATGATCTCTGAAATAGATAAAAAAGCAAAAGATACTGGTTTATCTAAAAGAGACCAATTAATGTTAAATGGTTTAAAGCAAATGTTAGAAAGAAGGTTTTCTGGTTTAGTTGCTATTGTTGAAGTAGATCCTGGAGATATGACTGACCTTGAAAAAACTATTAGACCATTGCCCTTATTAGGTGTTTTAAGCAGACTTGAATCCGCTGGTGGATTAGGCGTTGATGATGAGATTATGTTTGAAACAGTTATTGAAGAAAAAGTAGTCGCATTAGCTGAAAAACTTACTAATCCTGAAGAAAAAAAAGCTTTTATAGATTTATGTATTACATTAGGGTATCTTTTTGAATGTGGCATAATGGGTTCTAAAACTGTTGATGCAACTCACTTAACTATTACAAATTTAGAAGCTAATATTGCTGCATATGGTGTTAGAAAAACTAAATTTAAAGCTTTAGAAACGAATATAGCGTTTAACGCAAATTTTTTTGTTTCTTCAGGTGGAAAAAATAAAGATGGAAAAATGTGGCAAGTTGATAGTGAACAGTACCATCCCAATATGGGAATTATTCAGACAATCTGTTGTGTCGCTTATCAATATATGAGAGATATAAATAATGATTTTTCTAAAGGGCATGCTTATTCAGTAGGTGAAGCAGAAGAATTAATTAATTTTATTTGTAGTCAAGATTCTATCGAAGTAGTCGATCAAAAAGGAAATCGTAGAACTGTTTTTGTAAAATCAGTTTTAGATGGATATCCTCCAGAGATTGCCGATGTAATAAAATATATAGCTACTTTAAAAGCTAGCAGAGATGATTTGGGAAATAAGGCAAGTAATTATATTATGGCGCATAATGGTAATTCTCCCAAAATAGAAAATGGGGCTGGAGCTGAAGACACTGGTTATATTGCTAGGTCAATATATAAATCTGCTCAATCGGCAGATAATAGAGAACATATGATTTTTTGGGCTTATGTTGATCCTAGAAAAATTAAAACTAAACCTTTGCAATTTGACTCTTCTGGTGCTGCAAGTAGTTCTGATATTAGAGCTCAAGAAGTAGCTTTAAAGCAAGCTAAAATTGACAATTATTATACTTTTAGAAGAAAAAATTGGGGAGCAATTGTTCCTAGATTTAGAGCTCAACTAACGGAATGGGATCAAGACTTTCCTGGTTTAGATGTCTTTGCCAACGGTTCTAATGGGATAGCCGCAAAAGATTATGATAAAGCAAGGCTAGCTTTTAGGCAAATTATAAAAACAGCGTATGAATCTCCTGGAATTAAAATAAGTTATGAGTATGAGGCGATGAAAAAACAGATAGAATCAATATTATCACCTCTTTTTACTGAAATAGCTAAGTATTTTGCATATTTAGGAAAACCTTCAACAAAAGCTAAAACACCTGGAGATATAGAATTTAATTATGATAGATATCACGCAATCCCAATGGCGGCTGTCTCTTTTGCTCTTATAAATTTATTAATGAATGTCCCAGCAGATTTTGTCTCTTCAGCGAAAAACCTTGAATTTTTATTTTTTACTGGTTTTTCTGACAATCATAATAAAGAATCTGAGAGGGTCTATAATGATGCTGTTCAAATTATTTTAAATCAATTATCTAAATACCCCTCAATAGCTGGAGTTTATAGAGATCATTTTGTTGAATTAGTTAAACTTGATTATCTAAAAGATGAATTTATTGAGCCCACTAGTCGATCTAATCTATATCATAGAAGAAGAATTGAAATGGATCCAGCTCTGCGTATCTTAAAAGGTAATCAAAGAGATAATGAATATAGACAACCGGTTATGATGCCTTTTGAACCAGCTAAGGCTGAAAAATAAAGATTTTTTTACGGTTAAAACAGAAATATTGGGTTAAGGGACATTTTGTGTTGGTTTTTTAGTGATATTTCATTGATAGATAG
>CAZYBC010000015.1:0-27239 GCA_964645645.1 uncultured Pseudomonadales bacterium
AAAAGGGGACATTTCTACTTTGCAGAAAGGGGACATTTTAGCTTTGCGCTAACAATTTTCTTACACTCATTTCTGAAATTAAAATAAATGTTATTATAACATCATGACTAAACCTGCTTTTTTAATCAAAGCACTCCAACAAATTAAACTTCCTTTACCAGATTCACATAAAGGTCAGAATGGTAAACTTTTAATTATTGGAGGCTCCAATCTTTTTCATGCTGCTAGCAAATGGAGTTTAGACGTTGCTAGTAAATTTGTGGACATGATTTTTTATAGTAGTGTCCCTAGCAATAATCAATTAATTAAAGAAGCAAAGCAAAATTTCTGGAATGGGATTGTTGTTGAGCGGGAAAATTTACTTGATTACATTACAGAAGCAGATTGTATTTTGATAGGCCCTGGCATGGAAAGGCAAACTTTAACTGAGGCTGAGCTTACAAGCAGTATTGTCCCAGTAGAAGCTTTAACTCCTCAAGATTGGCAGACTAATACTGCCAAAATTATTAATAGCCTTTTGGCCGCTTTCCCTCATAAAAAATGGGTGATTGATGCCGGTGCATTGCAAATGGTTTTGCCGCAACTGTTAACACCCAGTTGTATTATTACTCCACATCACCAAGAGTTAACCCTCATTGAACAAAAAATGCTAAAACAAAATTTAGATGCTCCCCCAGTTATAACTTTATTAAAAGGCAAAATTGATCAAGTCATTACTCCTGACCAAACTTACCAAATTGAAGGTGGCAATGCTGGGATGACTAAAGGTGGTACTGGTGATGTGTTAGCTGGTTTGGTAGCTGGTTTATATGCCACTAATGATGCTTTAAACAGTTGTTTAGTCGCCAGTTATATTAATAAACAAGCCGGCGACTATTTATATAGTACAGTTGGCCCATTTTTTAATGCTAGCGATTTAGTGCAAGCAATTCCTCAAACTTTATGGCGGGAAATGCAAACAGTGCCAAAAAATTAATTCTAAAAAATTCTGCTCCAAGCTCCAAATTACCCACTTACCCGCTACTTTTGATTTAAATAATAAATTTGTCTTTGCAGTAAATTCTCCCCTAGAACGGTCTTTAGTAATTCTTCATGAGTGGTGGTAATAAAAGTTTGATGTTGCTTAATAATGGGCAAAATCAACTGACAAACTTGTTCATCTAACTCAGAAAAAATATCATCTAATAGTAGTACTGGCTGTTGATGTTGCTGCTGAGCCAAAAACGCTAAGGAACAAACCTTTAGCCATAACACTGCCATGCGTTGTTGCCCTCGGGAGCCATAAATGGCCACATCCCGATTGCCAATCTTATCGAAGTTAACAATAAAATCATCTTTTTGCGGCCCAATTAAACTATGACCAGCCGCTATTGCTCTGGGTTGGTATTGGGCTAATCTTTCTTGAGAGATAATACTGGGCAAATAAACTGCCTGAAAATTAAAGGGAAAACTTACCGTCTGACAAAATTGTAAGAATTGTTGACGTAAATCTTGCAATTTTAAGCCATGTTTAAGCAAAGTTAAATTCCAATAAGTTAAAGTTGATTCTGGCACCTGTCGATCTTTAATCTGTAACAATAATTTATTAAACCGGCGCAAAGCTTGCTCATAAACTGATAACGAATGTTGATATTCAGGATCTATCTGACTTAGGACCTCATCTAAAAAGGCCCGCCGTCTAGTTGGTGAACCTTCCACTAAACGCATATCCTCCGGACGAAAAATCACAGCGGTAAGATTCCCCAAAAAAAACTTTCGGCTTCGTTTAAGGTCATTCACTCTAAATAATAATTTGGAAGTTCGCTGGCCTTGAATTTGCCCCGGGTTAATCAATAAATTAAGTTTTAATTCATCTAGACCAGCTAAATTTTCAGGTGTATTTAGGGTAGAATTTGTTTCTTCTGACTCAACTAAAACTGCCTCCAAACGAGCATAAGCTTGATCGAAGCTAATCATTTCTTCAGCTTTACCAGCTCGAAAACTTTTACCCGTAGCAAATAACATTATTGCTTCCAAAATTGAAGTTTTACCCACGCCATTATCACCCACAACTACAGTCACCGCTTGATTAAAATCAAACTTTTGTTGGGCAAAATTTCTGAAATTTTCTAAAGCTAAAGATTTGAGATACATTGAATCTATTGTACCAGGTGGTTGCTAGGTTAAAACTTTGGCTACAAATTTAAAATTGTCAGATTAATTGTAAGGAAGGTGAGTAAAATCATAATTAAGGATTTTTTACTTTACTTTTATTTAAACGGAGTCTATAAAAGAAAAAAATATGTCTAATCAATTAATTCAAAACTCGAAATTTATCCTTTACACATCTCAAAATGGTGAAGTAAAACTAAATGTATATATTCAAGATGAAACATTGTGGCTAACACAAAAAATGATGGCTGAATTGTTTGGAGTTAATGTAAAAACAATTAATGAACATCTTCAAAACATATTTAAAACTAATGAATTAGTAGAAAATTCAGTTATCCGGAAAATCCGGATAGCTGCAACAGACAAAAAATTATACCTTACTAACTTTTATAATCTTGATGCCATTATATCTGTTGGCTACAGAGTTAATTCCCATCAAGCCACTCAATTTAGAATTTGGGCTACCAAAGTACTTAAAGATTACATCTTAAAAGGTTTTGTTTTAGATGATGAACGTCTAAAGCAAGGTAAAAAATTAATTAATCATGATTATTTTCAAGAATTACTTGATAGAGTTCGTTCTATTAGAACTAGTGAAAGAAGGATCTATCAACAAATTACAGATATCTTTGCAGAATGTAGTACTGACTATAATCCACATTCTCAAACGACTAAAGATTTTTTTGCTATAGTCCAAAATAAGTTTCATTACGCAATCACTGGTTTTACTGCTGCAGAAATAATTAATAAAAAAGTAAATTATCAACAAAATCATATGGGTTTAAAAACTTGGAAAAATGCTCCTGCTGGAAGAATATTATCTTCTGACGTAACCATTGCTAAAAATTATTTATCAGAAAAACAAATAAAAAAACTTGAACGAACAATAAATGGATTTTTTGATTATATTGAAAATTTAATCGAGAATAAAAGAGATTTCACTATGAAAGAATTTGTTGAAAGTGTAAATAAATTTCTTACTTTTAATGAATACAAAACCTTGAAAAATAAAGGGACTATTTCAAAAAAACTTGCTGATCAAAAGGCTTTAGCCGAATATCAAAAATTTAATAAAACTCAACCTATTGAATCTGATTTCGATAAAATGATTAAAAAATTAAACTCTAAATAAATTTATCTAAAATCGCGCTACTTCCTCCACGCCTTATAAAACCTAAACAGTAAATAAATTAACATGATCTGCCACAGCCAACAAAACAAATGAATCCATTTAGCCAGCAAAGAAAAAACTACTGCCAAAAATCCTAGTTTAAAAATTCCTGGCAAAAAAATGATCAATAATACTCTCAAACCAAAACGCCAAAATAATAAAGCCAATAAATATAAAACTCCTGGTAAAAAAGTCATCCAAACAAAAACTTTTTCTCTCACTAAAGATTGCATTGTCTGATAAGGATGAAAAAGTAAACCTTGGGCAATCTGAAAAATAGAATAACAAAAAGAAAAAAAATTAGCCAAAAAAGAATGCGATTGAGAAAATGTATTTTGTTTTAGCATTTTTAATATTTGTCTAAATTTATCTTACGATAAAAAAACTCTCCAACAGCCTCAAATTTATAAACATAATTGCCACACTAACGCTCCAAGCAAAGATAATAACAATAAAACTTGCCAACTGTGAGTAGCCACCAAACTTGCTAAACCACTCAATTGCTTAGGCAAAATTTGTCGCTCTTCTAATTTAGCTTGAGCTTGAGCTTCTTGCTGTAATTTAGCTAAAAATTGTTGACTGTCTAGTTGTTTAGTCATTACTCAAATTAAATTCCAAAGCATATAAATTGCGGAATTCTTGACGTGCTCTGAACAAATCAGATTCAACTGATTTTACCGTTTTACCCATCCTTTTGGCAATATCTTTTACTTTTTTTTGATCAACATACTTAAGCAGTAACAATTCTCTTTTTTCTTTTGCTAACTTATTAAGCACTAAGCGAACTTTTTGACTAACCTCGTGAGAATCTTCCAAAGGCAGATTTAATAAAAAATCACCCATCGGCAAAGTGCGAATGGCCTTCTTGGCATACAGCTTGCGATAATAGTCAGCAATTTCATGATATAAAATACTTTTAATCCAAGTAGAAAAAGAAGATTTTCCTTGAAAAGTTTGGATATTTCTTAAGCAGTTGATAAAAGTTTCTTGAACTAATTCTTCAGCATCTTTACTATTTTGTGCTTTTTTAAGCGCCAACGAAAGTAATTGGTCATGATAAGTTCTAAACCAATATTCAATTGCTGTCTGTTGCCCTTGCTTAACAGCCCGCACCAACTCTTGATCAGTGGCGTATTTATTATTTGTGATATGCATAAATATAGTTTTAACTTGAACAAAAAATTAGTCGGAAAAGATTAGTAAAAAAACTTAAGACATCTTTTCTGCTACCTGCTATAATAACACGTAAGATGAAATTTTTGTCTTTTTTTAAATTCGCCAAACCAGTTTTTGCCGCTTGTGAGCCAGGCAAGGAAGGTTTAAACCTCTCAGAATGTCTTACTTTATCAGATAACTCCAAAGTCAGTGACAAATACGACAGTTTAGGTACAGTCGTCAATTTGCTGGTAGATAACTTAATGGTGATTGCCGGCCTTTTGTTATTTGTCTTTGTAATTGCGGCTGGGTTTAGTTTTCTCTCCAGCGATAAAAAAGGCAAAGATCAAGCCCGCGATATTGCTCAAGGCGCGGTGATTGGCTTTATTGTCATGTTTGCGGCCTATTGGATTGTGCAAATTATTGCTAAACTGACCGGAGCTGATATTAGATTATAAACTTGATATAATAACCACAATGAAAAAACTTTTTGGTCTATTAAACAAAAAATCAAACCACAAAAATTTATCAATTTATTATTTAATTTTCAATCTTTTTTTTATTCTAAGCTTAGCTTTTAACTTTATAACCAGTCCACAAATAATTTCTGCTCAAACAACTAACGATATTATCGGTAAAATTACGGCTCCTCAAGGTGTAGAACAAATCAACAAACAGACCGGCCAAGAAGGTGGCATCGGTATCGTTATTTTCATGGCCAATGTGATTAGGTTAATTACTGTGATAGCTGGTATTTGGACCATGTTTAACTTTGTCTTAGCTGGCTGGGGTTACTTAACCACCGAAGGCAGCAAAGCTCATGAACAAGCCACCAGTAAAATGATTAATAGCGCCATTGGTTTAATTATCATTGCTGCTTCTTATACCATTGCTGGCTTAATCGGCTTACTCATTTTTGGTAGAGCTGATTTTATTCTTAAACCTACTTTTGAAGGAATTTTATAAGGAATTAAATATGTTACCAACTCTTATCGCCGAAAATATTAAACTAGAAGGTTTTCAAAAATTAGAAGATTTAACTCCATATAATACCAACGCTGCTAAAGAGAAAACCGTTTTAGACCTTTTAGAAAAATTTTTATCCAACTTAATTGGCTTTATTACAGTTTTAGCCACCTTATTCTTTTTAGTTCAAACCTTTATCGCTGCTTTTAGTTGGGTCACTGCTGGTGGAGATAGCAAAAAAGTAGAAACAGCTAGAAATAAAATGATGCAAGGTGTACTTGGCTTAGTAATTATTGTTGCCGCCTACAGCATGTTAGAAATCTTAGGAAAACTTATTGGTATCGACATCTTAGATGTCAAAGGCATGCTCAATTCAGTTATTCCTACCTACTAAATAGAAAAAACTTATGCTGAAAAAACTAACAACCAACTTAACCATCGTCACTAGCAGTTTAACTTTATTTCTATTTAATCCTAAAATTGCTCTAGCCGTTGTAGAAAATCCGGTTACTGGTAAGTTAGGTCAATCTTCACCTGGCGAAACTGGCTCAAATTTCTTCAACTACTTTTTTATGCTTTGGCAAGGTGGTTTAGTTGTTTTAGGCATGTATATCATGGGTGCTTTTGAATGGATTACCAGCGGTTCTGATCCTAAAGGAGCTGAAAAAGGTCGCACTAGAATTACTAATGCCACCATTGGTTTAATTATTTTAGTCAGTCTTTTCACCATTATTAGTTTTGTCAACAATTTACTATTTGGCAAAGAATTTAATATTTTAAAGATTAATTTGCCTACTGCTGATAGTGTTAATCAAGTTAACACAAAAGACCCAGATACTGGCCTAAAATCTAATTCAACTAATAGTCTTAATTCTGGAGACAGCAACTCCGATGGTAGACTTAACTCTGTAAGCAAATAAATTTATGTCAAAACAACTCACACAATTAAATTACGATCTAAGCAAAATGGCCGCTGACCATGATATTCCTGGAGCCGATGTTGCTAATCCAGAAACTGGTTTTGGTGCTTTAATTAGCAAATACTTAGGTGTAGTTATGACTGGGGCAGCTCTATTGTTACTGTTATATCTCGTTTGGGGGTCAATTGAATGGATTACTTCTGAAGGAGATAAAGGTAAATTAGAAAAAGCTAGAAGCAAAATTACTCAAGCAATCATCGGGATTATTGTTTTAGCCGCTAGCTTAGCTGTCTTTAACTTAGTCCAAAATTTTTTAGGTATCAAAGTTTTATTATTTAAATAAAAACTTGTTTAAAAAATAAAATTTGACGCCAGAGAATAAACCTTGATATAATAATAAATATAATAGAAAAAAGGAGAACTATGACCAAATTTAAAAAAATTGCTCTTAGTGTAGGTAGCGCCGTTAGCGCTATGCAATTAGCAGCTATGAATGCTTATGCTATTACCCCTATTCAAACAGGCACTGGTTGGTTTACAGATATTGGAGTTTTAATTAACTCAGTCTTAAGAGTAGTAATGGTAATTGCTGCTTTATTAGTTTTCATGTATTTAATTTTAGGTGGTATTGAATGGATTACTTCTGGTGGCGATAAAGGTAAAACTGAAAAAGCCAGAGAAAAAATTACTGCTGCTATTGTTGGTTTAATCGTTTTAGCTGCTGCTTATGCTATTTTAACCTTAGTCTTAAAATTCCTTGGCTTTAATAGCCTTGATCAGGTTATTCAAGAAGGAATTAACGGTTAATTATTCTTATTTTGAATTTATTAAAAAGCCTCCATTAGGAGGCTTTTTTAATGTTAAAATGATATAATCAATCCAGAAAAAAGACTTATGCACAAATTCCCCCGCCTCACTAAAATTGCTCAATTAACGGCTGGCCTCAGCTTAACTTCTTTAATTACTCCATTAGCAGTCAGTGCCCAAACAAAACCTTGGTCTGGAGTTTGCGTTTCTGAGACTGATCCAGATGTCGCCACAATTCAAGGTTTACAGTGTTTACTTGCCAATGTGCTGTCTATCTTCTTGACTACTTTAGGTTTAGTTGGTTTTGTAATGTTAATAGTTGGATCAATGCGATGGTTATTATCAGGGGGCAGCTCTCAAAACGTGGATAAAGCTAGAAAAACTATGACCTATGCTTTAGTTGGCTTAGTGGTAGCCTTAATGTCTTTTATCATCTTAAGATTAATTGCTCAATTTACTGGCGTAAATACTATTATGAATTTCACTATTCCTGATAGCTCAAAAAATTGGGGTCAACCACCGGTTTACTTACCAACTATTTTGAGAAATTAAACTTAAGTTGAGGGATTAAAACTTCATATAAATAAACTGTTAAAATCCCAACCGCATCTTCTGAAGTTTTACCCTTTTCATACAAATTTTGCTCATATTTAACCAAATCTAGGTACTTTTCTATTTCTTGAGAAATAACTAAAATTTCAATATAGTCTTGAGCCTCTAAACCAGACTTTGGCTTTTTGTCTTTTAACCATTGCACTAATTCATCTTTTTGGTCTTCAATTTGCTTATCTAAACCAACATCAGTAATAAATTTTTTATATTGTGGCTTTAAAGACAACGGGCTATTAGACTGGCCATATTTATTTGTCACTGTTCTGGTAAAAAAAAGATTATATTTATTTTTTAAAATTGCTTGCATTTCGATGATGCAATTTTCAATATCACTCATCCTATCTTTAAGATGATTAATCTCTTTTTTAAGATTATTAAGCTCTTTCTCAAGGCTGCTCATCCTATCTTTAAGGTTATTAATTTCTTGCCTGAGATGATTAAGCTCCTGCTTAAGCTCATTAATCTTTTTTTCAATATTTTTATTAATAAAAAAATACAAAATAGCACCAGCAACCAAAAGCGGTACCATTGCCTCTTTGGTTAATCCCAAATAATTTAGAAGATCGATGATTTCTGATATCATTAAGTTAAATTTACCACAGAAAACTGACAAAAAGATGAACAATTTTAAAGTTAATCGTTAAAACCCAAGCTCAATAAACAATAGACCAGCCACGTCTACTTTCCAAACCTTCTCTGCCTGCCAGCATATTCCTCTAAAGCCTTGTCTAATTCTGCTTCATCAAAATCTGGCATTAGAATATCAGTAAAATAGTATTCACTATAAGTCCCTTGCCAAGGAAAAAATCCAGACATTCGTAATTCACCACCGGGGCGAATAATCAGATCTGGGTCTGGCATATAAGCACTGTCAAAATATTGAGCAAATTCTGATTCAGAAAGAAATTCTTGCTGATTAGCTATTTTTTCTGCCAAAGTTTGTTTTTTATTTTCGTCTGTAAAAACTTGCGCAACATATTTTTCTACAGCCCGCACAATCTCATCACGACCTCCATAATTAAGGGCAAAAGTAACAATTAATTTTTGGTTATTTTTAGTCTCTTCTATCCAATAAGCCACACTTTTTTGAATATCTTCTGGAAACCGACTCATATCGCCGACTACTTTAATTTTCATCCCTTTTTTATGCAGAATTTTAGAACTAGTGTCAAAAGCTTCCCGAAATAAAGACATTACTCCCGATATTTCTTGAGTGTCGCGATTCCAATTTTCCGTACTGAATGCCCATAAAGTAAGGTATTTAATGCCACGCAAAATACAATGATCTGCCAATCTTTCTATCATTTCTCGAGCAACTTTTTGATGACCTTGAATTATTTGTAAACCATGTTTTTTTGCCCAACGGCGATTGCCGTCCATGATAATGGCGATATGAGTGGGTGTAGTGGATTTGGCTTGTGGCATATTAAGCTTCTATTTTAGTCCCTAAAACAGGGTGGTTGGCAACTGCTTCAGCAAGGCTGCCATGTTCAACTCCATCAATAATAAGACCAGGAATACCTGCTTTTGCCAAGGCTAAAGTTTCTTCAACTTTATGAATCATTCCACCAGTCACATCAACCCCACCAGAACCACCCAAAGCTTGCTTGTATTGAGCAAAATTTTGACTATTAATTAAAGGAATTGTTTGACCATTTTCATCATAAACCCCATTAGTTTGGCCACAATGAATAATTTGTTCAATTTGATAGCCTTTATTTTTTAATTCCAAAGCCAAAAAACCCAAAACTTTTTCGGTAGAAAAAATTGTACAACCTTTGGCTTCATCAATAATTTGATCACCATAAACTACGGGTAATAAACCCAAAGCTAAAACTTCCTCAAGACTATGTGTAAAAATTTTGGATAAATCAAAATTCTTAGCCGTCATCATGGTTAAGGGGCTCATCGCAACAGCATTAACTCTAGCCGCTAATAATTCTTTAATAACAATCCTATTTAGCTGACAAGCCACGTCAGCTACTTGAGCAATCCCTTCATAACTAGCCTCATTTAAAATACCCAAATGAGTTTGATATTTTTTAGCAGGAACATGAGCAAACGAACCTGCACCATGGCCAATAATCAGTTGTTTACCCAAACTCATAGCTTTTTTAATTTCTTGAGCAATAGTTGCTAAAGTTTTTTGTTTGATAGAAAAAGGCTTATTTTTGTCAGTAATTAAAGAGCCTCCAATTTTAATAAAAACCAGAGGTTTGTTCTTGAGGTGCTGACGATTAGCTAAGGCAAAAGTAGACATATATTAATAGTCGGAAAAATTAACAAAATCATGCACGAAGTACGGGTACTTCTTCTCGTTGTGGAAATTGCATTAAAATTGGTAAATTAGGAGACTGCTGAGACATCGCTGTGGCTAAAGATTTTTTAGCTTCTTTCTCTAAATATTGCTGATAAAGTTGCACTAAAGGAATAATAAAAGGCCGCAAACTATCTTTAAAAGCAGAATCTGTTTCCACTAATTCTAAAAAATCATGAATGGATAACTCCAAAGTTTTAATACCTTGTTGATCTAATTCAGCTAATTGTTGCCCAGTTAAAACCGTCAAAAAGAATTGTGCTCCAAGCCTCACCTGTTTCCATTCATTTTGTATTTTTCTTTTTTGTTCTACCGTTAATTTGGCTAGATGAGACTCTAAAATTTGTGTTTCATCTACATTAAGGTTCAATTCTTCGCCAGCTTCTCTGATTAAAGCTTGAGTTGGAGTTTCCCAAATTTCACCTTTCTTATCAATTCCACCACTAAGTAATCCCCACATTGCCCCAGTTAACGCTCTATAATCTGACCATTCACCTTGAAAAGCTACGCGTTCTTCTTTTCCAGAATCCTCTTGATGAGTTTGTACTAAAATCAAATTACCTTCTTCGCTAAGTAATAGCGATGCTACGCCATAGGCAATAATCGAAGCGGTTTCTGCAGAATCCTTTTGACGCTCAGATCTTGGCTTTTCAGTTTTTTCATCTGAATCATGATAATTAACAATTGGCTTTCTTTGTCCTTTTTCTGGACGAAAACCATGTTTTAATGGATTTAAACGATGTCTATTTTCTCGCCAATTACGAATTAATTCTGTCATGAGTTACTTTCCAGATAAAATTTTAACTTCTTCCTTGCTGGATCTTTCGTTTCCAGCATCATTTTTGTCCAAGGTGTTAAAGTTAAATCAACTTTGTTTTCTAGCAAATCTTTAATTGGCAACCACTTAACCTGCGCGACTTCTTGAGGATTTAAACGAATTTTGGCGCTTTGGCTTGCACTTAATTTACCCACCAAAAGTTGATCTTGCTCGTACTCGCCGTATTGATCATTACACTTCACCTGATAAGTAAAATTACCTAAAGCTTGAAGCTTAAGATCAAACTTTATCAGATAATTGTTTAGTTTAACCTTTTGAGCTTGAGGATTAATTAAATCTAAGCGTTCTTGCCAATTGTCTTCAAAACCAAGCCCTAATTCCTGATATAAACGCCGATAGGCACAATGCAAAGGACTTTCTAAATAGCGCTGATTGCCACAAACCGCATTGCCCCACTCCAACGCCCCCACAATTTTTTGCGCGCTGCGCTGCTGAAATAAAACTTGACCTTGATCATTTACCAACCAAACCGAAACAGCCCTGTGCAGAACGCCAGGATTTTGATGCGCCAAGTATTTATCCATCATGAAAAGCGAGGGAGTTTTGGAGGTATCAGAAACTAGCCAGACACTATCTTGCCATTGTTGATCGGTTACAGACTGAGCAACCGCTTGTTTAGATGGCCGGTGGTGCAAATTTTGCCCAGAAGGACTAGAAAAGTTAGCTTGTTGCTGAAACATAACAATTACTTAGTCGAAAAAAACAAAAAAATCATGCTGAAACTTATTTACTAGTATTTTATTGTGCTTCCAAAGCTTTGCTTTGAGATCACAATAAAATACTAGTAAATAAATCTTGTGTCAATTTCACAGTTGGCTCTTTGAGATCACAATTATAAATAAAGATGGTCTATAATTTAAACTATGGACAATCAAACTCAAGAAAACTTATCTTTAAATAATTCCACTTCCCAGCAAATACCGATCGTGGAAAATCCAGAAAAAGCAATCACTACAAAATCTAATTCAACAAAAATCATTTTATTTTCCTTATTAGGATTATTAGTTTTAGCTGGAACGTTGATATCTGGTATTTACTTAGGCAAAAGTCAAAATTTTACAACTAGACAACCAGAGCCAAAACCAACGCTTACTTCTCAACCTAGCCCCACTCAAATAATCCCTACAATTTCAATTGTCCCAACATTAACAGCTAATACTCAAAATCTACCAGGAATAACCAACAGAGCTAAACCTGAACTAAATACCTCAACTTGGCAAACAGCTAAAGATAGTCAAGGTTATCAAGTGAGTTACCCAGCTAACTGGTTTGTTTCTGATTTCAAGGGAGAAATTTCGCAAATCTCTAATTGGGATCCTAAATCAATAGAAATACCTGAGCCATTATCTGGAAATCAATCAAAATGGGACATCAATTTTGATTTGAAAAAAT
This sequence comes from uncultured Pseudomonadales bacterium, assembly GCA_964645645.1. Classification (GTDB taxonomy): domain Bacteria; phylum Patescibacteriota; class Microgenomatia; order UBA1400; family PJMF01; genus CAZYBC01. Next base: position 12,330 of record CAZYBC010000015.1, read on the forward strand.
TTATAACATTAGAAGATTCTTTAAAAGATGCTGAAGATTCTGAGTTTAATAAGATTGAAAAATCAACTACTGCTAACGGCGACACCGTTTATTTTACTCAAGGGACTAGCTCTTTCTTTGGAGACGAAACAGTAAGAGTTCCGTTCATAACTGCAACAGTAATAAACCCAAACACCAATAATTCTTTCACTTGGTGGGGCTTCTATTCTGGCAAAGATGCCGAAGCAGAGACCTTAAAACAAATTGTTGAATCAATTAAAAAAATGAATTAATTCTAAGTGTCTTTGTAAAGCTAGAATCCTTTTATCCCCCATAAAAACTAAACAACAACGTCATCTTTTACTTTGTCAATTAATAGCATAAAAGGTATAATATTAAGTATGAAGTTTAGACAAAGCCTTTTTTGGGATACAGACCCTAAAAAATTAGATACTAAAAAACATTCTACCTATATCATTGAACGAATTATGGATTTTGGTAAAGATAATGAAGTGCATTGGCTAAGACAAAATTATCCTAAAGCTCTTTTACGTCAAATTTCTCAAAAATCACAAGTTCTACATCCTAGTAGTAAAACTTTATGGCAACTTTTAACCAAATAAAATTAGAAATTTTACCAAAAAATACTAAATTAGCTTTTGATTTACTAAGGACTAAAACTTGGTTAACAGAAGAAAATTGGTATTTAGCTGGCGGAACTGCCCTAGCATTACAAATGGGACATCGATTGTCAGTTGATTTGGATTTTTTTACTAGTAATTCTGATTTTGAAATAGCAAATCTAATAAACAGACTTTCTTCCAATCATTGGCAAACAACTTTAACAGGTAAAGGAACACTCTATGGAGAGTTATATCAAACCAAGATTAGTTTCATTGCCTATCCTTATTTTAAACCCCAACATCCTTTCATTACTAATGACCAACTCAATATACTAGATGCCAAAGATATTGCTGTAATGAAAGTAATAGCTATTAGTCAGAGAGGTAGAAAACGTGACTTTATTGATCTTTATTGGTATTCAATTAATAATGAGCCATTAATTAATATTCTTAAAAGAATCAATCAATTATATCCAAACATAGAACATAGTTATCACCATATTTTAAAAAGTCTTAGTTATTTCGCTGAAGCCGAAAATGATCCTGATCTACAGTTTTTAACTGACATTTCATGGGACAATGCTAAAAAATTTTTTACTGATGCTATTCCAGACTTAGCAGAAGAATTACTTTAATTTGAAGCATCTTTGCGAAGCCAAGCTCGAATTCTTTAATCCACCATAAAAACTAAATTACTTAGACTTGATCTCAAAGCGCAGCTTTAGGAAAACAACCAACTCATAAGAATTAAGTAATAAAGCTTGATGTTCAAGCGAAGCTTCCGGAAAATATTTATCCCCCATAAAAACTAAATTACTTAGACTTGATCTCAAAGCGCAGCTTTGGAAGCAAGTCTAAGTACATTTAGTTTTTATGTTCAACATTAAAAAACGCAAACCCGTTTTGGGGAATTCTTAAATACCCAGGCGCGCGCAAATTAAAGGTATCTTTAAATTCATTACCGGGAATATCGATACTCCCTCGATTAGTTTCTAAATGAACATTACTGGTTTGGCCATTACTATTGTGACTAACACTCACTGACGAAATATTGGTCACTGCACCACCAGAATTATTAGCTACATCTCGCAATTCATTAAGCGAATAAGGATTGCCACCACCGCCACCAATATTACAGGTATTAATAGTAGTTGGTTGAATCCGATTAGTGTCTGCTCCATTGGGGTTTTTCCGTACGATCCAAGCATTAATAATGTCACTGAATTCTTCTTGAGAAAGCCAGGGATGATTGCGGCCACAGTTGGCCCCACTAGAACTATAACCACTACGATACCAAGACTTATAAAACCAAGGGCTACCCGCCTTATTTTCCCAGGCACGAGTACTCCAATCGCCACTATTCGACTTATCCGTGGTATCCCAACCGCTGGTGGTGGAATAACCGCCGTGGGTAGAAGCATACTGAGTGGAAACTGGACTACCGCCACCATCTACTAACACCCAACCGCGAGTTTCATTAACTGCTTTTTCCCAATCGCCACCTTTTTTGCTATTTTTAAAAACTTGACAAGCCTCGGTGGTACAAATCGATTTAGCGCCGTTATCGGTATATCTAATTGCATAAGTACGAGCCGCGATGGCTTGAGCCTTGAGAGCATTAATATGCCAAGAACTTGGCATTTCATAAATTCCTTGTAAATATTGGTCTTCAAAGGAAATTGTCCCCACGCCATTAACACTAATGCTCCCCATTGCTGGATAATCTTTCTTTAAGGTAGCATCTGGATAATAGGCTTTGAGAATATCCTCAACGCTTTGACCTTCTTTAGCCCGAGCGTTAGCGCCATACTGACTCATGCCTTTGCGATGAGTATATCCGCCAAAACTAAACACAGCAAAAGAATTGCCTGGAGCTTGAGCTTTAAAAGCAATCGATGCATTAAAATCATCAGCCAAAGGCACTTCACCCACACTGGTAGTGTAAGTACCAGAACGAGCATTGATAATCGCTTGCTGAGCCGCTGATAAAGAAGCAATTTTACCTGATAATTCTTGTTGATAGGCTTTAGCGCCTTGGATTTCCTTTTCAAAAAAACCAACTTGCGCCTGAAACTGTTTTTCCAGGGCAGCCAAGCGAACTTGGTCTTGTTCAAGTTTTTGCTTAGCTTTTTCTAATTGTTCGATTTCGTCTGAGAGATTTTTAATCAGCCGATTATCTTGCGCTTGTACGCGATTACTATAAGCCACATCTTTGGTTAACTGAGCGGCGTCATTATCCGCTAAAAAAATCATAAAAGGTGAAAAAGCCCGAGATCTTTTATATGAAGACGCAATGCGATTACTAAAAATCAAATATTGAACTGCCAAATCTTCCTCCTGCTTTTCAATACTAGCTGCTACGTCCACCGCTTGTTTTTTAGCATTGGCAATCCCAGCCCGAGCATTGGCGATTTTGTTGTTTAAGCTTTTTACTTCCGCCTCAAGCGGTTTAGTTGCCGCTTCAGACATGCCTTTGAGTTTTTCTAGTTCATCAATTTGTTGTTGAAGCTCTTCTACGGGATCAATAGCCAGAGTAGTTTGAAAGGTAAAATGAAGCAATAAAAAAGAAGTTAATAATAGTAACGCAGATAATGCCAAACGCAAAGAAAAAACATTGAAAAACCAATTATTTTTTCTATGGTGCAAATAAGATAGAAAAATTCTTTTTAGCTGGATAGGAATAAAAAAAGAAACAGACACTTTTTCATTATATATGATAATTACTAATATATCTTTAAACACACCATCGTTCCGCTGGAATGGTTTAAAGATATATTAGTAATTATCCAAATAAAATTAGATTAAAATCGTTGCGCTAGCGCCGTATTTCTAAAGTATTAAATGACTATTCTTAAAAATCTTGATACAATACAAGGGTGACAAAGAAAAAATTGATTTTATTCTTAATTTTCTTATTTAATCTAGTGGGTTTGATTGCCCCACAAAAGGCATTAGCCAATTTTAGTTGCGGTTCCACTTATATTTCTCAAGAAAGAAATGGTAGTCAATGTTATTACCCAGGATGTATCGAGGGTGGTGGAAGTGTTTCTATTCAAATAGACAATCTTACTTACGGTAGTAAACCTTTTTCTGGTTGGGTTGATTTTCGAGATGGTGGATTACTTTCTACTATTGTCTGTAGAGGAGTAAGATTTAATAACGGCAAAATGAATAAACCTTGTAACTTTGCCTTAAGCGAATTAAAAATCGATAACAGTAATCAATTTTCAGTAAGATTGGAATATTCTGGAATTTTAGCTTCTGAAAATCAAAATGCTAATGATTTTATTGATATTGCTATTGGCGCAACTGTTTGTAAACTTTCTTTTGTCGGTCAAGATAGTTGTGACAGTAATGCTGGCAATCAATGTCTTGATAAACAAGCCGCTGAACATCTATCAACTCCTTTTAGAATTTGTGACCAAGCTAGATCTAGCGGACAAGCCTATGATCAATGTATGGATTGTGTCGGTGACCCTGCCAGTCCTAAAGGTGTCTGGACTGCCATTGGTTGTATTCCTACCAACCGTGACTCAATTTTCAAAGTTTTAATGCAATTAGGTTTAGGTTTAGGTGGTGGCTTTGCTTTAATTACTATTTTAGCGGCCTCTTTCCAACTCAGTGTTTCTCAAGGTGATCCTAAACAAACTGGCGACGCTAAAGATAAAATTACCGCTGCGGTGATTGGACTATTATTTATTATTTTTTCAATTACCATCTTACAATTTATCGGTGTAAAAGTCTTACAAATCCCAGGATTTGGCAATTAAATATGAAAAAATTACTTTTTATTCTTAGTTTCTGCTTATTAAATCTGGCATTTGCTAAACCAGCCTGGGCCACTGTTTATGGATGTGGACAAAAATATTCAGCTAACGAAAATAATAGTTGTAATTGTCCTGGATCACCAAGCAACCCTGCTAACTTTTTAGGGTTTAGCTGTTGTGGTTGGGTAGAAAAAAATTATCTTTGCGTAGCTCAAGCCCCAACCGCAGCTCCAACAAACAACAAAAATACTAATGACGAAGATTTAGGTATTGTGGGTGAACCAGTCACCGAAGATACCTTAAATAATCTCAATCCTCTTTTGCAACAAAGTACCTTAGATCAAAAAACCTTACAAGACCTTAGTACTCCAGCTGGAGTAATCAATCGTGTTTTAACTTTTCTTTTTCCCATTGCCGGGTTTATTTTATTCTTAATGATTGTTGTGGGTGGTTTTGAAATGATGAGTGGCGCCGCTAATAAAAAAAGCATTGAAAGTGGCAAACAACGAGTAGTTGCTGCCATTGTTGGTTTTATTTTACTCTTCTGTGCTTACTGGATAGCCCAATTGGTAGAGAGAATTTTGGGCGTAAGAATATTGGGGTAAAACCTAATAATAACACAACCATTTGTTAAACTTCTTCGTATAGACAATATTAAAAATAAAGAGTATTATATTTCTAATATATACGTTTTATCGTATATATTAGAAATAAAAAATGAAATATTATGACTTAAGACAACAAATAGCACAATTAATAATATTTTCACTTCAAGACATCTATTTAGTTGATCCAAATTTCCGCCAAGCTACATTATATGATTGGGAAAAGGCTGGTAAAGTTATCAAGCTTAAAAATAATTGTTATATATTTAGTGATTTTAAACCTGAAAATTTAGATTATTATTTACTTTCAAATTTACTTTATGAACCATCATATGTTTCAAATGAACTCGCTCTAAATCATTATGGTGTAATTCCAGAGATAGTCTCTACCATCACTGCAGTAACTACCAATAAAACTAATTCTTTCACTACATTAAAAAATACCTTCTTATACCAAACTATAAAACCAGAACTATTTTTTGGTTACAAATTAATTGAAATAAAAAATCATGGAGTTAAAATAGCTTCTCTAGAAAAGGCAATTCTTGATTATCTATATTTTAATTCAGAAATTTCATCAAAAGATGATTTTGCTAGTTTAAGATGGAATAAACAAGTACTCAAAGATGAACTTAATCAACAGAAAATTGAAAAATATCTTATGATTTTTTCAAATAAAGCTCTTTCAGAACGAATGAAAAACCTAAAAAAATATTTAGAAACATAATATGCTAGATATTGACACAATTAAACAAATATATCCTTCTAAATTTCATACTTTTGAGAGAGGTTTACTACGGGAATATTTACAGTATCAAATATTAGCTATTTTATTTGGCCATCCATTGAGTCGTAAATTGTCTTTTTTGGGTGGAACATGTCTTCGTATAGTACATCAGCTACCAAGATTTTCTGAAGACATTGATTTTGATAATACTGACTTAACTAATAATGAATTTGAAGTACTAAGTCAATTTTTACACAAAGAGCTTGAAAAAAGAGGCTTTTTAGTTGAAATAAAATTTATTTCCAAGGGAGCTTTCCATTGTTATATCAAGTTTCCAGATTTATTGTTCAAATATGGCATATCACCACAAAAAACAGAAAAAATTTTAATTCAAATTGATACTTTTAATCAAGGCGTAGAATATGCCTCAAACATTTTTATTTTAGATAAGTTTGAATTCTTTACACCAATAAAAGTTACTCCAAAAGATATTATCTTATCTCAAAAGTTGTGGACTATTACGCAACGGACTAGACTGCAAGGTCGTGATTTTTTTGACATTATGTTTTTATTACAAACAACCCAACCAAATCTTAATTTTCTTCAGAGAAAATTTGGCAACAAAAAATTATCTTTAATAATTTCTAAAATTTTAAGTAAATTAAAGAATGCAAACTATCAAAATTTGGCTAATGATATTAGACCATTTCTCATTGATTCGAATGATGCCAATAAAATAAAGTTATTCCCTGATTTTCTGAAGCAAAAGTTGTTATAATATACTTGTGTTAAAAAACTGGCTTAAACCTCTCACCAGTGTTATTTTATTGATATTCGCTTTTTTCTTGCTGGCTAATTCTTTCTTTACTATTCCACAAGTCCAGGCCGTTGAATCAGATCGTTCTCCGATTCCAGCCAATGTACTCGCTAATCATATTGATAAATTTTTTTCTCAAGGTGCAAGTGGCTTCTTAGTTTGGCAATATTCAGGTGATTTATTTGGCCAATTTGGCGGCGTTGGTAAAGGGGTAGTGTTTGGCAATGATGGTAACTCTTTTTTCTATAATAGTGACAAAAATAGCCGAGACGCTAAAATTTGCCAAACCTTAAAAGCTAAAGCTAATCAGTATGGAGATAAATTTGTTGGAGTGAATATTTTTAATGCTGGAGCTGATCAATTTAGTAGTGAAGCACTTAAAGCTCATTTTAGCTGGCTAAAAAATGACTGTGGAGTCAAAGTTATCCGTGTTTTTGCTAAAGAAGGTGGTGCTAACGGTATGAGCAAAGCTCTCCAAGCCGCACAAGGTGCTGGTGTCCAATTAATTATTACTGTTGGTGACTATAGTAATGGAAGCATTGGCTTACCAACTGGAGCTGGTAAAACTTGGTACGAAACTGAATACAAAAAAGAATATAAAACTTTTGCCCAAAGCATTGTCAATGCTGTTAAAGGCAATCCAGCTTTATATGGTCTAGAATTAGCCAACGAAGCTCACTGTGGCGGACAATCTCCAGACACTTTAATTGCCTATACCAATAATTGGGGGCTAGAAATTGGTAACTTGCTCCGTCAAGCTACTGGCAACGTGGGTTATGGTCAGATGGCTGATCCAAATGGCATTTGTGATAGTCCTACCACCGGCGGATTCAAAACTAGTAATAGTATCAGCCCAATTACTATGACTTCCGCTCACTACTATACTAAAGGCAATCTTGAGGCTTCTTTACAAGCATTAAGTCAAAGTAAAGAATTAGGTAAAGCCTTTTATATTGGTGAAGCTGGCTGGCCAGAAGATCAATCAGACGTTAGTGATGGAGAAAGTAGTACTACCAAATCTGCCAACGACTACATTACTTATCCCCTCATTTTTAATCAAAACCTTAGTCTTAGTTCTAAAGACAATCTCAAAGATGTTATTATTGCTAACTTAGTCCAAGATCAAGGCTACGAAGTGCAATGTGCTAGCCCAGAAATTTGGATTACTAAAACTATTTTTGGTGAATGGAAACGATTTTTTGAGATAAACCCGAGTAATAGTATGACGCCATTTTCAATTATGATGGGTAATAGTGGCAGTGAAGATGTAGACCTTACTAACGGTAAAATTGCGATGTTTAGAGGCAGTGAAGCCAGTAGCTTAACTCAAAAAGGCAGCTCTTATGAAGGCTACTTTGGCGTTTTATCCGAAATTCCTACTAACTATAATAATCAAGCTGACCCAGTTAATTCTGGAGTGGCTAATTCTTTACTGACTCTTGATCAGCAATGTGCGCTTAAAGTTAATAATTTGCTTACCGCCAAAAAACTTTGTGAAGCTTTAGAAAATCCCAAAGAATGTGCTCTTTACACGCCAATTGCTAATACTGATTTTTATTTATATAGCCCCAATTCTAAACAAAGCTTACTCGAAAAATATAATGAAATGATAAATAAAGAACCACGGCTGGGTTGTAAAGCTTTAGCCGAAGATTGGCAAAATGATTACAATATCAGCCAAGCTGATTTTAATCTTCTTAAAAATGCCATCATTAATACTCCCATTAATCTAGATAAAGTTTATCGTTATGCCTTTTTAGTGATTGCGCCACAGCAAGATTCTGATGATAACCAAATGATTTCATTAGCTTGTTCAATCAATGATAAATCTGATCAATTCTGGTTTTTAGGCCGTTTACCTATTCCAGGAGAAGATTGTACGGCTAACTACAAAAATATTAGTAAACATCAACCAATGTTTTTAGCTTTTAAAATTCCAGATTTTGGCACCAACCGCACTAGTGAATTAAAATTTAAAGATAGCGCTCAAGTTACCGCTCAGGCCATCACTGACACTGATTATCAAAAACTAATGAAAGAAAATAGTGACAAAGCCAAAAATGATCTTGTTACCAAAATTCAAACTAATCAGGCTATTCACTGGGGAGGCGATGAAATTGCTAAAATGGGCATGGCTATCAACTGTTCTGGTATGCCTCAATGTGTTGGAGCTGATGGAAGCACCATTATCCGCCAAGCCTTAGTGGATATTATCAATGGCAGTGCTTTAAGTTGTGATAGTGATTCCTGGAATAATAGTAGGCCAACTGCTGATCGATATTTAGATGATACTACCAAAGACACCCCTTCTCCATTAGGTTCAGTGGAAAAAGCCGGTGATATTTCTACTAACGCCAATCAGACCGTAACTTTAAAAACTGATTTTCAAAAACAGTATGATTTTGACGATTTCTTAGAAACTCCTCCGGCTCAAAAAACTGCTGGTTTTGATTGGGGTATCAGACTGACTGACGCTTTAGCTCAACGGCTTTCCAACCCCACCAAACCCGGCAAAGAAAATAGCAAAAATGACGTGAGAGTAAAAATTTATATTGTGGCTCCATTAGGTGCTAATTTAACTGCCATCCAAAGTTCACTCAAATCATTATTTGATAATGAAACTTTTGAAAAAATGGTCGCTAATAACACTCTGCCAGATTCTGGAGATGCCCAAGGCCGTATTCCTAAGTATTTTCCATTTACCGATGCTGAATTTGGCTATTCCAGCGAAGACGTAGAATTATTTAAAGATGGCACTTGCGGTTGTCTACGTCCTGGTGAAACTTGGGCCAACCTTTCTGAAAAACGGCTGGCTGAATTTTCTGAATGTGAGCGCAACTGTAAAAACAAATCTTTTGGCATCAAACTCCAAGACAATAACGTGGGTTTATTCCATCTCGGCGCCAAACTAGGCTGGATGATTAGAAAAATTCAAGAAAATTTACGCGAAATTGGCTCTAAGAGCCATGAATATATTAGCAGTTGCCAAAGAGTTGAAGATCTATTCTTAGGCCGCTGTGTTGCTTCTGCCAATGAAGAGTACAACCAATATCCTAATACCAACACTGGTGAATCAGTCAGTAGTGACAGCATGGAATGCCCGATGACTTTACCCTGGGATGATAATTTAGTTTCAACGGTTTATAAAAACAAAGAAGATTATTTATTAGAAATCAGAGCTGCTTTCCCTGCCACCCTAATGGACAACGATTTTTTTGATTTAGTCGTAAAAGAAAGCGCCAAATATCAACTTAATCCCGCCTTAATTTTAGCACTAGGCCGTGAAGAAACAGCCTGGGGCGCCGTGGGTAATATTAAAGTTTTAGGCTGTTTAGGCGGAGGTGAATTATCTAGCCTTGCTAGCAAAGCTGAAATCTTAGATCATCAACTTAAGTGTGTAGCTAATAACTTCCCCACCACTTTAAGCTGTCAAGAATTTATGTGTAAATATTCAGAAGGTAAGACCCCACCTTGTAACTTTACTTTAAATCCAAACTTCCCTATCAACTTACCTAAAGTTTATAAAAACTTAACCAAGTAAAGTAAAAAATTAAATTTTTAGTCAAGAGAGATATTTACAACCTTCCAGTATGCTGGAAGGTTTAATGTCACAACCTTCCAGTATACTGGAAGGTTTAATAAAAAAGTTATATAATATAACCATGGATAAAGATACATTAAATACTTTACTTAATTCTTGGAACCCACATTTTATAAATCAGACTCACAATAAACATTTGAGTACTGTTCCTCGTACTAAATATTTACAGCAATTAAAAAAATTATTAGATGTCCGTCACGTTTTAATTCTTACTGGCGTTCGTAGAGCTGGAAAATCTACGTTAATGCATCAGATGATGAATTATTTAATGGAAGAAAAAAAAGTACCAGCTCAAAATATTCTTTATTTATTTTTAGAAGATATTTTAGTTCAACAATATCTTAATTCAGGTTGGAAAATTTTAGAAGAAATTTATAATTTTTATCTAGAAACTTATAACCCCAAAGGAAAAGTTTACTTATTTTTAGATGAAATCCAAGGCATAAAAAATTTTAATCACTGGATTAGCAGTAAATATGAAAAACAGGAACTAATCAAATTTATTTTATCTGGATCTAAAAAATCTCTCGTTGAATCTGAATCTGCCTCAGTTTTAACTGGTAGAAATATTCAAATAAATATTTATCCACTTAATTTTTATGAATATCTATTAATAAAAAAAGTGGAAATAAAAAAGAGCAATAAAGTTAAATCAATAATTCAAGATAATTTTAACCAACAAAAACAAATTCTATATCATTTAAATAATTATCTTAAAGAAGGCGGCTATCCAGAAATAGTTTTAGCTAAAGATGAAGAATTAAAAAAAACCCTTGCTTCTAACTACTATCGAGACACTCTAGCCAGAGACGTAATTATTCCCAATTCAATTAGAAATTCACAAGAAATAGAAATTTTAGGATTGCAAATCCTTACAGATTTTACTAAAACTCATACTTATAGCAGTCTTTCTAAACCACAAAAATTATCTATCGAAACTACTAAAAATTTTCTCAATTATTTAAAAAAAGCTTATCTTTTCTTTGAAAGCAAATATTTCTCTTATAAAACTAAGGAGACTCAGGATATTCAAAAAGCACGAAAAATTTATGTTGTTGATAATGGTTTAAGAAATTTTAATATTCCCTTAATTCGCCCTGACATGGGCCAATGTGTAGAAAATGTCGTTTATATTGAACTTTTAAAACAAACTGAAGCTGTTTACTATTGGCAAGGAAAAAAAGAAATCGACTTTGTTGTCATGAATCCAAATTTAACTCTCTATAATGTTTCATATACAGATCAATTAAATAATAGAGAAATTGAAGGCATGATTGAAGGTTTAAACGAATTCAACTTAGAAAAAGGCTTTATCATTACTAAAAATTATGCTGATACACAAATAATTGAAAGTAAAAAAATCGAATTCATTCCACTCTGGGCATGGTTAATTCTCAATGGTTAAACCTTTTACTTACTAAATCCGCCTGGCTGATAATTTAGATCACCTTGACTAGCAAGCTGTTCATCAGCGCTGGCTTTTTTATTATTGGTTGATTTAGTTGAAGATTTATTTGCTGCCGAACGAGTAACTTTTTTAGGCTCAACCTTAATCTCTTGATCTTTTGGTTTAAAATCAGCAGACTTTTCTGGTAATTCCGGAGTAGATTCTGTTTTTGAGCTGATTGCTAACAATTGTGACACCAATTGAGTTTTGCGCTTAGCCCCAGATCTAATCAACTCAGCGGCAATTTCAAAAGTATCTGCCGTGGCCGTTAAACTGGTAAAGTTGTCAGTCTTAGCTTGTAAGGACATATACAAATTAGAAGCAATTTCCGAAGTAATTGACAGCCCTAATTCGTCAAAAATATCAAACATTGCCTCGCTAATACAGAGCATTTTTGAGGTATCCACTTTCAAATCGCCAATCGCAGTGGCAAAAGTGTGGATACTAATCACGGTGGCCTCTGCATAAGTTTGCTCAAAGCCAAAGTACAGATTGTCCAAGGATTCATAATCATGCACCCCTACCAAAAAAATCAAATCCGCATCAGAGCCAGTATAAATATACTCAACTTTTTTACAATCCAAAGGCTTAACGCCTTTTTTGGGTTTAATAGTTAAATAAAATTTGTTGGTATCTTCACCGATGTGATAACTGACTTTGTCTACTTGATCTGGCTGATAATCAAACGCCACCACCAAATTTTGCTTGCCTAGCTGATGGCTCAACATTTCCACCCCAAAAATTTCCTGGTATTGATCGGCCACTGGCTCTGGGCTAATAAACGACACTTCTTTATTTAAACCTTTAAGAGCTAACACTAAAGCACTCGCTGCCGTAAGTTGATCTAAACTGGGATTTTTACCGATCACTACTAAAATATTCTGGGCACTACTAATAAAATCTTTAATTTTAGTTTGCTGATCGTCATTTAGCATAGTTTGTATACTATAGAAAATTTTTGAGCGGTTTTGAAGTAGTAAAAGCTGTGTAAACAGTTAAACTCGATTTTCTTTGCTTCGCTGCAGAGATCTTCGTTTAACTGTTTCACACAGCTAGAGAAAATTGCTTCGCCAAGAGATCTGCGTTCAATATATTACTTTGTTGTTAGTAGTTCGCTTCGTTTCACTTCGCCAAGACTAAGCCACATAAGATATTACCTATGGTTAGATGATGGCTCAAGCCATGGGTAAAAATCTAGAAATCGCGCTACGTTAAAAAACGCCTTTTGAACTGTAGGTTAGGTTAAACCTAACTTACGGTTCAAATATACAAAAAGACACTACCAACCCTATTTTTAAGGTTTTAACCCAACAAACTAGTTTTCATAGATTATTTTTTCTGTGTTACAATATATCCATGGCCAAATCAAGGCATATCCTCACTATTTTGTTTAGTTTTTTCTTAGTTAGTTTTTTATTTTTGTCTCAGGCAACTCCCGCTCACGCTGGCTTATTAGATTTAATTGGGTCTAAAGCCAAAAACGCTACTCAAAAAGCTTCTGAAAAGGCCGTACAAGCTGCGTTAGAAGCTGAAAAAGGTAATAGTAGTCTAGACTCTACCACTCAAAATGTCGGTGGTGGATTTCAAACTTTTCTTTTTTTAAGTTCTGCCGGCGCCAATGATAAGACTCTTTCAGCCGCCTATTTCAATTCTTTAACTTCAGAAGAAAAACAAATTTTGGCTGATAAATACGGCAACGGCGCCATTGGCGATGTCGGTAACTGGGTAGCAGCTTTATATAACCCTCCAGCCTCTAGCCAAACTTATTTAGCCGATGTGTTAGACAATATGAATATTGTGCCTAAAGCTCAAGCTCAAGGCTTAGGTTTTGCTTCCTTAGATCCAATTTTGGAAACCTGGAAAGTTTTTAGAAACATCGCTTACTTATTCTTCGTCATTATTTTCTTAGTGATCGGTTTCATGATCATGTTCCGTCACAAAATTAAAGGCCAAGCCGTAGTTACGGCTCAACAAGCTATTCCCAGTGTCATCATTGCTTTAATCATGGTTACTTTTTCCTACGCTATTGCTGGCTTAATGATTGATGGCATGTACGTCTTGATGTACTTAATTGTTAGTTTATTCGGCGCCAATACCCAGTTAATTGATATGAATATTTTCCAAATTGGATGGAAATTCATTGTTTCTGGTTCAACCTCAGCTTTTTCTACAGTTAACGATACTATTCAAAGTATTGTTGAATTTGGAATTGTCAGTGATTTTATTGCTGGAGCAGGTGGTTTAACAATAGCTTTAATTATAGCCGTCGCTATCTTAATCGGCGTCTTCAAACTATTCTTTGAATTACTAAAGACCTATGTCAACATTATTTTAAGCATTACCTTTGCCCCACTCATCTTAATGTTTGGCGCTTTACCAGGCCAAAATACTTTTGGCAAATGGTTAACCAGCTTAATTGGCAATCTCTTAGTCTTTCCCGCTGTTTTATTAATTCTCATCATGCACCAGATGATGAAAACCAGTGGGGGCATCACCACCGGTGGTTTTATGCCACCATACATCTTAGGCCGTGGCGTTGGTGACATTATTAACACTGTGGTTGGTTTAGGTTTAATCTTAATATTGCCAGAATTAGTTCAAAAGCTAAAAAAGATGATGGGCGCAGATGGAGGCGTGTTTGCAGAGTTTGGTGCTGCGGCGTGGAAGAATGCAGTTGTTGGTTCCCCAGTTGCTACTAAAGCTTTAGGATTCTTAGGTGGAGCTGCAGCTGGTGCAGGAATGGGAGCAGCGCAAGGATTTTTACGTAATAGAGATGTTGATCCAGAAACAAGAAGAAGACTCATTGCTTCTGAAGCTATGAGATATGCTGGAGATTATGCTAGCGCCGGAGTAAAGAGCGGTGGTTGGTTAGCTACACAATTAGGAGGAAAAACACCTGCTCCTTTTTCAATTATTGAAAAAGGTATTGATACTTTGGGCGGAACTCTTACTGGAGAAGCACAAATTAAAAGAGCTGGTAAAACAAAACAAATGGAAGGCTCTTTGGTTGATAAAGCAATGTATGGTTTCTCATTGCCAAAGACTGAATTTGACAGAAGAAAAGCCCTTGCTGAAAGAGAATCTGAACGGAAGTTTGAAATGGAGAGAGCTTTACGAGAAGGCAGAATTGAAGATGCTAGAAAACTTTCTGTTGTTAAAGATTAGTTTTTCTTTTAGAAGCTTTTAATAAACAAACCCCAAGCTATAGATAAATTTCAATTAATGACTAAATAGATAAAATTAGTTGTTGAAGATGGCCTGAAGTTAAAATCATGCGAATAAATATTTCGGGTTAAGGGACATTTTGTGTTGGTTTTTTGTTAAAAATTGCTACTGTTTTGAGG
>CAZYBC010000016.1:0-24898 GCA_964645645.1 uncultured Pseudomonadales bacterium
AAACAAGATTCTCTTTTTTTTTGTCAAGATGATCTGCGAGAACGCAGTTGCCCTGCTAATAAAGTAATCTCTTTAGAATCGGTAAAAGTTTTGATCCACTCAATTCTTTTTTTTAAGACTTCTAATGGGATAGCATGACCTTTAGGTGTAACCCAATCTTTTTGGTAACACCAATTGCAACGGGTGTAACATTGCTGAGTGATTTCTAGGATTACCGATCCGCCAGTTAATAAAACAGGACGCGGTTCTTTTTCTTTATTCTCCACAGTAATTGGATTTTGTTCAGTAGTTGTTTGAATTTTTTCAGCCATTTTTTAAATTAACAAATAATAAGCTGCAAAAATGCCAATAATTGCTATGCTAGTTATGCTAAAAATTAATAACAAATGATTTTTTTTCTTAGGTAAGTCCTGATTAGACAGAGTTTGTTTAGCTGCTGTATTAGTTACGGACTCAGTTGTTAAAGAATTATTTGCCACAGGTTTATGAATTTCACTATTGCATAAATAAACCGTTGCTAATTGTTGTTGCACTGGATCAACTTCAACTTTTTGAACAGTTTGTTCTTGAGAGATGGTCTGCTTTTGAGCTTGGCGGCTTTTTAAAATTTGATAATCAGCAAAAATAATGCCGCAATTGGAGCAGAAGGTATCTTGATTATCAGCATTAAAACCACAATTAGGACATTGCATCTTAAACTCATTTTACAATCAAATGGCTATTAATTACAATAAAGGCTATGCAAAGAGGAATGTTAAGTATCTCTAAAACCCAATTAACTGAAATTATTAAATATTTGCCAGTGGTAGAGGAAAACCAATTTTTATTGGCTAAATTGACTGCTGGTTTAGCTGCCAATCAAGATCCAGTTTCAATTTTGATAAATGAAGAAGAATTAGATTTAATTTTAGATAGTTTACCAGCCCCAGTGGAAAATAATAGTCAGCTACTTAGAGAAACGCGTCAAGTTTTACAAGAAACTTTAAATAGATTGCGTTTCAATAGTCTTACTTCACAGTAAGTCTAGCTAGCATTTAAGCTAACTTTAAAATTAATTTAGGTAGAAAAATCTTTAAGCCAATAATTGCGGCTACAATGGCAATAACTAAAACAGCTCCTGCAGCGGTGTCTCTAGCTCTGGTAGTAGCTTGATAAGAAAGCTTTAATTCATTTCTGATTAAATTAGCTAATTCTTCAATAGCTGTGTTACTTAATTCAGCGGCCATGACTATGGCAATTAAAATTAATACAGTTTGCCATTCACTAGAATTTAATTTTAGCCAGGCGCCACAACTTAAAACTAAGATCATGGCTAAGCCATGCACACGCATATTACGTTCTTTAAAACCAGACAGAATCCCTCTCCCAGCATAAAAAAAAGCTTTAAAAAATTTACCTAGTTTTTTGGACATAAGTGCATTATGCTGGCTAAAAAATATGATTGCAAGCAGAGCTATAAATTTGTTTCATTTTTTTGACTATCCAACAAACTCCCCACATTTTTTTTAGCATTTATTTCAGTTACTACTGGGCAATATTTTTGCCAATTTTTTGGTGGCTGATAATTACAATCAGTTGGCTCAGTGTAATTGAAAATTTTACCAGCATAATTTCTTAAAACCCACTTGTGATGAGATTGCGATAAAACATAGTTTGGCATCACTGGCACTTTGCCACCGCCACCAATGCCATCAATTACAAAAGTGGGCACGGCAAAACCACTAACATGGCCACGCAAATTTTCAATGATTTCAATACCTTCACTAACGCGAGTTCTAAAATGTTCTAATCCTTGGCTTAAATCACATTGGTATAAATAGTAAGGTCTAACTCTATTTGCTGTTAATAATTGAACTAATCTTTTTTGAATTTGAGGGTGATTGTTTATGCCTTTTAGTAAAACCGATTGATTGCCCAGTGGTATCCCCGCATCAACAATTTTTTGACAGGCAGATGCAGCTAAATCAGTCATTTCTTTTGGATGATTAAAATGAGTATTAATCCAAATTGGCTGGTGTTTTTTTAAGACTTTGATTAGTTCATCATCAATCCGCATCGGCATCACCACCGGGGTCCGAGTACCAAAACGAATAATTTCCACATGTTTGATAGCTCTTAGTTTAGTTAAAATTTGATCAATTCTTGAGTTTGATAGAGTAAAAGGATCACCACCACTTAATAAAATATCTCTAACCATTGTGTGATTCTTAATATATTCAATTGCTTTTTCTAGATTGGCCATAGAAGTTGGGACATCACTTTCTCCAGCCCATCTTCTTCTAGTGCAGTGGCGACAATACATTGAACATTGATAAGTTAAATAAATAATTAATCTATCTGGATAACGATGCGTAAGGATGCCTTTTAACTCATCAGGACTATCCACATCTTCATGAAGTGGATCTTCAGCTTCAGCAGAGCTAATTTGGGTTTCTGCTAAACTAGGGATAGCTTGAAGTCTAATGGGGCAATCTGGATCATCAGGATCAATCTGAGATAAATAATAGGGAGTGATAGCCATGCGAAGTTGATTGAGTGATTGGGTAATTTGTTGAGTTTGGGTTTGAGTAAGGTAAAGAAGAGTTTGCAATTGTGCGGGTGAAGTAATGCGATGGGTCATTTGCCAGCGCCAATCTAACCATTGGCGATCAGGGAGACCCTCCCACGTTTTATGAATTTTGGCTAAGTTGTAGTAAAAAAGTTTTTTTGACATAAAAAAATAAAAATTGACTTATAAATAAAAAAGGAAAAATTTTGAGAATTGATGAGATTCGTTAAAAAAAGATCTTCACATCGGTGATAACAAGTTAAGCTGTTTCATTAGACTTCCTACGAAATTTTATTTTGCAGTAAGTCTATTCAGAATCAACTTGCGGCTTAAATTGTAGAAGAGTTGGGGGGTGGTGACAAGTACAACTAACTAGATCAAAGTTATTTTTTACTTCTTCTTCCTCTTCCTTTTTTATTGTCAGTTCTTTGATTAGTATCTGATTCAAGTTGATCAAACATATCTAATTGGAGCTTGGGTTTAGGAGCACTAGCTTTTCTTTCTCGTCGTTTCCAAGCTCGGCGTTTGGGGAAATGAGCTAAAAAACGATCAATAGAGAATAAAGTTGGTTGCAGTTTTTGAAAAAACTTTAATAACTCTAAAGGGATAGGTGCCCAGCCGCGATGTAATTTACGATGGTCTTCTGGAGTTAGCGCAACGGCGTTAAGAGGAGATTTAACTAAGTCTTCTTGGATTTGTAAACGTCTGGCTTCAGCCGCTGGAATCAAATGATGAACATGCCCTTTTCTTAACCCAGCTTTATTTAGAGCTTTGTCTTTAACTGATTGTTCAAACTCTACGCCATCTCTGCCACGTTTGGCCATAATTGTTCTTTTAATTGCAAATTAAGTTTGCAAATATCTTATATCTATTTAAAGCAGGCTTGGCTTAAGAAAAAAAGACAGCAGAAAAGCACACTTAAGTTTTTTCAAAACTTTCTATGTAAGTTTTAATGCTTTGGGCAGAGGTATATGCTTCTTGATTACTGCGGTTTTTAATTCTAATTGATAAAATCATTTGGTCTAGTTTATTTTTTTCATCTAAAGTACAGTGAGTAGAACAAATAGTTATGGCAGATTGCTGATTAGGTGTAAGAGCTGGTCCGGCAGTCCGGTTACCTAAAGTGGCTTGTTGGCGAAGTAACTCTTGTGGGTCTATAGCTGTACCATCAACTTTAAATCTTGGCAAACTAAAAGCCGAAATCATTGAACCTTGTAAATATTTTAAAGCAAGACTGAAAATTTGCGATAAAGTATTGAGCGGTTGATGCAAACTTTCTGCTAAGGTAGTGACCACTCCTCTAACTAATCTTTGGATATTGCTTTGTTGTAGCCCATTGTCAAATTGTGCTTGCAAGATTTGTAAGAGATGAGTTTTTTGACTATCAGTTAAATGTGGCCATTGTTTAAGATCAAAGCCATTAGTTAATCTGGCTAGATCAAGGTCACTATCGATTCTGGCATCACCTAATAACATGCCAATAATGTCATGCTCTGGAATTTTAGCCATTTGCCGATACTGATCAATAAGTGCTAACTGCATCACAAATGAAGGGCTACTGAGAAATGAGTTTTTTGGCAATTGGGCTGTTTTTTTTAAGTCTCTAGCGTAAGCAGCGACTTCATTAACCATCAAGAAAAATTTAGTAGCTTCTACATTAACTTGAACGGGGAAATAACCTTGGCGTTTTTCTAATTTATCTAATGGTGGAAAAATTCCTATTTGTGGTGCTTCGCTTAATTCGTCTGGTTTATGTGTTGCTCTAGCCAATTTATCCATGATTCCAGCCAATAATTCTTTTGTATGCCCACCGTCAAAAATATCATGATTAGTACTAATACTTAAACAAAGTTTATTATTAGTGCGTTGAGCTAACATCACAAAGTTGGCATTGGGAAATTTAGATCTAATTTTATTAACCTCATAAGATGTTTGAGAAGTCAAGGTTTCTTCTGTCTGATTTTCATCAAGATTTAAAATTAAGATTGGTAAAGAAGCCAATTCTCTTAATACTTTATATGCTGTTTGTTGGCTTAATCCAAAAAAATTAAATTTTTCTTTAGCTAGTTTTAAAGCTTCTTGAAGTGTGCTACCTTCAAGAAGTAATTGATAAAAGTTACTAATCTGTTTTGGTTCTAATTGGCTATCTGCAGATTTAAAATTTTGAATTTCTTCAACAAAAAATTTCCCCTGCATCAGTCTGATAATTACTTGACCAGTCTGAGGAAGTAAAACATTAGCCTCTCTAGAAGAACGATTATAATTAGCAAAAGGATTAGCTTTAATGAATTTAGCCATCAAACGGTTGAGTAAACTACCTTGAGGATCAACTTCCCATTGATGATGACTATATGCTAAGGTTTCTGCAAAAGATTGAGTAATCGCTTCTTCCAAAGTATCATTATTTAGCTCTGAACTGATACTCACCTCTCTAGTTTCATCAAAGGCAACCGCATTAAGTAGTCTTAAATCACCAGCAGCTTTAATTAGATCTAGATTTAATTTAGCATATCTACGCCATGGGGAAGTAAGAAAATTAGTCAGAGAACTAATCACCGTATGGTCCCAAACCAGTTGCCGATATTCATCAATAGCCGCTAAGAGTTTACTTTGTGGTTGTTTTTTTTCTAGGTATGTTACTAATTGATCAGTTATTTTTAATAAATCCAAAGGATGAATATTTTGATCAATTGCAGCGGGGATAGCCCAAGCAAGTCTTTTAGAGACCTTATTTAATAAATTTATTAATTCTGTTCTTTTTTCACCAAAAGGCTTATTGAGAATATCTACCAAAAAAAAGATCTTTTTTTCTAATTCTGTTCCTGGATTAGCCTCTAAAGCATTAATAATCTTTTGATTATCAAAATGTCTCATTTCAGGTTTTGCCGCTTTAACAGCTTCACTAAGTTGTTTGCCTAAAATTGCTGCTTCAACTTTTTCTCTTTCTTTGTGTTTTAATTTTTGTAAAGCCTGAAGAATTTCTATTGGACCTTTTATGGCACTAACTTCACTTCGGATTAGAAAGTTAGCATCTAAGTAAGAAAAATCTATGTCTAACTGTTTACTCACATCAGTTATTTTTTTTATAGCGTCTAATTCTGTTTCGCTAAAGTCTTGAGGGTGACTGGTTACATCACGAGCTAATTTTAAGTATTGTCTAGCTGCTTTACAGTAAAAAATTTCACTAATCCTAGAAGGAATGCCTAAAAAAGCTCCATTAACTATGGCTTTAAATCGAGTAAAAGCTGAAGGAGTTTCTGTTTCTGGATAATGAGCCTGATAAATTTGATCAATCACGGCAAATAATTTTTTAACTTCTTCATTAAATGATTCTTTATCTTGGGTGGGTGGTTCTTCTGGAGATTGAGGAGGTATCGCTGAAGCTTCAGCAGGAGCATGGTCCTTAGGACGCCAAAATTGTTTAACGACTTTAGGTACTAGTAAAGTTGGTAACTCAAACATAAATAATCTTATTTTCTATTATGCGTTGTTTAAAAAGCAGAGTCAATTTAAAATTTGTTATTCTTACTACAAAATTTTATTTTGCAGTAAGAATAATGTCTTTTGATTAATTGCTAAGCAATGCTAAAATAAGCTGATGTTTAAGGATTTTTCTCAACCAACTTTTGTGCCTAGAACTTCTCAATTATTATTTGAAGCAGCCAAACAAAAAAATTTAGCTCCCAAGTGGTTTACTGATTATGGAACTTTTTATTGCCAATATCATGGTAAAAATTATTATTTTTACCAAAGTTTTAATCAGTTTAATTCTCAATTAGGGAGTTGGTTTACCAAAGATAAATTTGCCACTCGCCAGTTATTAGCAATCAATAATTTAGAGCAACTTAATATTCCTTATTTTTTTAGTCAAGATTTATTAGCCTTAAAAAAATTTTTTAATTTATATCAACCTTTAATTGCTAAACCAGTTCTAGGTGAAAAGGCGCATGGAGTTTTTTTAGTAAAAGACCAAGCAGAATTAAAAAAATTTGATTTAACTAATACTTTATTTGAACAATTTATAATAGGAGATGAATATCGTTGTTTGCTATTAAATAATCAGCTAATTGGTTTACAAAAAAAAGTTTTAACTCCCAAAGAAAATCAACCCTGGAAGAAAAAATTTATTAATTTACCACTTCATAGCCAGCCAGATTTAGAAAATTTGGCTTTACAAATTAATCAATTAATTAAGCAAAAACTAATTGCCATAGATTTTATAGTTACTCCAACTAAACAAATTTTCTTTTTGGAGGCTAACAGTAATCCTGGTTTGCATAAATTTCATTATCCTGATGAGGGAAAAAAACAATTGGTGGCAGATAAAATTTTAGAATTGATTTTATCGGCTAAGTGATAGTGATCTTTAGGCTGTAGTTTTTTGTTAATACAACTAAAAACACCCTCACAAGGAGGGTGTTTTAAATTAACAAATTAATTAAATTATAATTTTAAACCTTTTAAAAATTCGCCAAAATCTTTAGTATATTTTGGATTGGCGAGCATAAATTCTACATGAGCTTTCATGTAACGTAATGGATCGCCAGTAGTCATCCATTCACCATCAACTACTTTGTAGCGAACTTCACCGGTTTTAGCAACTTTGTCATTAGCATCTTGTAACCATAATTCACCATCCAAACCAGTTGAGTCTGGTTTAAGATATTCAAAAATTTTAGGAGTTAAAACATAACGTCCATAAGAAGCTAAATTAGAAGGAGCATCGTCCAAGCTGGGTTTTTCAATCACAGTTTCGATGGTTTGTTTTTTGTCATCTTTGATTTTTACAATCCCGTAGCGATCTACTTCGCTATGAGGAACTTCTTGAACAGCTAATAAGCCATCACAAGGTCGGGCTTCAAAATCATCCACAATTTGTTTAACAGCACTAACTTTACTTAACACTAAGTCATCTCCCCAGAGAGCCACAAATGCTGGATCATTAATTAATAAATCTTTGACGCTTAAAAAGGGTCTTCCGTTACCATATGGTAAACTTTCATCTTGAGGAACAACTGTAATTTTAGGTAATCTAAAAACTTGTTCAACATTTTCCCAACGGTCTAATTTGCCTTGGCGAATCATTAAACTTCTAATGTTAGTTGCTCTGCCATAAAAGTAATCTTCAAACTTAGTGACTTCACCAGGAGAAGAAATAATAATTACCTCACTAATTCCAGCTTCTGCACATTCTTCCACTAAATATTGAATAATTGGTTTATCAATAATGGGCAACATTTCTTTGGGAAAAGTTTTGGTAATTGGTAAAAAACGTGAGCCAAAGCCGGCAGCAGTAATCACTGCTTTGTTGATTAGTTTGTTCATAATAGAATTAAGTATAAACTATTTTTGATAGTATTCAATAATATTATTAATACTTTGTATGATAAATAATTTATCTAATCTGGAAGAACAAAATTTAACTCAACAAAAACAACAATTAAGACAATTAATGAAGCAGAAATTGGTTGAATTAAGTGAGTTTGAACTAGCTCAACATGCTCGTCAGATTTTAAAAAAATTGTTAATTTTTTCGCAATTTCAGCAGGCTAAAAGTTGTTTTGTCTATTTAGCAACTAAATCAGAAATTTCAACTCAGGCGATTCTTGAAAATTTATGGCAAGCTCAAAAAATTGTGTTAGTGCCTAAGATAATTGAAGGCCAATTAAAAGCGGTGCAGATCAATAGCTGGCAAGATTTAATTTTAGGTCAATGGCAAATTTTAGAACCAAAATCTGAACAAGTTTGGCAGTCGGCCATTGATCTGAGTCTGATACCTGGTTTAGCTTTTACTTTAGATGGTCAACGTTTAGGGAGAGGCAAAGGTTTTTATGATCAATTTTTAAGTACCAGGCAATCAAAATTCAATCTTGGGCTGGCGCATCAATTACAAATTGTGTCAGAATTACCTCAACAAAGTTGGGATGTAAAGCTAGATTTAGTTTTGACGGAAAAATAACAGCCACTCATAATGGCTAAGAAAGGAATTATATGGAACTCTCTCGTAATTATACTTACGCTATTGTCGGCGCTTCTAATAATCCAGAAAAATTTGGTTATAAAGTGATGAAAGACTGGCAAGAGGCTGGCTTTACAGTTGTGCCGATTAATCTTAAAGAAACTAAAATTTTAGGTCAAAAAGTTTATCCTAATTTATCAGCTTATCCAGAAAAAATTGATGTAGTGGTGTTTATTGTGCCACCTCCAGTCACTTTGCAAATTTTGCCAGAAGTAGTTAAATTAGGGATTAAAAAAGTTTGGTTCCAACCAGGCAGTGAGAGTGATGCTGCTAGCCAATTTTGCCAAAACAATGGTTTAGTAGAATCAAAAAATGCTTGTTTAATGAGATTAGATAAAAGCGCTATTGCTTAGGTTTAGTTTTGCGTCTTTCAATTTTTTGTAGTGTATACATGATGCGTTGATCTAGGTTGAGTTTTTTGATTCTGGCAAAGCGTAAAATAGCCACTAAAATATCGCCTAATTCTTGTTCATAAGTTTCATCCGCTTGAGCGGCTAAATTAGTTTTTTTGCGGCCGTGTTCGGCTAAGTAAGCTCTGGCCATTTCGCCCAGTTCTTCCACTAAACCTAAAATTAAAATCGAACCAAACTCTTTGTTATCTTTAGCCCCTTTGTCAATTTCATCTAAATATCGAAAATATTTACCAAAAGGAGTGCTGATATGGTCTGTTATTTCAGCAGTTTTGTTTTTATCCATAATACTTTTTATTATAGCAGGATAGTTTATACTATCCTCAGTATGTCTCAAGTTCAACAGGTTAAAGAAGCCAACAATATTGTTGATGTGATTGGGCAAAGATTTGAGTTAAAGAATGCTGGAATTAATTACAAAGGTCTTTGTCCTTTTCATGGTGAAAAAACACCGTCATTTTTTGTTAATGAACAACTACAGCGCTATCGTTGTTTTGGTTGTGGTGCCAGCGGCGATGTGTTTAATTTTTTACAAGAGTATGAAGGGATGACTTTTGTAGAAGCTTTAGAATATTTGGCTGATCAAGCTGGCATTAAATTGGAAAAATATCAACGTTCTAGTTTAGACGATGAGCATGATCGTTTGTTGGAAATTCTTAATTTGGCTGGTGAATATTATCATTACTTATTAACTAAACATCGGGTGGCTGAAAATGCCAGAGAATATTTAAAAAAGCGCAAAATTTCTCAAGAAAGTATTAGGCTATTTAAGCTTGGTTATGCGGTTAATAGCTGGGATGGCTTATTAAAATTTTTACATAGTAAAAAGAAATTTAGTCAGGAAGACATTTTAAAAACCGGGTTGGTGATTAAAAACAAAACTGGCCGTCATTACGATCGTTTTCGCGGCAGGGTGATGTTTCCGCTAAAAAATCATCGTGGGCAAATTGTTGGTTTTGCTGGCCGAGTGTTGGAAAAAGATGCCAAAGAAGCTAAATATTTAAATACCCCAGAAACCAGTCTTTATCATAAATCTAAAATGCTTTTTGGTTACAGCGAGTTATTTAATGAAATCAAGAAAAAACAGGCCGTGATTGTGTGTGAAGGAGAAATGGATGTCATTGCTTCTAGTCAGAATCACGTTAATCATATTGTGGCGATTAAAGGTTCTGCTCTTACTCAAGAGCAAATTAAACTTTTTGCCAGAGTAGCTAAGAAAGTAATTCTAGCTCTTGATACTGATAATGCTGGCATTAAGGCCAGCCAGCGAGCCATTGGTCTGATGGCTGATAGTAATTTAGATTTACGAGTCATTGATGTTAATTACCAAGCGCGAGAACATGGTCTGGAAGCTGGTTTGAGTAAAAAAGAGTTGGCTAGTTTACCGGTGTTTAAAGATGGCGGAGAATTAATTGAATACAGTGGCGCCTTGTGGCGAGAAGTTAGCAAACATAGCGAATCAGTGTTTGATTTTTTAATTAGAATCAGCGCTCAACGTCATGACCCACATACCATTGAAGGCAAGCGGGCTATTTTAGAAGAGTTAGCTGAAGCAATTTCTGCTATTACTCACGCCGTGGAACAAGATTTTTACATTCAAAAAATTGCTAAATTAATAGAAGTAAAAGCTGAATTTGTGCGCAGTGATTTATTAAAAATTGCCAGCCAAAATCAATTAAACTTTAGCGCTCCTGATCAAACAAATAAAAAAGTTGATTTAGAAAAATTACCCCATCAACAAAAACTAGAACAATATTTATTATTTTTATCTTTTCACTTGCCTTCCGCTGAACTTTTGGCAAAATTAGATGAATTGTTAAGTTTATCTTGGCAAACCACTGGAGCCAAAGCCGTTTTAGATAAACTCAACAGCCAAAGACAACATTATGACTTTAAAAAATTAGCCAATGCTTTGGAGGAAGATTTAAAAGCTTTGTTAATGGATTGGTATTTATCGCCAAAATACTTTGCAATTTTAGAAGATTTAGCAGTAGCCGATGAATGGCAAAATATTTATCAGCAGTTGTCAAAAATTAAAATTCAAGAAGAAGTGAAACATTTAACTCAAAAAATTAGTAGTTTAGATAAATTAAGTAATAAAACTCCAGATCAAGAGCAAGCTTTAGAGCAAGCTTTAGCACAGCTAAGTAAGTTACATGCTAAGCTAAAAAATTCCTAATTTTACCTATTGACATAATATACCCCCTAGGGGTATGCTAAAATTATTATTTAACAATAACTTTATGCAAAATATGCTACCGCAAACTCAAGACGATAAAATTTTAGTGCAGTTAAAGAGAATTAAAGGCCAATTAGATGGCTTGATCAATATGTATCAAGATCAACGTCTGTGTGTGGATCTTGCTAGGCAAATTTTAGCTGCCAGAAATTCTTTGGGTCGCGTGGCTCGGGATTTGCTTACCAGTGAAGCTGGTCGTTGTACTAAAACTCAAAATACTAAAGATTTAGATTTAATTTTAAAAGAATTACTAAAATATTAAGAAAGGACAGATATGTCAGATAATCAAGGCGCACTTCATCTTAATGATGAAAATTTTTTAAGCACTGTTAAAGGTGCTGGCAAACCAGTGATGGTTGATTTTTACGCTCAATGGTGTGGCCCTTGCCAAATGGCTGCTCCAATTATTGATAAGTTAGCTGATGAATATAAAGATCAGATTTTAATTGTCAAAGTTGATGTAGATGAAAATCGTAATACGGCTATGGAATATGGAGTGATGAGTATTCCCACCGTTTTAATTCTCAATGCCAAAGAAGATAAGGTGGAAGAATTAGCTAAGCAAATTGGTTTTCCAGGAGAAGAAGGTTACAGAAGTATGATTGAGAAAGTGATTAAAAAATAATTTATTCTGTTGAAATATTTTTCAGCTTGCTAGGCAGGATGAAAAAAGGAAATTATTATGAAAAAAACAAAACTGGCCATTATCGGCTCTGGTCCAGCCGGTTATACAGCTGCTATTTATGCGGCTAGAGCAGAGTTACATCCGCTGGTTTTTACTGGTTTGGAAAGTGGTGGTCAATTAATGTACACCACTCAATTAGAAAATTTTCCAGGTTTTCCAGCAGGAGTTTTAGGTCCTAAATTTATGATGGATTTGCGCGCTCAAGCCGCTCACTTTGGAGCAGAGATTGTAGATGGCCAAATTACAGCAGTGGATTTTAGCAGCCGGCCTTTTAAGTTGTGGACTAATTTACCAGCTCAAATGACCACTGATGAATATAAAAAGCTTAATGGTGAACAAGCTCTCAAAGTTCAAGCTAAAATTAAACAAACTCCGGCTGAAATTGAAGCTGAAAGTGTGATTGTAGCTACTGGGGCGAGGGCAATTACTTTAGGTATTCCTGGAGAAAAAGAATTAATAGGCAGAGGAGTGAGTGTTTGTGCTGTCTGTGATGCGGCTTTTTTTAGAGATAAACAAGTTGTGGTGGTAGGTGGAGGTGATAGTGCTATGGAAGACGCTTTAGCCTTAACTAAATTTGCTCAGATCGTGACAATTATTCATCGTCGTGATCAGTTTAGAGCCAGTAAAATTATGCAGGAGCGGGTTTTACAGCATCCTAAAATTAAGGTTTTATGGAATAGTAGCTTACAAGCTATTTTAGGCGAAAAAATGGTAGAAAAAGTTAAGGTTGAAACAGCTGGTAAAGTGAAAGAATTGCCAGCTGATGGCGTATTTTTAGCCATTGGTCATCAACCAGCAACTACTTTGGTGGCTGATCAATTAGTGCTTTCAACTAAGGGTTATTTAATTACCAATAGCAGTGCTTCTGAGCAAGGCCTAAATCAGGCTAAGCAAAATTTAGATAATCATGGCTTAGTTCTTTATCCCACCATGACCAGCGTAGAAGGTGTTTTTGCTGCTGGTGATGTAACTGACTCACATTATAGTCAAGCCATTGTGGCTGCTGGCTCAGGAGCCAAAGCCGCTATGGATGCAGAAAAATGGCTTAATAAATAATCAATATAACTTAGAAAGTAATTATGAGCAAAAATCATGATCCTCATCAAAATGCGTTAATTCAACTTAGAAAAGTAGCGCAAATTTTAGAAAAACAGTTTGAGAATAAAACTCAATTAGCCAAAGCTGTTAAAAAATTAGAAACACCAGATAAAGTTCTTGAAGGTGAGCTGAGCGTCAAAATGGATGATGGCAAGGTAAAAAAATTTAAGGCTTTTAGAAGCCAACACAATAATGCTCGCGGGCCATATAAAGGAGGGATACGTTTTCATCAAAATGTTTCTCTTGCTGAAGTTAAAGCTTTATCTACTTGGATGACCTGGAAATGTGCTATTACCGGCATTCCTTATGGTGGCGCTAAAGGTGGGGTGATTGTTGATCCTAAACAACTCAGCCGCACAGAATTAGAAAGCTTATCTCGTGCTTATGCTCGCTTTGTGGCTGATGATGTTGGTCCTTGGTGGGATGTACCAGCTCCTGATGTTAACACTGATGGCCAAATTATGGCTTGGATGGTGGATGAATATCAAAAAGTTCGTTTGGCCAAAGCTAAACCAGCCGATCTTCAGGAAAATAGTTTGGCTACTTTTACGGGTAAGCCACTTAATTTGGGCGGTTCACATGGCCGAAGCGAAGCCACCGGGCTTGGTGGTGTCTATGTTTTAGAAAAATTGATGGAAAAGTTAGGTAAAACTAAAAAAGACCAAGTTACGATTGCTATTCAAGGTTTTGGTAATGTTGGTTATTGGTTTGCCTATCATGCGGATAAATTAGGTTATAAAGTAGTGGCAGTTTCTGATTCCAAGGGAGGTATTTATTTGACTGAAGGGTTAGATCCCGCCAAAGTTTTGGCTTGTAAACAAGAAAATGGTCGAGTTAGTAATTGTAAATGTTCTCACCAAAATTGTGATTGTCAAAAAGCCAAAGTAATTAGTAATCAAGAAATTTTAGAATTAGACGTGGATGTTTTAGTGCCAGCTGCCTTAGAAAATGTGATTACCCCAGACAATACTACCAAAATTAAAGCTAAAGCGATTATTGAAATGGCTAATGGCCCAATTACTCCAGAAGCAGATGAAATTTTAGCTAAAAATAATGTTTTAGTGGTTCCTGATGTTTTGGCCAATGCTGGTGGAGTAACCACTTCTTATTTTGAATGGGTGCAAAATTTATCTGGTTATTATTGGACTCACAGTGAAGTGTTAGCCAAATTAAAGCCTTTGATGGAACAAGCTTTTGAGCAAATGTGGACAGTTAAAGAACAATATCACTTAGACGGCAGAATGGCTGCTTATGTTAATGCTGTTAAAAGCGTGGTGGAAACAATGATTACTAGAGGTAGTTTAGATTAGGCTTTTTTTAGAATTAATGACAATAAAGCCTGGTCAAAGCCAGGCTTTTAGTTTTAGATACCGCTGATGACTTAAATTTGCTAAAATAGTAAAAATGTCACGTCAAATTATTTTAGCTTCAGCTTCACAACAACGCCTAAAAGCCATGAAAACTTTAGGGCTTGATTTTGAGGTGTTTCCTTCTGATGTTGATGAACAAGCTATTCATGCTAATACACCAGAAGAACGGGCAGAAAAGGTTGCAAGAGCTAAAGCTGAAAAAATTCAGCTTTTATATCCTGATGCTATCATAATTTCTGGGGATACGTATGGTTTTTATCAAGGTCAAGCTTTTGAAAAGCCTAAAGATTTAGCCGAAGCAAAAGAAATGCTTAGTTTACTATCTGGTAAAACGTTGCAAGCTCTAACGGGTTTTTGTTACTTAGATAAGTTAAATAAGTTAGATTTTTCTACAGTTAAGGTTATGGAAGTTAAATTGCGAGATTTAACTCCAACTGAAATTGAAAAATATGTACAAACTGAACCTGTCTTAACTTGGTCAGCTGCTTTTTGCCCAGCTTATGACAGTGGAGCGGTGTTGATTGAAGAGTTTAAGGGGTCGTACACAGGTTTTACTTATGGTTTACCAATGGAAGAAGTGGCAAAATACTTAAATAAGTCTAAGGTTTTATAAAGGAAAATATGGAAAGAATGTTTATCTCTCAAAAGTCTAATAAAGAAGAGTTACCTTTAAAAAATGAAGGAATTAAATTATTAGTGAAGACTGCTAAAGAACAAATTAAATCTTTAGCTGAGGATCAATTAGAATTTATTATTAATCTTCCTTATGATATTAAAATGATTTTAAAAATGGCTTTGTTAGAATTTAGAAAAATTAAAGATACTGTTAATGATCATTTATTAGTCTGGGAAGCTTATTGTCAAAAATTTTGTAAAAATAACTCAAGTTTAAAGACTTATGTTGAATTGCTTAAAAGTATTCTCTTTGATTTGCAAACCAGATTATTTAAGCCTCAAGTATTAGAAAACCTACCGGCTTTTTTATAAATAAATAATTGCCATTACCATTAAGCCAAAAACAGTGACGGTAGTTAACAGGGTTTTATCTTTTAAAAGAACTAAATCTGGTGATTCACCTTTATTTTCTTCATAAACTAGGGCTAAATAACGCATTACTCCAAAAATTACTAAAGGAACAGTTAGCATTAAAATTTTTTGAGATTGTAGTGCTCTAGGTAAAATAATATAAAGTTCTGGAAAGCGAGCGTAAGCTGGAGTGGCATTAATATATTCATTTTGAAAAGTAAATAAAGCATAAGAAAGCCAAGTAGCATTAGCAAACATGGCGGTATATTGGTCTAAAAGTCTCATGCTATATTTTTTAAGAATTTGACGGCTATTACCTAAATTTTCAGGGTTGAATAAAGTCCGTTCACTTTGCCTTTTCCCCACAGCAAGAAAAAGAGATAGAGAAACTACAGTGAGTAAGAACCATACACTCATGTGTAAATTTACAACTACCGCTCCAGCATAAATTCTAATTAAAAATCCAGCTCCAATAGAAATAATATCTAAAATAGGGAGATGTTTAAGCTTAAGAGCATAAAAGATTTGTAAAAGTAAATAAATTAAACACAATAAACGGAAAAACGGTGGAAAGGAAAAAGAAAAGAGAAATACGCTTGCTAATAAAATTAATACAGCAAAAATAGCGATTGGGACAGGTAATTTTCCAGCAGCAATGGGCCTTTTCTTTTTAACTGGATGTTGCTGATCTGCTTTAAGATCCATGATGTCATTAATGATATAAACTGAAGAAGTTAGTAAACAAAAAGTTAAAAAAGCTTTAAAAACAATACTAAGATATGAAGGTCCATCAGCTGGTTTAAAAAAGAAAAATCCTGAAAATACTAAAGTAGCAAAAATAGAAATATTTTTAATCCATTGTCTGAGTCTCGCTGTTTGTAAAATGTAGAAAAAATAATTATTTGACATTATTTTTGATTTGGTTTTTTTTAGCTAAAATCTGTAAAGCAAACACTAAAGTAATACTGCTGATAATAGCAATAATTTTACCAGTTGTATTAAGCAATAGCGAGAGAGAACCCATTAAAATACTAAAGGTTAAATAAAAAATTGCGATTCTTCTTCTTCCCCAACCAAAAACATCCATTAATTTATGATGCAAGTGACCCCGATCACCCCAAAAAGGTGATTTGCCAGCTAAAATTCTTCGAGTAATTGTAAAAATACCATCTGCTGTAGGTAGGGCTAAAACCATTAAGGTAGTTGCTACTTTAGCGCCAGATAAAATACTTAAAACACTTAAGAAAAAACCAGCTAAAGATCCAGCCCCGTATCCAGGCATAATTTTTTGTGGATACCAATTCCAAATTAAAAAGCCTAAAAATGCCCCAGCTACAATAAAACTAAGTTGACCTGTATGAAAAGAAGTAGGATCATCAATAAATTTTTCAGATAAAAGTCCAATAAAAATTAAGGCTGCTCCAACAAAACTAGGCAACTGTCCATCAAAACCTTTAGCCCAATTAATAGCATTCATATTCCAGATAATAAAAATTAAGGCGAATATATCAGCCAAAACCCAAATAGTGTGAGTTTTGCCAAATAAATTAATAGCAATTTGTGGCTGATTAAGATGAATAACTCCTGTACCAAAAGGATTAGTTACATAAGCAATGCCAATTCCAGCGCTGATTACTATTAAAGCAGCCAAAATATTAACGCCAAATCTTAGAAAAGGATTAAGATTATATAAATCATCCAGAAAACCAACCACGGTAAGAATAAAAGCGGCACTAAGAATAGCAATTAAATATTTATCAAATTGTAAAAAAATTAGACAGGCTAAAAAAACGCTTAAAAAAATTACCAAACCACCTCCTCTAGGAACAGCGTTAGCATGGGTAGTTTTAACATGTTGATTGTGTTTGGGATCATCAAGCCAATTGTGTTTTTTATACCATTTAATAATTATTGGAGTAAGAAAGAAAGCAATTAGACCAGTGAAAATGAGTGCTGTTAACATAAATAATTAAAAAATAATAAAGATCAATCTAATAAAAATCATTGTTAAAATGATTTGTAAGCCTAAAGTAGCCCAAGTAAATAAATTAATAATTAAAGGCTCAAAATGTTTATTAATAGCGATTAATAAAGTGTTAATTAACATAATACCCAAAGAAATTCCTGGAAATAAAAAAATCCATTCTTTATTAGCTAATTGATCAAAATCTTTAGTTAAACTATAAAAGAGAGGAATTTTACCTTGAATACTCGGATAAAGTGCAACACTTATTAAGGTAAGAGTTAAAAGAAAAAGAAAACACCAAAGAATTGGTTGTCTAGATCTCCTGGGCAGAAAATAAAGTAATTTGATTTTATCTCGCCGCTTCATGATTTCATTATACTTTATTTTTTTAAATAAATAGTCATGTGTTCTAAAGCATAATTAGGACGATAAAATTGTTGTAAGTAGTCATTAAGTTCAGAAAAATTTTCTTCATTTTTCATTACCACAATTGTTTTGGGTGAAACCTGTTTGATAAATTCCATTGTTTGAGAATAATAATTAAAATCTCTAATATGAAAAGCAACTGTAAATCTACCAATTGGTCTAGTCTGAGTAAGGGCATATAACATTGGATTAGTACCCCAAATAAAATAACGATCAGTGCCAGCCTGTTTAATAATTTGCGCAGCTTGATAATTATCAGCAATAATTCCATTAAAGCTAGTTTCATACTCAAAACGGTTAATTTTTTTAGTGATAAGCTGCCAAAATTTTTGATAATAACTGACAGTGGGATAAAGACCAAGATTAAATTTTAATAAAACAGTGGTAGCAAGATAAATTGCTAAACAAGCAGCTAAAACATCCATCACTACTTGTTTATGGATTCTGTAGCTCATTTTAGTTTTAAAAATACCATAAATATTTCTCAGCATCCCAGTTATAAGTAAGCAAAAGGATGGAGTTAATTGTAAATAATAATGAGGATAAGGACGATTAGATAACAAACTAGCAAAAAAAGTTAAATAAAACCAACTCAGCGCAAAACGCATTAAGCGGGAAAGTTTTTTGTTGAGCAAAATAAGACCACTTAATAATAAAGCTAAGACTAATGTTTTACCTTTAAAGCCAAAAATCAAATTTAGAAGGTTGTTATTAAAAGGCAATTGCCAAGATTGAGCATAACGGAAGTTATAAAGTAAGCCGTAATCCAAGTAATCTTTGCCAGAGCCAATGGCAATAAAAAAGAGAATTGATAAGGCAATCGGGACTAAGCTCAGTAAAAACCAAAGGATAGCTTGTCCGGCAGGTAATAAAGAATCAAGTTTAAAAAATTTGTTTTTTTTAGTTAAATTAAGTAAAAGTTTTTCAGTAGTAGTGAGAGCGCCAATCATCATTATTGCTGCCAAATCTAAAATTGCTGGCACTTTAGTTAAAACTCCCAAACCAGCTAAACAACTACTAAGAATAAATAAAAGCCAGTTTTCTTTTGTTTTAGTTTTTTCAATGGCAAAGTAATTTTTAAAATAATTAGTAAAACTTAAAGAGTACAAGCTAGCAATAATAAAGCCCAAAACAAATAATTCCCCATTAGGGATATTGCCTTCAAACCAAGGTAAGGTGGTAATTAAGATGAATAGCAAAGTAGCCACTGGAGCTGAATATTTACCAAGAGTAATTTTTTTAACTAATTTATAAAATAAAGTAGTAGTCACTAACATCCAGCCAAGTAAGAGCAATCTAAAATTGAATTGAGTTCCTACCATGGCAAAAAAATAAATTAACGGAGTTTTGTGATCAATAATGTCGGTATAAAGTTTGGCACCTTGGTTTAGACTGTTTCCAATTGTAAGATAGATCGCTTCGTCTCCATACCAGTATGGTTCAAAAAAATTAGGGATTCGTAGCAAAACCATCAATAATAATAGTAGTAGTAAAACTAAATGTTGATCTAAAAAACGATCAATTTTTTTAAGAAAATTCATAAATTTATTTTAGCTAGTTTAAGGGAAGGTTGCTAGTAGTTATTTAATTTACACTTTTTCTGTTACTTTATATTCAATATATTTGCCTAACATCAATCTCGTATGAGCATCAATTCCGGGTAAAGCAGAAAAGAAAAAGCCAAAGATTGGTAACATTAAAAATTCCAGAGGTTGAAAAAGATAAGAAAAAATAGTTTTTTTGGGTCTAGGTGGTCGATTTTTAGCATCAATAATAAACACGGTCAGCATCGAAATCAAAGAGATAGTTAAAAAAGTAGAGGTTACTTGTGGCAAAGTTTTGCCTAAAATACTACGGTTAAATTCATCGTTTAATAAAGGAGGTAGAGAAGCAGAAATAGTAATGGCAAACCAATTAACTGGCCACAACAAATGATCTTCAATTACTTTTAAGACTCGCACGGTTTTATCAAAAAAAGGAATGCCTTCTGATAGAACATATTGACGAATAATATAAGCATCATCACTCACTCCCCAGGCCCATCGTTTTTGTTGTTCGTATTGATTCTTAAAAGTCGCCACTCGTGTTTCTGATTGAGGAGCATCGGCATAGATGGGTAAAAAAATTGGTTCTACTTCAAACTTACCTTTTTTGGCAAAATAAGATTTAAAAAAGAATCGATAATCTTCAGGGATAACATCAGTGTCCCAATAACCGATTTCTTCAACATGTTTTAAAGTGGAAGAATAAGTAGAGAAATTAATTAAGCGGTCTTTTCTCATTAAAATATAAAGTTGATTCACTGAAGAAATTGAAGCAATTACCCGCACAAAAGCTGGTACTTGCCAAATGTTGTTATAAAAAACAATTCCGCCTTGCCAAACTTTGTTGTAAGGATTTTCTTTAGTTAAAAATTCGTAAGTAAGATAAGAAAAATAATGTCGATGAAATCTAGCATCGGCATCTTCACTAGTAATAGTAATTTTTTCGATAGGTAAATGTTGTTGATCAACCAGAATTTTTTTAGCTTGTTTGGCGCCCCAACAAGTATTTGATGATTTTCCTTTAATTTCTCCTTCAATATCAGGGTGAAAAGTTGCCATTAAATTACCAAATATATTTTTAAATTGCTTAGCTAAAGTTTGAGCTTTTTCTTTAGCTTCAGCACCCTCTCTTTCTTCAAAGCTCAGCATGATATGTAAATTTTTACTAGGAAAAGATTGCTTGCTTAGTGATTCTAAAGTTTTTTCTAAAGTAGAAATTGGTTCTTTATAAGTAGGAATCACAATCAAATGATGAATTTGTAGATATTTTTCTGGAAATTGTTTTTTTAAATCACCTATCCAATCAAATTTTTTGGCAGCCTGGATTTTAAATTGGGCTACTACTGATAAAATCGCTAAAATAATTGATCGATATAGCCAATAAATTGTAAAAGTAATTACATAATAGGCCACAAATTCTGGCACCACAAACGATCCCCAAATGGGAAATAAAATTAAAGACCAAGAAATCACACCAGGCAAAATTTCTAACAATCGTTTAGTTCTAACAGGATGGCGGCGAAAATAACGTTTAATCATAAGTTACTATTATTGTAGTCTGTTCCAGACTTTTAAGCTATTTTCAAAAAGTTGCTCTGGCTTAATTGCTAAATTTTCTTGTAAATATTGTACTGTCTGGCTAATTTGCCATGGCTCACAAATTTGACCTTTACTTTCTCCAGGAGCTAAATAAGGAGCATCAGTTTCTACTAATAAGCGATCAGCTGGGCAAGCTTTTACTAGCTGTCTAATTTGTTCAGCCTGAGGGTAAGTGACATTGCCAGCTACCCCAATATAAGCGCCTAATTTTAGAGCTTGCTGAAGATAATCAACTGGGCCACTAATACAATGCAAAACAAAATTTTGCCCGTTTTGAAAATGTTCTTTGATAATGGCTAAAGTATTAAAATAGGCTTGGGTTTGACCAGTTTTATCTCTAACATGAATAATCACGGGTAAGTGATATTTTTTAGCTAAAGCTAAGTGTTGTTTAAAACTAGCTTGTTGAGCAGCTATAATCCAGGTTCGTTTATCACCCTTATCAGGAATTTCAAAATAATCTAAACCTGTTTCTCCAATCGCCACCAGCCGAGAGGGATTTTGTTGAATCATGGCTTCTAAACTTACTAGGTGAGTATTAATTTCTCTTTCTACTTGAGTAATATTCTGGTGATTTTTTAAATAATTTTTAATTAAAGAAACATATTTAAGTGGGTGAACGGCTATTGCGGCAAAAAATTTTTCTTCTTGCTGACTTAACTCCAGCGCTTTTTGACTACTGCTTAAACTAGACCCAACATTAATAGTAGCCACCACGCCATGTTGTTGTGCTGTTTGCCAATGGCTCTGCCAATTTTTAGTAGTTGTCAGGCCAAAATCTTCACTGCCTTTTCCACTTAACAAAGGTTCTAAATTATAGTGACAGTGAGTATCAATAATCATAGCCATAGTTTAATTCGCCAATCTAGGAAAAAGTGGTTGTAAGGCTGTAATTTTAGGTTGGCTAAAATGAGCTAATAGATTTTCTGCTAAGCTTGGCATAAATGCTTGTAAGTGGTAAGCAATTAACAGAATATCATTAACTAATTGCTGTAAAATAACAGTTTGTTGTTCGCCATTTAAAGTCCATGGTTTTTCTAAACTTAATTTTTTATCAGCCAAACTAATTTTTTCTATGATTATGGCTAATGCTTCACTAAGGTTGTAGTTATCCATTAATTGTTTAAAATCAGATTCAAATTTTTGAGGAATAATACCTTTGTATTCTGCTTCGCTTTTTTCACACATTTTAGCAACGCGGCTACATAAATTACCTAGTCCATTAGCTAAATTAGCGGTATAGTTGATGTCAAATTTTTCCCAGCTTACATCCATATCAGTGCCAAAAGTACCTAAACTCAATAATAAATAGCGAGTAGCTTC
Source organism: uncultured Pseudomonadales bacterium (assembly GCA_964645645.1). Taxonomy (GTDB): domain Bacteria; phylum Patescibacteriota; class Microgenomatia; order UBA1400; family PJMF01; genus CAZYBC01. The sequence continues at coordinate 22,254 of CAZYBC010000016.1, forward strand.
AGTGCCAAAACGTTCCACCATTTGAGCAGGGCTAATAACATTGCCTAATGATTTGCTCATTTTTTGACCGGCAACGCTAATAAACCCATTAATTAAAATTTGTTGAGAATTAGCTAAGCCAGCGGAGATTAACATGGCTTGCCACATGGCTGATTGCTGACGCAAATTATCTTTACCGGCTAGTTGTACTCCAGGCCAAAAATCAGCAAATTGACTGTGATTTTCTGGCCAACCAAGCGTGGAAATATAATTAACCAAAGCATCAAACCAAACATACATGACATGATCTGGGTCATCTGGCACAGCCACACCCCAAGGCATTTTTTCTTTAAGGCGAGAAATGCTAAAGTCTTGCAACCCTTGTTGAACAAAGCTAATCATCTCTTTACATTTACCTTCTGGCTTAATAAAGTTGGGATTTTTTTGATATAAATCTAAGAGGGCTGATTGATATTTAGAAAATTTAAAAAAATAATTTTCTTCTTCTCGAATTTCTAAATCTTGATTAGGATGCAAAGGACAACGGCCGTCCACTAATTCACTTTCAGTTTTTTCTAATTCACAACCGACACAATATTTAATTTGATATTTAGCTTTGTAAATATCGCCATTTTTTTGGCAAAGTTGCCAAAAATGTTGAGCAGCTTTAAGGTGATGTTCATCAGTTGTCCGAATAAAGTGGCTGTAACTTAAATTAAGCAAATTTTTGAGATCAGCAAATTTAGCAGCATATTCATCACAGTATTCTTGAGGAGTTTGTTTGTTTTCAATTGCTTTTTGATAAATTTTTTGACCATGTTCATCTGTGCCAGTATTAAAAATTACTTCTTTGCCTAATAGTTTTTGATAGCGAGCAATCACATCTGCTTCAATAATTTCCAAGCCAAAACCAATATGGGGTGAAGCATTAACATAAGGTAAAGTAGTAGTGACGTAAAATTTATTTGTCATGATAAGTTCATATTATAAGCCAGATAAAGCCGAAGATTAAGCAGAAAGTGAATTTAGCCTAGAACGTAATTTTTTGTAAATGAAATTCTAAAGCAAAAACAAGAATTAAACTGATTATTAATCCTTTTTTAGTGCTAAGTAACAAAAAACTCGCTAAAAAAAAGTTAGCCAGAAAAAATAATAAGGCTAATGGTAAATAAGCATTGGTAATAATAAAATTCTGAATTTGAGCTGGATAAACATAATGCATTAATAGCCACATTAAGTAGTAAAAAAATAAACTTAAAAATAAAGTCGGTAAATGGCTTAAATATTTTTTTAATAACGGTGATAAGGTTTTAGTTTGATTGGGAGTTTGATGAGGAAGTGGGTGTGGCCGATTAGAAAAATCATGAGCAACAACTTTATCTGAGTTAAGATCAACTGTAGATTTGGCTAGTTTTAATCTTGATTTAGCTTTGTTCATGCTTATTTAGTTTGAATTTATTTGCTAGTTAAGTATACTATTGATTATGAATTTTATCTTTTTCCTCTTTTTTTTAATGATTGTAACTGGTTTTGTCAGTTTATATTTTTTGTTTAAAAAAATGTTGGCTCAGCAAAATGATCAACAACAAATGGAAGACATGATTAATAAAGTTTTTGGCATGAGTGCTAATAAAATTGCCACTCAAAGTAAGCAAATTTTAGCTTCCGAAAAAGAAAATATTAAAACTGATTTGGATAATAAACAAAAAGTTTTTGAAAATCTAGTTAAACAGTTACAAGATGATGTGGCTAAGCGCCAAGTGGAAATTAGAGACTTGGAGCAAGATCGGATTAAAAAATTCGGTCAGCTAGCCGAAGCTTTAGAACAGCATCGTGAACAAACTCAAGAACTAAAAGTTTCTACTCAACAGCTAGCCGCTGTTTTATCTAATAATCAAGCTCGTGGCGAATGGGGTGAGCGGATTATTGAAGATTTATTAACCGCCAATGGCTTGGTAGAAGGTGTTCATTATTTAAAACAAGCTAAGCAAACAACCAATACTTTAAAACCAGATATTACTTTATTATTGCCTAATGATCGTAATGTGCCGGTGGATGTGAAATTTCCTTACCAAGAAATTCAAAAAATGAGTACTGCTGAAACCAAAACAGCCAAAGAAGGTCATCTTAAACAATTTAGCCAAGATTTAAAAACCAAAATTATAAAAGTCAGCGAATATATTAATCCTGAACAAGATACTTTAGATTATGCCATTTTATTTGTGCCTAACGAAATGGTTTTTTCTTTTATTAATCAGCGTTTTCCAGATTTAGTTGACTTGGCTATTAGTAAACGAGTGTTAATTGTTTCTCCATTTACCTTTTTGATTGTGGCGCGCACGGTTATAGAAAGTTATCGTAATTTTATGATTGGTGATAAGCTTAAAGAAGTGGTCAAATACATTGATGAATTTGTAGGAGAATGGAGTAAATTTAAAGACAGTTTTGATAAATTTGGTCGTAGTTTAAGTACCTTACAAACTGATTATGAAAAGATGACTACCACTCGCGCTAAACAAATGGAACGCAAAATTGAACAAATTGAAAAAGTCCGTCAAGGCACGGTGATGCTGGAAGAAAAAAATTAAAAAGAAAGAGTTAATAGAAAAAATGTGTTGGTTTTTTAGTGATTTTAGTTATTGTTTTTTAGCTAAAAAGTAAGAGAT
>CAZYBC010000017.1:0-24623 GCA_964645645.1 uncultured Pseudomonadales bacterium
TGCTATCTATCAATGAAATATCACTAAAAAACCAACACAAAATGTCCCTTAACCCGAAAATTTGCTTCAGATATTGTATTAATCAAATTCTTTAAAAATAAAATTGAAAATAAAAAAGGAGGCATTTGCTAGAGACGAAACTCTTTGCTAGTCCTCCTATCGTGATTAACTTAATATAAGGTATTTTGGCTTTTTTGTCAATGATACGCTTAATTCTACTTGAGAGTAAGTCTAATATATTATGAATTTTTTAAAGCAACCAAAGCCAAAAAATAAGCTACAATATTTAAGCCATGTCTAATCAACACATTATTCTTTTTGGAGGAGCTTTTGATCCAATTCATCTTGGCCATCAACAAGTGGTTGCCAATATTTTAAATCAACACCTTGCCGATCAAGTTTGGTATGTTCCTACTGGGGTACATGACTTTGATAAACAAATGAGTTCAGCCCAAGATCGCTTGGCAATGCTAAAACTGGTGATTGTTGCCAATACCAGAATAGAAACTTGTGAATTTGAGCGAAAAACTAGCCACACTTTTGATACCTTGGAGCAGTTAAGTCATCAATATCCAGAATTTAAGTTTTCTTGGTTGATTGGTTCTGACAATTTAGCTAAATTTCATTTATGGCATCATTGGCAAGAAATGTTAGCTAAATATCAATTTTATGTTTATCCTAGAGAAGGTTTTGATTTTACTCCTATTTATCCCGGTATGATTCCTCTCAAAGATTTACCCAAAGTAAGCATCAGTTCTACTCAAATTAGAAATTTAGTGAAAGCCAAAAAAACGATAAATGGTCTAGTCGATCCTAAAGTAGAGGAGTATATTATTAAAAATAATTTATATATTTAGTTTGTTTGGTGGTCTTGCCAAACTTAAAAATATTTATGCCAAAATTTAAAGATTATTACCAACAAATGATTGATCAAAATAGTAAGTTATTTGGTGATTTTTTAGAAATTCATGACAAATTTGCCAAAGATAAATTTACTTATCAAGATCAATTTAATGAACAGGGGAAAAAAGTAGTTGAAGTTATTCGTGATTGGGAAAGAAAACTTTGTACAGGAATGGGCAAAGGAGCATATAGCCAATATACTCATCGTTTGTCAGACAAATTTTGGGAATTAGTGCGTAAAGAATTCGCTCTAATCGATTTAGTAGGTGTCAAAATTAAGAAAGCTAGCTAATGTCAGAAATTTACAATGTTGATCTTAACACTGCTCAAGAAATTATTCAGTTTTTACAGGGAGTTTTTACCGCTCAACACAAAGATAAAGTTGTAATTGGTGTTTCTGGAGGCATTGATAGTGCTCTTTGTTTAACTCTTTTAACAAAGGCTCTTGGTTCAGAAAAAATTTATCCATTGATGCTCCCTCATGGTCAACAAGATATGAGTGATGCAAAATTGATTATTAAATTGAATCAGATCCCAGCAGAAAATGTTCAAACAATTAATATTGAACCAGCCGTAGATCGATTTATTACTTCTCTAAATTTAGATAAGAATTCTGAAATTGTTAGAATCGGCAATTTAATGGCTAGAGTGAGGATGACTATGCTTTTTGATCAAGCAAGGAGATTGGCGGCATTGGTTTGCGGTACAGAAAACAAATCAGAAAAATTTTTAGGTTACTATACTCGTTTTGGTGATGCCGCGAGTGATATTGAACCTATTACTCATTTGTATAAAACTCAAGTAAGGCAGCTATTTAAAGCTTTGGATTTGCCAGAAATTTTTTTGGAAAAGCAACCCAGCGCTGGTTTGTGGGACAATCAAACAGATGAACATGATTTTGGTTTTAGTTATTCTGAGGCAGATCAGTTTTTTATGAAATTAGAACAAGCTGGTTTAATTAGTTCAGATGGTATTTTATCTCCCAATGCGGATAGTTTAGTGTCAGGTGCTAAAGAAGAATTAGTGATGGAGTGGGTAAAAGGTATGCAATTTAAACATTTAGTTCCATATAAATTAAATAAATAATGAAAAAAACTGCTTTTAATTATTATCTTGCTTCTTTAATGACATTAATTATAGAGTTCAATTGCTTTAATTTAGTGAGCGTTTTTTTTAATCAAAGCCATCCTTTAAAAGTAGCTGGTTTTAATTTTTATATTAGAGATTGGATGGATATTTGGACGCTTAAAGAGGTTTTAATTGATGATGTTTATCAAGTTAAACAAACTTTAGCTAATCATAAAAAAGCTATAACTGTAATTGATGTTGGCGCGTCAATTGCCGACTTTGATATTTTCTGTGACCGCTTAATTAGTAAAGGGCAAGTAATTGCCTATGAGCCAGATAAAAATAGAATTGCTTTAGCCAAAAAGAATTTAGCTTTAAATAAAGCTTAAAAAGTGGTACTAGTCACTAAATTTGCCACATCATTAGACAAACTTTTTAAGACGCATCATTTAAAGAACTGTGATTTATTAAAAATTGATTGTGAAGGTGGAGAATATCCAGTTTTACTAAGTTCGCCAGCTAGTCTCGCTAAGGTTGCAAATTTAGCCATGGAGGTGCATCTGTTTGATTCCACCATGCAATCTAATTTTTTAAAGCTTAAAAAATTATTAAAAAAACTTGGTTTTAAAGTTGAGATTATCGAGAACCCAGTTCATCAAAACATTTGCTATTTATTTGCTAAGAAGAATTAAAATTTTTTGCTAATGACATTTTCTGTTTATTTATGTTAAATATTAGCTATGACAGAAAATCAAACTCCCAATTCCACAGTAAATGATCAAACTCAAGCTGACGGCTATTATGACGATGCTGATTTAAGTTTGGATGATGAAAATTTAGATCTTGGCTTTTTAGATGAAGAAGATGATCAAGCTTTAAACTAATTTTTTGTTAAAATAGCTTTACTGCGAAACAAACCTTTTCGCTCTTAAATATCAATTTTTTGCTACGAAATTTTATTTCGCAGTAAGGCTAATCAGCCCTATGAGAATTGCTTTAGTTGTGCCGCATATGTTTATGCAGGAAAAAATTTTGCCTAAAGTAATTTTTTCTCCTGGATATTTGGCGCTTAATTTGGCAACCACTTTGGCTAAACTAGATCAACAAGTAACGTTGTTTTCTCCTGGTTCTGTGCAAACTCTACTTCCGAAAAATGTTGATAATCAAACAGCGGATTTAACTTTATTTGAGCAGGAATTAGCTGGTCGTGGTTATGGTTATATTGAATTGCTTAAAAAGCATCCCTTAACTTTTATTACTTTGGCTAGACAAGTACAAAGTGAATTAGTAGCCCGGGCTTATCAACAAGCCAATCAAGGGAAATTTGATTTAGTTCATGTTTGGTGTAACGAAGAAGAATTAGCTTTGGTGATGGCGCAATTCTGTCAAAAGCCGGTGGTGTTTACGCATCATGAGCCGTTTAATTTTTTACTGCGCTATAAAAGTATGTTTAGCAAATATGCGGACTTGAATTGGGTGAGCTTGTCTTTTTCCCAACAAAAAAGTTTAAATTTGCAATTACCAAAAGAAAAAAAAGCTAATTTTGTGGCAAATGTTTATCATGGTTTGGCTAAGGATGATTATTTTTATGAAGATTCTCCTGTCAGTGGCAAAAACGCTTATTTTTTGTATTTTGGCAGGATTATTGAGCCAAAGGGAGTGCACCTGGCAATTCAGGCCGCTAAGCAGGCTGGGGTTAAGCTAAAAATTGCAGGTAAACACTATAGTGGTTTTGCCAAAGATCGTTACTGGGAAGAAGTGATTAAACCACAAATAGATGACAAACAAATTCAATATGTGGGTTTTATCAAAGACCAAGTTCAAAAACAACAGTTGTTGGGTGGTGCAATGGCTTTATTAATGCCATCTACTTGGGAAGAACCATTTGGGATGGTGATGATTGAGGCTTTAGCCTGTGGCACGCCGGTGATTGGGTTTAAGCAGGGAGCAATTCCAGAAATTATTGAAGATAAAAAAACTGGCTTGTTAGTAGATTATGCTTTGGCAAATGAGTCAAAAGCAGTGGCGCAATTGGCACAAGCAATTGCACAGATTAAAACTATTGATCGGCATAATTGCCGGAAGAGTTTTACCAAAAATTTTACACTTAACAAAATGGCAAATAATTATGTAAAGGTTTATCAGAATTTGATATCAGCTACTAAAATCCCTACAACGCCGGAGTAGAGAGCGCCAAGCTTTTGCTAGGCGAGCTTTACACAATTACTAAATCCGCTTTTAGTTTAGGATGACACTGATAATTAATTAATTCAAAATCAGTATCTTTAAAATCATCGATATTTTTAATTTTGGGATTAAGTTTTAATTGCGGCAAACGCAGTGGCTGGCGCTGTAGTTGTTCTTTTGCTACTTCCAGATGATTTTTGTACAAATGCGCATCGCCGATGGTGTGGATAAATTCACGGGCTTCCAAACCAGTCACCTGTGCTACCATCATTAGTAACATGGCGTATTGAGAAATATTAAAAGGGACGCCAAGAAAAACATCCGCACTGCGTTGATAAAGCTGCATGCGCAATTTGCCTTTGGTGACATTAAACTGAAACATCATGTGACAAGGTGGTAGGCGCATTTGCTTAGTTTGTGCAGGATTCCAGGCTGTAACGATCATGGCTTTAGAGTCTGGAGTGTTTTTGATTTCCTCAATGACATTAGCCAGCTGGTCAATTTGACCACCCTGACCATCCGGCCAATGCCGCCACTGAGCTCCATAAACCGGGCCAAGATCGCCATTTTCATCGGCAAAACCATCCCAATATTTAATTTTATATTTTTGCAAAGAGCGAATGTTGGTTTCACCGGAAATAAACCAGAGTAATTCGCGGGTCATGGTCTTAATAGGCATTTTTTTGGTGGTAAGAATTGGAAAGCCGTGGCGCAAATCAAAGCGCATCTGATAGCCAAAAGTACTTTTAACATCATGAATGCCGCGGGTTTTTTTAGTTTTGCCAGTTTCTAAAACATGATTAAGAAGATCAAGATATTGTTGCATGAATTTGAGCGTACTATAAAAAGGCAGAAATTTCATCTATGGAAATATTTGGTAAAAATTATGGAGTTTTTTCTAAAAAGGGGACATTTCTACTTTTCAGAAAAGGGACTTTTTTGCTTTACGCTAACATTGTCTTGGTTGTAGTTGTCTATCTTTAATTGAGTAATTACAATGGAATTGTGTCAGAACAATTTCCACAAAAAGTTACTCAAGATACCTCAGTTACTTTTTTTACAGAAAAATTTGGTCTTTATGTAATCTCTATTACTGCTCGATGTAAGTCAGCAAAACAAAGCGAATCTCATAAAAATGAAATGTTGCGAGTAGAAATTGATGACGTAAAATTACGCGAAATTCCGTCTCTTAATAAACCTCAATATAATAAAATTCCTTCTGCTTGGGATGGAATTGATCAGCAGGGTTTGGCTAAAACTGTTATTTTCATTATTGTTTTAAATAAAGGGAAACATACTTTAAATTTTTTTCCAACAAATGAAGCTTTAATTGAAGAATGGAATTATCATTTTATTGATAATATTCAAGAAATTTGTTTAGATTTAGAGAAACAGGCTGAAGATGGAGATAAAAGATCATGGTATACATTTGCTTTAGTTAATATTCCCATACAATCTTTTATAGCTGAAGTTAGTGCTTTTTGGCATTCTTTGGATGGTGATGACGTAAAACTAATTATTGATGGTAAGGTTCAAGAGAATAGCTTTTCTAAGCTTTGGAAATATTGGTTATGGTCAGCTCGTCCTTGGCAACTATTATCTAAAGCCAAAAAGGAACAAAAAACAATAGAATTAAATTTAACGCAAGATATTCATTACATTGAATTTTGGGCAGATAAAACTCCAATTTTACATCAGGTAATATTTAATTTGGGCAATTTTCAACCTAAGCGTATTCCTACAGTTAATGATCCTGAATGGACAGGTGATTTTGCTGATGATACCGATCAGATAATTTTGGCAAGAGCTTTATTTGGTGAAATTAGAGATACATCTTATTCTGATAAAGCTAGAATTGCAGTTGGTTGGTCGATAAGAAACAGAGTTAAATCTCCTAAATGGGCTGATACTTATCATGAAGTAATTACACAAAGTTTTCAATATAGTGCGTTTAATGCTGGAGACCCTAATTTTGAATTAGTAAAAAATCCTTTTGTTACAGAAAATAAAATTGATTTAAATGCTTGGTATAAAGCCTATGAAATAGCAGGCAAAGTAATAAGAGGAGAAGTTGCAGATCCAACAAATGGAGCTAATCATTATCATGATAGTAGTATTGATCCACCTTCTTTTCTTACTTCAGATAAACTTGTATTAACTATTTTTAACGATCAAAAAACTAAATCGATATTTTTTTATCGTTTATGAAAAAATTACACTTAATTATTTTATTCATATTAATCTGTATAGGATTAGTGGGTTTGATTAGAATCTATAGGTTTAAGGATGAAAAAATAAAGACAAGTAAGATAATGCTTGTTAATGGTCAAAAATCAATTGCCGGTACTTGGATAAAGGTTGGTTCACCTTTGGAGGTTGAGACTTTAACAAAGTCAGATTTTGAAAAATTAACTAATCGAGACTATAAGGTTTATTGGATAGATGATAACTCTCAAAGAGAGTTACTTTATAAAGGTAAGAGTGTTTTTTTTGTTAAATTTTCTCCTTCTAAAGATAAGCTTAGTTTTTTTTATTATCCAGAAGGACATTCATTGGGAAATATTGTTTTACTAATTTATGATTATAAAGACAAGTCTCTTAGAGAGGTTTATCGTAACAGCAATAGGACCTCTAATTACTCATGGAAGGATGAGTCAACGTTAGTTGTTAATTATAGTTGCGGAACAGCTTGTATGCTTGAATATACTGTAGATGCTCAGTCTGGAAAAATAATCAAAAAACAGCAGTTATATTAAAAAATAAAATATTTATTATTTATATTCCCCATATTTGACTAAATATAGGGAGTGTGGTACCCTATATTTATGAAAATAAGTAGAATTTATGATAACTTAGCTAAATTTATAGAACCAAATAAAGTATTGGTAATTTATGGTCCAAGAAGAATCGGCAAAACTACGATGATTAAGCAGTTTTTGGAAAAAACTCACTTAAAGTATCGTTTTAATACAGGAGAAGACTCTCGGGTTCAACAAGTTTTAGCATCTGCAAATTTGGATCAGATTAAAGATTTTGTAGGAAATAATGAATTAATTGTTATTGATGAGGCACAAAGTGTTCCCAATATTGGTTTGGGATTAAAATTAATTGTTGATCACATCCCTAATATTAAGGTAATCGCTACTGGTTCAGCATCATTTGATTTGGCCAATAAAGTTGGTGAACCATTAGTCGGTAGGAAATGGACTAAAATACTTTATCCAGTTTCACAGTTAGAGCTCGTTAATCAATATGCTAAGTTTGATATTGAAAAGAATTTAGAGCAATATTTGATATATGGGACCTATCCTGAAATATTGACAGCAACTGATTCCACTAGAAAGAGAAGTATCCTAGATGAAATTTCTTCTTCTTATTTATTAAAAGATATTCTGGCTATCGAACAAGTTAAATCTAGTAAATTATTGGTTGATTTATTAAAACTATTAGCATTTCAAATTGGGAGTGAGGTTTCTCATTCGGAATTAGGAACTCAGTTGGGAATTGACAAAAAAACAGTTGCTCGATATTTAGATCTTTTAGAAAAAGCCTTTATTATTATTTCTTTACCTCCATATTCGAGAAATTTACGTAAAGCTATTTCTAAGAAAAATAAATATTATTTTGTTGATAATGGAATTAGAAATGCAATCATTAATAACTATAATAATTTAGATACCAGAAATGATCGCGGTCAATTGTGGGAAAATTTTTTGGTAATGGAGAGATTGAAAAAACAGGCTTATGTACAAATTCATGCTAACAATTATTTTTGGCGTACTTATGATCAAAAAGAAATTGATTGGGTAGAAGAACGTGATGGCAAGGTTTTTGGTTTTGAATTTAAATGGCAAAAAAACGAAAGCAAAAATAAAAATTATTGGCTTGAATCTTATCCTAACGAGGCCATATTTGAGTTAATTAATCAAGATAATTATCTTGATTTTTTAAGTTAGCTCTTTCTTTCCACCTCTTTGCCTGCTTGTCTAAGCAACTTAAACGCGTAACCATCCGAGTGGTCTAATTGATAAACCACTTTTTTAATTGGGCTTCTGGCTAACATTCTAGCGCAAATGGGGCAGGGCATTAAATTAATGTAAAGAGTGGTGCCGGTTAAATCTAGTTTTTCCCTAGCGGCTTGCAAAATTAATTCCACCTCAGCGTGATTAGTGTCATAAAAATTTAAATCCTGTGGTGGGCCAAAGTGTTGTTCTTTGCTCGCGCCAAAGTGGAGCATGGCTGTTTCAAAAGGCACAATCACATTGTGGCTGGCTAGTAAAAACTGATTGTCTTTGGCTAATACTGCGCCGGTTTGAAAAGTGTAATCAAAAGAAAATTTGCCAGCCTTCTGAGCAAATTTTAGCAATTGGTCATCGCTGTATTTTTGGCCACTTACAGCCTCGAGTGGTAAAAGAAGTTTTTTAATTTTTTCTTCATAATTTTGCGCCTCAGCTTTGTTAATAAATGGGTTAATTAATCTATATTCTAGCTTCTTTTTATTGATTTCATAAAACAGTGGAGTGTAGTGAAATGCGTATTGGTAAGACCCACGCACGATAATTACAACCGTTAAATTTAATTCTCGCAATAAATATTTTGCTTCAGTTTGTCTGTAACTCAAAATGGCAACTTTATTCTGAATTTCTGCGGGTAAAGTTTCTAAACTGGCTTCTAAATCATTCAATTTTAAAGTTTTAAATTGAGGGCAGCCTTCAAAACCATCAATAAATTTTTCTTTAAGTTGGCCAAAAATTAAAAAACTTTGTTTGGTTAAACCACTGGCTAATTGGGCAATTTTTTTAGCAGATATTTCCCTAGAACCTAAAATTAAAATGGCTTTTTTTGCAGTTAAAGCTTTTTTTTTGGAGGGAGTAAGTTGCGACCAATCGTAAAATTTCATAGCGTTTAAATCAAGTAGCTGATTGATATTTTTGGCCAAATTTTTTGGCTAATTTTTTAATTTCGCCCAATTGTTGTTTATACTTTTGCGCATTTTCTTCTGCGCCATATTTTAGCTCACGGAAATTCCACTGACACAAATCCGGCGCATCAAATGGAATAAACTGAACGTGCAAATGATCGGTAACGGTCATTTGTGCTTTAGTGCCACCTTCGCGAATCAGTGTCCACATACTTTTATAACCATAAATTTTGCGCAGCATTTTTTTGGCGATGTAGGAAAATTTGCGAATAGTTTCCCATTGCGCTGGGCTTAATTCTTTAGGTGAACTAATATGTGAACGAGGGATAGCCATTAAATGGCCGTCCAAATATGGATAAAGATTGATTGTTAGTACTAAGTCATTTTCTTCCCAAATAATATATTTATCTTTGAGATCACAAAACACGCATTTACCAGTATTTTGCCAAATTTTGGCATATTCACCACTGGTGCGAGCCGTCTTAGTTAAATCGTTTTTCATAACTTAAGCTTTTTTTTCTTTGAGTGGTTTTTTACTAAAAGCCATCAAATCTTTAAACGTGTCATTGAGTTGCGCGCTGACACTACGGCGCAAAATTTGCGTAGTAGAAATATACGGCGATTGGCGATCCACTAATTTAACTTCACCCCCATATTTAGTGACAGTTTTGTATTCTTTGGATTCTTGATAATCTTTATTCCAATCTTCTTTAACTGTAATGTAAACGTTAGGTTGAAGTAGGGCGAGGGTAGGTTGGTTGCTGGTGTCTGGGATAATAGTTACTAAATCGACAAAGCGAATATAGGTGAGCATTTCCGCTCTAATTTTTTCATCCAAAATTGGCCGATTAGGGCCTTTGACTTTTTGTACAGCCGCATTACTGCTGACACCAACTACCAGTATGTCACCGAGTTTTTTGGCTTCTTGTAAATAGCGAATTTGCCCAACATGGAGCATATCCCACGCGCCAGCGGTGTAAATAATTTTTTTATTTTTAGCAGCTAGTTTTTCTCGCAGTTCGGTTAAGCCGCTCTGAGGGATGAGTCGTTGTTTCCAGTTGAATTGCATAGCCTGATTGTAACGTAATTTAAGATTTGCGTACATATAAAAGTTGGCTTTGAATTATGGTAAAAATAGTGGTAAAAAATGTGGTAAAAAATAGGCCTATAACTTGATTTTTGGGATAAAAAGTGCTAAAATATGGGGATCTCGAAACTGTTTAATGGAGGTTTGAAATGGAAAATTTGATTGAAGTTTTAGGGATGATTGCTTTTCTGGTTGTCGGGTTTGCCTTTGGCTGGGCAGCCAGGAGTTTCTTCGTCCAAAAAGACTGGGATGAAATTGATGACCTGCGCAAGCAGGTCACCGAGCTAAAGGATGAAAACCGAATTTTGGTTTTCCGAATTAAAGATCTAGAGTGGTACAAAACCACTTTGGAAAAAGGGATTTTTATACTGGTTGATATGCTCAACCAGAAATAGAATTTCCCTTTTCTCACATTCCCGTGTTCCACAAGAGCACGGGATTTTTTTTGCCCGTTTGATCTCAATTTTTATTTTTATTTTAAATTGAATTAGTGATTATCCAAGCTTTTGTTCTTACAAAATGTTCATTTTGTTCTAAAGATTCATAAGGATTATGTTTTAAAAATTTATAAAAATCATAAAATAAAAAAAATTTTACTAAAGGAGCTAGCAGTTTCATTTGTGCTGGACTTAGCTTACTTTCACCATATTTTTGATAACCAGAATGGACAAAATATTTGATAATTTGGCTGGGGTTTTTATATTGGCAATCCACTAACAAAAAAGCTAAAGTTCTAGCCACATCAATAATTGGATCACCTAAAGCAGTTTTCTCCCAATCTAAAATTCCGGTTAGAGTTAAATTTTTAAATTGAAAAAGGTTGTTGGTTGTGGATTCATCTTTAGCATCTATATTTTGAGTGAATAACAAATTGCTGCGCACAAAATCCAAATGCAAGGCTTGCTGATTGGGTAAAGTTGAAAGTTGCTTGAGAATTTTTTCAAAATAAGTAAATATTTGTGGTTTTAAAATGTTTAATTTTAATTTTTTTGTTAAAGCTAGTTGCACGTTTTTTTGTGCAAAATAAAGTTGCATTTGTTGGTTTAGTGTTAAAAAAATCTGTTGAGCTTTGGGCCAAGTAGTTAGTTTTTCTGTGTTTAATTGAGCAAGTTGCCGATGGATAATCGCCATGCTTTTGCCTAATAATTTTAGATGTTTTTGTGTGTAAGCATCCCAAGAAATTGTTTGACCTGGCAAGTAATTGTATAAGCAAGCGTAGCGATTTTGTTGTTTGTTGCTTAATTTAAAAATTGTTTGGCCGCTGAGGTTAACCAGCGTTTTTTTGGTCGGAAAATTTTGTTGAGCTAAATAATCACTTAAAAAATTAGCGCGTTTAATTTTGGCTAAAATTTGTGGTTCGTCTTTATAAATCACTAAACAAATTTGAGGGGTGGTAAGAGAAGTGGCGGCGGATGTTTGAGCCAATTCTTTAGCAATAATTTTCTTTACAACAATCGGAATAACTTGGTTGCGATAACCTTTTTCAGTTGGTAAAATTTGTGTAGTTTGCAAGCCAAAAGGATTTAGAATTTTTTGCCAGTTATTGTTAGTCATGTCGGTTTAGTATAAACCGGAAGCTTAAAGAAGAAAATTAAAGTTTCTGTTCATTCCGCCGCGAAGCAAGGCGTAGTTTTTTTTAATCCCCCAGGAAAAGTATATTTTATGTTTTTATTCATTCCGCGCTTTAGAAAAGTAAACACTAGTAATTTTGTTCGTTCCGCAGCGAAGCAAGGCGTAGTTTTTTTAATCCCGCAGGAAAAGTAACTTTGGATTTTTGTGATATCTTGGCGAAGCCTTTAATCCCCCAGGAAAAGTATATTTTATGTTTTTATTCATTCCGCCGCGAAGCAAGGTGCAATAAAAACATGAAATTTACTTTTCCTGTTATAATTCTGCTAATGCAAGTTTTCATCATTGTTTCTATTACTAGCGATGGTTTTATTGCCCAAAATAAAGAGCAAAATTCTTTGGATTGGACCAGCAAAGAAGACAAACAGTTTTTTATGCGCAGAACTAAAGAAGCTGGTGTAATTGTGATGGGTAGTACCACTTTTGCCACTATTGAAGTTAAGTATAAACCACTTAAAGATCGGTTAAATATTGTTTACACTCGCCAAAAAACGCAAGATTTTGTGCAACAAGGTGAGTGGGCTAATGATCCTAGTCGTTTTCGCACGTTTAGTGGTCAACCACAAGCATTAATCGACCAGTTAAGTAAAGAAGGTTTTACTCAATTAGCAGTTTGTGGTGGGGCTAGTACTTACAGCACTTTTTTACAAGCCGGGGTAGTGGATAAAATTTATCTAACGGTTGAGCCGATATTATTTGGTGATGGAGTAAAATTATTTAATCAAGCTTTTTGGCCATTAAAAAAATTAAGCTTAGTAAAAACCACCCAACTTAATCAACAAGGCACTTTATTACTAGAATATAATCTCTTAAAATGATCAAATTTTCTTTCAAACCTTCATTCTTGTTAGATATTGATAAAACTATTGTTAATACTAGCCGGGAAATTACGCCACGGGTAAAAAAAGCGATTAAAAATTTGCGCCAGCAAGGTTTTAAAGTTGCTTTGTGTACTGGGCGTCCCTATGCTACGGTGGACAGAGAATTATTGGATTTGTTTGATCATAATGATGTTCATGTGTTAAGTGGTGGGGCTGAGTTGACTACTACTAGCGGCCAAGTATTATTTGTTAAGCCTATTGCTAGTGACAAAGTGAGAGAGATTTATTTTAAAGTTGAACAATTAGGCGGAGAATTTTTTTCTAGTCAGGATCGGTTAATTTTAGTTAATCAGGCCAAGTATAGATATTATTTACAAAAATTTGAAAAAAATCGTTTACTTATTCCGGATGAAACTAAAGAAGATTGGCAAGCAAATTTAATTTCTGTTAATAAAATTAATAATTCTTTACGAGCTTATTTACAATCATTAACTGATTTAAACGTTATTAAATTAGTTAATTATCGTAATCAAGAATATTATGATCTTACTGCTCATGGTGTAACCAAAGCATTTGGTGCGGAAAAATGGGCAGCTCACTATCACTTAGATTTAAAGCACATTGTGGCAATTGGCGATAGTGATAATGATTTGGAAGTGGCACAAGCAGTTGGTTATGGCATAGCCATGGGCAACGCCAGCGACCGGCTTAAGGCTGTTGCGGTGGAAGTGATTGACCACGTTGATAATGATGGGTTAGCTAAATATTTGGAAGAAATTGCTCGTACGTATTAAGTATTGCGACGTAAGCCGTGTGGTTAGAAAATCGCTTTTTAAGTCTAACAAAAAAACATTTTTTTAAATATGCAAATTTCAGCTTTAAGAACTCCCTTAGTTAAAGAAAACGATGACCTTTTTCAAATCATCAAAAATGCTTTAGATGCTTATTTAGCCGAAAATCATCAATCTTTGGAAAATAGCGTTTTAGCCGTCACCAGTAAAATTATTAGTTACGCGCAAAATCGTTTAGTGGAGAAAACCCCTCAAGCTCAAACTGATGAGCAAGCCGAGCGGGCACAAAAACATCAATTGGTGAAGCAAGAAGCTGACGCTTATTTACCAGCTAGTTATTCTAAATATAATTTGATGCTGGCCATTAAACATAACATTTTAACGGTTAATGCGGGGATTGATGAATCTAACGCCAATGGTAAATTTGTCTTATGGCCAGAAAACTTACAAGCTATTACTAATCAAATTTGGCAGTTCATCCGTCAGACTTACCAAGTGCAAAATTTTGGAGTGATTGTCACGGACAGCCGGACTCAACCGTTGCGCTGGGGAGTAGTGGGAAATTGTTTAACTCACTGTGGTTTTTTGCAACTGCGTGATTATCGTGGCGTTAAAGATTTGCATCAGCGCGAAATTACCATGGTGCAAGTTAATGTCGCTGAAGCGTTGGGGGTGGCTATGGCTTTGGAAATGGGTGAGGTGGCGGAGCAAACGCCGTTGGCTGTGGCAACTGGCATTAAGCATATTCAGTTTCAGGATCATGTGCCTACGGCTCAAGAATTAGCTGATTTAGTTATTACTCGCCAAGATGATGTTTATGGCCCATTTTTAAATAGTGTGGAGTGGGTGGAAAATAAGAAGGCGTAAAACTTTTTTTATTTCGTAAACATTCACCAGTTTTTTTTTAAATGCGCTAGTTTTTAAACGGTGCTATTAAAATCCAGGTAATTTGTCTTGCAAATTTGGATTTAGCAATTCATCAAATCCGGGGATTTTTTCTTGGGTAAAACACAACTTTCTCAATTTTTCTGCAATGATTGGATGATTTTTTAAAGCATGTCTGCCCATTCTACTGTGGCAATGGTGACATAAAACTATTAAATTATCTAAAGAAGCGATTATTGCCGCTGATATTTCCGGATAAAATTCTGCTAATTCTATAGGTAGAAGATGATGGCAATCTAAATCAGCTTCTTTGCCACAAATTTCACATTTCCCTCCAGATCTTCTTTTAGCTTCACGTTTGGTTATTGGAGTAAACTCGTATTCTTTTCTGTTTATTGGCAAATGTACTTACTAAGACCTATGGTCAATTTATTGGCATATTATACAATTATCTCTAGATATATTTTGAGCATTAGGTTATTATTTTTGATAATGAAAATTGCAATCAAACGTTTTGATAAAACCATTCCTTTACCAGAATTTAAAACTAAAGGCGCTGCTGGTTTAGATTTGGCGGCTAGAATGGAAATGCTGATTGCTCCACACAGCATTGCCTATATTCCCCTAAATATTGCCTTAAATTTTCCAGCCGGTCATTGGGCTTTGTTAGCCGCTCGCAGCTCTTTACACAAAAAAGGTTTGCAGTTGGTTAACGGCATTGGCGTGGGCGACAGTGATTATTGCGGAGATGGCGATGAATATCGCGCGGCTGTCTTAAATTTTACTGATAGCGAAGTGAAAGTGGAAAAAGGCGAGCGAGTAGCTCAGCTAATTATGATGAAAACAGTGGCGGTAGAATTAGTGGAAAAAGATCAGTTTGGCACTCCAGATAGAGGCGGATTTGGGAGTACCGGGAAGTAGCTTGATTTTGTGTGCTGACTTATGAATTTGGCGCATATGGCTTGCAGAGTAGGCCTATAATGTGCTATAATTGTTTTTTCAATTTGATTATTAAGTTTGATAAGTTTTTTTTGCACTGGCTGTGCAAATTTTGAGGCTAAAATTTTTGAAGCCTATCCCAATTTTGTGGGGAAACTGGTTGTTTCCGATAAGAATAATAAAACTTTTCTAATTAAACAATTTTACCTGCAGATTTGGCTTAAAAAGCTGGGATTCTGCAGGTGAAAAATTTTCTGTTGGAGGTGTGAAAATGGGAATTGCAGAAGTTATTGTACTGTTTGGGGCTGTTTGTGGATTGGGAACCATTTTCCTAAGGAAGCGGAAAGGACAGCGAGATCGGAGGTCAGACAGACCTTCAGTTCATCAAAGGCAACCTCAAAGACGACAATCTTCCGTCGTTGTAAGAAGGGGAAGAGGGAACCATAGACTCCCCGCAGTTAATTAAGCCTTTTTTCACCACCGATCCCCCCGTATTTTGGGGGGATTTTTTTTGCCTTTACGGGATTTTTTTAAGCAATACTCGAGTTAATG
The DNA here is from genome assembly GCA_964645645.1 of uncultured Pseudomonadales bacterium. GTDB lineage: Bacteria > Patescibacteriota > Microgenomatia > UBA1400 > PJMF01 > CAZYBC01. The sequence continues at coordinate 15,784 of CAZYBC010000017.1, forward strand.
GAAAAAAATGCGTTGGTTTTTAGTTAAAATTATTTGATTTTTCAATCCAAAGTTAAATATTTAACACTAAAAAAATAAAGCGTGGGGAAATTGGCGCAGAGAGTGCAGAGAATTATTCAGGCTCTTAACTTTCCAAAATATCATTTCTAATTTTACAAAGCTAGAGTTGTTTTTTTATTTTTAGTAAGTTACTAATACATAGGTTATTTAGTAGCAGTTTAAAAAGCTAACTACAAAATCTTGTAGCCGGCTCAAAAAAATTCCGCCAAAAATTTTTTTAAAGTAAAAATTTCATGCAACAAGAAAATAGTTTTTTCCCTAGAGCTAAAGAAAGTATAAAAAGCAATTTAGAGGCTTTAGCCAAACTAGTTAAAATAAAAAAGCATCATGGCCGAATTATATTGGCGATTGATGCAGGCAGTTCTAGCATTAGATTCTCTTTATCAGATCAAGAAGACGAAAATGTTCCCTGGATCAATATGCCTTTTATTGATATAGAATTTGATGGGCGGAAAGCTAAAATTTTAGATGTTGAAAGTTTAGAGTTATTTATTCAGATGATTAAATTTGTTGTTACAGAATGTCAGCTTACTGCGGATGACATTTTAGCTATTACTGGTTTTACCAATAGTTTGGTTGTTGTGGGTAAGGATGGCCAAGCAATAACTTTACTAGATAATCCTTCTTATGAAGATCAATATGCTCAAGAATTAGATACGCAATTACAACGTTTAGGTTTCAGTGATAATATTCGTTCTCGTTTAACCGCAGGGAAGCATAGTTCTTTAGCTAAATTATTAAAATTAATGCGTGATCCACAGGCTTTTATTCAGAATTTAGGTTTGAACGAAGAATTTTTTGAGGATCCCGAACAAATTAAATTTACTACTTTTCAGGGTTATCTTTTGTCCAGATTATTTGACTTAGAATTTGGTCAAGTTTCAGCAACAGATTGGCAATCTTTTGGGAATCCAGAATTAGCCCAAATGCAGAATTTACTTTTAGAATATGGTTTTCCACCTCATGCCATCATGAATGTTTATGCCCAAGAATTTAAACCGCAGGAAGAAGGCCCGCCGGTTTATACAGCTGTAGATTTTCAGGCAGAGTTGGGAACTCTTAAGTGGCTTTTTGAAGAAAAAACTGCTCCTGGTGTTAATAGAATTCCTTTTTCTACAGATTCAGTTGGTAAATTTATAACTGAGGGTTTAGTCCATGGCCTAAGACAATACGCTGATTATGGTTTGAGTTATTTAACTCAAGAACTCTTAGGCAATGGTTATGGCAAAGTGCGAGATATTATTGCTCAATATCAGCTTCATCCAGAACTTGGACTAGATGAAAGAGTCAATCATTATCGCGAAACTGATCGGATTGTGGCAGAACAACTATCCCAAATTAAAGCGGCTGGCGTAGAAAATTATCGGCCAAGCAGTTATTTTTTTCCTCAAGAAGATGGAAACTATCAATTGTTAGATCAAAACGGAGAAAGTTATACCAGTCTTGAAGATTTGGCAGCTAAATTATTTACGCAAGAAGGTAAAGCTGGAGTAGAAAGATTAATTTTTGAAATTATCAATGGCATTGGTTTTTCTTTGAGACAAAAATTAGCTGTGATTGAAGAAAAGTTAAACGCCAGTCAGAATTTGCCTCCAGAAGAGCAAAAAGAACTCCAAGTGCTTTTTTATGGTGGCATGGCGGCTCATTCATTTAATCCTCAAGAAAATGAATGGGGTGATGGCTTTTTATCCGCCATCATCGCGTCTTTACCAGCTCATGTTAAACCAGCCATTTTGCAGTTGCAAAATGCGGCACAGGCAGTGGTAATTAGCGAAGCTAGAAAACGTAATATTCCTTATGACGGAGAATTAGAGGTGACTTTAATTAATCGAGCTACAGGCGCTTTAGAGCAAGTTTATCAAGATTGGGATCAACGGCTTGAACAATTAATCGCTCAAGGAAAAGTGAGCAAAGATCAGCACGCGAGAATTGTGCCGAATGCTTAGTTTTCGCACCTTAGCGATTTTTATGTTATATTCAATTCTATGATCAAAAAACAACAAGGCTTTCTTATTACTTTTGAAGGTGGAGAAGGTGGCGGAAAAACCACCCAAATTGTTCGTTTACGTGACAAACTTACCAAAGCCGGCAAAGACGTAGTAGTTTTGCGTGAGCCCGGTGGCACGATGATTAGCGAACAAATTCGTGAAGTTGTGTTGTCGCCACGTAATATCGGGATGGCTTTTACTACCGAAGTGTTACTTTTTCAGGCTGCTAGAGCGCAAATTTATCGTGAGTTAGTGATCCCTTCTTTGGAAGCAGGGAAGATTGTGTTAATGGATAGATCCCGCGATAGCAGTGTGGTTTATCAAGGTATTGTGCGCGGTTTCGGGAAAGATTTGATAGAGAACCTTAATAACATCTCTACAAAAAATACTTACCCAGATTTAACAATTTTGCTTGACTTAGATGTCAAAATTGGTCTTAAACGTAGAGCTGATTCTGGCAAGATTGATCGTTTAGACATGGAAAATCATGATTTTCATCAAAAAGTTCGTCAAGCTTATTTAGACCTAGCCAAAGAAGATTCTAAGCGTTGGCAAGTTGTAGATGCCGAAAAAAGTATGGAAAACGTTGAGGATGTAATTTGGAATTTAGTGGCCAAAAAACTTCAGCTCGCTTAGAAAAGAATTTATGCTTAAGTTGCCGAAACCTATTACCAGGTTAATTGAAAAATTTGAACGTTTGCCTGGCATAGGTCCTAAGTCAGCCCAGCGTTTAGTTTTTTATTTACTTCATAATCCAGATCATGAATTGCAAGATTTTGCAGATAAATTGTTGGCTCTAAAAAAAGAAACAGTCATGTGCAGTCAGTGTCACCAGATTGCTGAACATGATCCTTGTCTAATTTGTTCTGATGCTGGTAGAGATAAAAGCAAATTATGTGTGGTAGAACAGCCTTTAGACTTGCTAGCTATTGAAAATTCCGGCATTTATCAAGGGTTTTATCATGTTTTACATGGCGTGATTGCGCCTTTGAATAATATTGGGCCAGATCAACTTTTTCTCAAAGACTTATTAAAGCGTTTAGATGGAGTAGAAGAATTGATTTTAGCGACTAATCCCACCATGGAAGGTGAAGCCACTGCCTTGTACATTGTGGAAATGATCAAAAAATCTCCTCAAATTGATAGCAGTAAACTTAAATTTACCAGGATTGGGCATGGCTTACCAATTGGCGCTGACATTGAATATGCTGACTCATTAACTCTAGCCAGGGCACTTGAAGGACGAAGGTCTTTATAACTGCAACTTTGGCGAATAAAAGCCGAAACTAAAACTTTTCAGAGAATATTTTAAGCAATTTTTGCATAGATCATTTTGATCTATTTTTTACTATTGAAGCGAAGCGAAAAGCTTGTTAAATTTAAGAACGAATGCGATACACAAGTATCCCAAGTAAAACCGATTAGAGGTTCTGCACTGCGGAATTTTTAGTCGGTTTTTTTTTGAATCGAGCTAATTGTTGACCAGTCTAATAACTAAAGCTTTCTTTAAGAAAGCAGAAAGGAAAAATCATGAAGGTTTTTGTTCACTGCAAAGAATGGGAGTTGAGCAAGGCACTGAGAGATTTTACTGTTAAGCAAGTTCAACAAAAACTCGGTCATCTGAGTAAGAAAATTAACATTGTCCGGGTGTATTTAGAAAAAATTTCTAGAAAGAATAACGAAGTAGATAGCGCTAGTGCTAAATACAAAATTGAATTACCCGGAAAAGATTTAGTTATTGCTGCCAAGGCTCATGACCTGTATTTAGCCATTGGCGCGGCAGCTGATAGAGCGGCTAGAAAATTAAGAAAGGTTAAAGAAAAAAAATTAACTAAAAGACAGTTAGCTTTATAAGCACTTACAATTTTCTTAGATCAATTCTACTAGCACTACTTGCCAAGCAAGTAGTGCTTTTAGTATGCTCTAAGTTATGGATAACCTTCAAAACACTTCTCAATCAAATGTAAGCCCAACTTCTACAACTAATGCAGCTCCTGCTCAGCAAGGCAAAAATCCGCTTGATGTTTTAGAGGAATTACTTAAAAATGCGCAAAAAGATAAGGCCAACCAGACAGATGCTAATCTTGATACTTTAGATCAAGCTAGAGCAATTGCCGAAGCCGCCGATGACAAGCCTTTGCCTGCTGATTTATCTACTTTAACAGCACAAACTACTGAAGCTCCGGCTGCTCCAGAACCACCAGCTCCAACAGAAGCGGAAATTTTAGCGGCAATAGAGTTAAAAAAGAAAGAATTAAAACAAGCTGATGAACAGGCCGCTCAAATTCAAATTCAAGCCATGAGACAAGAAGCCGTAAATTCTCCTCAAGCTCAAGCTCGTTTATCTCAAGATCAACAAGCCGAAGAGCAAGCTGTTCAAGAACAACAGGTGGCTAGTGATTATGCTATTCATCAGTTAGGTCATACTAAAATTTAATAAAAATGGCAAATGAGTTTTGCCAGCCTAAAAAGGATCAGTTATGCCAGGATTTTCAGGAGGAAGTTCAGCCGTTAGACAAGGTGGCGGTTTTCGTCCAGGGGCGATGAATTTTAGTGATGAACATTTAGATAATGACGCGATGGCTCAAGCAGTAGCTAGCAAATCAGCAGCGCAAAGCGCCACAAGCAGCGCTCAGCCCACCACTGGAGGCAGTGCTCTCAAAGCTTTGGGCGATAAACAAGCCGAGGCTAAGCCTACCGGTTTAGATAAAACCGGAGATAAAGCCCGTAGCGTTGGGACTATCCCTCAAGAATTTAAACGTATGGCTGGTGATGTGCAAACAGAATTAAAGGATTTTGTTAGCCTTGACCGTTTGTTAGGCATTAATAATTCCGATACCCCAGAAAAACAAGCCAAAAAAAAGCAAATGTTGTCTCGTTGGCAAAAGCTAACTCAATCAGAACAAGATGTTGTTAAACAAAAATATCAACTTAAAATTCGTAAAGAACAAGAAGAAGAGAAACAAAAGCAAGCCAGGAAAAAACAAGAAGAGCAAGCTAAAGCGAGCAGTGTGGCTCCTCCTAGTACACCTAAAAAAGGACCAATGGGTCCAGCTTCTGGAATGAGTAAGAAAGCTAAATCATCAGCTATTTTGGAACGTCAAATGAAAACAATGTCTACGGTGGCTGGGGCAAATTAGCTAGGCGTAAGCAAATTTACTTCCCAACCTTGCCAGGTTATTTTCATCAGTTAAAATATTAGCAAGGCGCTATAACGATAATGAGCGGATTTTTTATGAAACTTTTTAACACCCTCAACAAACAAATTGAAGTGGTAGAGGCGATTCATCCACCTAAAATTGGGGTGTATGCTTGTGGCCCCACAGTTTATGATTATGCGCATTTAGGTCATTTACGTAAATACATGATGGATGACGTTTTAGTGCGCGCTCTTAAACACGCCGGCTTTAAAGTTACGCATGTGCAAAATATCACTGACGTTGGTCATCTTACTTCTGATGAAGACACTGGCGAAGATAAGCTAGAAAAAGGAGCTAAAAAATACCAGCAAACTGTTTGGGACATTGCCAAGAAATTTGAAGATTATTTTTTCTATTCCATGGATTTAATCGGCAATTTGCGTCCTGATATTAGTTGTCGCGCTACTGACCATATTCAAGAACAACTAGCGTTAGTAGAAAAACTCGAAAAAAACGGTTTTGCTTATGTTATTGAAGGCGATGGCGTCTATTTTGACACCAGCAAGTTGGAAGATTATGGCAAGCTGGCTAATTTACAGCTCGATCAACTCGCTGAAGGCTCAAGAGTCGCCAAAGTAGCCGGTAAGCGTAACCCTAGCGATTTTGCCCTGTGGAAATTTGAGCGACCAGGCGAGAATCGGGCTATGGTTTGGCCTAGCCCTTGGCATCCTCGCAGTTTTCCAGGATGGCATATTGAATGTTCCGCTATGAGCATGAAATACTTAGGCGAACAATTTGAAATCCACACCGGAGGCATTGACCACATCCCGGTGCATCACACCAATGAAATTGCCCAGTCAGAAGCCGCCACTGGCAAACAGCCTTTTGTGAAATATTGGGTTCACCACAACTTTTTGTTGGTAGAAGGCGTTAAAATGAGCAAGTCTTTAGGTAACTTTTTTACCATTGATGACATCATTAAACGTGGTTTTACACCCCAAGCCCTGCGCCTGTTATACCTCGGCGCTCATTATCGCAGTGAGTTAAATTTTACTTGGGATAATCTGGCTGGAGTAGAAAAAAGCTGGCAAAAATTACAAGCCAAGGTGGCAAATTGGTATAAATCAAATCCCGCTGAAACAACTCGAGCTGTAATAAATTCTGCTGAAACAATTCAGTCAGTGGCTAAACTCAGTCAGCAAGCTCAGACTTTTTATCAACAATTTATCACTGCTATTAATGAAGATCTAAATACCCCAGAAGTTTTGGCAGTGATGTGGCAGGTGGTAAAAACCGAATCAGTTGCGGAAAGTGAAAAATTAACTTTATTATTGGCGTTTGATCAAATTTTGGGTTTAGGATTAGAAAAATTAGCCATGCCGAGCGCGCAATCAGTTGAAACTAATCAACCTGAAATTTCTGCTATAGTGCAAGCTTTGTTGCAAGAGCGCCAAACAGCCCGTGAGCAAAAGGATTGGGCCAAAGCAGATAAATTAAGAAACCGGTTAAAAGAACAAGGCTATCAAGTGGTAGATAAAGCAGGGAAGCAGGAAGTAAGTAAAAGCTAAAGCTCAATAGTTACATTTTATTGCACCTTGCTTTGCGGTGGAATGAATAAAATGTAACTATTGAGCTTTTTATTAGGATTTTGGCAAAAAAAGTCCCCGCGCTTTTGGCGCGGGGTGTGCGAGAGCTAATAGGAGATTTTATAAAAGACTATCTCCCATATTTGCTCCCCAATGATTTCCGGCTATTTGCCGTTTCTTTTTGTGTTGTTCGTTTTGGCGGTTCCGGCGATTCAGCGCGAAAACGACAAAACTAAGCACCACGACGACTGCCAACAAAAGCAGAACGATCAAGCTCAAACTTAAATTACCCATTCCATACCTCCAACAGAAAGTTTTAGCTTCTCCACGCTGTCGTGAAGAGCTATAAATTAATTATAGCATTATCGTCCAAAAAAGTAAATTATGGGATGCTGCTATTTTATTTGTTCTTGTACCTTGCCTTTTAATTTTCAATTCCTATAGAAAAGGAACTTTATATTTTAGTGATATCTTTGCGAAGCAAAAATTCTAGGAAAAACTAATAATAAATGTTTATTTGTTCTGCCACGAAGTAAGGCAAAAATTTAAAAGCAAATATTTAGGAAATTACATTTAGTGTTTTTATTCATTCCGCAGCGAAGCAAGGCGCAACTAATTTCTATTATCATTTCTTTCCTGTTATAATTATTTCCATGAAAAAATTTCTCCTTCTTTTGCTTACTTTTTTTCTAGCTGGCTGGCTAGCTGCACCAGTACAGGCAGAATCGCTTCCTGAAGAAATTCAGCGAATGCAAGATTTAAGAAGGCTGGAAAGAGCAAAATCCGCTCAATCTAACACCACTGTTAAGCCCACTGTCACTCCAACACAAGAGCAACAATATGCCCAATTTTTACGTCAACTAGATTCTAGTTCTCCAGTGGCGGTAGCTATTCCCAAAATTTTTGCCAAAGAAGACTTAGTCATTGAGGAAGACATCGAAGGCGATTTATATGCTTTTGGTAGTAATGTCCAAATTGATGGCAATGTCACTGGCGATGTTATCGCCGCTGGCGCTAATGTCATTATTAATGGCAATATTAGCGATGACTTGCGTGTGGTTGGTGCTAAAGTGATTATTAATGGTCAAGTTGGTAAAAATGTAACCGTTGGCGCAGCTGAATTAACTTTTGGCGAAATGAGCAGAGTTAACGGCAGTGTGATTGCTGGCGCTGGAGATAGTATGTTTGCCGGAGAAATAAACGGCAAACTTTGGCTTGGCAGTGGTAACGCTATTTTAGCTGGTGATTTTAATAACGATGTTGAAGTCAATGCTGATAATTTAACTAGTCGTTCCTCGGTTTACATTGCTGGAGATTTAAAAGCCAGAGTTGGCGCTGATTCAACAGCCGAAGCCAGTTTAACTCAAGATCAGGTGGGTGGAAAAATTGACATTAGCCGTCAACCAGTTAAAGAATCAACTCAGACTAAAAAAGTTAAAGTTGATAGTAAAAAAGTTGGCTCAGCTTTAGTGGTGGCTGAGATAGTTAAGATTGTTTTTAAATTTATTACTGGCATGATTGTCGGTAGTTTAGCTTTATATTTCTTACCCCAAGTTAGCAAAAAGGTGGTTAGCTATTTAACCACTAATCCTTTAGCTAGCTTAGGCTATGGCTTTGCCACTTTAATTTTAGTCCCCATTGCTGCTTTGTTATTAATGGTGATGGTGGTGACCTTACCCTTAGGAGTTTTCTCTTTATTTGTTTATATAATGATGCTGATGGCTGCTAAATGGGTAAGTGCTAAAGCAATAGGCACTTGGTTAGCTAAGTTAGTTGATGAAAAATGGCTGAAAAACGATTATGTCCAGTTAGCCCTTGGGTTATTTATTTTGTTTACTATTGGAGCTATTCCTGTACTAGGTTGGGCAGTTAAAGCTGTATCTTTATTTTTAGGCACAGGAGCTTTAGCAAATTTATTGATTGAAACTTTGAGTAAAAGAGGGAAGGCTTAGTCCCATAGTATTTACAAACTGTTGTTATTAGGATATAATACCAACCATAATTATAAAAACCTGAATTCGCATATGAAGTGCAACACTAAGTTAATTTTTAAGATTTTTTAAAAT
>CAZYBC010000018.1:0-24606 GCA_964645645.1 uncultured Pseudomonadales bacterium
ATTACATTACTGATGCTTCCACCTTTACCGCCGCTATCGATGCTTTAGACCAAGCTCTTTATAATGTTTCAGTTGGAACTGGTGGATTGTGGCTGGACGGTGCACCAGGCAATGATTTTATTTACCCTAATTCAACTTATTCTCGTAATGTTTGGATTCCTGATCCAGGAAGATTGGGGGTCGGCTTCCAACCCGATCTAATGACTAGCGCTCATTCTGCTTTTAATGGTAATGTGGGCATTAATAACTTAGAAGCCTATAGAGCTTTACACATTGATGGTGAACATGATGCCATTATCAGATTATCTGATAGTAATGCTAGCACTGAAACTGAAGTAGTCGGCTACTTAGAATGGTACAGAAATTTAAATGCCAGCCGCGTTGGTTACTTGGGATTCATGTCTTCTGCAAATAGCACTTTAGATTTAGCTAATAGTATTAGCGATGGCAACCTTAATTTATCTACTGCTGGCAATGGGCACATTTTATTAACCGCTGGAGGAAACGTAGGTATCGGAATAACAAACCCCAGCTCAGCTCTCCAAGTAGACGGTAATATCACTCCAGTTACAACTGATCAAGATTTAGGCACTTCCTCACTCCGATGGGATCTACTTGCCAATACAATTGATGCTGATAGTACTGTCACACTCACAGGCTTAGGAACTGGCACTGACGACACTGTATTAATATTGAATAGTAGTAACCAAGTAACCACAGATGAAATTGACTCTAGAGTCTGGGGGAGCTCCCTGGTAGATGGTTCAGGCACAGCCAACTATGTAGCAAGATGGACTCCAGATACCAACACTCTAGGGACAGGCATCCTCTATGACAATGGAACAAATATCGGTATCGGCCTTACCACTCCATCTTACCCACTTCATGTTGCTGGCAACGTTGGCATCTCTGATACTTTTGACCTTTACTCTTATGGTTCTCAAACTCTCGGTAACCGCACCTACACTGAAGATAATTACATTACTGATGCTTCCACCTTTACCGCCGCTATCGATGCTTTAGACCAAGCAGTCTATGACGTTTCAGTGGGTACTGGTGGCTTATGGCTAGATGGTGGAGCTAATGACTACGTTTATCCCAACTCCACTTACTCTAGCAATGTTTATCTAGATACTGGCAAATTAGGCGTTGGTTATGATCCCTCTACTATTACTGGAGGTGTAGCGGCCTTTAATGGCAATGTGGGGATTGGTACTACTACTCCTTTAAATAAACTCGATGTTGTAGGAACAAGCGCCGCTGCTGGAACTATCAAGCTTAATATACAAAATACTACCGCAACTGGATTCAGTTCTTTATACTTTAAAAATAGCAGTGATGTTGAAGGAGCGAGAATACATTATTTCAATCCTTCTTATGCTGGAGCAACTGCATGGTCAGCAAATGATCTTGCCATTGCTAATAATACTGGCGATATTAGCTTAGTTGCTGATAATGCTGGTGAAGAAATTAAATTTTTTACTGGCGCTAGCGCTTTAGCCAACCAAAGAATGGTAATTACTGCTACTGGAAACATCGGTATTGGTACTACCAATCCATATAATAAATTACATATTATGGACAGTGCTGTTACAGGTTCTGATGCCAATGCAGACGATATTTTAGTACTAGAAAAAAACGGCAACGCCAATTTCAATTTTATCTCATCAACTACAGGAAATAGTGGCTTGTTATTCAGTGACGATACCCGTGCTAGAGGAATTTTGAGATATTTACACACTACTGATTCTATGGAATTGTGGACAAATGGAGCACAACAAGTTACAATTCTTAGCACTGGCAACGTCGGTATCGCCACTACTACTCCTACTTCAGTATTAAACATCTACGACCCAGATGAAAGTGTTACCCTTACTAACTTTACTCAAAATGTTAATAACGCCGGACTACTTATTACTACCAACTATACAGGAAGTGCTTATACACCTGGTGTTTTTTGGAATAATTCTGATAACAATGCTACTAAACCAAAGGCTGGAATCTGGATGTTTGAAGATGGAACCGGGACAGATCTATATTTTGGTACTTCCAATTCTTATGCTACAGGTATCACTAACAATGGTTTGGTTTTAGATCGAGCTGGTAATGTAGGGATTGGAATCACTAATCCCACTTATGATCTTCAAGTTTATGGAAGTGCCCTAATTGGTGATGACTCAAGTATAGTTGAAATCGCTTCTGGAGCATGGAACATTAGTGCTACTGGTGACTTTTATGATGACTCTGGTGATCATACTATAACGACGAGTGCTGGAGATATTGTACTTAGCCCTAGTACGGGTTTTGTGGGCATCGGCACTACAACTCCTGGTTACACTTTATCTATTAATAACTCTACCAGTGGCCAAATTGGTCTATACTATGCTGGCACTGCCAGAGGAAGAATCTCTGCCGGTGATAATATCTTTGATATTGATCCCTTACCTGATGCTACTGCAATTAGTGAAGTTAGATTCTTTAGAACTACTAACACTACTGGAGCAAAAGCTGTTAAATTCTTTAGAGGAAATAACTCTACCACTACCGATGCTCAAATTGGGGTTGATGGCTCTATTACCTACTTTAACTCTGGAAACGTTGGGATACTTACAACTACCCCTAACTCTTACCTCGCAAGTAATACACAAGGCTTAGTTATTGCTGGTACTGGGGGAAGATCTGGAGCACCCCAAGACGGTAGCGAAAGAGTTTCGATGCTTCGCATGGTAGATACGATATCTGATTATGGTTCTGGTACGGCTACTATTGGTGAAATTCGCTCAGGAATAGCTTTTTATACTTCTGAAACTTCAAGCCCTGGAGCTGGTATTTCTGGAGCAATTTATAATGTTAATGAGAATACATATAATACTAATCTTGGATTAGCTTTTTATACACAAGCTTCTACAGGTAGAGGCGAAAGGCTGAGGATTAATGGTAGTGGTAATATTGGTGTTGGTACCACTAACCCCACCGCTAAATTAGATGTCAGTAATGGTAGCTATGGAGGTACCCCACACAGTTATACTGGTCTACTACTTCAGGATGACACTCATGCCATGATCACTGTTGGTACCCCAAATAATGTCAGTGGTTATTTATATTTTGCAGATCCTGATTCATCAACTGTAGCGGGCATAGGTTACACCCATTCAAGTAATCATATGTTTTTTAGAATTAATGATGGTGAAAGAATGAGAATTGATAGTAATGGCAATGTTGGCATTGGCACTGCTACACCTACAGCCAAACTCGATGTTAATGGTACTACTATACTTAGAGATGACATTTCCCAAACAGGAGGAGTAAATGCCCTAGGAAATCAAGAAAGCATGGTGCCTAATGCTAGTTTTGAAGCAGGCGTAGGTGGTTCTGCTGATGGTTGGACAGCTGGGACAAGAAGCAATCAAGCAGGTGGTGGCTATATTAATCATGGTAGCTATGTATTAGCTGTAACAAATCAAACTTCATATAGTGCTTGTTTTCCTATTAGAGTGGGACAAACTTACAACGTTTATGCTTCTATATTAAATTCAGGAGGATATACTCACCGACTTGGATTAGTTACCTATGCTACTGAAAGTAATTGTACGGCTAATACTAGTGGATCAACTACTTATACAGTTAACCATAACACTACTCATAGTAGCTATACCGTAGAAGGTGGAACCGTTACGGCGTCTGGTTCTCATATTTGGGCAAGAGCTGTTATTAATGGAACAACAGGAACTGTCTATTTTGATGCTGTCCGCATTGATCCTAGCTCGCTTACCACCGGGATGGACTTAGCTGAAGTTTTCTTAGCCGATCCAACTGATCTTCCCCAACCTGGTCAATTAGTTTCTGCTTCTACTTCTGCTAATAGTACTGTCGAAAAATCTCAACAATCTTATGATGAAAAACTTATTGGCATCGTGACTACCAAGCCAGGTATTACTTTAGGCGAGTCTAATTACTCTTCTAATACCGTTAAAGTCGCTCTTGCTGGTCAGGTCCCGGTTATTGTAACAGCTCAACCAGGCACGATTAATAAAGGTGACTATTTAACTTCTTCCTCTTTACCAGGTATCGCCATGAAAGCTACAGAATCTGGTCCAACGGTTGCAAAAGCATTAGCTTCTAACGCCCACTGGTCTGAAGCTACTTGTCCGGCAGTTAACTCTATTAACGACATCATCTGGCCTAATGATGATGGCATGAATTCTACTCAGCCATGTTTCCGCTTACCTAACAACACCTTTGTTGGTAAACTCATGGTCTTTGTTAATACTTCTTGGCATGATCCTCATTCATTTATTGCTGATTCTGGTGAAATCAAAATCATTAATGACAATGGTGTCTATCAAGTCACTCAAGCTGATCAGCCAGTTTCTAAAATCTCTGCCTTTACCCAAGCTTTTATCGCCAATCTTGAAGCTGGTTTAATCAAAACCCAAGAGCTTATTGCACAATCTTTCCAGGCTACTTCTGCCACGATTGCTCAGCTCGCTACTTCTAGGATACAACTTCAACCTGACTCTAACCTGACAATTACAAATGCTGATGATCAGACGCTAGCCTCTTTCAATCAAGATGGTTCTACTTATTTAGCTAATTTGACCACAGAAAGTTTACAAACTTCTACAATTAGTACTCAAAATCTTACCGCTACTGGTTCTACTCTTTTAGCAGATCTTACCGCCAATTCTGCTGATATTGCTTCAATTAGTGCAACAAGTATTAACACTGAAGAATTACACGCTCAACAATTAAATGCTGCGTCTTCTCGCCTTGCTTACTTAGAAGCTCAAATGGCAGAAATCGAACAAATTCAAGCTCAAACTGCCCAAATTATGGGTGATGCAACCATCTCTGGCAAATTAACCGTCGCTCAGTTAGAAGCTAACAGCATTACTGTTAATGGCGAAAGCAATTTTGGCTTAATTTCTACAGAAGCCAGCTTTAGTGCCAACCAAATCGTTGATTTTGATCAAAAAGTAGCCCAATCCTTTAAACAGCCTTCACTGTTAGCTACTTTATTAGGTGACAACTATACCGCTGATACTCAAGAATTAATCGCCGCCATTGATAGCGCTGGTTATGATGCTTCTGGCGCCGCCAGCCTTCGCCAGAATCTTGCTCAGCTAGAATTAACTATCGAAGACGTCGTGATTACTCCATCAGCCGCCTATGTTGACCGATACTTTGAAGTTAATGGCACTGGCTATATTGCTGACGCGCTAGGCATCGGCAACTATTTATTAGTAGGAGAAGGCATGAAAATCAGCGCCAACTCTTTAGAAGTACTGGCTTCTGCCACCAATCCTGTCCCCACTTTATATTTGCAAGCTAGCGGAGTGGGTCAAGTTTCAATTTTAGCGGAAGTAATGACAATCAATGATCAAGGAAAAGTTAATATTAATGGCGACCTTAACGTCACTGGCAAAATTGCCAGCAATCAAGTTGAAACTAAAACCTTGGTATCTGAGCTAATTCAAAGCAATCAGATTACTCCAAATAATTTTGACCAACCTTTGCAAATTAAAGTCGCTGGCGCCTCTACTGAATCTGGAGAAGTTAAGCGTTCAAGCTTACAAATTATTGATGAATTAGGCATTCCAGTTGCTACCATTTCTGCTCAAGGTCAAGCTGAATTTGCCGGTGGTTTAGCTTTAGATAGTCAAGATCTTACTAATGATGCTTTAGGTGAATTAGTCGCCAAAAAGACCACGGGTAAAGCTGTCTTAAAAGCTGGCGAAACTGAATTAATCATTAAATCTGCTTTAATTAGTAATGATAGTCGCATTTATGTTACTCCTTTAAGCAGTACCAATAATCAAGTCTTGTATGTTAAACACCAGACAGAAGATAAGCTTGCTACCCCAGAAGTTGAAGGTGAATTTAGTGTAGGATTTGACCAAGAAAGCTTAAAGGATGTGGAGTTTAACTGGTGGATTGTAAACTAATATTAATAATATGTAATTGCCTTGCTGCGCTGCGGAACATTACATATTATTAATATTAGTTTACAACGTGATTCTTTCTTATTCCCTGCCTTGCTTCGTGGCGGAATATTGCATTCATACTAACTTAGTTTACAACAGGATTTCTCCTTAATTCCCTGCTTTGCTGCGCAAAGACGTTACATAATTATATATTTAGTTTACAACGTGATCTTTTTTTAATCCCTACCTTGCTTCGCGGCGGAACATTGCAAACACATTACTCTCAAAAATAACTGTTTTCATAACAGCCAAAAGCATTTTTTACACAATCTGCTAGAATAGTTTTATATGATGAAACAAGCCGTTATTTTAGCCGCTGGAGAATCTTCCAGATTTACTCCTTACTCTGCTCAAGCTCATAAAAGTGAGACTTTATTAATGGGCAAACCAATCATTTACTGGACTTTAGATTCTCTTGCAGAAGCAACTTTCGATGAAGTAGTAGTGGTGGTTAATCAAAGTAACCAAACTTTAGCGCAGCTTCTTAAAGCCTATCCTAATAAATTTAAAAAATTCACTATCGTGAATCAACACCAAGCCCTAGGGATGGGAGATGCACTTTTATCTGCTCAAGAATATTTAGGAGAAAGATTCGTAGTTTTGCACGCTCACCATGTAGATGGTGGTCAACTTGGTTCTAAACTATTAGCTCAACAACAAGATGTTGTTGTTTGTGGGCAACCCACCACTCATCCAGAACTCTACGGCATCGTTACCATTAAAGATGATTTAGCAACTACTTTAATTGAAAAACCTCAAAGTTCTGTAGAAAATCCTTATCGTATTGTGGGAACTTATGTTATTACCCAAGAAATTTTAAATTTAATTAAAGATCACCCTACTGAAGAATATGCTTTTGAAAAAATTCTTAATCAGTATATGCAAGATCATCAAGTGGCTGGTTATATTGCAACAGATCCTTCTCCTTCACTTAAATATGCTTGGCATCTTTTTGATTTAAGAGATCATCTCTTTAAAAAATTAAAGTTTGAAATTTCTCCAGATGCGCAAATCGCTTCAACTGCTGTTTTGCATGGAGATGTTCATATTGAACCTGGAGCAATTATTGCCGACTACGCTATTGTAGAAGGTCCTGTTTATATTGGCCCTCAGGCTGTGGTTGGTTCATTCTGTGTTGCAAGAAAAAACACTGTCCTAGAAGCTGGGGCAGAAATTCAGCGTTATGCGGATGCTAATAACAGCATTCTAATGAGTAAAGCTCACCTTCATTCTGGCTTTGTCGGAAATTCTATTTTAGGCGAAAATTGTCGAATTGGGGCTGGTTTTATTACAGCAAATCGTAGGCTTGATCGAGCCACAATCAACTGTTACGTTAAAAACCAAAAAGTTGACACTAAAATGGATCGTTTAGGAGCAATTATTGGCCACAATGTCAAAATTGGGATTAATTCTAACACCATGCCTGGAGTAATCATTAAAAATGATACTATTATTAAACCCAACACCGGTATAGAAAAAAATCTTTAATTTTAATCTTCACAAACTACATAATGCGTATCTGCATCAAATGAAGATATTAAGCTTAAGTTAGCACTACATTTTTGTTGACTGGTTTGTAAATCTTTATCAGATAAATTTTCTAAATCTATAGACAAGGCAAATCTCTCTCTATCAGTAGAAACTCCATATTCTATATATTCTGGCACATCTTTCATATAAATTGTTCCGTCAGTGCTAGAAAAATCACCTCCTGGAGGGAGAAGTGACCCAGCATCAGCTTCTAAAGGATAAGCTTGATTATCGTTGTAATAAAGTCTTAAAGCTTTTTTAAGTTGAATTAAATCATTTTTCTTTTTCATATCAGCCGCTCGCTCACGTACCCCAACAAGATTCATCAATAATACGCCAGCTAAAACCCCAATAATAGAAATAACCACTAATAATTCAATTAAGGAAAAACCTTTATTAGAAACTTTCAAAAAATTGTGTTTTTTCATATTAAAATACTTTTTTATATTACGCAATAAAAATTAGTCAGCAACAATTGTAAATTCAGTACCTGCATTAACATTAACACTGGTTAAAACATAATTACAACCATCAGTTCCACAAGTAGTTCCACTATAAACACCGGCTTGTTGCTCTCCTCCACTTGTTAACTTGGCGGCATCAAGATCCAGAGTATTTTCTAAACGAGCAAATAAAGCATACTCATTCTCCGCCAATCTAGTATAAGTATAATTAGTCCCGCGGGGATCTTTTGGCATTTTTGCAATATAAATAGTTGAAGAATTATCTGGATCACTAAATACACTTCCACCAGCTGGAAAAACAGCTGTTAAGGGATATTCACCTTTATCGTTGTAATACATCTCTAAAGCTTTAGCTATTTGGCCTAATTCTGACTTGCGTCTGGCATCACGAGATTTAGCCTGACTAGATCTAAAAGCCCCCAAACCGACAGTGGTGACTAAACCTAAAATAACAATAACTACTAATAATTCAATTAAGGTAAAACCTTTTTGTAAGTTATGTTTTAACATCAATTTTTTTTGCATAAAAATCCTTATTATAAAGCCGGACAAACAATTGTTGGATTACTATAGTTACATAAAGCCTGACAATCTTGAATCGCAGTAGGGCCATCAAAAGCCTTAGTACAATTTCTCTCTTTGGCATTATCATGCTGAACATAAGTACAACCAGGACCAGCTTCAGGTAAACAATAATAGTCATCAGAATAGTCTAAAGGCGTGTAATCACCACCTAAACCATCGCCGATAACTGCTGACCCTCCACCACTAGTAGCTGGCACTCCAACTCCTTGAGAAACTCCATAATTATAGTCTGGGTCAGTATAGCCACAACCAATTTCAGCATCGCAGCCAATGCTAGCTATATCTGGATCATCAACATTTTCTAACTTGGCCAATAATTTATAACCTTTACATAAACCACCATCACTGGCTACATATAAATAAGGTTCTTTATTAGCTGGATCACAAGGGATTGTATCTAGATAGGGTCTAAAACTATCACCATCACAATTACTTAATACTGCTGTATCTGGATAACAGTTATTGTCATTATAATAATCTTCAAAAGCGACTTTAATTTTTTCTAAATCTGATTTGCGCCGTCCATCTCTTCCCTTACTCAACTGACGGAAACTAGTAAAAACAAATAATAAAATCAAAATCATCAAGATTGAAACAACTATTAATACCTCAATTAAAGTAAAACCTTTTTTAGGATAATTGGCAGATGGTTGAAAAAAGTTTTTGTTTTTCATAAAAATGTTTATTCTTAAAGCTTAATTAAACTTTTAAATTTCCCCTTGAAAGTCAGTGCCATTTTCTTCATACTGGTTAAGCAATCATTCCAAAAAAAATTTTAACAGGTATAACATAAAGATTAGCTATCTTTACTATAGCATTAGATCAATATGAAAAACAATTCATCTCTCACCTTTTCTACAGTCTTCTTTTACATTGCTTTAGCTTTAATTATTGTTCTACCAAATTTTTTATTACCCAACACCAATAATTTTACTGTCCACAGTAAAACTTTTTTAATCATCTTAGCAGGCTTACTTAGTACTGCCATATTTTTTATTCAGTCACTAAAAAAACAGAGTTGGAAAATTACTCTTACTCCAGTTACTTTGCCAGCTCTAGTTTTTGCTTTAGTGGTATTGGCTTCTAGCTTTTTTGCCAATCAATATCCAGTTAAATCTTTATTAGGTCTAGGAGGAGTTTTAATCAGCTCAGCGTTGATGATTGTTTTGGGAGGCTCTTTAATTAAGGTTGATCATAATAAAGAAGATTGGCTCATTAAAGCTTTAATGATTACCGCGAGTGCTCTTAGTGTCACTGGTTTAATGCAATTAGTGGGTTTTGGGCCGAGTAGATTAATTAGCCATCTCACTGGGTTTAGTTTACCTAACAACCTATCTTTTAGCTTAACTGGCTCAGTAATCACAACAATTGAAATCTGCGTTTTAGCTTTAACAGCCAGCATTGTTAATATTATTAAACAAAAAAAGATTTCTAATTTTGATATTGTCGCTATTCCTCTAGTTTTATTTGGCTTAGGCTTACATGTTTGGTCAGTTTTACCAGGAAAAGAAACCAGCTTGGTTTTGCCACCTTTTACAGCTAGTTGGTCAGTAATGTTAGATTCTTTACGCTCTCCACGTAATGCTTTAATTGGCCAGGGACCAGAATATTATCAAAATGCGTATGCCAAATTTAAACCTCTATGGGTTAATGGTCAAAGTTATTGGCAAACTAGATTTAGTTCAGCCACTAATTTCCCGATGACTTTATTAGCCTCTACTGGCTTACTGGGTTTAGCTGCTTGGGTTATCTTTGCTGTTAAATTTTTCCGCGCTAATTCTTTAAGAAGCTTAAAGGAAAATCCTGTTACAGCCATGATTGCTTTAACCTTTGTTATGCAACTATTACTGCCTGCTAGTGCTGTTCTCTTAGCTATCCAAGCCCTGTTAATTATTTTTTGGATTGGCACTCAATCACAGGCTTTTCCAACTTTAAAATTAGAGGCTTTATCTATTAGTGTTATTCGCAATGAACAAACTCAAAAACCAAAAAATTGGGTATTAACCTTAATTAATTTGCTCATTTTAGTTGGTGTAGGATATTTAGCTTTACTCACTGGCAAAGCTTATTCTGCCTATCATCATTTATATTTAGCCGATAAAGCTTTACTTGCCAACGATGTGGTTGGAGTTTACGACCAACAAAGATTAGCCCGTAACTTAAATCCATATTTAGCAGAATTACATCGCACTTATGCCCTAACCAATTTACAAATTGCAGTAGCTTTAGCCAACAAAACCGACGCTACTGAAGAAGAAAAAAATCAAGTTAGCCAGCTCATTCAACAAGCAGTTAACGAAGCCAGAAATGCTGTTTCTGTTGAACCAACCGATAGTGACAACTGGGTAGCTTTGGCTAGAATTTACCAAAATTTAATTGGAAGCACTGAAGGAGCAGATCAATGGGCAATCAATTCTTACGTTAGTGCTATTGAAAATGAGCCAAATGATCCATTTAAGAGGATTGATCTAGGTGGCATTTTATTTACTCAACAACAGTTTGCTCAAGCAGCCAATATTTTCCAACAGGCCATTAATATCAAACCTGATATTCCAGCTGGTTATTATCAATTAGCAATGGCTCTTGCACAGCTTAAACAATACCCTGATGCTCAAGAAGCGCTAAAACAAACTCTAAGTTTATTAGCCGCTGACAGTGAAGATTACAAGACAGTTAATGAAAACCTAGAAAAGATTAAACCTTTAGCTGAACAAGCAATTAAAGAAGCCAGCGCCGCCGCTGCTAAAGCTAAAGCACCAGCTCAGCAGAGTCAAACAACTCAAACTGACAATACGCCCTTAGGCAGTGAATTAAATTCTATTACTGAACAAAATTTAGAAAGCCCTAATCCAGCCACTCAAGCTGAAACTACTTTAGATCAAAACCTAAACTTAGATTCAGACACAACTGATAGCTCATCCTCTACTCAAGTAGTTGAATAAATTAATTTTTAAACAATCAAAGTTATTAAAAATCCAGGTTTAAACCTGGATTTTTTTATTTTATAAACTACGCTACAAAAAGCTATTATTTAACAAACATACTTCTAAATAAAGCCGCTATTTTAGCAGGATCATGACGCAAAACACTTCTAGGTAATTCATCAGATTTTTGTTTTTCTACTTGCAGATTTAAAACCAAATCACGACGAATAATCCCTGCTGTTTTAGGTAAGTCATCAGCTACAGTTACTTCATTAGATTTTTTATAAATAGCTAAAATTGATTCGGGAATTTGCCCATTATTAATTACCACATAATCTGGTTTTCTGCCAGCATAACGACCAATTTCAGCTACATGATCACTCGCCGACATGCCATAAGTTTGGCTATAGTGAGTCATCAAATTAACTAAATAAATAAATTTAGCTGGACTTTTTTGTAAAGCCTGAGAAAAACCAGTTACCAACAAATTAGGAATCAAGCTTGCATATAAATCACCAGGGCCAATAACAACTAAATCAGCCTCAAGCAAAGTTTGTTCGGCTTTGCTGTAAATCTGAGCAGGTTCATTTAAACTCAATTTAATAATTTTTTTACCACCGTTTTCTGTTAAATCTAAAATGTGTTCACCAAAAGCCTTACTGCCATCTTGATATTCAATTTCAAGATTAACATTATCTTCACTAACTGGTAACACTTGACCTTTAGTACGAAAAATTTTACTAGCAATTTCAATGGCTTGAGCTGGAGAAACTGCTAAATCTTCTAACGCCGTTAAGATTAGATTGCCTAAATTATGACCTTTAAGACCAGTCCCTTTTTCAAAGCGATACAACAAAACTTGTCTCACCATTTCTTGGTTTTCGCCATCGGCTAAAGCCGCTAGACATTGACGCATATCACCTACTGGCAAAAACCCAAATTCATCTCTTAAACGACCTGTAGACCCTCCATTGTCAGTTACTGTAACAATGGCTGTCAGATCAAATTCGGGGATATCTTTGAGAGCTGTTAATAAGACTGAAGTTCCAGTCCCCCCTCCTACTACTACCACTTTCTTTTTCATTTTTAACATAATTGTCATTATACATGACCTGCTTTTCAAAATTGAGGCTCTTTGATTATGTAAGAGTGGAAATATTTCAACGAAGTGCCACTTCTACAAAAAGTCGTACTTTTTGTATAGTGCTGTTATACAAAAAAAGCGTACTTTTTGTATAAAATGCTCAAACTGGTTTGTCAGGATTTTAAAACCACAATCTGGCAAAATCCCATAACATTGATTTTTATTTTTTATAAGACTATAGTGTTTTTTACCTTTTGCTTAATTAGCTCAAAGCGAGCTAAAATCCAAAAAGCAGAAGCGGATTGGAGAAAGATGGAGATTATTATTGGGATTTTAGTGATTCTTTTAATAGTAGGTGGAATTTTAATCTGGAGTTTAATAAACTCCGGAGATAATTCCGGGTGGAGGATGTAAATTTTCTCCACTTCAGCGGCAGTTTCACCTGCCGCTTTTTTTTGCCAAAAAAATTTCCCCTAAAAAAACAATTTACTATCTTAGCTACCTCAAACTTAATTTGACTCCACTTTACTTAATTACTTCGGCAATTGCCTTTTTAACTTCTTCTAAGCCTTCGCCAGTTACGCCACTAAACACAATTAATTCTTGACCTTTAAGCTGTTGCTTAAATAAGTCTTTAACTGCTTCTACTAACTCAGCTGGATAAATATCTGTTTTATTTAAGCTAAACAAGCGTGGTTTCTTTAACAAACTATCATCAGCTGTTTTTTGACTATAATCTTTTAATTCTTGGTCTAGTTGCAAATATTGTTGCCATAATAAATCAGCCTTTTTCTTCCAACTTAAAGTCTCATCAAAAACTAAATTTTCATCGAGATATAAAATAAACAATAATACTTGGCAATTTTCTACATGACGTAAAAAAGTATGACCTAAACCTTTACCTTCACTTGCCCCTTCAATTAATCCAGGGAGATCGGCAATAATAACTTCACTTTTGCCTTGATTATCACCAGCTTTTAAATTGCCCAAGCTCATAATCCCCAAGTTTGGTTCTATGGTTGTAAAAGGATAATTAGCAATTTTAGGATTAGCTCTAGTTACTTTAGATAGCAACGTGCTTTTACCAGCATTAGGGAATCCTACCAAGCCAACATCTGCCAATAAACGTAATTCAAATACAATTTTTTTCTGTTCACCAAAAGAACCATATTCAGCTTCCAACGGCGTGGTTTTAGTAGAACTCTTAAAAGCCACATTCCCTCGCCCACCATAACCACCTTGGCATAGCACTACTTCAGGATGATTTTCATCAATTTGCACTAATTTAAGAAAACTCTGTCGATCAAAATTTTGATTTTTAGCAATTGGATTTTCTTGTTTTTGCAATAATTCTGGATCATCACTCCAAACAATTTCATCTAATTCTCTATCTGGAACAGGATGACCTTCTTTTTGTAGATAATATTTTTTATGATGAACATCTCCTTTACGAAAAGTAAACTCTAACCGCTGGTTATCTTCATAAGCAAAACGCTGACGCCGTCGTTGGCTAGCTTGATTTTCAGCAATCAACCAAACAACCGTCCCAAAAGGCACTTCCACAATTAAATCTTCACCCTTTGAGCCAAAACATTGTTTTTTACCTCCCATTTGACCTCTAGTAGCTTCCAAAACAGTTTTCCCAGCAAAATGTTTGAGCGTGGTTAAACCTTTTTTTCCTCGCAAAATAATATTGCCACCTTTACCACCATCACCACCATCTGGCCCGCCTTTGGGAATAAATTTTTCTCGGCGGAAGGAAACTCTACCATGTCCTCCATCGCCAGCTTTAAAAATAAGAGTAACTAAATCTAACATTCAATCTTTCTAGGGCGTAAACGCCTATTTTAAATAACTTTCTGGATTCATCAAGGCTCCACCCTGTCTAATTTCAAAATGCAAATGAGTACCAGTACTTCTACCTGTATTTCCCATTTGACCCAAAACATCGCCACGATTAACCCTTTGTCCTACTTGCACTTGAATCACACTTAAGTGAGCATACAAAGTCACAAAACCATTACCATGATCTACCATTACCCTATTTCCATAGCCATAGCTATCTGGCCAACCAGCAGCCGTCACGGTTCCACTATCAGCTGCCAAAATTGGTCCACCACCTCTAGCGGCAATATCAATGGCTTTGTGGTAGAAACGATAGCCCTGAGAAATATATCCACTCGCTGGCCAAACAAAGTTACCAGTGGCGGTGACTGTGCCAGCATCTGGCGTTATTTTTCCGTAAGTAGCTTTAGGAGCCACTGGAATCTTTTTGGGCATTATTCC
This sequence comes from uncultured Pseudomonadales bacterium, assembly GCA_964645645.1. Taxonomy (GTDB): domain Bacteria; phylum Patescibacteriota; class Microgenomatia; order UBA1400; family PJMF01; genus CAZYBC01. The sequence continues at coordinate 14,858 of CAZYBC010000018.1, forward strand.
ATCAGGAATCATTAAAGTTTGACCAACAACCAGCTCAAAAGTTTCATCATTTAGAAACTCATTAAATGGATAGTCAACAATCACCTGAACAGCTGAACCTTCCAAACCATATTTTTTACCAATGGTATAAATAGTTTCACCTTTGGCAACTTTATGACGTACGCCATCAATTGGTAAAATTCTCAATTCTTGTCCTGGTTTAATTTTTGCAGTTTCAGTAAGATCATTTTCCCAAAGGATTGTATCTACTTGCAGATTGTATTTTTCAGCAATACTAGAGATCGTTTCATTTTCTTCTACCGAGTGAGTGATAATTTCACCACCTCTAAATTGACGCACTTCTTCTGCTTGCTTAGTGTACATATCAGGAGCGTAAGCTGTAGCCGTGCTCAACACTGGTCTTGCCACTTGGCCTGATTTTTGATTATCAGTTTTAGCAAAAACAATTGGCCCAACTGTGATCAATAAAAATCCTAAACCAACTGCCCCAAGATGAAGAAATGGCCGAGTATACTTACCTCTTTTTTTGTACAAAATATCAACTACAACATCTTTTAAACTTTCAAATCTAGAAAAAACTCCATAACCACGATTTTTAATATAATTCCGCAAAAACTGAAAATAACTAGCAAGATCTTTAAAGATTGTTGGAAATCTCAGTTTAAGCGTAATTTTAGGCATAATGTCGTGTTTAGCTCTTCATTGAAGCTAAAAATTCTTTATTGGTCTTAGTTCTTTTAAGTTGATTAATTAAAGTTTGAGTTCTTTCATCATCATTAAAAGTATCCAACATTCTATGCAAAGTTAAAACTGCCTGATAAGTTACTCCATCAATTAATAAATCATCTCTACGAGTTCCAGAACGGCGGACATCAATAGCAGGATAAATTCTTCTTTCAGCTAATTTACGATCAAGTTGGACTTCTTGGTTACCGGTGCCTTTAAATTCTTCATAAATCAAATCATCCATTCTAGAACCAGTTTCCACTAAAGCTGTTCCGATAATAGTCAATGAACCACCAGTTTCAAAATTTCTAGCAGCCCCAAAGAATTTTTTGGGCGGAAATAAAGCGGCTGGATCAAAACCACCTGATAAAGTTCTACCAGATGTTGGCATTGCTAAGTTATAAGCTCTGGCTAAACGAGTAATAGAATCAAGTAAAATCAAAACATCTTGACCCTGCTCTACTAAGCGCTTAGCTCTTTCTAGAGCTAACTCTGCTACTCGGCATTGATCTTGAGCTGATTCATCAAAGTTGCTCGCTGCTACTTCACCTTTACCTTTAGTAATCATATCAATATGACGACGGATATCAGTTACTTCTTCAGGTCTCTCCCCAACTAAAACAGCCATTACATGAATTTTGGGATAATTTTGAGCTACACCAGTAGCGATATTCTTTAAAAGAGTTGTTTTACCAGCTTTTGGAGGAGAAACAATTAAACTACGTTGCCCTTTTCCAATTGGCGCAACTAAATCAATAATTCTTAAATCTAATATTTCTGGACTAATTTCTAGTTTAATCTGAGAATCAGGATAAACAGGAGTTAAAGATTTAAATTTAATTCTTTTTAATTTTAAAAACTCATCTACAGACATGCCGTTAATCGTATCCACTTTTAGCAATCCCCAATATCTTTCATTTTCTTTAGGTTTTCTGGCTGGACCAGTAATCATGTCACCTGGCTTTAAATTAAAACGTCTAATTTGAGAAGTAGAAATATAAGCATCTCTATCATCTTCAGAAAATTTAGCCCGCAAAACACCATGACCGTCTCTAGAAGTATCTAAAATTCCAGAGATTTGTTCAGTTGGTAAATCTGCATCTGGCATAGCTAATCTGCTACGATAACTAAATCTACTTGGTTTAGCTAATTCGCCGTCTTTGGCATCTAAATTTTCAACAATTATTTCTTGATCTGGATTTTCTTTTACTAAATTAGAATCTTCTTTTGTTTGATTATTAATCAACTCAGAAATATTATTTGTTTTAGTAAAAATTTTTTTAGGAACAACTCTAGTAGCTAGTGGTCTGGTTTTGAAACTAGAGGTTTTGGAAACACTTGAAGAAATTTTTGGAGAAGATATGTTTTTTTCTACTTTTGGCAAATCTTCTGGTTTGCCCACCAAATCAGCTGCTTTAATAACTTTTGGCATAAAAAATCCTTTTTTATGTATATAGATAAATTTTCCCTAACAACTAAGGAGAATTGGAAAATAACAATTAATACTTTTTTTCATTATTGGAAAAAATCCTTGAAAGATAGCTCATTATAAACAATATAAATTAAAAAGTCAAAAAACCGCTTAGCTACTCTAGTTTAGTTAAGTCTGATATAGTTTTTTTTAAAAGGGGCTTGATGCAGATTCGGTAGCCTGCCCATCAACCGAATCTGCATTAAACTCCTTTTTTTTAACAATTTTTAAACAAATGATCTAATAGAATATATTATACCCCACTAAGATATAATTTACAAAGCATTCTTAGCTTGTTATTCTATTGACAATGTTACTCTGCCCAGAGTAAAAAAGGCATTATTATTTGTGAATTATTTCAGCGGTAATAATGCTTAAATCGCCTAAGTTTGCTTACTTCTGCCCTATAGAATGCAAATTTGGGCGATTTTTTTTATTTTCTTCTAATTTTATTTTTTATTCTCAAATCTTTTTTATTTAAAAAGTTATTTTTCCATAATTATTTAATAATTTTTTTGCAAACAATATCTTTTTTAATTCCCCTCTATATAACTATATTTTAATAATAAAATCAACCCATAATTTTATTTGGGTGTTTGTTTTTAACGTCTTATATTTTATTAAATAAACAAAAACCAGAATAAAAACAAGTTGTTTTCAACAATAAAAATAAATTATTTTTAAATGTGGAAAACATGTTTAATAAAGCGTACCAAGACACAAACACACTCCCCGACCTTAAGCTTGTGTTTAAAAAAAAGTAATATCATTGATTAAAACCGTCAATTCTTCGTAACTTTGAAGAAAAGGCGCAGTATCTTGGCAAAGCCAAGCAAAAACTGAAGAAAGTATAATATTAAGACCGCAGTCTCTTCGCAACTTTGAATAAAATATATCTGCTAAGGCGTAGTATCTTGGCAAAGCCAAGCGAAAACTGAAGAAAGTATAATATTAAGACCGCAGTCTCTTCGCAAAGCGAAGCAAACCAGGTCTTAATACTTATACTTTCTGTTGTTATACTATTATTATGGCCGCTAAACACGTGATTCTAGAAATTAGAACTAGCAGAGATAATGAACATACTCCAGAAACAGCTGTGCAACTCTTTGCCACGCTTCCCCAATTAAAAAACAATTGGTGGTTTAAACTTCTCAAAAAAAGTGAACAGCTTAGTTTTGAAATTTTAAGCACTAATCAAACTATTTATTTTTATTGCTATACCCCAGAAAGACTAAAGGATTACTTAAAAACATCTATCAGCGCTAGCTATCCAGAAGCAATTATTACAGAGCTAGAAGAAGATCCAGTTGCTAAAATTCTTAATTTACTCAAACCCATTGACGCTAATAATCAACCCAACTTAACTAACCCAGATCATCCCCCTCTAACTTTTAAAGCCGGTCGTTTGGAATTAGCTAATCAGCAATATTTTCCATTAAAAAACTATCGAGATTTTAGTAATATTGATCCGTTAGTAACTGTTTTAAATACTTTTTCACAAACTCAGCCTAATGACCATGTTTTAGTGCAATACCTGCTTAATCCTAATAGCAGTTATTGGCAAAAACTCGGTCTTACTCCGCCTGAATTGTCACCAGACCAACAAATAACAACTACAGAGCAACAAAATCCTCAACAATTAGCCGCTCAGAAAAAAACTGAACAAAATTTACGTTTAGCCATCAAAATTTTAGTTTTAGCTGAAACTAAACCAAGAGCTAATTTACTCTTAGAGACTTTAGCCACTGCTTATAATTCTATTTCTAAAAGCGATAGCAATTCGCTGAGATTACGTAAGGTCTATTTATTTAAAAATAATTTTTTAGCTAGCCTTCTCCATCGCAGTTTTGCTAGAAATAAAAAACAGTTTTTTACTTTAGAAGAACTTGCTACTTTATATCATTTACCTAACAAACAACTTTCCACTGTGCCCAACATTGCTTGGGGTAAAAAACTACTAGGTGATCCACCAGAGAATCTACCCATTGTTACTCCTGGTATGTCTGAAGAAAACAAAAAAGAAATTAATATTTTTGCCCAAACTACCTTTAAAAACCAAAACGTCAAATATGGCTTAATCCGTCAAGATAGACGTCGCCATATGTATGTCATTGGAAAAACAGGAACTGGTAAATCTACCATGTTAGCTAATATGGCAATTAGCGATCTGAAAAAAAATGAGGGCATGTGTGTAATTGATCCTCATGGGGATCTCGTAGAGACTTTGCTTGATTTTATCCCCTCTCATCGGGTCAATGATGTGGTCTATTTTAATCCAGCTGATCAAGAAAGAACTGTCCAAATCAACCTATTTGAAGGTAAAAACGTTGTGCACCGTGAATTAATCGCTTCGGGAATTGTATCAGTGTTCAAAAAACTTTACGAATATTCTTGGGGGCCTAGACTAGAATACATTCTCCGCAATGCTCTCTTAACCCTGCTTAAAACAGAAACTGCCAAACTTTCAGATATTTTAAACCTATTAACTGATAACAATTATCGTAATCGGATTGTTGAAACACTAGATGATCCAATTCTTAAAGATTTCTGGCTAAATGAATTTAACCGTATGCCTGATCGGTTGAAATCAGAATCGATTTCCCCAATTTTGAATAAAGTTGGTCAATTCACCTCTTCTCCACTTGTTCGCAATGTGGTTAATACTAATAAAAGCTCTTTTAGTATTGAAGAAACCATGGATAACGGCAAAATTTTGTTAGCTAATTTGTCTCAAGGAAAACTAGGTGAAGACAATGCCACTCTGCTTGGGGCAATGTTAATTACCAAAATTCAACTAGCTGCCATGGGAAGAGTTAATATTCCAGAAACACAACGCAAAGACTTTTATCTTTATGTAGACGAATTTCAAAACTTTGCTACCCAATCGTTTATTAAAATTTTGTCTGAAGCTCGTAAATATCGCCTTAATCTAATTCTGGCTAACCAATACATCGATCAAATACCCGAAGAAGTTCGCCAAGCTATTTTTGGCAACTGTGGCACCATTGCCAGCTTTGTAATGGGCGCCTCTGACGCTGAATTATTTACTAAAGAATACGGTAATAAATATACCAGTGAAGATTTAGTTTCACTTGATCGTTACCAGATTATTAACAAGATTATGGTAGACAACGTAATGTCTGCTCCCTTCCCTGCTTATACTTTGCCTCTATATAGTAGTATCAACCAACGCCGAGAAAAAGTGATTAGATCTAGCCGAGAAAGATACGCTAAGAAGAAATAGCTTGATGTTTTTGGTAGCACAGATGATGATGGTGAAAATTACCCTAATATAAAAGCTAGATAAACTCTTTTAATACTTGCCTGACGTGTTGATGTGTTTTCCGCGAAATAACCTTAGTAAACCCCAACCTTTTTGCTTCCTTAATCCGTTGATCTAAGTATGGTACATTTCTAATCTCCCCCAACAACCCGACTTCACCGATAAAAACAGTTTTAGCTGGTAAACTTTTGTTTTTTAAACTACTGGCAATCGCTATAGCTAAACCCAAATCTACGGCTGGTTCTTTAATTTTAAAACCACCTGCCGCACTTAAAAACACATCACATTCGCCCAATGGTAAAGAACCATGCTTTTGTAAAACTGCGCTTAAAATTTGGATTCTAGCTAAATCAATTCCTCGCCCTACTCTCCGGGGCATAGCCAATTGAGATGGCACTACCAGAGCTTGAACTTCAATAATCAAAGGCCGAGTGCCTTCTAGCACCCCAACAATCGCACTACCGCAGGCAGCTTGATTATGATCTTCCAAAAAGAATTCTCCGGGGTTAGTAACTTCTTCCATGCCAAATGACACTACCCGAAATAAACCCACTTCATCAGTGGCGCCAAAACGATTTTTCAACGCTCTAAGCACACGTAAATTACCGGTTCTTTCGCCCTCTAATTGTAAAACTGCATCAACCATGTGTTCAAGAACTTTGGGGCCAGAAATCACCCCCTCTTTAGTCACATGGCCCACTAAAAACAAAGGAATATCTAATGGTTTGGCTACATTGATTAAGCGGTCAGTGCATTCTTTAATTTGCCCCACACTTCCGCTTGTTCCAACTAAGTCTTGAGTAAATAGGGTTTGAATACTATCAATAATAACTAGATCTGGCTTTTCTTGATTAATTAAAGCTGAAATTTCATCTACATTCATGGTTGTTATAAATTGCAAATTCTGCAAGAATACTTTTTTGTCCATGTTTTTAGGCTTTGCAGCAGGCTCTTTTTTTGGAAAATTTTCTTGTTCATTACTTAAAAATCTATTGATTCTTAAAGCAATTTGATTTGGACTTTCTTCTCCACAAACATAAAAGATTTTCTGTAAAGGCATGTTTTTAGCCACTAAATCACCTTTGGCTTTTTTAGGGTCATTTTCTTTACTTAGCGTTTTTTTCGTCACGACCAATGGAGCTACTATTTGTTCACCTAACTTTAAAACCATCTGTGTTAACAGTGTTGATTTACCAATTCCAGGTTCTCCACCAATTAACACAATCGCTCCCGGCACTAAACCGCCGCCCAAAACACGATCTAATTCTTCAATTGTGGTAGAAAAACGCTTTTTTGACCCCTTTTGTGCGGTCACTTGAGAAAAACTTAAGATTTTTTGTTGTAAAAGAGTGGCATCAAGTTTTGCGCTAGCCTTTTTTTGTAAACTAGGCTGAGGTAATAATTCTTCTACTAAAGAATTCCATGCTTGGCAGCTAGAACACTGTCCTTGCCACTTAGAAAAAGTTGCCCCACATTGTTGACAAATAAATTGAGTTTTAGCTTTCATCAAGCTATCTTAGCATTAAAAGATGAGGATGAAATTAGGAGTTAAAACCTAAGCTCCAGCAGCTTCCACTTTGCTACTCTACTTTTCCCACAAATAAAGTATCGCCACTAAACTGACCTGTCACCGTTACAGTTTTTCCAGCATACTGACTTAGATCAACAGTATAAGTATCCAGGTCTTGCAGTGCTTCTCCAACCACTTCCAAATAATATTTACCAGCCACTTGTTTAATTACACCAGTTTTAGTGGTTTCGCCTTGTTTTTCTTGAGTAGGCTGAGTTGTACTTTCAGCTTGATCATCATTTAATTTTGGTCTAATGGTACAAGCACTTAAAGTAAAAGCCATTAAACACAGGGTAAATAATAAATATTTTTTCATATTAGTTTAATCTCCTAAAAGCTTGGTGGTAGAAATATCTGGATTATGTTGATGAATCACCACAACTTCTCCACCATATTTAGTTAATAATTGTTTTTTTTGTTCTAAAAAAGGGGTATGTGAAGAAACTAATAAACAAATTGGTCGTAATTTATCAATTAGAGTTTCTCTTTCTGATTCATTACCAAAATTAACAGGCAAAATAAAAACATGATCTATTAAGTGGGTTTCTTCTAAAGCTTTTTTTCTGATTAATTCAGCATTAATCGGTCGTGCTTCTCCTTTTAACTGTTTAACTCGTTGATCTGACTCAATCCCCACCCACAATTCACAATCAGCTTGATTATTTTTTAAATCATTAACATATTTTCTTGCTTTTTTAAGAAAATTAAGATGTTCTTGATGCAACCCATCAAAAACGCCAGTAATCAAAACCATTGGCATTATTGTGTTACGCTTCCGCCACTAGAAGTTGGCGTAGAACTATTTACTTTAAGATTGTATTGTCCAAGATTTTGCTTAATACCAATTTCTAAGGTTTCAATAACTTCGTCCATTTGTTTACCAGCCAATAATGCATTAACGGCATCTTGATAATAAGCAATGTTCTTGTCATTTAAGCCATTATCATGAGTATAACTACATAAATACCAGCTTTTAGCTTGGTCGGTGTTTTCTAAGAAAGCGGGAACATAGGGATCACTGGCTAATTCATCAGCCATATCTATTCTGGGATAGATTTCCCCAAAAGCACGAGTTTGTTTAGCAGCTGAATAAAGTTTTTTTAGAGCTTCTTTGCTTGATAAAAATTTTAAAAATTGCCAAGCTACCACTTGGTTTTTACTTTTAGCACTGACTCCTTCCGCCCAAAAGCTAGCCCAGGCAATGTTTTTATCAGCTAACTTAGGCGAAGCCACAACACCAAATTCTAAATTAGGATTTAAAGCAATTACATCATGAGCTCTCCATGAAGGAGCTAGCATCATCGCCACTTCTTCTCTGGCAAAGGCAACAGTGGAACTGGGTAAGTTAGTACTATAAACTGGATTATTTTGAGCAAAGCTAATGTAATAAGTTAAAGCATCTTTAACTTCTCGAGTGTTAGGTTGAGCTGGATCTCCTCCATTTTGTAAAATTAATAAACCTAAAATATCGGCAAAGTGTTCAACATTTTCAGCATTACCAATCGCTAATCCTCCTCTTTGAATAGCATTACCAGAACCAACTGTTAAACTTTTAGCTAGATTTTGTAAATCTCGCCAATTAGTTGGTGGTGTAGCATTGGCAGTGGTTAACATTTTTTTGTTATAGAACAAGGCTAATTGGTCATACATTAAAGGAATACCAACAAGCTGCCCATTACTTTGTAATAATGTTCCGGCAATGGGATAAAAAGTTTCGTTATAGGTACTCAAATTCATCACTGTGGCTGGTAAACCAGCTAATTCGGTTTTCAGCATAGGTGTCCAGCTAGCATGAAAACGGAAAATGTCTGGCCCATTTCCTGATGCAATTTCAGCTTGTAACCGTTCTCTGTAATCAACGTGAGATTGTTTGACATAACGGATAGTTACATTTTTATTTTGGGCCTGAAATTCATCAATCAAGGATTGCATTACTTTGGCATCTTCAAATAAGCCCCAATAAACTAACTCAACAGGCTGTGTTTTAGTTGTAGGTTGAGTTGTTTGGCTAGGAGTTGTGGTTTTAGTAGTAGAGCCATTCCCCCCTAAAAATTTACTGATTGCAAAAATTGCCACTGCTAAGATCACAATGGCCCCAACAATAAAAGGTAAAAATTTTAACAGTGGTGATTTACTTACTTTAGCCGCAACTGGGTTTGGAGCTCCTGGGCCACCTTTAGGTAAATTAATTTTAGGATTTTGTTGCCCAATTGGAGTTGGCTGAAGTGGTGTTTTTCCAGCAGGTGAAATTAACATTCCTGGTCTGGGTGGTAAATTAGTAGGAGGAACTACCTTGTTAGTTAGCGGGGCAGCTGGTGCAACTGGTGGAGCTGGCGGCATAACGGCTGTAGTTTTACCAGCGGGAGCAGCTAACGTAGCAGTTGTTTGTACAGGAGATTGCGCAACAACGGGAGGCACTGGAGATGTTAAAGCAGGTTGAGCTTGTGGTATAACAGGTTTTACAGTTGCAACTTGATTACTTGCCACTACTGGTTGAGGAGCAACTGGTGGTGGTGTGGGACTATTAAGATGCAAGGATTGATTGTTGGGCATTTTGCTTATTGTTTTTAATTTATCTTTTACAGAAAATATACACTATTATTATGACTGCTTTTTCTTCATCATTCAAGCCACTTTTCTCAGCTGTTAGCGCAAAGCTAAAATGTCCCCTTTCTGCAAAGTAGAAATGTCCCCTTTTG
>CAZYBC010000019.1:0-24489 GCA_964645645.1 uncultured Pseudomonadales bacterium
GCTCGCGCCGCTATTTATTTTACTAGCCGTTTACACAATTTATTTTACAGACTCAGTTCTAGGCTAATGAAGAATATGCTTTTCTTTTCAAGAAAGAAGATATTAGAGGAAGATAAAAATTAAATAAAGCAATTCCTAATCTTCTCAATTATTTGGTTTACTAATACTTTATTTTATAAAACTTAGAATTTATAAACACTATATATAGTCATTATTGATTATTTTTTTCCTAAATTTTCCTTCATCCCAATCCCTTAAAGTAACAATTGGAGTAATGGTCTGGTTATCTTGAACAGCTGTTTTTAAGGCTTCATTAACATCGAAAAATAATTTTTTATTACCTTGTTTATCTTTTAATAAAAATCGTACATTAAAGTTATCAGTATGAGGATGTCCATGTTCAATACCATTAAATATGAGTGTCCATAAAATAAATTGATGTTGAGCTTGAATACTTTGAGTGACTTTTTCAGGTAATTTTTCTAAATCTAAACTAGATAGCCTTGGTCCAGTAAAGACTTCTCTAAAGCCATCAGCATAAAATTTATTACGAGCATTTGCAGTTAATTCTGGATAAAAAGCTCTACTTACACCAGTTGGCATTAACTCAATTGCTTTTTTATAAACAGCCAAACTTTCTGGTTCAATATTAGCAGTTAAGAAAATAATTCTGGTGGCTTCTAAATCATTAGGATCAAATTTAATCCACGCAGCTGAGGCTGTTCCTATTTTATTCACTTGATATTTAGACCAGCCAAATATGTTTTCTTTTGATTGCCAATCAAGAGGAAAACCAACAATTAATTGTTGCAGGCTTGGACCAACTTCTTCATCTGGCAACTCATTAACTGAGATAGTCATTTCTTGCCTTGATTTTTCAAGTTCTGGTAGCTGAGGTTGAATTTTTTGTTTGATTTTTTCTCCCAATTCAGCTTTAAATAAATCATTTATCAAATTTCTAGCCCTAGGTTTTTCTATTGATGCTAAAGATACTGAGCTTAATATTTTATCTTCTACTATTTCTCCATAACCCAAAAAGATTAAAGAATTTAGAAATTCTTCAGATCCTATTGATAGCATATTTATATCAATAGAGTCCGGTAGTTTATCAATTAGGGTTTTTTCATAACCTAAATCAGTTAAAATATTTAAAGTATCGTACTTTTTATTTTCGTCTGAAGAAGCTAAATCTATCGGTGAGGTTAAATTATCTGCAATACCTGATAAACCATGTTCTACCAGATAGGCTAGCAAAGAATCAGCTGTTGTATTTAGAGCTTCAATCTTAATAGGCAGTTTAATTTTTTGTCCAATTAAACTAACAAAGCGTTTATCCATTTTAGCAAGGCTTAGTAAAAAATAGGACATATCCTCAGCAAGAGCATTAATATCAATTGAAGGACTCAATTTGTTAAAAAGTTCTTCTCCAAAACCATTATTAACTAAGTGGCTTAAAATATAGCCAGTAGCTTGACTGCACTTATGTGGCGTAATAGTTTTAGGCAATTTCATGAAAATTTCTAAACTATTTAATGGATTGTTAGCTATGGAGATTAAAAAATTGCCAGCCCCCCATGGTAAATTTTCTACATCAATTAAGGTTGGCAATTTTTTAAGCACCTCAAGAGCAAATCCCTCTGTGCAGAGAGCATTCAATAAAAGATTGCCTCCTTTAGAAATGGTTGCTAAATTAATTTTGGAAGGTAGTTTATCCACTAAATTTTGACCAAATCCTTTAGAAACTAAGAATGCTAAAAATCCCCCCAATTCTTCAGAAAGTTCATCTAAATTAACTGTAATAACAAGTTTAGCGAAAAATTCTTTCTTAGATTCTTCATATTGAGTGATTTCTTTAAAAATGAATCTTAAAAATAAGAAAATTCCACCAGGGTCAGTAATTAAATTTAAATTTATTGAGCTTGGTAATCTGTCTATTAATTGTCTTTTAAATCCATTCTGTGCCAAAATAAGTAGCAATCTACCTACTTTTAGATTTTCTAAATTAAGAGGATCTGGTAAGCTCTCTAAAACATTTTGTCCAAAACCTCTTTCTACCAATTGAGTTAAAAGAAAATTTGATGCAACAGAGTTATTTTCCCAGCTAATACTAAAAGACAGCTTTTTTACAAGATCAGCAACTTGAGCAGATTCACAGAGATATGCTAAAAAATTACAAGCATTAGCTGAGAGTTCATTTAAATTAATTTGTTCTGGTAAGTTAGCAATAATGTCTTGAATATTTTGAGCAGTTAAACCTTTGCGAGTGGCCTCTACAATTTTTTGAGAAATATTGTGAAGATCAATTGGACCTTCAATGTCTAAATAAGTTTTTGAAGTAGATAAACTGGCATCTTTTTTTAAAAAAGCTGGAAGAGTTTGAATCTCTGGAAAAGTTTCAGTTACAACTAAAGGAACAAAATGACTAGCTTCAGCCATAGAAAATAGAAAAATTTATTACTCTTTTCATCCTAATAGATTTTAATTGAAGAAACAATCATGAAGATTAGAGTATGTAGATTTTTAAATTTCACTAAGCATTTTGCTGATTATAGCTAAGCCATTTAAATTGATATAAAATGAGCCAGATTAAATATTAAGAAAAAATAATATGGCAAAAAAGCAACAGAAATTTAAAGTTAAAGGTATCGAAATCGTTACCTTTAAAAAGAATGAAAAAGACTACATTTCTCTAACAGATATTGCTCGCTATAAGGACAAAGATCGAAGCGATTACATTCTGCAAAACTGGATGAGAACCAGAAGCGCAATTGAATATCTCGGTTTATGGGAGAAATTATATAACCCTAATTTTAATTCCATCGAATTCGATGGATTTAGAAAACAGTCTGGCTTGAACAGTTTTGTGCTTACGCCCAAGAAATGGATTACTCAAACTAATTCCATAGGAATTGTCTCAAAGGCTGGCAGATATGGAGGCACTTATGCTCACCTAGATATTGCTTATGAGTTTGCTTCGTGGATTAGTGCTGAATTTAAACTGTTTCTTATCAAAGAGTTTCAGAGATTAAAGCAAGAAGAGAATCTGCGTCTAGAGCAAGGTTGGGATATCAAGCGTATGCTGGCTAAGATTAACTACAAAATTCACACTGATTCGGTTAAAGCTCATTTGATTCCTGCTAATATCTCCAAAAACAGAATTAACATAGTTTATGCCAATGAGGCTGATGTCCTAAATGTAGCTTTGTTTGGCAAGACCGCTAAAGATTGGCGTGATGAGAATAGTGGCAAGGATGGCAATATCCGTGATTATGCCGATGTTACCCAACTTGTAGTATTGTCAAATTTAGAAGGTATCAATGCCGAACTAATCCGTCAAGGGCTATCCCAATCAGAGCGACTATTGCAACTTAATCAAATTGCCATATACCAGATGCAATCCTTACTGGGAAGTAGCAGTGTAAAGAAGTTAAAAAATTAGAGAATTAATCGACGTATGAATGCATTTATTCCTTTTTATATACATTTTCCAGAAATAGCTGACGAAGAAACTAAAGTAGTTCAAATTTTGCAGTCAGGGACAAATATTCCTCCAATTGGAGTATATGCTATTATTGAAAGTTTTTGTGATGACAAGAAATGTGATTGTCGTAAGGTAATGTTTAATATAATCGCTATTAATCAACCAGAAAAAATTTTGGCAACAATTGGTTTTGGTTGGGAGTCAATTAGTTTTTATACTGCTTGGGTTGGGGGGGATCGAGAATTGGCTAAGCAGATGGTTGGCACTTATTTAGAACCACTATGTATTCAATCAAAGTATTCAGAATATTTTTGTAACCTTATTGCGAACATGGTTAAAGATGAATCATTTAAATCTAGAATAATTCGCCATTACCAACTTTTTCGGGGCATAAAACCGTCAAAACAAAACCAATATGAATAAAGTTTCCTTGACAGAAGGAAACTTTTGGTGCATACTTTCCTTATGATAAGTAAAGATCTACTCAAAACCATCATTATTGACAGCCAACAAAGGGTTATTCCAGAGGTGTGGGAGAGAACCCTTAAAATACCTACAGATAGTGGCAAAATTATAACTTTAAGTGGAGTCAGACGAAGCGGTAAAACTTATCATTTGTTTAACATGATGAATCAGTTGAAAGCTATTGGTGTGCCAAATGAGCGGCTTTTGTACTTTAATTTTGAGGATGAGCGACTACATCTCTCAAGTAAAGAACTAGATTTAATTCTCCAAGCATATCAAGAGCTATTTCCAAATCAAAAACTGTCTGATTGCTATTTTTTCTTTGATGAAATTCAAGAAGTTGAAGGTTGGGAAAAATTTATTAGCCGGATTTATGCTTCAATTAGTCAGCATGTATTTATTACTGGCTCTAACGCTAAATTATTATCAAAAGAAATTGCTACTGCATTACGGGGTAGAACTATAACTTTTGAAGTCTATCCACTTTCGTTTGTTGAATATATTTGGGTTTTATCACCGGGGTTAAATTCACATAGTAGTACCAACAAGGCGACTCTTATTAATCTTTTTGATCGTTTTATGCATCGGGGTGGGTTTCCCGAGTTAGTTTTCCAAGAAGATGAATTAAAAGACAAGGTGTTACAGGAATATTTTAATGTGATGGTACTGCGTGATTTAATTGAGCGTTATCAAATTTCTAATAGTTCTACACTTAAGTATTTTTGCAAACGAGTAGTTGGAGCTAGCGGAGGAGAATTTAGTGTTAATAAAATTTACAATGAGCTTAAGTCGCAAGGTTACCAAGTGGGTAAAGATACCCTTTATCTTTATCAAAATTATGTCGAGGCCATTTATTTAAATCGGTTTATTAACAAATATTCTCACTCTGTGGTTAAGGCTGAGAGTTCGCAGAAAAAATGTTATGTCATTGATCAAGGAATGGGGGCAGCTTTGGATTACAAACTAAGTCAGGATAGGGGTAGGCTTTTGGAAACTACAGTGGCCTTGGAATTTTTAAAACAAGGGAAGCAAATCGCTTATCAACAAAATGGTAGCGAATGCGATTTTGTGGTGATTGAGAAAGGGAAAGTGACGACAGCGATTCAAGTGGCTGCTGATTTGGTGGATGTCAAAACAAAAGAGCGAGAAATAAAAGGACTAGTGCAAGCCTGTTTGAAATTCAGTTTATCGCAAGGAATTATTCTAACTTTCGATCATGCCGAACAATTGGAACAAGAGGGCGTTCAAATAAATATAATCCCAGCTTGGCAGTTTTTTTTAAATCGTTTGAGTTAAACTTTTAAGAAGTGGTGGATTTCCTTGAGTGTGTATTCAGAATATTACAGATAGTTTATCTAACTGATTGTTTGAAAATCATCCCATTTCTCGAAAAGATCAACACAAATCACCACAAAGTTACAAAAAAAAACTATTTGTCCAAAGCTTTCGTTCTTATGAGATAATCCAGGTATGAATGACATTTTGAATATACCTGATAATTGGAAAATTGCCGGCCACGACGAGATGGCTGGAATGCCAACTCATGATCAAGGACTTATCATTACTGGCTTAGGTGGTAAAAAAAAGCAGTTTCGATATTTTGTCGTTATCCCCACTATTAATGGAACGAGCCTCAGACAAGTCCTTAAGAATGAGCTTATTAGGCAATTTACAACCTTATCTCCTCGCGAGAAAGCCCAGCTAGAAAAGATAGAGATTAAACAAGATCACATCAGACTATGGTTATTAATTCATATGGACTATTCAGTTGAAGAAGTGGTGATGGCACTTATCTTCGGGGTAAACAATCAGGAGAGAAAGTTACTTGAGCATTATTTTGTGGTTAATACACAAATTCCAAGTGAAGATGAAATTGAAAAGTACTTAGAAGAAACTAAAAAATCATAATAATCTATGCTCAAAGTTAAACTTGGCAAAGCTTTTGCATTTCTGTCTCAGACCAACCTTGATCCCAACAAAGCACTCATAGAGTTTTTGGGTGATGTTGATCCAACACAACTCAACATTTCAGAAGAAATATTACAAGGTTTATCTGGTGAGTGGCTTTTATTTGACTATAAACTTAAAAATGGAAAAACACTCATTGAGCAGTATTATTTTAGCGATCCAGACAATTTGAACAAAACTGAATTGAGTGAACTAAAACAAATTATCGAATCTCAATCTTTACATTTACTTCAAACTTATGCCGGTAGTCAGTCCCCTTATGTTTTTTTGCAATCAGTTTTTACTGGTAAAAAATTCAAAATTTATGATCGAGCAATGTCTCAATCAATTGATAGTTTACAAGTTAGTTTTTTTGGCAGAATAGCAAAAGTTGGCAAAATTTATTATTTAGTTGGAAGCAATCCAATTATTTTTCCTATTAGGTATACACAAAGATCAATTAAAATTTTCGCCAAAGAAAAAACACCAGATCCATCACTGAAAGATATTATAAGGTCTCTAGTTAAACCTAAGCGACAAAAGCAAAAAATAGTAAACATAAAACAAGAAAGAAAAAAACTTGAGAAACGCTTTCATCAATTGGTTACTAAATTTCAGGCCAAGATCACCTTTGTAGAAGTTGTTGAGTTTATTTACAAAGAAAAATACGATCAAAATTTTGCAGATTTTATTACTGATCTGATGAAACTTGGTATTCCTGAATTAATGTGTATCGAAAACATTGCTTTGTTTCAGGCAATGTGGAACTACTTTCCACATCTGCAATTGGGAGATAAGTGTCCGCATGAACTGTACGAAAAAGAACTTTAGTTTGTAAAATAAACCATTTTTGTTTTCATTTCTACTGAAAACTATCTCCATATTGTTTTCATTGACAGTGAAAATTTTTTATTTAGCTAAGAAATCACAATTGTTGAGCTGAATTATTCACTATACAATAAAGTTATGCCCGAAGATTTCCCTCAAACGATAACCTCTAGAACTAAAGAAAAGTTTACACTTGGTGAGTCGGGAATCTATGCCATCAGCATAACTGCTCGTTGTAATGGTAAGAATGATCTGAGAGTCGAAATTGATAATCAGTTTTTCAGAGAAATTCCACCCAAAAATAATATTCAAAAATTTGACATTCCTCCCGCTTGGAATGGAGCAAAACTAAAGGGTAGATCGCAAACAAATATTTTTCTGTTGCAATTGGATAAAGGAGAGCACGTTATTGATTTCATTCCTGAAAGGCAGGTAAAAGTTGAGACGTTTAGTTATTGGCAAATTGAAGATTCAACTCACATTGAATTTAATTTTGATCAACAAGCGCAAGAAGGTGATAAACGACCATGGTTTACTTTTGTCTTGGTAGACTTACCACTTAAATCAATTGACGCCGAAGCTACTGTTAATTGGCATTATTTAGATGGGGATGATGTTAAATTGATTATTGATAATAAAATTGAGAAGAATTTATCTTCCGTTTTGTGGAAAAACTGGTTATGGCATGCTACTCCTCAACAAATTCTTAAAGGTTCTAAAGAAGAACAAAAAATTGTAACTAAAAATTTGTCTAAAGGAATTCACTATATTGAATTTTGGGCAGATAAAACTCCAACTTTGCACAAAATTATCTTCTATTTGGGTAACTTGGAATTAGAGCCAGCACAACCTGAACCTATAAATACTCCAACTGTTGATAACCCTAAATGGACGGGAGACTTTTCTGATGACACTGATCAAATTATATTAGCTCGAGCCCTATTTGGCGAAGCGAGAAATACTTTAGTACCAGATGAAGCTCGAATAGCCATTGGTTGGGTGATAAAAAATCGAGTCATAAGTACTGGATGGCCTGATACTTATTTGGGAGTAATTACTAAACCCAAACATTTTAGCGCATTTAATCTTGGAGATGATAACCGCCAATTTGTTGAAGATCCTTTTCACACTGGCAAAGAAGTAGATCGAGAAGCTTGGAGAAAAGCATATGATATTGCTGGAAAAGTTATCTCAGGTAAGTTGGCTGATCCAACGCAGGGGGCTAATCATTACTATGATGATAGTATTAACACTCCAGGTTGGGCTGATGATCAACAACCGACGCTTATTGTTTCTTATATTAATCAATACGGACGAGAAGCAAAGGTGTTTTTTCTTAAATTATGAAAGGGAAATATTTATTTTTCAGTTTCCTCTTAGTTGCCTTAATTTTATTGGCTTCTATAAGATTAGAGACTAATGTGAGTAAGGTTAAGTCTTCTTTTTCGCCAGTTGCTGTTAACCCAAAAAATCTAATAGATATACAAAAGTTGACTCTACTTGATTTTGATAACACTTTTCAGAGGAAGTCTGGCGGTGTATTTGTGTCTACAGGCGGTTTAGAAAAACAAGTATATTTTAATGATAAACCGCTTCAACATTTTACTTTATCTCCATCACGACAAGCCATATTTTCTTATGAGCCTAGTGATCAAGAACTCTCAATTATGCTCCGTAATTTGAACAGCGGTGAAGCTCATGAAATTTTTCATACGATTGACCCGTCTTGGGATGTGACTGGTGATCTACATTGGTTGGGTGACCACCACGCTATTTTTCTACGTCACTGTGGTACTTCTTGCCAAGGATTAACTTTGTTAAACGTCCAAACTGGAGAAATTAAAAACGCAACACTGTCTTATATGTTTTTTACTAATCAATCAGTCTATACCAACTTTGAAGATTGGTTTGGAGATGAACACAAAATGGAGAATCTTATCAATACAATACACACAGAGGCTGCTGATGGTAAATTTTATTTAATTTTTGAAATGATGAGTGAAGCAGGAGAATCAAGCGGACAAAAGAAATTTTTATTCACAAGAGATTCACTTATTTTGGAATCTTAAAAATTGGTTGATTTTTTTAAGCTGTCATAGATGAACTAAGAAAAAGGCTCGAGAAGTAAAAACCTGAGCGTTTATATTTCCACCGTACTTCCACCCATTTTTTTGATGAAGTAAGTATCATGTGAGATATAAAGGATCGCTCCTTGAAAATCCACTAAGGCATTTTCTAGTTCTTCAATAGAAGGTAAATCTAAGTGATTAGTTGGTTCATCAAGAATCAATAAATTGGGTTCGTTGATTAACATTTTGATTATTTGGAAACGTGCTTTTTGGCCTCCGGATAGGTTGATGATTTTTTGGTTTGCGTCTTGAATAGGATTAAATAAATATTGTGCAAGAAGGCTCATGATTTTTTGATCGGTGGTGGCAATATTTTTTTCTTGGTAACTAATTCTAATGGCTTCTGATAATGTGAGTGATAAATATTTTTTATCTATTTCTTGTTGGTATTCACCAATGCGCAGTTCGTCCGAGAGAATAATTTTTCCTTCAAAAATATTAGCCACAGGTTTTTTATTTTCGGCTAATGAAAGAATGGTTTTAACTAAAGTACTTTTACCAGCGCCATTTTTTCCTTTGATATAAATGCGATCGTTATCTCTAAGAGAAAAGTTTAAATTTTTAAAAATTGCTTGGTCGTATCCAAGGGATAAATTTCTAATGAGTAAGCGTTCAAGTCCACGTTCTCGTTTAGAAGTCATGTTAATTGAAATATTTTTTTCTTTAAACTTATCGTAAGAATCAACAACTTTTTTATCTAAATTTTCAACAGAATTTTGGTCAATCCAAAAAGAAGGTTTTACTGTTTGCGCTTTTAATTTTTCATAATCTTTTAGCCAATGGTCATAGCGAATTTTCCATTGTTTACTTTTAGCCCGCATTTCCAAGCCCCACTTAACTTTTTTTTTGGCTTCTTTGAGTTGGTTTAATTGACTGGTGTAATTTTTAACCGAGCTAAGCGTATTTGTTGAGTTAAGAGCAATATAGTGATCGTAGTTACCTTTGTAGATGTTAAGTTTTTTATCTTTTAATTCAATAATTTTGTTGACATATTTAAGAACATCTCGATCGTGAGTGACCACAATGACCGTTTGTTTAAGACTTTTCATCCAAGAGATAAAACGTTCTTTGCCAAGATAATCTAAGTGATTAGTTGGTTCATCAATAAGTAGCAAGTCAGATTGAGAAAACATCATTCTAGTCATTTCAACATAGCGTTTTTGTCCACCTGAAAGATTAGCTAAGGGTTGGGAAGAAGCCTCACGTGGAATATTAAAATCAGCAAGAGTGCTAAGCACTGACTCAACAAGATTAAAGAATTTATTTTCGGTAAATAATTCTAATGTTTCCAAATATCTGTTAACATTGGTGTTTCTGCCTTCTTCAAAATCATCCATGATTTTTTTATATTGATAGTAGTTGGGAATACTATCAATAATGTAATCCAGTGGAGATTGATCATCATGACGAATATGTTCTTGTTTGGTTAAAGTGACTTTGATTCCTTTAGCAGTGATAATTTCCCCTTCAAAATCATGATCTTCATGGCTGAGTATTTTTAGAAGGGTAGTTTTGCCATAACCGTTTCTACCAATTAAGGCAATCTTTTCTCCCGGCATGATAGAAAAAGAAATACCTTTAAAAAGATATTTTGCCCCAATTGATTTAGAAAGGTTATTAGCATCGAGTAACATGAAGATTTGATTATACCTTAAAATTTAGCTTGTTAATCAATATATTTTTCTGGCTTGTTGCAGAAAAACTTCATCGATGTTATTGTTACATTGGTTGTTGGTACCTTTATTGCTTACAGAATAATTAACTAAGTAAAACATTCTTAATTTATGAATCAAAAAATTCTCACCATCAAAAATCAATTAGCCGATGAGATAAAAAATTCTACCCATTGTGAGATGTGGTTTTATGAAGAGCATGTGTTAGTGGTTGAAAAATTAGCCATGGATTTATGTGATAAAAATCCGCAAGCCAACAAAGATGCTGTTACGTTGATGGTTTGGTTTCATGATATTGGTAGAGCCCACAACAATAATAAAGATCATGATTTGTATGGAGCTGATTATGCTAGAAAATTATTGACAGAGCAGCAGTTTGATCAAAAATTAATTGATTTAATAGCTGATGCATGTACCACTCATTCTTGTGATGAACATGGTATGCCGCAGACATTAGAAGGTAAGATTTTAGCTACGGCAGATGCTTTAAGTCATTTTCATCATGGTTTTTATTTAAGAATTTTAAATTCTTGGAGTAAAGATTCAGATCCCCAACATTATCCAGAATTAACTGCCAATAGATCTGATTATCAATTTTTAAAGAAAAAGTTATTTGCCAAAATTGATCGAGATTTAAATGACAAAATTTTCTTTGAAGAAGTACGACAAGCAGTTTTACCAATGTATCAAGCTTGGCAAAAAATTATTGAAGAAGTAAAACTGTGATACTGTTAATGGGTAAGATAAGATCATTATTATGTTTCAAATAAAAATTTTTTTTACCACTCAAATTTAGATTGGAATTCACTTCTGCTTCTGTTAAAATTTATACTTATGTTTGAATTTATTACCATCACCTTATTATATCTATTTATAGCAGTTAAACCTGCTCAAGCTTATTTAGATCCTGGAACTGGTAGTTATATTACTCAATTAGCTATTGGTTTTTTAATTGGAGGTGGCTATTTTGTTAAAATGTATTGGCAAAAAATAATTGTTTTTTTTAAATCTATTTTAGATCGCAAACAAAAAAATGAAGAAAAAAAAGATTCCTGAAAAAGAACTCAGCTCTTTTCGTGATCCAAGTGGTTTTGTTTATTACGCTGACGATAAAATTTACAGGCAAGTAAATTCTTCTTATAAGCAAGAGTATTTGTTATTTACTGAAAGTGGACTTAGTCAACGTTTAATTAAAGATCAATTATTAATTCCTTTTGTTGAAGCAAAAAATAGTAAAGAGACTAACTCTAATGTTTTTATTCAGCTAGTTGCTGATAAAATCCCTTTTATTTCTTATCCTTATGAATGGTCTTTTTCTCAACTTAAAGATGCAGCTTTGTTAACTTTAAAAATTCAAAAAATTGCTCTTGAATATGGCATGAGTCTTAAGGATGCTAGTGCTTATAATGTACAGTTTTTGAAGGGAAAGCCTATTTTTATAGATTTGCTTTCATTTGAAAAATATCAAGAAGGTACTCCTTGGGTGGCTTATCAGCAGTTTTGTGAACACTTTTTAGGTCCTTTAGCGTTAATGGCTAAAGTAGATTTAAGATTTAACTTGTTGTTTAAAACTCATCTT
The DNA here is from genome assembly GCA_964645645.1 of uncultured Pseudomonadales bacterium. Lineage (GTDB taxonomy): Bacteria > Patescibacteriota > Microgenomatia > UBA1400 > PJMF01 > CAZYBC01. Next base: position 12,103 of record CAZYBC010000019.1, read on the forward strand.
AATGGTATCCCTCTAGATTTAATTAGTAAATTATTACCCAAAGCTAGTTTTTTTAATTTTTCTTTGTTGTCTCATCTGCATCTACATGCCCGTAATCAAAAAAAATATGCTAGTTTTACAGAAGAAAAAAAAGTGGAAATTCAGCAAAAACTTTCTAAGACAATGTTATTGGGGATTATTGAAAGTTTAGAATCAACAGTAAAAAGTTTAAAGTTAAATAAGTATGATACTGAATGGGGAGAGTATTACACTTTTACTAATTATTCTGATAAAGCTTTTGAGGCTAAAAAAACCGTAGTAAAGAACTTAATTAGTGAAGTTAAACCAAAGTCTGTTTGGGATTTGGGTGGAAATACCGGTGAGTTTAGTCGTTTAGCTAGTCAGCAAAAAATTCAAACACTTTCTTTTGATATTGATCCTTTAGCTGTAGAAAAAAATTATTTGCAGGTTAAACAACAAAAAGAAACTCACATTTTACCTTTATTAATGGATTTAATGAATCCTAGCCCAGATTTAGGTTGGAATTTAGCAGAAAGAAAATCTTTGTTAGCAAGAGGTCCAGCAGATTTAGTTATGGCTTTAGCCTTAATTCATCATCTGTGTATTTCTAATAATTTGCCCTTTGAATTTTTAGCTAAATTTTGTCATCAATTAGGTAAACATTTAATTATTGAATTTGTGCCCAAGGAAGATTCAAAAGTGCAAATTCTTTTGGCTACACGCAAAGATGTTTTCCCTAATTATAATCAAGAAGCTTTTGAAAAAGTTTTTTCCCAGTTTTATCAAATTAAGAAAAAAATACCTTTAAAACTTGGTTCAAAGAGAACTATTTATTTAATGACAACTAAGTTATGAAAAAATTAAAAAATTGGTTAGGGCCTTTTTTATTTACTCTTTTTCCTACTTTGGTAATTTATGCTCATAATATTGATCAATTATCTTTAGATAGATTGAATACGCCTCTTATTTATTCAATTTTATTGTTTATTGTAAGTAGTTGTGTAGCTTTTGCTTTACTAAGATCTTCACAAAAAGCCAGTATTTTAACTTCATTGTGGATTTTATTATTTTTTTCTTATGGTTATGTTTATTTATATTTAGGCAGTTTGCCATTAATAGCTTCATTACCGTTGAGTGTTAATAAAATTTTACTTTCAGCCTTTTTGATAATATTAATAACGTTTGCTTTTTTACTAGCCAAAACTAAAAAATCCTTGGCAAATATCATTGCAGTTTTAAATCTAGTGAGTTTTGTTTTAATTTTACTTAATCTATTGACGATTATTCCTTTTGAAATTAAAAGAAGTATTGGCGCTTTTAAGTTGAAATCATATATTAAGAATCAGCTTGTGGTAAAACAGCCAGAAACTCAGGCAATTTTGAAACCAGATATTTATTACATTATTTTTGATCGTTATGGCAGGCAAGATGTCCTGCAAAAGTATTTAAACTTTGATAATCAAAAAAACATTAATTTTTTGCAAGAAAATGGTTTTTTTGTGGCTGAAAACAGTTACGCTAATTATCCGAATACTTTTTTATCTTTAAGTTCTTCTTTAAACATAACTCATTTGGATTTTTTAAGTAAAAATTTAGGAGCTAACCAAAATAATCGGACTAATGTTTACCATCAGCTTATTGAAAATAATCAAGTAGCTCAGTTTTTAAAATGGCAAGGATATAAATATGTAATTTCTGGCAGTTTTTGGGATCCAACAAAAGTTAATGGCATTTCTGATGAAGGTTATAATTTATTTGCTGATTTTGATGAATTTCATCTTTTTATTTATGAACGGACTTTGCTTAATACAATTAGAGGCCTTATTGAAGGCAAACAACTATACACAGGCATAGAAAGATTGAATAAATTGTCTTTAAATTTAGATTACCGTTTAGCTAAAATTAAAAAATTAGATACTCAGCCACAACCAGTATTTTTATTTGCTCATTTTTTGATGCCTCATGATCCCACTATTATGTCTTCAGAATGTGAACCTTTATCTTTTGAAGAAATTAGACATCAGTCAGAAGAAGAAGGTTATTTAAATGAATTGCAATGTGCCAATACAGTCATGCAAGTTTTAGTTGATAAAATTCAAGCTAATTCTGACCGGCCAGCAGTGATTATTTTTCAATCAGATGAAGGTTCGTATTTACCAGCTAAATATTTTAACCAAAATGGTAAATTAATTCCTGAAAGTTTAGATTCTTATGTTATTCATAGCGCAGTTTTTAACAGTATTTATTTACCTGCAAAAGAAAATACCCAAAAGCCAGCAAATTATGAAGCTCTTGGCTTAGATAAAAATTCAAGCCCAGTCAATACTTTTAGAATAATCTTTAATTATTACTTTGGTACCAATTTACCTTTGTTGGAAAATAAAACTTATATCTTTAAAGATGAAAGTCATCCTTATCAATTTATAGATTTAACACCGGAGTTAATAAAGAGTTTTTAGCACAAAAAATAAAACAGCTATCCCAGAACATATCATCAAAATTCCCAGTAAATAATCTTGCCACTTTGTTTTTTTACCAGAACGTTTAGTAATCGGTGTTGTCAATAAAAAATAACAACCGAATAAAAATAAATATCCTGAAAAAATTTTTAACCCCCAATTAAGTTGTTGATCATTTAAATTAAGTAAACTTTTAAAAGCTAAAAGACTAAAATTACTAATCATTAAACCTAGAATTGGATAAAAAAGAGGACTATCAAAATTGATTGGCTCATGCTGTTCTTTAATGACAGTCTGTTTATTAATTTTAGCTAACAAAGCCGCACGAAGTTTTTTAAAATTAGTTAAACCAGTTAAAAAAATACTTTGACCATTATTTAACCAAATATAAATTTCTCTAATGGAATGTTGAGTAGTCCATTTGATTGTTACTTTTTTTATCTTTGCTAAGTCATATCTTTCTAAGGTGTGTTCAGATTTTCGTTGGAGATTTTTATTAGACAACTCTATTTTTAATTTAGCTATTTTTTTAAAAAAATAAAAAGAAAACATTCCAATTAATAGTAAAATAAAACTAATGCTAAAGTAAAAAATGATAGGAATTAAAATTTTATAAATAAGAGCACTAAAATAAAAACCGACGATCAAACTAAAACACAAACTTAAATAGGCTTGTTTGCGGCGTTTAAGTTCAGATTTAGAAGTATAAAATTGCATTAACTTAACTTTACTTGATAATTAAGTTTATTAATTTCCTTAATGATTTTTTCAAGACTAATTTTTTCTGAATCATAACTAACAGTTAATTCTTGTTTAGCATAACTGGTTTTGCTACTCATAACACCTTCTAGGTCTTCTAATTGAAAATCAATGTTCATCGCACAAGCGCTACAATGCATATCTAAAATTTTAAGTTTGCTGGTAACAATTTTTTTCATAGTACTTCAATTATCCCTCTATACATTCCCATTGAGCAAGAGAAAGGAATTTTTCCTGCTTTGGTGGGTGTAAAACTAATAATTTTTTCTTGATTAGGATTAACATTAACACTAATTCCTAAACTAGGGATTCTAAAAGCAGCCGCGCAGCTATAAACATCTTGATTAATAATTTTTAAATTAACCTGAGCATTTTTTTTAACTTTAAGGTAACTAGGTGAATAACCTTTGTCAGTAATTTCAATAGTAATATCTTGACTAACTTGAACAGCTTGAGCCTCATTAGTGCTAAAACGATTAAAGAAAGCACTAATAGAAATTGGTGAGCCTAAGGCTACTAAAGCTCCATTAACTGATACAATCCCTAAATAAATTAAAATTAGCGCTGCAAATTTAAAAAATTTAGTTCTTAAAGTTTCCCCTAAAAATGAGGTTAATAAGCCAGCGGCTAAAAATAATGGAGTAGTTCCTAAAATAAATGCTGCCATAATAGCTCCACCTTGCCAAGCATTAGCGCTACTAATAGCTAAGGTTTCCATTGCTAAAGTAGTGCCACAAGGAATAAAAACAGTCATTAATCCAAATAGAGCCGGGGCAAATATATTTTTAGACTTAGTTTGATTTTTTATTAATCTAGTTAAAAATTTAGGTGGTTGAATAACAACATATCTAAAAATAGGATGAACATCTAATAAATTTAAAGCAACCAAAATCATATAAACACCAGCTAAAAGTTGCATGGAGGTTTGTACTTGATCATTAAGATTAATGCTACTTCCAAAGGCTCCCAAAATAATACCTAAGATACTATGTGAAACAAGTTTAGCAATTAAAAAAGAAAGTGTGGCATATAAACTATATTTGGGATGTTTTTCTTCATCAGCCACAATGATTGAGGCTAATAATCCTCCTTGTACTGTTAGACAGCTTAAGCCACCTAAGGTTAAACCGGTTAAGAAAATAACTATTAGATTCATAATTTTACCTTTTTTAATAATAGTGAATTACTAACTACAAAAATTGACGATAAAGCCATTGCTAAGCCAGCAAAAACTGGATTAAGTAAAATTCCCCAGAATGGATAAAATACTCCGGCTGCCAAAGGAATCCCAATTAAATTATAAATAAAAGCCCAGAAAAGATTCTGCTTAATTGTTCCAAGAGTTAATTTAGAAAGTTTAATCGCTTGTAAAACTTTAGCTAAATCTCCATGTAACAAAGTAATATCAGCAGATTCAATGGCAATATCAGTTCCAGTTGCCATAGCTATTCCCACATCAGCCTGAGTAAGAGCAGTGGCATCATTAATACCATCACCAATCATAGCAACAATTTGACCCTCTTTTTGGAGTTGACTAACGATTTCGGCCTTATCTTGAGGCATTACTTCTGCTTTGATATTTTCAATTCCTAATTTTTGGCCAATAAATTTAGCTACTTTCTGATTATCACCGGTGAGTAGAATGGTTTTGAGTCCTAGCTGATGAATTTCTTTGATAGTTTGTTTAGCGTTATCTTTTAGAGAATCACTGACAGCCAGAAAACCTTTACTTTGTTGATTAATTTCTACGATAATGATTGTTTTACCTTCGTCATGGAGTTGCTTAATGGCTGAAATTTTTAGGTCATCATTAGTGGGTTTTTTAATTACGAGATGATCTTTATGCAAAGTTCCTTTTACTCCTATTCCTTCCATTTCTTGAAAGTTTGTAATTTTAAATGTTTCTAAATTTAAAATTTTAGCCTGTTTAACAATTGTCATTGCTAAAGGATGCTGAGAATATTTTTCTACACTAGCTGCTAATTTTAAAATTTCTTGATCTTGATATTGAGAATCAAGACTTTTATAAACATCAATGCGAGGAGTGCCCTGAGTAATAGTGCCAGTCTTATCAAAAACTAAAGTATCTACCTTATGAAGTTGTTCTAAACTTTGAGCATCTTTAACTAAAATTCCATTTTCTGCCCCTTTGCCAACTCCTGCAATAACAGCTGTTGGGGTAGCTAAACCTAGAGCACAAGGACAAGCAATAACTAAAACACCAACAAAGGTAGTTAAAGCAATTGAAATTGCTTGAGTAGAACCAAAGTAAAAAGAACCTAAAGTTAGCCACAAAATTAAAGAACTAAAAGCGATAATTAAGACAATTGGCACAAAAACAGCAGCAATTTTATCAGCTAAGGCTTGAATTTTGGCTTTAGAGCCTTGCGCCTTTTCCACTAAACTAATAATTTGAGCTAAAGTAGTAGCAGAACCAATTTTATTAGCTTTAATAGTAATAGTTCCTTGTTTATTAAGAGTTCCTCCTACGACTAAATCGTTAGCTTTTTTATCTTGAGGGATTGGTTCTCCAGTAATCATGGATTCGTCAACAGAACTTTTTCCATCTATTACAATGCCATCTACGGGAATTTTACTATTGGCTTTAACTAGCACCAGATCATCAACTTTAACTTCAGCAATTGGAATTTCTATTTCTTGTTTGTTTCTTAAAACAACAGCTGTTTTAGCTTGTAGCCCAATTAACTTTTTTATTGCTTCTCCAGTTTTAGCTTTAGAACGACTCTCTAAATATTTACCAAATTTAACAAAACCAATGACCACAATCGTAGCGTCAAAATAAGTATGATCAGGTAAAAAAAGTTTATCTTTGATTGACGGAAATAATAATAAGGCACTACTATAAACAAAAGCAGTCAAAGTGCCGATTCCTACTAATGTATCCATATCAGCCACACCATATTGAATGAATTTAGTAATGCCTTTTAAAAAGATTCTACCAATAGTGAATAACATTAATGCCGCAGTGATAAACATTAAAGGATTTAATAACTCCATAGCAATCATCATTCTAGGAATGAAAGAAAATATCTTTGAACTAATATCCCAAATCATTAGTGTAAAAATAAGCAAAGTAATAGGCAAATAAAAATAAATTTCTTTTATAGTTGAATCAGTTGTTTCATGTTGACCATTATGATGGTGTTCTTCTAATTCAGCATCAAAAGAATAGCCGAATTTATTAATAGCTTTGTCCATCTCTTTTAAAGAAACTTTACTAGGATCATAAGTAATTGAGGCTTTTTCAGTGGCAAAATTAACGTCAGCTGCTTTAATCCCAGACATTTTTTGAAGTGTTTTACTAATGACAGTACTACAGCTAGCACAATGCATACCTTTTACAGGTAAATTGTCTGTTTTCATAGTTTTTTGTTAATCCTTTTAAAAAGATAGACTAATTCTTGAATTGCTTTTTCAGGCTCATCTTTAAATTGCTGGGTAACGTGAGTTTTAAGATGACGTTCAAAAATGATGGAATCTAGACTGCGTAGAGAACTTTGAATGGCCAAACTTTGATTTAATAAATCAATACAATAGACATCACTTTCAATCATTTTTTGCAAACCATCTAATTGGCCTTTAATGATATTAATTCTTTTTTGAGCGGTTTTTTTTACACTTTCATAATGGCAATTCATAAACTTAGCATACACCCCCCGGGGGTCTGTTGTCAACGATATTCAAAATTGAAAAAGCTAGTCAAATAGGACTATAATCAATAATTATGACCAATAAAACTCAATCTTCCTCAGCTGAATGTTGTCCAAAATTTGATCCTAAACCTTGGGATGGTAAGGTTTTGGAATGGAAAAATAAGAAATTCATCAAAGATAAAGTTTTTACTTTTTTTTATATGCCGGTTAATTTTGGCTCAGTAATTGCAAAGATGGTCAAAAAACTTGATACTTGTGATACTAAAATGTTAGATGGTTTATGTTTAAGCGATCATACTTCCAAATGGAACATGGATTTATATTTAGCAGTTGATAAAGAAATTCCAGGTGCGCAGAACGTTACTTTAAGTGGTAAGTTTTTAAGCAAAGTCTATGAGGGTAATTTCCAAGATACTGGTAAATGGTGTGAAGATTTTAAAAACTATGCTCAAAGCAAAAATTTTAAAATCAAAAAATGGTATATGTGGTATACCACTTGTCCAAAATGCGCTAAAAAATATGGCAAAAATTACGTTGTCATTTTAGGAGAAGTTTAAATTATGAAAAAACTTAAAAAATTTTTTCCTTGGATACCGAGAACTTTAGCCATTTTATTGATTATTTTTATTAGCCTTTTTTCTTTAGATGTTTTTCAAGAACCACAATGGTTCTTAGCTTTATTAATACATCTTATTCCTGATTATGTTTTTATTATTTTAACAATCATAGCTTGGAAACGCGCTAAATTAGGTGGCTGCTTATTTTTAGCAGGAGCAATTTTTTTAGCCTTTTTTACTCACTTAGAAGCCCTAATCATTATTGTGCCAGTGGCTATTATCGGGATACTTTTTTTAATTGGGGAATGGATTTAGTTTATTCTTCAATTCCTAATTCTTTTTCACCCTCCACTTCCATTCTTTTTAGGCGAGTGTAGTAATCAGGAAGTTCATTTAAATGAGCTAAGGCAATTTTGCCAGTCATCAAAGGATCATCATTAGTTACATTAGTATTGGAATCAACTAATCCATGTTCTAATTCAACATCCATCCCCATGCGAAATTGTTCAACATCAAATTTGGTCCAATCAATGCCTAATTGTTCACCGATTTGTTGAGCTTCAAGAGCGGTAAAAGTTTTTTTGGTCATAAATTAAGTATAACTAAATAAAAATAATGAAGAAAGCAGTATTTTAATAATGTAAAACATGATTGACATTTTGTAAATATAACATTACATTATCTTTATGAACAGAAAAAAATATAAGCAATTTAGAATTTTAGTTAGTTTCTTTGTTTTAGCTATTGTAGGTTTAGCAATGTTTAATAATAGCTATTTATTAGCAGTGGCTGGAATTTTTACAGGGATGATTTTTATGGTTTCGGTTCGTTCAAAAGTTAAGATTGTGGTAGATGAACGAGAACAAACAATTCAAGAAAAAGCTGCTCAACTTACTTATAGTATTTTTGCTCCCACTTTGGGGATTGGCTCTTTTTTATTACTTTTTCCTTCTTATAGTGGTTTAGCGGTATTTAGCAAAGGAGAATTTTTATACTTAGAATCTTTAGGTTTAATTTTTGCTTATTTAGCTTTGTTTTTGATTACTTTATATGCTCTTTCTTATTATTTTTTAAATAGAAAATATGGGGGTAATAGCCATGAAAAATAAACTAAAAGTTTATCGGGCTATTCATGATTTGACTCAGGAAGAATTAGCAGAAAAATTAGGAGTAAGCCGCCAAACTATTATTGCCATTGAAAGTGATAAATATTTACCTTCTTTAAATTTAGCTTTTAAAATTGCTCATTTATTTAAAGCTAAAATTGAAGATCTTTTTATTTATAAATATGAAGAGGAGTCAAATGAAACCTAAATTTTTTCTTAGCCAATTTGCTTATATTGTCGCAGTAATGTTAAGTATTTTTCTTTTATTTTTTGTAATTGTTTGTTTGTGGATTGGTTATGATGTTAAAAGTCAATGTAAAACTGCGCAAAGAATTTATAACCAAAATTGTACCCAATCGTTGATGAGCTTATTAGATGATGACAAGCAAACTTTTCGCAGTCGCAATTCTGCTATTTGGGCTTTGGGTCAATTAGGTGATCAGCAAGCTTTAACTATTTTAGAAAAATATTACACTGGGCAAATCCCAGAAAGAGAACCTTTAGATCAAATGATTAGCCAATATGAATTAAAAAAAGCTATTGCATTAGCTAAGGGGAATTTTAATCTTTCTGCGATAATTTGGCGTAATGATTTAATTGGTAGAAGTCTTAAATAAAAAAATACTACTTATGCCTAAAGCGAATAAAGCTGATAAGTAGCTGATTAAACAACTAGAAATTAATTTGATTTGTCCTTGATGAGAAAATGTTTGACATAAAACTTGGCCTAGTACTAAGACAAAAATAGCTATTAAAAAACTAATAATTAACAATTTCAACTTATTTTTTTTAGTTTTTAAAATTTGCCAGTTGGCTAAAAATAATAATAAGCTGCCTATTAAACTCAATGGTAAAAATTTATAAAAACTAAGCAGATCAAAAGGATGATAGATTTTTTTAAGCATTAAAATAGCAAAAACAACAATTGCAATAATTTGTGACCAAATCATAACTAAGCCGATTAAAATTAAAACCTGATGCCCAAGCTTTTTTTGAAGCATATCTATAAGATAGCATAAATTTCATCTATAATAAATTTATGATTTATCAGGGTTTAACTAATCATGAGGTTATAAATTTAAGAAAAAAATATGGACAAAATGTTTTGCCTAGCAAAAGTCATTGTTCTTGGTTAGAAATTTTAATTTCTCAGTTTAAGAGTCCTCTTATTTATATTTTATTTATTGTGGTAATTGTTTCTTTATTTTTTGGAGAAACAGCAGATGCCTTATTAGTCATTACAGTGATTGTTTTAAATGTATTGATGGGTTTTTTCCAAGAATTTAGTAGTCAAAAAACTTTAGCTTCTCTAAGAAATATTTTAAAACCTACTAATTTAGTAATTAGAAATGGTCAGCGTCAAGAAATAGATATTGAAGAGTTAGTTCCAGGAGATTTAGTAGTTTTGGCAATGGGTGATAAAGTTCCGGCTGATGGAGAAATTATTGAAAGTACTAATTTATTGATTAATGAAGCGATTCTTACTGGAGAAAGTAAAGCACTTAACATTACAGAATTATCGCAAAAAACTGTACATATGGGGACTACTGTAATAGCTGGTAAAGCTATTATGAAAGTTACTCAGATTGGGATAAAAACTGAAATTGGTAAGATTGGAAAATCTTTAGCAGAAATTAAAGATGAAAAAACTCCTCTTCAAGAAAAATTGGAAATTTTTACTAAACAGTTAATGTTAATTATTGTTTTAGTTTGTTTATCTTTATTTATTGTAGAGTTGGCTACAGCAATTAATTTTTGGGAAGCGCTAAGATTAGCGATTGTTTTATCTGTTGCAGCTATTCCAGAAGGCTTATCAATTGTAGTTACAGTAATTTTAGCTTTAGGGATGAAAAAAATTCTTAAACAACAAGGATTAGTAAAAAAATTACTGTCAATTGAAACCTTAGGATCAACTTCCGTAGTTTGTACAGATAAAACTGGTACTTTAACTGAAGGGCAGATGAAAGTTGTAGCAACTGATTTTAAGGATCAACTTAAAGCTCAATTAGCGATGATTTTAGCCAATGAACAAAAAGATAGCTTAGAAATTGCTTTATGGCAATTTGTTAAGCAGAAAGGTCAGCTTAATCCAGAAAAAATTTTAGCTAGCACACAGAAAGTTTATGAAGAAATTTTTGATAGTACCAAAAAATATTCTTTGACCATTGTTGATTTAGGTGAGAAAGAAAATGCTTTTATTTTAGGTGCTCCTGAGATAGTTTTATCTTTTTGTCATCCTTCTGCAATAGAAAAGAAAAAAATCTTGGCAGAAATAGAAACTTTAGCGAGTAAAGGTTTAAAGGTTTTGGGGATGGCATATAAAGATAGTGGCAATTTAAAAAAGACTAAAAATTTTATTTGGTTAGGTTGCTGTGGAATTGAGGATCCCTTACGAGCTGGAGTTAAGGAAACAATTCAAAAAGCTTTATCTGCCGGCATTAAAGTTAAAATTGTAACTGGAGATTATCGTAAAACAGCAGAAGCTACCGCTAGACAATTGGGCTTTGAAATTTCAGCCAATAATTCAATAGAAGGAGTTGAATTAGAAAAAATGTCTGATCAAAAACTTGCCAAAGAGGTAAAACAGATTGTAATTTTTTCTAGGATTACCCCAGCTCAAAAATTAAGAATTGTTACTGCTTTGCAAAAAAATGGAGCAATTGTGGCAATGACTGGAGATGGGGTTAATGATGCTCCAGCTCTAAAAAAAGCTAATATTGGAGTAGTGGTAGGGACTGCTACTGAAGTAGCGAAAGAAGCAGGGGATTTAATCCTATTAGATAGCAATTTTAAAACAATTATTTCTGCAGTAGAAGAAGGTAGGCGTATTTTTATGAATATCAAAAAAGTAGTTGCCTATGTTTTGTCTAATTCTTTTGTAGAGATTTTTTTGATTTTAGGTTCAGTGATTTTAAATATGCCCACACCTTTAACTATTGTACAAATTTTATGGATTCATTTAATTTGTGATGGCCCACCAGATATTGCTCTTAGTTTTGAACCTAAAGAACCTGATTTAATGAAACTTGATCCTAAAGAATTGAAAAATGAAAAAATTTTATCTTCAAAAATGAAGTTTTTAATTTTAAGTATTAGTTTAATAGTTGGATTAACTTCTTTATTTATCTTTAGACATTTTTTCTTATTAGGAGATTTATCAAAAGCTAGAACTATTGTTTTTGCCACAGTAGCAACAGTTAGTTTAATTTATGTTTTTGCTTTTAAAAATTTAAAACAGCCATTTTATAAAACTGCTAATTTTTTTAAGAATAAAATTTTATTTTTATCAGTTTTATATGGCTTGGGTTTAGTGTTAATTGCTATTTATTTGCCGGTGTTTAATAAAATTTTGGAAACAACCCCCTTAGCTTATGGGGACTGGTTAATTATTTTAGGAGTTGGGTTTTTGGCAACTTTAATTGTTGAAATGATTAAAGTTTTTTAGTTTATCAAGTAATTTATACCAGCTTTGAGCGGTATTCTCTAATTTCCGATAATGGAGCAAATAGGAAAAAAATAAGATGATTAAAATGCCATCTAGAATAAAAAGTAAATTATTAGGATTAAAAATTAAAACAAAAGAGCTTATTAACATAGCTAGGCCAACAGTTAAAGTTACCAATAAATGAATCAAGCGTTCAATTTGAAGATGCAAAAATTTAGTTTTAAAACATTCAGTCTCTGCCTGCCAATTTAATTTAGTAGTTTTATCTTCAAGTAGTTTTTCTAGTTTTTTTTGATAATTCAACATTGTTTTTAGCATAAAACCAGTATAACTGATTAGGTTGCGATACATTCCGGAATAGAACGGATGTGAATGTCAGATGTATCG
>CAZYBC010000020.1:0-24100 GCA_964645645.1 uncultured Pseudomonadales bacterium
AAATATCAATTGAAATTAACTAAAAAACCAACACATTTTTTCTATTAACCCAAAATAGGCGCATTTTTATTAGAAAATTAAAAATTAAAATTTATACAGCTTTTTGCCCCATCACCTTAAATAACAAAGGTTTTAATGGCCCAGCAAATCTTGCCAATAATTCCAACAAAATTCCTTTTTTATCAAAAAGCATTAATTTTAATTTCTTTTTTTCTGCTTCTGAAAAATTGTGTTCTGATTCAATAATTTCTGCAAATCGACTAATAAATCTTTCCACTACCGCCGGGTGAAAATAGGCCAAAATTCCTTCAATGCTTAAATTATCTGCCTTAACATTATTGGCCTGTTGCAACTTAGAGATTCTTAAATTGTGTTCAATTCTGCCAATTGATAAAACTGATCCCTCTTTAATATTATTATCTGCCAAATAACGTTTCAAAAACATTACTTCGCCTCTTGTCTCTACTGCGGGCTGAGCAGATGGCAAACCAATCAAATAAAGGTTTTCATCAATAATTCTTATCCCACCAACTTTATTGGCTTGAGCTTTTTTGCTTAAATAATCTGCATAAACCGTGGACACAGGAATTTCATCAGCCGCATAGGCATGGTCTCCAGCAATTAAGATCACTGGCTGATAGTGGGGTTTTTCTGTTTGAATTTTACAAACTAATTCCATTAAAGCTCGTACAGCATAACGACCTTCTAGATTGGGCTGCCAAATTTCAGTTTGGGGTGATGAAGTTTCTGCCTGGGCCTCTTCAGACTGACTGACAGCCTGTTTAACCGCCCTTTTTTCTACTCCATAAACATGAAGTAAGATATGTTGAGGTGGATTCTCTAACAGTTCTTTGATTAGCTCTCCTTCTTTATTTACTCGTTCTAAAAGTTCAGCTTGATAAATTTCAAGTTGTTGTTGATCTAGTTCTACTGGCTGGTTTTTGGCTTGCTGTTCTTTACTCATATCAGATATTTTAAACCTGAGAGGCAAAATCTACCACCTTTGGGAATTAAGACATTAAGCAAGCTGTCTTTACGTACCAAAAACCCGCCTTGCGGCGGGTTTTCTCAAATTCTGAATAATTTTTTTGCCCATTAAAAAATTTTCATCAAAAGGCTGATTATTAGCCCTTATCTTTATCTTTCGTAATCAGCATAAACCAAGCTACCCATTGGCCATTCATAATCAAAAATTTCTTGATCATCAAAAACAATTTTAATTTCGCGCTTAGCATCAGAATCACTGCTAGAAGCGTGAATTAAGTTAAATTGTTGGCTCATGCCAAAGTCGCCACGGATAGACCCGGCTTCAGCTTCTCTGCCCAAAGTGGTGCCAACTAATTTACGAACAACTGGGACTGCATCAATGCCTTGCCAACACATACAGACAATTGGCATTGAGCCCATAAAATGTTTGAGATCATTAAAGAAACTCTTATCACGATGCTCTTGATACCATTCGTTGAGCATTTCGTCAGTCATGTAGACCATTTTTAGACCAACTAGTTTGAGACCTTTTTTCTCAAAACGGTTGATAATTTCACCAATTAAGCCACGTTGTAAACCATCGGGCTTAACTAAAACGGCGGTTCTAGACACTGCCATAAGTTATCCTTTCTTTTTTTAAACTAGCTTTAAAGCAAAACCAAAAATCCCGCACTTCTGCCAGTTGCTTGCTGACTTTGCTCTAAACTAAATATTTAAAACTATTTATTAATATTGCTTAATAGTAATTAATATAACAACTTTTATTTTTTACACTCCCCCACCCTATATTAAAACGATCAAAGCCTTACTTACTATTTATCAACTTATCAAAACCTTGCTTTTGTTCTTCACTAAATTTGCCAATCACCGCTAATCTTAATTCCTCTGGTTGGAATAACTGTTTTGCCAAATTATTGACTTCATCTAAACTAACTGCCTTGATTTTAACAAAAATTTCCTCTGGTGATTCAATTTTTCCTAGCAACAACTGACGTAAGCCAAACAACTGAGCAATATTGTCACTACTTTCAAAACCTAAAATCATAGAACCAATTAAATAATCTTTGGCTTTTTGCAATTCCTGAGCCTTAATTTTATTTTTACCATTAGCCACTTGGTAAAATTGATCCACAGTAACTTGCAAAGCCTCATCAATTCTCCTCAAGTCAACCCCAGCAGCGGCTCCAAAAACACCGCCATCATGGTATTGGTCGATATCAGAGTGGACATAATAAGCCAAACCCCGTTTTTCGCGCACCTCACTGAACAGCCTGGAGCTCATATTGCCACCTAAGATGATCGATAATAAGCTAGCTATATATTTGCGCTTATCCGTGTGTTTTAATCCCGGCCAACCTAAAACAAAATGGGCTTGTTGGGTTTGTTTGTTTTCAATATGTAAGCGTTGCTTGGATAAAGGATTAGGTTTAAAAGTAGCTTTTCTAGCTTGCGCCGCCTGCTGACCTGCCTGGCGAGCTTGATATTTATCAGTAAAAACTTGTCCAACTTCCTCAAGTTTTTGAGCTGATTTCAAAACTTCTTGCTTGCCAGCTAAGACCAAAATCATATTAGAAAGGTCATACCATTGCTGAGTAAAATCAAGAAAATCTTGTTGCTGCATGGCGTTAATTGTCTCTTTAGAACCGATAATATCATGGCTTAAACCGCTACCTTCATAAACCATTTGTTCAAAAATATTGCCGATATTTCTGGCTGGATTATCCAAGTACATGTTAAGTTCTTCAATAATGACGCCCTTTTCTCGATCAATATCTTCCTGCTTAAACTTAGAAGCTAAGATCATGTCAGACAACACATCTAGACTAAGTGAGAGATGCTTGCTGGCGGCCTTAACATAATAACCAGTATATTCTTTGCTGGTGTAGGCATTAAAATCCGCGCCGATACCGTCAATCACTTCCGCTAAAGTAAGAGAGTCTGGATATTTTTTTGTTCCTTTAAAAACCATGTGTTCCAAAAAATGAGCAATACCAAATTGTTGGGCAGTTTCATAACGTGACCCAGTATTAGAAAGTAACAAACAAGTGATTGATTCAATGGGGAGATAAATTCTTAATACGGTTAAACCGTTTTTTAGCTTATCTAAACTATAGTTAATCATGGCGTTTATTGTAACATAAATTTTGATCTGGCAAGTCCATTAAGACCAATTTTGCAAACGAAAAAAATCCGAAAGTAATTGAATACAAAAAGTATACTTTTGTTTTCTATCAGATTAAATCTTTTTTATTAAAAACTCAAGTATTTAAGTGTTCAAAAATAAAAATTTGCCACATCGTTATAATAAAAAAGTTATAAAGCCTAAAAGCAATTTTTTAAGTCAACTTTTACTCAAGAGGACTAAAATTAATCATAAAAACTTTACCTGAAAAATATTAATAAACTAATTTTTGCTATTAAAAATCTCAAAATAAATCCTCCTAAAAGATTAATTTTTTACTTGAGTAAAATTCATTTTTTTTAATATTGAAAACTAAAAAAGCAGCTTAAAAAATTACCGCTTGCAATGCAAAAAAATTGTGACATAGTTAAAGCACGTATCATTACGCGATCTTTAAAAAAACAAATGAATTAGCTAGCTTAACTCCTTTCGGTTTTTTTTCAGTCTTCATTTTAGCTTGCACCTAAAATTACCACCACACTTCTCCGTTAGTAATAAATTCCAAGCTACCTAATTCATCTGTACGAAACACTTTAGCTCCGATACGAGCTAAGTTATCCAGAGTGGCAGAATCTGGATGCCCAAAATTGTTATCTTCACCTACGCTGATAACGCTAATTTCGGGTTGCGTAATTGATAAAAATTGCCAGCTAGTGCTGGTTTTAGAACCATGATGCCCTACTTTTAGTAGGTTGGTTTTGGTTATCAAATTATTGGCAATTAACGCTAACTCACCTTTTTCACCCAAGTCACCCATTAATAAAATTTGCTGTTTTCCAGCATGCCATAAAATCACGATAGATCGGTCATTTGCCTCTTTTTCAGTTTGAGTATTTTGCAAGTCTGCGTCCCATAAACTTGTTTCGGTTTGTTGATGTTTTTGAACTGCTAAAACTAACTTTTGAGGCTCAAAATGAGAGATTATCTCCCCCCAAAATGACTCTGAGAAGTAAATTTTAGTGCCAAAAAACGGTTGGATAAGCTGTTCAATGAGCAATTGATTATTTTGCTTATTTTTGTCTTTTAAAAGCTGTTTTTCAATTTTGTCTGATCTATCAGAGATAATTTGCTGTATTTTATAGCTAGAAATCACAGTTTCTAACCCCCCAATATGGTCAAAATCGTCATGAGTTAATAAAACTAACTCTAATTCTCGATCCCATCTCGGCATAAAATGCTCTAAACAGGCTAGTACTTGATCATCAGGCCCTGTATCAATTAACAATTGTTTAAAACCTTGTTGAATTAAAATGGCATCTCCTTGGCTTACATCACAAAAAATTAAGTGTAAATTCTGATCTGGATAAACAGTCCACCACCAGACTAAAAAACCTATTGTAAAAATAATTAAATAAACAAAAACTTGGCGCATGAGTAATACCTCTGGCGTTTCATTTGATAAATTACAGTTAATAACCAGGCTAAAACTAGATAATAAATAACTAATTGCCAAGGATATTTAAGGCTAAAGTTTAACTTCAGCCATGAAAAATTAGCAAAAAAAACTAAAATTTTAAGAAAAATATCTACCAACATAATCAAGCCTGGTTCTAGCCAAGAAAAAATTAATAGGTTTATTAAAAGCTGTGCCTGGACGACTAATCCCAATACTTTAAAAAGAAAATAAATAAAACCTAATTTAGTTAAAATCGGAATTAACCAAAAAATTGCCAGATTGACCAATAAAGAAACCAGAGAAAATTCTTGAAAAGAAAATAATAAAATTGGCGCTAAAAACAACTGGACCACCAGAGGTGCAAACAAGAGCTCATCTTGCCACGATTGTTTACCTTTCCCAAAACTCAACCAAGCTTTAGCTTGCAAAGCCAAACAGGCAGCCAAAGTAAGTTGCAAAGATAAACTCGTAAACAACTTAGCATCAACTATCAAAACCACTAACAAATAAAAAATTAAATTTCTAAAAAAATGAAACTGCCGAAAATTAAGCTTAGCTAACTGATAGCAAAGGCGACTGAATAAAGCTCGCAGAATTGACAAACTTTTATCAGAAAAAATCTCATAAAAAAAGGCAATACTTAAAACCACCCAAAAACGGCTTTTTCTGTTTTTTAGCTTATTGGTAATTGGCTCAAAGCTTGCCAAAACAACATTAACGTTATAGGCTGAAGCGCTAAGTATGTGCAACGTCCCTGTAACTTTAAAAATGTGACTAATTGTTTGTTCTAATTCAAAAACTTTACCAAAAACAAAGTTTAGTAAAAGTTGCAAATTGTTATTATTTAAAGATCCTATAACTTGCTTGAGAAAAGTTTTTTCTAAAAAAAACATAGCTGCTTTTTTAATTAAATAATTATTTTTCTATTAGTCTCCCACCCTAAAAGCGAATCGTTAATTTCTATAAAAACAAAAAAGGCTTAATTTACGAGCTATTTAAATTAGCAAAAAAAATCTAGCAAACAAGCAATAGCAACTGCTAAAATATGCCAGTGTCTTACCCCCTTACCTCTGCAAAGATAAACTATAACTAAGCTTATTAAGCTCTTTTTGAATTCAACAACTGATCTATTTAAGTTATATTTCGCCTTTATTTCATTTTTTTATTTTTATATTCGCCTTTCGCCTATTTTGATAATAATTGCATTTTATTATTAATTATTAATAGTACTAAGTATATTTATATATTATTTTTTACAGCTAAATTAAATATATAAGATAGTTTTATATTTGATCCGAAAAGCACTGTTTTATAAAAAAACTAACTCATTTTTAATCTTTTTAGAACTAAAATTTAAAATTATTTTTCTATAACTCATTTTTTTCATTTTTCTCTAATTTAATTTTATAGACTACTGTATTTTTTTGTTCATTTTTGCAATCCTATAATTATCCCCTATAATTATTTCTATAAACAGATCATTGGCAAAATTGGCGCTAAAATTTTTTCTGTTAGTATTTCTTTGCTTAATAATTCATCTATTGCACTATACGGCCGATTTTGGATGATCTTTTCTGCCCGCACTTCTCCCACTCCTGTTAAAGTCATTAATTCAGTTCTGCTAGCGGTATTAATAGAAATGCAGTTTAACTTCGTTGAGCTTGACTCAACCTGACTTACTGGAATGCTGACATTTAGATCAGCTGATTTTTTAAATGGCACAAAAATCTTTTGCCCATCCTTTAACTCCATCGCTAAATTAAGATTTTCTGCCACATATAATTGATCAACATCTTGGCTAAAACCACCAGCTAAATCAATCAACTCAGCTAAGCGAGCGGAACTGCTAACTTCATATAAACCGGGGTGCTTAACTGCCCCACTCAAATCAAGCGTAATTATTGAAGATTGTAATTGGTCACTTAAAGCTGGCGGTAATTTTTCTTGGCTAAGAACAGGACACAACGGAGTTTTAGTTTGCCGCCAAAGCAAATACCATCCAGAGATGACACCAGATATTCCCCAGACTATCAAGCCAAAAGAAACTAATTTGTAATAACGAAAGTTAGCTAAAAGTTCAAAGCTTTGTTTAATCATTTAGTTTTACTATAAAAACTAAACTGACTAAACAAATGACAAAATGGCTTTTACGGCAAATTAAAATTTATCTCACCACCAAGCTAACAATTTTGCCTGGTATATAAATTTCTTTTACTATTTGTAATGGCTGTCCAGCTTGATTATTTATCCATTTTTGCAACTCTGGCAAAGCCTTAGCAGCAGATAAAACAGCAGCTTGATCGTCCTTTAAACCAACTTCAATACTCAAATTGCCACGCACTTTACCATTAACTTGCACCGCAATTATAAGTTCCGAATCTTTAGCTAAATCTTGATCATAAACTGGCCACTGGCTTTGATGAATAAAACTAGCCTGCTCTGTTTGCAAACGATGCCATAATTCTTCAGTCATAAATGGCGCAAATGGGGCTAAAATTTTTACAAAAGCTAAAAGGTTATCTTTAGATAATCTTTTCTCTGGTTTTTCCTCCACAGATTTTTGCCAAAAATTAACTAATTCCATCATGCTAGCAATGGCGGTATTAAATTTTAAGTTAGGAATATCACCCCCAACTTTTTTGATGGTTTGATGCAATTTCTTAACTAAGTCTGCATCCTCAGCTTGGTCAGCAGAGGTGGTTTGAGTTTGAGACCATTGTTCTACTAGCTTACCAATCTTATCCAAAAAGCGTTTTACTCCAGCCACAGCTCGGTCATCCCAAGGCTTATCTGCTTCTAGAGGCCCCATAAACATTTCGTAAATTCTTAAAGTATCGGCTCCATATTTTTCAATGATTTCGTCAGGATTAATAACATTACCTTTACTCTTGCTCATCTTTTTCCCATCAGGACCTAAAATCATGCCTTGGTGACGCATCTTGGCGAAAGGTTCACCACTGGTCAATTTCAGGTAGCCTTGATCACGCAAAAATTTAGTGAAAAAACGAGAATATAACAAGTGCAAAACAATATGTTCTGGCCCGATCAAGTAAAGATCAAAAGGCATCCATTGATCCAAATTTTCTTTGCTAGCAAATTCGGTTTCATTACGACTATCTAAATAGCGCAAAAAATACCAGCTAGAATCAACAAAAGTATCCATGGTATCAAACTCTGGACGCCAGCCTTTGCCATACAAACGCTCAGTGCGTTCAATAAATTCCTGACTAGATTTTAAAGGTGACTCACCTGTTGGCTTAAAATCCACATCTGTGGGCAACAACCAAGGCAAGTGTTCATCCTTAACTGGGTGAGCATTTCCCTCTGGGTCATAGACAACTGGAATTGGCGCGCCCCAATAACGCTGGCGAGAAATTAACCAATCGCGTAATTTATAAGTAGTGGTTTTACTCATTTGTTGAGTAAAATCAGCGACCAATTGTTCTCTAGCTTCTGCTGAAGTTAAACCATCATATTTACCAGAGTTAATCATTACTCCATCTTCACTAAAACATTGAGTTTCATCAACTTCACCTTGAGCTGGTTTAATCACTCGCAAAACATTTAAACCATGTTTTTTGGCAAACGCCCAATCACGATCATCATGAGCCGGCACACCCATCACCACCCCGGTGCCAACTCCAGCTAAAACATAGTCGGCCACATATAGTGGAATTTTTTGCCCATTAACTGGATTGAGCAAGAATAAACCAGTTTCAACCCCGGTTTTATCTTTTTCACCAATTTTGCGCTCTTCCTCAGTTTTCTTGAACGCCTGATCTAAATAAGTTTCTACTTGGGATTTATGTTGAACATCAATTTTTTCCGCCAATTTTAATTCCAAAAACTTTTCTGGCGAAATGACCACAAAAGTTACTCCAAAAATAGTGTCAATTCTGGTTGTGAAACAGGTTAATTTAGCTGAATTGTCATCACCAGCTAAAGTAAAATCCACTTTTACCCCTTCACTTTTACCAATCCAATTTTTTTGTTGCAATTTGGTAGGCTCTGGCCAATCCACTAAATCTAAACCTGATAACAGCTCATCTTTATATTGCGTGATCTTAAAATACCACTGCTCTAAATCCTTTTGCACTACTTGAGAATCACAACGCTCACACAGACCATTAACCACCTGCTCATTTGCCAAAACAGTCTGACAAGACGGACACCAGTTAACTTTTCCTTTACCTTTGTAAGCTAAACCTGCCTTATATAATTGCAAAAATAGCCACTGTGTCCATTTGTAATAACCAGGATGACAAGTAGCAAGCTCATTAGCCCAGTCATAAGAAATCCCTAAACGACGCACCTGGCGACGAAAAGTATTAATGGCATTTTTAGTAGTCTCTACTGGCGGCACCCCAGTTTTAATAGCATAATTTTCCGCTGGCAAACCAAAAGCATCCCACCCCACTGGAAAAAACACATCTTTACCATTCATCCGGTTGTACCTGGCTAAAATATCCAAAGCTGTTTTGCTCTCCACATGACCAACGTGCAAACCCATACCCGATGGATAAGCAAAAGCAAATAACAAAGCCGTTTTGTTGTTGGTTTGACGAGCTTTTTTGCCTGGATTATGTTCGCTTTGCAAAGCCCCAGTCTCTTTCTGACCACTAACTTCAAGATTATCTAAACTGTTCCAAAAAAGTTGAGCATCCTCCCATTGTTTTTGCCAAAACGGTTCTGCTTGATGATGGTCGTAACTGTAGTCTACTTTTGCCATGCGTACTTTCTGTTTAGTAGTCGAATTTAGGCGCCTGGCTTGAACTCGACTAATATTAAAGTTGTTGCAAGATAACTTGCTATAACCCTATTTTTCCAAACCTTGCTACGAAATAAAATTTCGTAATAAGTATATATAGTTAATACAAAAAAATCCCCTGTTGGGGATCTGCCAAAAAATCAACCATCTCCCCCTACTTGAGCCTAGCTAAGAAGAAGTAGAGAAAGACTGAAAGATTTTTTCATATTAAGGATAGTATAACACTGAAATGAAGTTTAGGAAATAAAGCGTACAGGGACATTTGAGACTTTTTGTACTCCTCTAAAGTCGACCTAAACATAAAGCGATAAAAGTGGCTGAATGGGAGTTAATGGAAAAATTTGAGGCAAAAAAAAGCCCTCGGAGTACGAGGGCTAATGGGTTAAAGAGAGGGTTAGAATTGTCTGTCCCCGCTCTTTCCCACCTGATTCAAAGGAAGTCTGGGGGGATTATACATCCCAGCAGGAGGTTGTTGCATATGCTGAGAGCATTCCTGCCAAGCTGCTAGCTCCTTCTCCTTTCTGGCGATCAGCCCGTTCCCCCGGATATTTCCAAGCATCCCGGAAAACGAGAAGAAAAGTATCCCCAAAACAATTATCAACAGCCCCAACGCCCACCAAGGGTTGGCCACAAACCAGATCAAGATCTTCTCCATTTCATCACCTCTTCACTTGTTAAATTTTCCTGATTCCTCCCCAACAGCAATTGCTGGTTCAAAACCAAGAATTTGATTAATATAATAATATAACATAGTAGATCTAAACTGTCAATATTATAGGACGTCTACAAACTATAGATAAGTGCTACAAGCCAGGAATTTTTAAATCCCCTAGAAAAAATATTTTTGATTTTTGTGATATCTTAGCGAAGCCTTTAATCCCCCAGAAAATCTAGTGTTAGAGATCAGTTCGTTCCGCAGCGAAGCAAGGCGTAATTTGAACCTAACCCGTAAGATTAATAAGTGTAAAGGCTTGATCTCTGCAGCGAAGCAAAGACAAGCAAGCCTTTACACTTATTAATCTTACTCTGCTATACTTAACTCATGTCTCGTTCTGCCCAAGTGTTATTGTTGACTTTTGCCACTTTTTTAGCCTATGTTTGGTTAAATTTACCCATGCTCCATCCTTATTCTTTGCAAGCTTTTGCAGCCTGCGTACTGGCTTATTTCCTCTTAAAGAAATTAAATAAAAGCCGTCTTTTTCCCTTACTCCCTCGTACCAGTGCTGATGAATTAACGCTTACGCTATTTGCTATCTTACTCTTAGTGGGCGCAACGGGTTTAACTCAATCATTTTTTTTCCCATTAATTTATCTTTATCTATTTTTACTGTCTATTTCTCTTGATGCCGTCACTGCCATTTGTGTTAGTTTGGAATTAGTTTTATTTTTCTACGCTCAGAGCATTTCTTTAAGTACACCAGAGATAACTCACCTAATTAGTTTACCTTTACTACAAATTTTCTTTTTATTTGCCAAACATCAGTATCAAGAGGCGCAGAAGCATAAACAACTGGTAGAGATTGAAAGCCGAGAATTAGTTACTTTTCAGGAAAATCTTGAGTACGAAGATCTTTGGCAAGGCTACCTTGTCAATTTCATCAAATTATTCCTGAGACCAAAGCTGGAAATTGTCCGTAAGACCAGTGTTAACCTTGGTCATACGCCACATCTGGCTATCAATGAGCAGTTAAATCATATCCAACTAGAAATTGAGAAACTTCTTCGCTACGTTGAACAAAAAAATCAGCAAAAAAGACAACAAGATGATTGGGAAACAAAATTTTAAAAAAATTTTAGCGTTAAATTTGTGTTGGCTAAGTTTAATAATCTTTAGCTTAGTTGTAGTAGTTGCAGCGCAAGCTGATCGCTTGGAATCTGATTCTTATGTAATCCAGTTTGGCAATTTCAACATGACTGCAGGTGAAAAAAATAGCACTAGCTACAAGGTAACTGATACCATGGGGCAAATTGCGCCTGGACCATATAATAGTACTAGCTACTTTGTGGGAGGTGGTTTTCAATATATTTATCAAATTGGCAGTTTCCGCTTTAGCATTTCTGATGTTGATCTTGATCTGGGAACATTGACAACTGATGCACATAATAGTGCCACTAATCAGCTAACAATTAGTACAAGAGGAGCTGGTGGTTATAGTGTTTATGCTTATGAATTAAGGCCACTCACCCACTCCAACAATACTAATATAATCAATGACACCACTTGTGATAATAATGATTGTGATGAAAGCACAGCCACTACTTGGGTTAATCAAAGTGTTGGCGGTTTTGGTTTTAATGCGAGTGGTGATGATGTAGCGAGTGACTTTATTAATGCTAACTATTTCCGCCAATTTGCGGATAATTCTAATAGCGAAGCCATGCAAATGATTATGAGTTCAACTGATATTGCTAAAAACCGAACCGCTACAATTACTTATAAAGCTGGTTTAAGCGGCATTGAGGCGGCTGGTAAATATCAGACTGGCATTGTCTATGTGGCCGTACCTGGATATTAAATTTTTAACCAACATGAAACTAAATTTATTAAAACAAAATTGGCCTAAATTCTACCGGCGTTCAATCTTGGCAAAATTGCTAAGTACGATGTTGATTGTTGGTAGTCTAGCTAGCTGGTCACTTTTTTGCCCAGCTTGGCTAACTTTAGCTCAAGCCCAAAATAACCTAGATTTAAGTGTATCACCTCCTACTGCATATTTAAGCGTTAAGCCAGGAGCTACCTTACAACATACTGTTACTTTAGAAAATAATTCTAATCAACGCCTAGAAATTTCTGCTAAATTGGTTGATTTTAAAGCCGATGGTAAAACCGGTCGACCAATTTTAGGTGATGGCAGTATTTTTAGTCAAATTTTACAAAGCAAATTTAACCTAGACAAACCTTTTATCTTAGAACCTGGTCAAAAATTGCCTTTACAAATTAGATTAAATATCAACTCCTCAGCTGCCCAGAAAGAATACCCCATGACTATTCTTTTTACAGCTAAACCAGCTTTCAACGCTAACTTTAACAGCAGCGGTGGTCAAGTTTCAGCAGTCATTGGCAGTAATCTTATTTTACTCATTTCTCAAGCTAATGAAGATCAAGGTAAAATTACGCTAGATAACTTAGATTATTCACGATTAGTAGATAGCTTAGGGAAAATTAAGCTCCAACTGGTAGCTAAAAATACTGGTAGTAACGCCACCAGCGTGGAAGGCCGTATTATCATTAAAAATCTCCTAAATAAAACTGTGGCTGAATACATTATTTATCCAGACATGATTTTAGCTGGCAGCACCAGGCAAGCCCGCGTGCTCAAAAATAGCTTAGCAGAGTTTAATGATCAAGGACAATTAAAGCCAGAACAACAACAAACTTTACAAAATAATATTATTTACAAACCAGGATTTTTGTTTGGCATTTATAGTATAGAAATTAAACTTAATGATGAAACTTCTGTAGTGCAAATCTTTGCTTTTCCATTTTCTATTTTGCTCGCAGGTGTAGTGGGTTTAGGCATTTTTTTGGCTTATAGAAAATTTAGCGAGCCGATCATATAATGATTACTATCATGTCAAAAAATAAGCAAAATATTAAATATATTCCTTGGTTAATTACTTTCATTGTATTTTTTATTATCTCTCTATGTTCTTTTTTGTTTTTGAATTTTTTTCATCTCAAAAAAAATAAAAAAGCTGAAGTAATGATTCCAGAGCCAACCCCTACTGTTAGTATTTATCAGGAAGAAAAATTAATTGACGATTTAGTTGATACCAAAGACTGGGTAACTTATAAAAATCAGAGCTTAGGTTTTAAATTAAAATATCCGCAGGACTTTTATCTTTATGATAAAAATATTAATTTTTGTGAAGGCTGCTACAGCAAATTATACGAAATGACCGCTATCTCAAAAATAAAAGCAGATAAATCTATCATCTCAACTGGAGAGTTAGCAGATAATAGCAGTATTCTTATTAGCAATATTAGTAAATATGAAAATTTTGAAGAAATTATAAGAAAACCTGGTGTTAAACTTGAAGAAATTGGTGATTTTAAATTTTACTGTTATAACCCTTCACAAAATCCTGACAGGACAAGTTGTCTGATAAGCGATGATAAAATCATCCTTTCTGTTTGGTTTGACTCTTATGACTCTGTGAATAGTAAAGACTACGCTGATATTTACAAAACAATTTTATCAACTTTACAACCACTTTAAAATTAAGTTTATCTCTAATGAATTAAAACTCTAAGATGTTCTCTCCTCTTTATTATTTCTTGATCATAAATTTTTAATCGCTGAGCTTTGAGATAATAATAGTCAGCTGTAATTAAATTGCCTTGACTAGCAAACAAATCACCTATTTTGGTCAATAACTCTGCATTGCCTAATTGATGCTGATAAATCTTTAAATAAACATTAATGGCAGATGAAGTTTGACCTTGTTCTTCTAGTGCTAACGCGTAATTCTGCCAAGCTTGCCAATCATCTTCCAGCGTAGAACTAATTGCTTGCCAGCGCTCAACTGGGTTTTTCCAAGCCAAGTGGGTGTCAAAATTGAGCTTGGCTAGATAAAAGAAAAAACCAAAAACTATCAACCAGATTAAATTCTCCTTAATTCTACTTATAAACTTATTTAACCCCACTAAAAGCTTGCCAAAAATAACTTTTTGGCATTGATAAAACCAAATTTGCCATTGTAAACGCTGTTTTTTATCTAGAAACCAATTTTTTAGCCACCAAAAAGTAACTGCCAAATATATAAATAAGCCTAGCAATAATAAATTTTGCCAGTAAGCAACTTGACTAAATTTAGCTATTAAATTAGGCCAGCGGTATAAATAAACTAAATTTCCTGGCCATAAATAAGCTAAGCAGACATAAAATAATAATTGGTTAGTTATAACCTTTTTTAAGGTGTAATAATTAAATTTTAAATTCGCTTTTTCTTTATTTCCTAAATAAATTTTCAAAATTGCTGGCACAACACTAAAAACTACTCCCAAACTTACTACTATTAACAAGTGACTAAGTAATTGGCCAAGAGCCAATTGCCAAGTGGAGCTAAATATCCAGGGCCAACTAATAATCAAAATTAAAGCTAAAATAACGATAAACCAAGCAAAAAATATAAGATATTTTTGACTTTTTTTACTCTGGTTTTTGGCTCTTGCAATAAACTTCATAATCACTCTATTATAAACTAAGAGCAAATTAAAATTTGCTTATTAGTTGTGTATATTTATTTAAAAATTAAGATGACAAAAAACAAATTTTATTTATTTTTTTTATTAGGCTTTGGGTTAATTGCTTATCAATTAGGAGCTAAATATTTTAATCAAGTTTATTCTTTGGAGCTTGATACTGTTTCCGTCACTATTTCTAATAGCCGGCCATCTTTTCGTGGCGGTCTAAATAGGGCCCATTCTTCTGGGGTATCTATCTTAACTATTGACGGAACTCAAAATGCTTTTGCTTCTACTTCTTCAGCCCAATTAATGCAAGGTGATACTGTTACTGTGGGAACTGCTGGCACAATGGAAGTTGATATTGTGGTAGCTAGCACCAGTTCACTAACTACTATTAATTTAACAACCGCCTTAGCTAGCGGAAAGCTAGATAATGATGAAGTCATCTCCACTCAGTCAGCTGATTTAACAGTTCGTTTCAAAACTAATAGCGCTATTACTGATGGTAAATTTAGAATTTTAGTGCCAGCTTTTGCTGATGATAATTTAGATAGTGATGGTATTCCTGATGCGGGTTTTTTTGATGCTGGTGGGGCTACCGCGGCCACTATTACTGCACCAGCTTCTCCCCCAGCTGGTTATACTTTTGGAGCCTGTACCGTTAGCCGTACTACTTTAAATAGTCTTGATTATCATACTTTTACTTGTCCTTACACTGGAGCAGGAGCCGTTGACTCTGATTTTGGCACTGCCAATAGCGCCTATTTTGTCATCAATGACTTAATTAACCCTGCCCCTAAAACTAGCCATACTACTGGCACAGCTGATACGTATTCTGTTATCGTACAACACTTAGATGGTTCAGATAATGTCATGGACTACACCACTACTAAAATTGGTGTAATTGAAGCAGTGAAAGTCTCTGCCACCGTTGATCCATCAATCTCATTTAGAATTATCGGCGTCAACAGTGGTAGTTCAGTTTGCGGCAACACCACTGACATTACTACTACTCCCGCTTCTGTGCCATTCGGCATTTTGGACATTGCTAACTTTGTTGATGCTGCCCAGGCTCTATCAGTTACCACCAATGCTGTTAGTGGCTATGTTGTAACAACTATAGAAAATGATCAATTAGGGAGAAATGGTGGGACTTGCACCGGAGATAATCAAGGGACAACCTGTATCAGAGATTCTGGTGGTGATACTAGCACCATGAGTCACACTGTCACTGACGAATGGGTCAGCACTAACTCCAAAGGTTTTGCCTACTCTTTACATGATTCTAATTCCACTACAACTGAAGCTTTTGCTTATACTTCTACTGATAACGGTTGCGATGGTGTTTTTTGCGCCAAACAATTTGCTGATGCAGAAAATACTCAGGCCGCCCAAACTATTTTTAGCGATAGTGGCCCTTCTGATAATGATAACCTATATGTTTGTTACCGAATTATCCCAGATGTAACCACAGCTGCTGGTTACTATGAAAATTATATTACCTATACTGCCACTGGCACTTTTTAACTTATGACAAAAATTAGCCTGCCTTTAAAAAAAATCATCACTGGTCTAAGCTTAACAGCTTTACTCGCTAGCCCGTTGCTTACTCAAAAAGTTTTAGCTCAAACTAGCAATAATAATGAACTAACTGGCACTAATTCTGCGATTAGCATCATTGCTATTCCACCTAAAAAAGGTGATGAGGGCGAACTTTTACGGCTTAAACCAGGAGAAAAAATTCAAACTACTATCCGAGTAAGAAACACTTCTGATAAACCTTTAAGCATTGAAAGTTTTATCAAAGATTTTATTGTGGCTGAAGATGGCTTTACACCAATTGTCGTAACTGATGACGTTTCTAATCGTTGGAGCTTGGCTAAATGGATGACTATTACTCCTAACGTTAATGTATTAAAGCCAGGAGAATTAGGCCAAATTAATGTTTTAATTGAAGCACCAGCTGATGCTTTACCAGGTGGCCATTATGCCATGATCTTGCATCAACCAGCCGGCACTAAAAGTAGTTTGACAGGGGCTCAAGGTGATAGCGCTGCAGCCATTAACCAGCAAGTTGGAACTTTGTTTTATGTGGTTGTAGAAGGACCAATTAAAGAACAAGCGTTTATTCAAAATTTTAGCTTTAAAAACTTTTCTGAATTTGGGCCAGTCCCCTTTTCTTACCAAGTAGATAATCAATCTGATATTCATATCAAGGCTCAAGCTAAAATTGATATTTACAATCTGCTAGGCATCAAAGTCGGCACAATTATCCCTGAATCCAGAAATATTTTTCCTTTAATGTCTCGATCATTTGCTGGAAACTGGGATAGAAAATGGGGCTTTGGTCAATATACAGCCAAATTAAGCGTAGCTTATGGCGAAGCTGGTCAAGTAGCCCTGGCTAGCACTAAATTTTGGATCTTACCTATTAGAGTGATTATTGCTGTAACCGTAACGGTATTATTCTTAATCATTCTTTTTATAATCTGGAAAAACCACAGAAATAAACAACAACAAAACCAAGATCAACGTATTAAAGAATTAGAAGATCAATTAAAACAATTAGAAGAACAAAATCGACAATAAGCATGAGTGACAAAACCAAATGTTATATCTCGCTATAGATCTTTGTTATTAACCATCAGCAATCTTCCGCAGTGGAGTAGTTTTAAGTTGTTTCTGCTATTACTAATCAGTAATTTTGTTTTTTTAGCAACTGCATGCTCTAATAAAGCCCTCGCTACCACAGATCCACAATCTGAGCTGCCAATTGTTTCTGCTACTATGCCAGATGTGGTAGCTCCAAGTACCCCAATTTTAATTTCTCCTAGCAATAATAGCCTCATCAACGACAATACTCCAGAATTTATCTGGTCTGCGTCTACAGATAATGTTGGGGTGAGTTACTATCAGCTGTATTTAGGAGGTTCACTCTATTTTAATAATATTCCTACCAGTAATACTGACAACAGCCAATATACCCTCACCCTTGACCCCAGCACTGGCTACTATCATTTAATTCCCAAAGTTAGCCTTAGTGAAGGCTCTCACACCTGGAAAATCGCTGTCTATGATGCTAGTGCCAATCATGCCGAAAGTGTCACTTGGACTTTTACCATCGATAGCCAAGCGCCTACTTTTGTGATTACTCAAATTGGCGAATTAACCACCTCTATTTCCGCCCAAGATCTCAATACTATTCCTACTGATCCCATAGAATTAACTGCTAACGAGCCACTTTTAGGAGGAACTGGCGAAGCAAATAGTAGTGTGACCTTGACCATTCAAATCCCTGGCGAAGCTGATAGCACCGTCAGCTTTAATATCAATAGTAGCGGTAATTGGCAATACCAAATGGGAATCTTGCCAAGAGATAAAATTATTACGCTTAATTTTGCTATTCTTGATGCAGCTGGCAACCTAACCGTTTTAAATGATTTAAAAATTATCATCCCCACGGCCGTGATTATTATTCCTCCTCAGCCCAGTGCCACCCCAACCTCAGTAGTTTCCATCAGTCCTACTCCTCTACCTCCAGGAATAACAGCCATTCCTACGCCATCTTTAATCCCCACCCAAGGACCACAAATTTCTATTCCTGTTGTTCCTCCTAAAGAAATTCTTTATGAAATTGGTCAACAAATTCCGATCTTAAATCAATTAGCTAAAATCTTGCCAGAACCAGTCAAAAAAGCCTTAGAAGATGCCGCCCCAGTGGCTAACATCATTGTGGTTGGCTCAATCCCGATTATCAGTAGTGTTGCTGTTGCTAGCCAATTTGGTGGCCAACTTTCTTTTAATCTCATCACTAAGATCTTACAAGCTTTAGGTTTAGTCCCTCCAGGAAAACCCCAAGGTTTAGTCTTTGATAGTACTAATAACAAAGGCGTGTCCTTTGCCGTAGTGAATGTTTATAGTGTTGGAGAGAAACAAATCCAAGCCGTTAATGAGGTAATTATTACTAATGACCATGGAATTTATCAGGGTTTAAAACTACCACCTGGAAAATACCAATTATCTGTACGGCACAATGATTACCTCTTTCCTACCCAAAAGAAACGCCCCTTTCATCTTGGTTTTAAAGATTTCTATCAAGGAGAAGTGTTTACCATTGAAAGCGACCGCCAACCAGAGTTCTTACTGGTGCCAGTTGACCCAATTAGCCGATCTGAACACATTCATTCTAATAAAACCAGGCTTAGATTAGCCTTAACTCGTTTAGCTAGATTAACAAACACTTTTATTATTCCATTATTTATTTTTTCGCTTATCATGGCTATTTTTTATTCAACAATCTGGAATTGGCTGGTGGTTGGCGTCTATATTATTATTTTATTAACTAGAGTCAAAAAAAGATTGGCTAAACCAGATGTTAGTGGTCAAGTGCTTGGCTTTAGTGAAGATATAAGGCTTAGTGACGAAGAAAACCCAGACTCTTTGCCAACTGTTCCGTTAGCTAACGCCATTGTTAAACTTATCAAAATAGACACCAACGAGGTAGTTTCAATTTGCTTTACAGATCAAAAAGGACGGTTTGCTTTTTATGATCAGAAAGATCAATATCAAGTAATAGTCTATAAAGGTGGTTATTTACAAACCCAAGCCGGTGAAGTTATACAATTAAATGTTATTGATAGCCGATACAAAGCCGCGAATAAGCTCAAGATTATGATGAAATTGATAGAAATTTAAAGCTGAAAAGCCAAATTTACTACAAAATAAAGTTTTGCTCTGTAATCAAATTTTGTATCTAGACTAAATAGAGTCTGGGCGGCTAAATAGACAAAAAAAACTTTGGGTAAAGCAAGCAGTGAAGCTCACCAAGCTAAAGCCCGGCGTTCTCTGCTCAAGGGTTATAGATTTATTTACTCTCCTTACCGCTAAAAATTTTTTTAAACAAAGAACCAGCATCTTTTTTTTCAACTATCACTTCTTCCATTCTTCCAGTATAAAAATTTAAAATAAAACTTTTACCACTACTTTTAGAGGTATATTTTATATATGATTGTGAAACTTCAACTTTACCTGGAAAAAGATCTCTGAATTCTGCTAACAAAGCAGCTGCTAATTTTGTTCTGGTTTCGGATGTACCAACATTGCCAGTATAAATTTCTCCACCGCTTTGATTAATAGCATTCTGAACAGCCATTACTTGCCTATCTCCAGAAGCAAGTAACATTCTAGATTTTACAAAATCAAACAAAGCTTTTAAATCTTTTTGACCACCTAAGGTTCTTCTTAACTCTGTAACTAGCTCATTAAAAGGTGTTATTGTAATTTCACTTGTTTGTGGTGATATTCTTTCTGACATACTTTCATAATATCACAAAATTAAAAAATAATTTTTAGCTGTTAATCTTCTTTAATAACTAACTTCCTATTCCTAAATGTGTTCTAACTAAGCATTAAAAGCTTTAACTACTCTAATAACACTAACTTTAAACTAACTACGACATCTCAACATCTTCTAAACCGCCAGCCACAGGCTAATGATAAACAAATTGACTAAGTCCTATATTTTTTTATCCACAGAACATTAATTTAGGGAAAATTATTAATTTGTGGATCAAAACTCTGTTTTATAAAAAAAAGACCGTTTTTAAATGGCTGAATATAAAAACAGTTATTTTCGCTTTTTCTTTGCTGGTTTTTTACTATTTTGCATCAATTTGCAACAATAAAATTATTATTGCAGTATTAATGAAATATTCATGCAACATCTGGTAGTTTATTTCTGCAATCATTTAAAATTCAATATAAATATAATTTTATAGATCAAAATGGTTTTAGTTTTTAATCATTTTTTTAAACCCGAAAGTACTTGCTCATAAAAAGACAAAGTTAAAACAATAATAAAATAACCCAAAATCTAATTAGTAAAATCTCCAGGCTAAACAAATTAAAATCAATAAATGCGAGAATTGCTATTGAGCCTATATACTGATAGTTTTTTTAAGTTTTCCCAATAATTCTAAAGTTGAACTTACCTGAGTAAAAAAATATTTCTCCAGACAATACCCTTGCTCAATGGCGCTGCTCAAGCGACTAAAGATCGAAGCAAACTGTATTTTTTGCTTATCGGAGAATCCTTTTTGTATACTTTTAAAACCTGTCAGAGCGTCAATCTCTTTGCTAATACCAGATAAGACCCTTATTGCATCCGATAAGTTAATCTTTGAGCCGATAACTTGTGACACGTCCGAGAGTAAAATTTTTTCGGTTTCTAAAACTAAAACATTGTTTTTATAAAGCTTTTCTAATAAAGACATTATCTGATTATCTAAAGACAAAGCTGATAAATAGACTCCTCTTGTTAACTGAATCAGTTTTTTATCTAGTAAGAAGCGTCTTAAATATCTAAAATTTGGATCAGTTTTAGGCGGTTCTAAAAAAATAAGAACCGTCCAATGACTAATTGTTTGCCTTGCTAGTTTTAAAGCCGGAAATTGAGCTTCTAATTGGCTAATGCCCTCTTTAGTAATATGAAGGTATTTCTTTGACTCAATGTTTAGATTTTCCACTAAGCCATTTTTAGTTAATAAAAATAACAGAGATCTTAAACTAGCCTCATTAATATCTGGTAAAACAATTTTTAACTCTTGAGTTTCAACCAGGCGTTGAGCTTGCAAAGGATCATTGTTAAAATTAACAGGATAAAGCCAGAGCAAAATTTGTAAGGTATTTTGTTTCATTTTCGGTTTTATTTGGTTATCTTTTTCACTTTTTTATATTAAATGCAAAATAAAATTAAATATAAAGATATCTTTTTATCATTTTTTTATAGTTTTCCACATTTTTACCCTACCGAAACTATTTTTAAACCATTTTTCATAATCTAAAAAGATAAATTTTAGTTGTTACCAGAGTAATTTTACTATCATTATGCTAGTTATTTTATTTTACCTTCACATCTTAACTTAGTTTTAAACAATTTCACAGTGGATTTTTTGGTGTAAAAATAAGCCAAAAAAATCATTTTTGACCAATAATTCAGACCATAAAGCCAAAATTCAATCATACTGATGCTTTTTGTTCTCTTTGAAAACAAATGAAAAGTAAAAAAATATTTTTGCAAGGAAGATTACGACTAAACTAAAAAACCGATTTTAATACTCTAAAAAGGGTTTCTTTTTCCCCTCTGGCAACCAGATATTGCTATTTATTCTCAGATTAATTAAACTGGTTATACGTAATAAAAAACGTCTAATGAATCTGGTAGCAACCAAACCATCTTTCGCTTAAGCCCATGCCTGCCAACCACCGCTACATCACCAGCATTCTTCTTAGCTTTTCCACTTTTTTGGAAAAATTTAATTTGGATGAAGCTCAGAAAGCTAAAGCCAAACAATTACTGCTTGCTTTTCTGGCTCAAAAAAAGAATTTCCAGGTTTTTAGTGAGTTGGAAGCCAAGAGTTTCTTAAACAAACGAGTAGTTTCCTTGGCTTTTACTGATGAAATTAAAAAAATCTTTACCAATTTCATTATCAGTCACCCACCATACCAGAGGAATGTTTATCTTTTAGAATTTCTTTTAGCACTCAAATCTAGCAACTGCTCAAAAGCTACTATCAAAAATTATAAGAGTGACATCAGCCAATTCTTTAATTTCAATGCTAATTTAAGCTTTGAACATAGCTTCACAAAACCCGTACTAGATAGTTTTTATCGTCATCAACTCAAACAAGATCTAAAAGTATCAACCCTAAAACGACGTTTTTCTAGTTTAATTCAATTTGCGCTATGGCTAAAAGAAGAACAAATCTTAACTAAGACTATTGCTTGGATAAACTATGGTTATATTTATCAACCTCCTCAAGAAAATAGCCTGAACAAAACCCAAAAAGAAGTTAAGCTTAACTCAAGTAAATTAGTAAAAACGCAGGTGGTTCCCTTTAAACAAAATATTAAAGCCAATGCCAGATTACACCAAGAGCAACGAGCTCAAGCCAAACAAGCTAGGTTTGAATTAAAAAAATTCTCGGCCAGATTCCAAGAACGATTAAAAGACTTAACACCTAATTTTGTTTTACCTTACATCAACTTAATTATTTTGATTTTATTTTTTGCTGGTTTAGGCGTCTTTGGTTACCGACAGTTATTTACAGAAGCAGAGGTCAAGCTAGCTTACCCCAATACGCCAATTAGCCCAAATCGAGTACTTTCTTTCCAGGGTAGATTAACAGATCAAGCTCAAAATCCGATTACTGGTTCTACTGCCATGCAGTTTATTCTTTATGATGACTTAACCGCTGGCACTAACCTTTGGTCTGGAAGCTGTAATGTAGACCCAGATCAAGATGGAATTTTTGCTGTTGGCTTGGGGTCTGACTGTGGCACTGAGATTACTGAAGATGTGTTTAGCGAAAATAGTAATATTTGGTTGGAAGTTAAGGTAGGCTCCGCTCCTCAAGAAACTCTGACTCCCCGCCAGCCAATCCGCACGGTTGCTTACGCACTTAATTCTGAAACTTTACAAGGCTACCCCATCACTGCCACCGGGGCGGCAACTGTAAATACTGTTTTAACGATGAATGAAGGTGGCGAAGTTGTTCTTGGCGAAGTTTCGCCTAAAATTCGCTCAGTAAGTGGCAATTTTGCTATTGAAGGTAATACCTTAACCCTCCAAACCAGCGCTGGTAGTAATGGCAATATTGTTTTAGATCCAGATGGCATTGGTGGTGTAATCAGCCAAGGATACTTATCTGCACCTGGTGCAACTTTTAGCGCTACTTATGCCGGTGGCACTCCTCTTACTCTTAAAGCTGGACCAAGCGCGACTGCGGATATTATGCGGTGGCAAACTAGCAGTGGAACAACGATGGGAGGTTTTGCTGGTGGAAGTGGATTATTTGTAGGCTCTGCCATGTCTGCCAATGCATCAAGATTCTATGTTGGCAATGATGATGTCGGTGATAAAGCTCTTAGCTATATGTACTCTAGACATCGAAATAACTCTGGATCAAACTCAAGAAACTTGTGGTTGCTAACTGATTTAACCCCTACCGCTAACTCATCTGCCACTGCTTATGGATTAAGATCTGATTTATATACCTACACAGCTTATGATATGACTGGAACTTTGGCAGGAATGTCATTTGGTGGCAATGTTGCCGGAACAGGAAATATTTCTACTCTTTATGGCATAGATTCACGTATATCAAGTATTAGTGGTGCTGCTGGAACTGTTAGTTTAGCGGCAGCTAATAATATTAGTTTTGGTTTAGGCTCCGGGGCTACAACAGTTTTCACTAATGCTCAGGGTATTAGAATCAATGCCCCAACGGTTAGTGGAGGCAGCATTACTAATCTTTACGGAATATACATGGATAGTCTAACAGCCGGTGGAACATCAAATTACTCTATTTACACCAACCTTGGAAATGTCTCTTTAGGTGACAACCTTATTTTGCGTAATGACAACGATAGAATCCAAATCGGTGCTGGCCAAGATTTAGAACTTTACCATGATGGGACTAACTCTTATATCACTAATAATACCGGCGATTTATACATTAGTGATGTGGGCACTGATGATGTTATTTTGAGTAATAATGGTGGCAACGTCGGTATCGG
>CAZYBC010000021.1:0-7934 GCA_964645645.1 uncultured Pseudomonadales bacterium
AAGTCCACATCAATTTATACAAACTATTTTTCCGAAATGTATGTGCCCATAACAATTGATTATTAAATTGTTTTTTTATGCTAAACTGAAATAGTGAAAAATTTTTTTCTAATTGGAGCTTTTTTGCTTCTAACTTTAAAACTAGTTTTATCGGCCTCAGCCTTAATTAATGCTAAACCTCAATTGCCCTGTGCCAACTCAATTACTTGTGCCCACAACCTTACTGCTCAAATAGAAAATGGCAGTTCAGGCACCTTTGAAGGTCAGCCCGTGGTTGTGCCAGAAATAAACCCTCAACAGGATTTTGAATTTACCACTGTTTTGGGTGAACAGTCTCCGGCTCCTAATAAGCATATTTATGTAGACCTTTCTAGCCAAAAACTTTACGCTTTTGAAAATGATCAATTATTTTTAGAAACTTATGTTTCTACTGGCAAATATGACCGAACTCCTCCTGGAGAATATCGCATTTGGGTAAAATTACGTTCTACCAGAATGTCAGGTGGCACTGGTTATGATGCTTATGATTTGCCCAATGTACCTTATGTGATGTTTTTTTATAGCCCAGATGTCCCTAAAACTTTAGGCTACAGCTTACATGGTGTTTATTGGCACAACAATTTTGGTCATCCGATGAGCCATGGTTGTGTGAATATGCGTACTATTGATGCTCATAAAATTTATGATTGGTCTAGCCCAACTACCCAAAAACCTACCACTTATGAAAGTGTTGATGACCCAGGCACGCCAATTTCTATTTGCCGTAAAATTGATTTTAGTCAAGGAAACGCTCCAGTATGTCAAGAATAAATTCTCAAATAATTTTAGTTGGTAGTTTTGGTGTATTTATTACTACCTTAATTCTAAATTATTATCTATCTCAACCCACTGAATTAAAAGCTGTGGCAATGCCAATTATTCCTAACCCCACCACTACTTTAACTCAAGAAAAAAATGAGGAAACTATCTATATTCACCCTGCTTCAGATGACAGTAAAGAATTAATTTTACAAACTAAAAAATTAGCTGACAATCAAACTCGCTATACTTTAAGCACTAAAATTAAAGATCAAGATCAAAAAACTGAAATCATTCAATTTTTATTAGATAACGACACTAAGATTGAAATACCTTTTAATGCTTGGTCAACTGATAATCAATATTTTTTTGTTAAACAAATTGCCGAAAACAATACAAAGTTTTTAGTTTTTCAAGCAGAAGGTCAAAAATTTCAAGATCAACAATTTATCGATTTGAACAATGCTTTTGCACAACGAGCAACTGGCTATGAATTAGATCAAGCCACCGGTTGGGCCAACGCCAATTTACTAATTGTCACTACCAAACAAACTGATCAAAGCGCTGGGCCAAAATATTGGTTTGTAGCCGCTAATCAAAGATTTTTGAATTAGAACTTACTTTAACCTATCAAGAGCATTAGTTCATATTTTGAAACTTAGCCTGCATTTGTTCAGCTTGCTTTTGTAAATCTTCAATCCCTTTACTTAAATCACTGAATTGCACTTCACTAGGTAAAGTAAAAACATTTTCATCAGCTCGCCAATTTTCACATTGATAGTCATATTCAAGCTGATTATTTTGCCCAGCCTGCATCTGGAAACTAGTTTGTTCTTGTTGCTGAGCTGGAGAAACAGCTGGATTTTCTGCCATAACTTTTAATTTTAGACCGCGATTTTCACCTAATTGTGGCCCACCCCAACTATATACCCATTCACCATCACTATAGTTATACATGGTAATTGATTCTGGACCACTCATTCTTATCTCAGATTTATAACGCTTACCATCAAGATAAATAACGCCACTGCTCTTGCCATTGCTGTCTTCATATTGCCAAGTGCATTTTAATTGTTTACCCAAACCTAAAAGATTTTCTAAAGAACCTTTAAATTGATTTTGTTGCTTTTCTTCTACCTGAGTAGTTACTTGATTTTGTGCTTGCTCTGAATTGGCAGGCGGAGTGGGTGTTTTGCAGGCGGTGAGGAATAAGGTACTAAAAGTTAGGAGTGAAGTGGCCAAAAGGATTTTTTTCATAACTTCATCATACTAAAAAAAAATTATAAAAACCAGCAATAGCTACATCCTATAACATTTCTTATTGACATATCTATTGAAATATCATATAATATTGCTATATAATTTAGGAACAGCGAAGACACCTGATTGTTTTCGCTCCCAAGTCACAAAAGTTTTAATCAACTTAAAACTGGAAACCAAGTGAGCGCAGACAAGCAGGTGTTTTTTTATTAAACGAACAATTATGGCAGAAAAATTAGTCCTACCCAACCCTATTTTTAACGGCAATGAAGGCCATTGGTTATTTTTAACTGGTAAGCCAGAAAAAGTTACTTCCGGCAAAGAATTACTTGAGCAAGTAGGCAATAATCGAGAACAATTTGCCATAAGTGCTGAATTAAAAACTTTAGTTAGATTTTTAATTCAATCTTATCAAGAACCAGCTAATGATTCAGCTATTTTTACAGCTGAACATAAGGCTAATCATTTACATCAATTATTAAAAAATTTACTGAATCAAGATGTTAAAACTTTTGGGGCTGATACCACTTTTCAGGTTTGGCAAGTTAGCGCTAATGGTCAAGAAGCTCATTGGGAAAATTGGTATAACCTCGTCAGAGAAACTGAAAAAACTGGCCGCTTGCTTAATCATCAAGAAATTTGCCAACTTTATGATCAATTAACCAGGAGTCTGGTTCATCCTCAAACTCCAGATAAAAAAATTCATATTTGTTGGGAAGTAGCCGCTAGCTTACAAAATGGCCAAAAAACTACTTTTAGTGAAAAATTATTCATTACTGCTAAACCAATTCCTCCTGAAATTTTTGATTACTATTTTAATCAAGTCATCACTCCTCATAAGGGTGAAGCCAGCTTAACTAATTTACCGTTGCTCTACAAGATGAATACTCGAATACCTTTAATTGAAATTTTAACTCAATTTAACTTGATTGAAGAAGTAAGAGTCAGCACTCAGCAACAAACTCAAGATCTTCACACTGGTCAACGAAGAAAATTAAAACAAAGACATCTTTTAGAGCCTAATCAAGAAACTGCTCAGGCTTTAGTTGCTGATGTTATTGGTAGTGTACCTCAAGCAATCTTTGCTTTAACTCAATCTTAATTTTTTTCCTTGCTAAACTTAATTTAAATCATTTATACTGCCTGCATGGCAGATATTATTGCCCCAAACTCTCAGCCTTCAATTGACAATCAAGAGTTGCCTGATTTTGCAACGCCGATGATGCAGCAATATTTAGATATTAAAAAACAATATCAAGATTGTTTATTGCTTTATCGTTTGGGTGATTTCTACGAATTGTTTCTAGAAGATGCCAAAATTGGGGCCAAAATTTTAGATATTGTTTTAACTAGCCGTACTCGTGGTAAAGATGGGCGGATTCCGATGGCTGGCGTGCCTTATCATGCTCTTGATTCTTATTTAGCTAAATTGATTAAAGCCGGTTATAAGGTGGCCATTTGTGACCAAATTGAAGAGCCAGATGGCAAAAATCTAGTTAAACGAGAAGTAATCAGAATTGTTACCCCAGGCACGGTTTTGGATGAAAAAAGTTTAGACCAAAAACAAAATAACTATTTAATGGCGGTATCTTTAGATCAATCAATTTTAGGTCTTGCTATTTGTGACTTATCTACCGGGGAATTCCAAACTGGCCAATTTAAACTTAAAAGCTTAAATCAAGAATCTGAATGGTTAAAAATTATTCAACAACAACTGGCTCAAAAAAAGATTCGTGAAGTAATTTTGCCAGAAGATTTATACACTCAAGTTCAACTAATAAAATTGTTAAAGACCTATCCACAGGTTGTCGTGTTTCAAATTACTCAGCCTCCAGCCAATAAACAAATCTGTGATTTACTTAGCCAACAATTTCATAATTTTTCGGCTTATCAATGGCCAGCCAATAATCACACAAGTGCTTTAAAAGCTAGTTATTGTTTAATCAAATATTTACAAGAAACTCAAAAACAAAAGCTCAGTCATTTACAAATTCTTCAACCCCTGACTCAAACAGAATATTTAGAGCTCGATCAAGCCACCATTGAAAATTTGGAGTTATTTAATACGGTTAAAAATAGGCAAAGACAAGGTTCCTTAATTCAATTATTAGATGAAACTCAAACAGCTATGGGTGGAAGAATGTTTCGCAACTGGCTAACTAAGCCTCTAAAAAAAATCAGTTTAATTAAACAAAGACAGCAAGCGGTTGCCTTGTTGGTAGATCAAGCTCTCTTGCGAGAACAACTTATTGCCAATTTAGCTCAGATTAATGATTTAGAAAGACTTTGTACGCGCTTAGTAATGAATTTAGGCAATCCCAAAGACTTAATTGCTCTAAGACAAAGTCTGCACTATACCGCTAAAATTCGCCAAATTTTAATTCCCTTAGAACAAACTCTACTCCACCAGCTACAAGAAAACTTAGCTCCACAATTAGATCAGCTCACTCAACTTTTAACAGAAACAATTGTGGATGAACCACCCTTTGATCCTAAACAAGGTGGTTTTATCAAAACTGGTATTGATCAAAACTTAGATACTTTATTAAGCACTTTGCAAAATAACAAACAATGGTTGCTGGATTTTGAACAACAAGAAAGACAAAAGACTGGCATTAATTCTCTCAAAGTACGCTTTAATAAAGTGTTTGGTTTTTACATTGAAATTAGTAAAGCTAATT
Organism: uncultured Pseudomonadales bacterium; assembly: GCA_964645645.1. Classification (GTDB taxonomy): domain Bacteria; phylum Patescibacteriota; class Microgenomatia; order UBA1400; family PJMF01; genus CAZYBC01. The sequence goes on from CAZYBC010000021.1 coordinate 4,740, forward strand.
TAGATAAAGCCCCAGCTAATTATGATCGTAAACAAACTTTAGTTAATGCTGAACGTTTTACTACTCCAGAACTAAAAGCACATGAAGAAATTATTCTTACGGCTCAAGAAAAATCAGCGCAATTGGAATATCAAATTTTTCTACACACAATTGAAAAAATTGTTAGCCAACTAGAGCTGATTCATCAAGCTAGCCAAAGTTTGGCTCAGCTAGATTGTTTAAGTACTTTTGCTCAGCTAGCGCAAAAATATGATTACCATCAACCTAACTTGCACAGTGGTTATGAATTAGAAATTAGCAATGGTCGACATCCAGTGGTAGAAAAAATCTTAGCTGATGAAGCCTTTGTGCCTAATAGTGTCAAATTAGATAAAAATCAACAACTATTAGTAATTACTGGCCCAAATATGGCTGGTAAATCAGTCTTGATCCGCCAAGTGGCTTTAATTGTTTTATTAGCACAAATTGGCTCATTTGTACCAGCTGATCAGGCTAAAATTGGCATCGTTGATCAAATTTTTGTTCGCAGTGGAGCAAGTGATGCTATTAGTGCGGGTTTATCAACTTTTATGGTAGAGATGACTGAAACTGCTCATATTCTTAACAATGCCACTGACAAAAGTTTAATTATTATGGATGAAATTGGTCGTGGCACTAGCACTTATGACGGGATTAGTTTAGCCTGGGCTATTGCCCAATATTTAGTTCAAACTCCTGGTAAACAAGCTAAAACTTTATTTGCCACTCATTATCATGAATTACAAGCTTTAGCGGATAAATTTCCCCAACAAATCAAAAATTTTTCTATGCAAATTGCTACTTACCAAGATGAACCAGTTTTTTTGCATAAATTTATGGCTGGTGGGGCTTCACATAGTTTTGGCGTTGCCGTAGCAAAATTAGCTGGCGTACCTAGCGCCGTAACTATCTTAGCTAATCAATTATTAAAAAAATTAGAAAGCCAAAATTTAGCTCAAAATCATTTACAGCAAATTAAAGGAAAAAATCAGCCGGAAAAAAAACAAGGTCTCACTCAATTAGCACAAATAAAAACGCAGTTACAACAACTTGATCTTGATCAACTTACTCCCCTAGAAGCGATGCAACAATTGGCAGATCTGCAAAAGTTGCTACAATGAGGCTTATGGCTATCCATTTATTACCTGATCAATTAATTCAACAAATCGCCGCTGGCCAGGTAATTGAAACTCCCGCCGACATTATTAAAGAATTACTAGAAAATGCTTTAGATGCTGGGGCAAATAAAATTAAAATCTTTCTAAGAAATAGTGGTTTAGAACAAATCATTATTACTGACAATGGCCTAGGTATGAATAAATATGACCTAGAATTAGCCACTTTGCCTCATAGCACTAGCAAGCTAAAAACTTTTGAAGAAATTTACCAACTCACTAGCTTTGGCTTTCGGGGCGAGGCTTTAGCTAGTATTGCGCAAGTGAGTAGTTTAGAAATAAAAACTAAAAATTACACGGATGAGCATGGTTGGCAGATTAAAAATAATTTTGGTCAATTATCTTTGGCCACTCCAGCCGGAACACCTGATGGGACTCACATAACTATTAATGATTTATTTGCTAATTATCCGGCAAGAAAAAAATTCCTACATTCTCGCGCTAAACAACTACGACTGATTTTAGAAACTATTACGCAAATTGCCCTAGCTCATCCTCAAGTACGCTTTTTTTTGAGTAATGATCATAAAACTTTGTTAAATTTACCAGAACAAACTTTAGAGTTACGTTGTAAAAATTTATTAGGCAGTAGAATTTTTAATGGTTTAATTAACTTTACCGGCCAAGAAGATACTTTTAAAATTGTCGGTTTTCTAACTCACCCTCAGTTAGCTAGATCAACACAACTTTATCAATATTTTTACGTCAATCGCCGCCCAGTAAAAAATTTTTTATTAAATAAAACAATTAAACAAGCCTATGAAGGGAGAATTAAAAAAACTGATTATCCTCCTTTTTTGCTTTTTTTAGATCTCCCAGCCGATCAGGTAGACGTCAATGTCCATCCACAAAAAATTGAAGTGGCCTTTGCTGATGAAGCTAAATTAACTCAATTTTTATTAAACCAAATTAGTCATCGGTTAAATGAGTTAAACTTAGTTCATCACCAAAACGCAGATCTGGCTCATCATCCTGCTGAACGAATTTCTGGAGATTATCAATATTTTAAACAAGAGTTGACACTCCACGATAAAAGTTTTGATATTAAAATTGATGAACCAATTTTACAAATTAATAATTTATATTTAGCCATTGAAGAACCTGATGGCCTATTATTAATTGACCAACACGCCGCCCACGAGCGAGTCTTGTTTGAACAATTAAGTCAACAATTTCAGACCGAACAAAGCAAAATTGTAAATTTGGCCAAACCAGTGCTCTTAGAATTAAATCCTTTAGAAAGTAGCATTTTAGAAGAACATTTAACCCATTTGGCCAATTTGGGATTTAAAATGGAAAATTTTTATCCCCAAACTTATCAAATTCTTACCAGTCCACAAATTTTTTTACAGCGGGATTTAGCCGCTTTAATCAAAGGGCTATTACAGGATTTACATGATCATCAGCTCAAAATTGACGAGATCAGTTTAGAACTAATCAATTACTTAGCTTGTAGAGGAGCAATTAAAGATAATCAATATTTAACCCCTGATGAACGGCAAAAACTTGTGCAAGAATTAAAAGCCTGCCAAAATCCATATAACTGCCCCCACGGCCGCCCAACCATGATTAAAATTAACAAAAATGAGTTAGCTAAAATGTTTAAACGCCGCTAAAAATTTTAGCGCCAAAATTAAAACTAAAGCTGATAAAGTAATTGGCGATATTCTTCCAACATCCTTTTGGCAGAAAACTGACTAGACATTTTAATACTAGCTTTCATTTTCTTCAGCCATTCTTGAGGAATACCTTGACTATCACGTTGATAAAATAAGGGCACAATTTCCTTTTCCATCTTGGTATACCAATCTTCACTAATTTGATCACTATCTAAAGTCCAGGCCTGATCAGTCCAAGCAACCTCAGCCGCCCAACCATCTGGCACAGTGCATTGCACTACGCCATTACTTAAAGCTTTCATGCCACTAGTGCCACAAGCTTCTTTACCTTGCTCTGGGATATTCAGCCATAAATCTGAACCTTTAACTAACATTTTAGCAAC
>CAZYBC010000021.1:7944-21674 GCA_964645645.1 uncultured Pseudomonadales bacterium
TAAAGCATATTCAGCTAACTCTTTAGCCATATACTTAATAATCATTTGCAACTTTGCCTTACCAGCTTTATCCTGCTGATGAGCTTTGCCAGCTACTAATAACTGCACCGGTCGTTCACTATGACGCAAAATGCTTCTGAGTCTTTCTACATCAGCAAAAATAGCATCCAAGCGTTTATAACCAGCTAATCTTCTTGCCCACGTAACTACTAAGCGATTAGGATCATAGCCAAAACCAGTTTTAGCCTTTACAAAATCAGCTAATTCTTGCTTCTTTTTAAGGTGAACTTGCCACAAATCATTGGTTTCTAAATTAGAAGCGGCTATCTCTTGATCTTGCCAAGTAGGCAAATGAACGCCGTTGGTAATATTCACCCATCGGTATTCTGGCCAAGTTTCTTTAGATAATTTGGTGTGAAATTGACTCACGCCAGAAGCCTGACGGCTACTATTTAAGGCAAATCGAGTCATAAAGAAACGATCGTTAATATCTTTTTCCAAACCATCATCAGTAAGCTGAGTAACATCAATACCCATTTTCTGAGCGTAATATTGGGCATAACTAGTTAAATGGGCTAAGTCAACACTATTATTACCAGCTGCCACTAAAGTGTGATTAGTGTAAACAGTTTTACTTTTAGCCATTTCATGAGCTTCTTGATAAGTCATGCCATGTTCATCCATATATTCTCTAATCAATTGCCAATGCAAAAACGCTGGCCGCCCTTCATTGAGATGATAAACCACCGGCCGAATTCCTAAACGATAGAGTAATTTAACTCCCCCAATCCCTAAAATGAGCTGTTGCTTAAGCTGCGTGCTGTCTGTACCAGCATAAAGCGGATGAGTAATCCCTCGCTCACTAAGTTGATTTTGATCAGTGTCAGTATCAAGAAGATATAAAACCGTGTTAGGCGCCAAAGTCTTTTTCCAAACTCGGCACCAAATATCAATTTCCGTAAGATGAACACGAATAAACAACGGTTGTTCATCAATTACCACGTGCTCTAAACCAGCTTCTAAGGGATCAAAATTCATATCTTCTTCATACTGCAAGCCATCTTGGTCAATTTTTTGCACCATTCGCTCACCCCGATACAACAACCCCACACCGACAAAAGGCAAATTTAAATCAGCAGCGGCTTTTAAGGTATCACCAGCTAAAATTCCCAAACCACCAGCGTAAAAAGGCAGTTTGGCTTCAATACCAAATTCAGCGCAAAAATAAGCAATGGGATTTTGAGGGCTAAGTTGATTGTGCATAAAGACATATTAACATGAAATTTAGTAATAAGTCTCATAAACACAATCGCTTTTTAAGATGCCATCTGTCATTTACATCTAAAACACTATTTCTATATTTTTTTCCGGTTCTAAATCTGCTAAACTTTAAATAGACTTAAAAAGCAATCCTGTAGCCGAAGGGCTTATTTTGCAGTAAGTCTAATAAGCCTAATTAAGCTTACAGAAAGAATCCTGCCATGACTTATCAAGAAATAGTGGCTTTACTTGGCCCAGAGGGTGAAGATTTACTCACTCATACTTGTAATAAAATTCCTAAAAATTTAATTACTACACCGAGTAAAGATCATGTTGACCAAATTTTCAAACATTCTGATCGCAATAAAAAAGTTTTAGCTAATCTTAAGCGCTTATACAACAGTGGTAATTTAGCTGGCAGTGGCTATTTGTCAATTTTGCCGGTTGATCAAGGTATTGAGCATACTGCCGCTTATAGCTTTTATAAAAATCCCATTTATTTTGATCCAGAAAATATTGTCAAACTAGCTTTGGCCGGTGGGTGTAATGGCGTGGCTTCTACTTTGGGAGTATTAGGTTTAGTAAGCAAAAAATATGCGGCTCAAATTCCTTTTATTGTCAAAATTAATCACAATGAATTATTAACTTATCCCACCAAACATGATCAAATTTTATTTGCCAATGTTAAACAAGCTTATGATTTAGGCGCAGTAGGCATTGGCGCAACTATTTATTTTGGTTCTAAAGAAAGTAATCGTCAGATTGAAGAAATTAGCCAAGCTTTTGCCCAGGCTCATCAATTAGGGATGCTGACTATTCTTTGGTGCTATCCTCGCAATCGTTTTTTTGATAAAGATGGTCAAAATTATGAAAGTGCCGCCGATGTAACTGGCCAAGCCATTCATTTGGGCGCAACCATTGAAGCTGACATTGTTAAACAAAAAATGCCAGCAGGTATAGATGGAATGCGACAAATTGGTTTTGGCAAATATACTAATGAAATGTATGACACGCTTTTAAGCAATCACCCCATTGATTTAGTCCGTTTTCAGGTAGCCAATAGTTACGCTGGCAAAATTGACTTACTTAATTCTGGTGGCGAAAGTACCAGCAATGATTTACAAGACGCAGTCAGAACAGCTGTAATCAACAAGCGTGGTGGTGGAGCTGGCTTGATTATGGGTAGAAAAGCCTTTAGCAAACCGTTCCAACAAGGTTTGGAAATTTTAACAGCTGTACAAAGTGTTTATTTGAGCAAAGAAATTACGATTTCTTAGAAAATAGGTTTTTAATTTGCCCGACATCAAATTTTTGTTTGCCACCAACAGCATTAATTTCATTCATCAATTCAACTGCAGCTCCAATATTAGCCTCTTTAGCACCATGGTCTCTTAATGCTGATAAAAAACCACGAATACTCCAATAATCTAATTTAAAATGAGGTCTAGCTAGCTCTTCTCGAATGTAAGCTTCTAATTCCGTTCCTGCTATAGAATCAACTGGCTTAATCGGCGCAGTAGGTTTTTCTGGCATTTTTATCTCATTCCGCCAAGACCACCCATACCGCCCATCATGCCTTGCAATTTTTTGGCGGCGAGTTCTTGGGATTTTTTAATGGCTTTATTTAAAGCATTAACTGCATCTTCACTGCTAATACCTTGCACGCTAAAGTGTTTAATTTTTTGATCACCAGTAATAATCACCACAATATCATTTTCTTCTACTTTAACTTCTTCGGCTGCTAAATCTTGTTGCATCTGTTTAGCTTGCTTGCGTAATTTATTAAGATCTCCTAATGCTTGAAATGGATTTGCCATAAAAACCTTTCTGTAATGTCCATACTTTACTACATCAGCACTTCTTCAGCAAGACCTGCTAACTGTTGACTGTGCTGATCTTCTACTAATTCTGCTTGAGCTGGGGTTCTAGTTAAAATAAATTCAAAAGGCACGCGTTGACCAACCAAAGCTTCGCCACAATCTTCAATAATTCTTAAAAACTTACTTTGAGTTAATTGTTCTTGATGAAATTTGTAATAAACATCAATCCGTGCCTTACCGTTTGATTTAGGGCTGGGTTTACTAGAACGGAGCAGAGCTGCTAAGGTGCTATTCTGCGTAGCTACTTTGGCTAATAGATCTTCCCATTGCTCAATAATTTTTTGGCTTAAATGTTCATCACAAGGAGTGTAACTAACAGTATCAACCTCTGTTATTGTAGCTGTGGCCACTGGTTGAATGGTTTCTAATACTGGAGTTTCTGGAGGCAAAGCTTTTTTAGCTTTAGGCTCTGGAGCTGAGATAGGTTTAGACGCAAGCTTAGTGGGTTTAACACTACCGGTTGTTCCACTTCCTGAGCTTCCGCCCCCTTTATTTTTCGCTTTCTGAATAATTTCTAGCAAAGTAATTTCTAAATGTAAAAAGGCAATTGGCGCGCTGAGATTAAAATCCAAAGTTAATAATTGTTTAAGTAAAAACTGACAAATGGCTTGCTCCAAAACTTTATTGCCTGTCTTAACACCCAAGTTAATTAATAATTGATCATGTAAAAATTCTAATAAAATTTTGAGAAAAACTTTTTCATTAACATTTTTAGATCGCAAATCTTCAAAAAATTGACTTAACTGAGCTTCATCCTTAGCTAGCACAATTTGCACTACTTGAGCGGCTTGTTGTTCTAGTTGACCACCAATTAATTGATTTAACGCGCTCTCATCAAATTTGCCAGACTGACAAGCTAATTCCAATAGTTTAACTCCATCACGGAAACTACCTTCAGCGGCTTTCACTACTTTGATTAAATCTTCGTCCTTAGCTTTAATTTTTTGCGCATCTAAAACCCGCTTAAAACTGCGTAACATTTCCTCAGTGGTAGCTTGCCGAAATTCCACCAAACTACAGCGCGAAATAATGGTGGCTGGCACTTTGTCTAATTCAGTAGTAGCTAAAATAAACACCACATGAGCCGGTGGTTCTTCCAAAACCTTGAGCAAAGCATTAAAAGCCTCTTTAGTCAGCATGTGAACTTCATCAAGAATATAAACGGACATTTTACCCATGGCTGGAGGCAAAGCGGTGCGTTCTTTAAGCTGACGAATATCATCAATGCCACGATTACTAGCCGCATCCATTTCGTTAACTACAAAAGAATGACCCAGAAAAACTTGTTCATTAAACTCATTTTTGCTTGGTTCTTGAAAAGCTTTAGTGGGTTTTTGTTGCTGGAAATAAACCTGGTCTACTAAGTCAGCATTAGCTGGATCATTCAGCATCGCGCCTAAAATTCTGGCTGTGGAAGTTTTTCCTGTACCCTTAGGACCAGCAAAGAGTAAAGCTTGAGGAATCTTGCCTTGCTTCATCAGCTTAGCAAAAAACTCCCTGATATGCGTCAGGTCAAGTTCTTGAATCTGCCGAGGTCTGTACTGTGTGTACCAAGACATAATTTAATCGTGATGATAACCTAATAAATGTAATAAACCGTGTTCAAGATAAAAGCATAACTGATTATCTACCAACTTTCCATAGCGCTTTGCCACGCGCACGGCCTCTGGAAAACTAATCACAATATCGCCCAAATGAGGGAGCTGATTTTCTGGCAAAGGAAAATCATCCAACTGGTGACGTTCATGTACAGGAAAAGACAAAACATCAGTGGTGCCTTTATGATGAAGGCGGCTTTCGTTGAGTTGTTTAATTTTGCGCTTACCCACAATGGAAATATCTACTTGAGCATGATCGACTTTATATTCAGTTAAAACTTTTGCTACAGTTTCTCGTAATTTTTTGCGATTCACAGGATAACGAGAGCCGATGTAGAGATTGGTTTTAATCATAGGTTTAGTTTGGATTAGCTTGTTGAGCGGCTTCTGCTTCTTGATAGCGTTTAGTAAATTCTTCTAAATAAGCAAAATATTTTTTAAATGCTTCAACTTGATTTGGAGGCAAATTTTTTAAAGCATTGCCTAATTGAGCAGGCGTTTCTTTGCCATTAAGCTGTTGAAGAAACTGAGCTAATTCTGGGCCGTGCTCTTGACGGAAAGCTTGCATTTCATCTAATAATTGGTCTAATTGTTCAATTGGCCCAGTTTGCAATTCTAGATTACCTTGTTCTTCAGCTGGTGGAGTTGCTTCTATTTTTAGGCCAGGATTCAATGTTTCATTCATACTCTACTGACCTTCTTCCGCTAAATTAGTACTTAAATAAGCGCCAGTATTTAAATCATACACCCCCAGAGCCACTTCATCAGCAGGATCATCCACAAAATACAAAATTACTCGGCCTTTGCTTTTAGGACTCCAAATTTTACCTTCTCTGATTACTTCAGGAGAGCCACCAAACTGTTTTTTAACCCACAAGGCCGGCCCGGCATCGCCCACTACGCCCACAATGGCTAAACCTTCAGCAGGATTAACAGCCACCATTTTTCTAAATTTATACCAAGGTTTAAGTTCTTTATAATTAGTATTCCAATTAGGTAAATACAAAGTTTGCACTGCAAAATAGTATTTTTCCATCATCACTGAATCAGTAGTTAATTCTCCATTTTGAGTGAACCAACCAAAGGCTCCTCTACCAGGAGCAATCCCCGCTTCTAAAAATGCATCATGTTTAGCCAAGCTATCACCAGGATAACGGAATAGATGCTGCTCACTACCCATAATGCCAAGACTATGATTTAAACGATGATTGTCTAAACTAGCTGTGACATCAAATTTAAGGATATCTGATAATTGCTGTTCTAAATATAATTCTTCTTGTTTTTCCAAATGGCCAGGAGGCAAATTAACATAAGCAATCATTTTGCTGATAATTTCTTGCTTTTCTTCTTCGGAAAGTTGCTTGAGCTTATCATTTTCCACATTTAACTGAGCTAAATTAGTCATTTGCGCTTGAGCTGGTTTAGCAAAGGCAATTTGGCCAACCAAACTCAGAGCTACTAACATTTTTTGAGAAAATTCACGAACTTCAATAATACTCAGGCTATTAGCCTTCATCCAATTCACTAACTCCACTTGGCTAGAAAGAAATCTATCTTTAATCGCCACTAACGATGATTTGCCAGAGTTTTTTTGATCAGCTGACATTATATTTGTTTATTATAGAAGAAAAGCAATGGCTTGTTCAATGCGCTGATTGCTTTCCTCTTTTCCTAAGACTTGCATCACTTCAAACAATGGCGGGGTAAATTTACGAGCCGTCACGGCTGAACGCAAGCACATAAATAAATCTTTATGACTAAATCCTAATTCATCAGCCGTAGCCCGAATGGTTTTTTCCCAATTTTCAGCTGTATAAGCACTGAGATCATTTAATCTTTGCTTAACTAAACGTAAAGCTGACACTACTTCTTCGGCTTGATGCTTTTGCAATAAATCTTTTTGGTCGTAAGTTAATTTGGTCTCAAAATAGAAATCAATTAAGTCTTTTAACTCGGCAAAAACTTTTAGTCGTTCTTGAGCGAGCGCCAAAGCTTGTTTAAATAAGCTGGCATTTTGAGCTAAATAACTTTGCAGAGCTTTAACATCTGCAAGCAATTTTTCATCAGTGGCGTGTTTTGTTACCCAAGCCATCCACACTTCTAAACGGGCCAAAAGCTCGTCTAAACTCAGTTGGCGCATATACATGCCATTTAACCACAACAATTTGGTGGTATCAAAAATTGGCCCAGTAACTTGCAGTTGTTCCCATTCAAAATTGGCCATCATTTCTTCTTTGGTAAAGATTTCACGCTGATCGCTGGGCTTCCAAACTAACAAAGCCAAAAAGTTTAACAACGCTTCTTTAAGAAAACCTTGCCCTCGATACCACCACAAAGAGGTATTGCCTTTACGTTTGGAAAGTTTTGATCGGTCTGGATTACGTAAGACTGGGGTGTGAATCATAATTGGCTCTGACCAACCAAAGTATTGATATAACAGCACATGTTTAGGTGCACTAGGCAACCATTCCTCACCACGCATCATGTGGGTAATACCCATCAAATGATCATCCACCACCACGGCGAGATGATAAGTAGGAAAGCCATCGGATTTCATTAACACTTGATCGTCAATAATATTGCTATCAAATTTTACCTCACCGCGTAATACATCATGGACTACAATCTCTTGATTATCTGGTACTTTTAATCTAATTACGGCTTTTTCACCAGCCGCTAAACGTTTAGCCACTTCTTCTTTTGATAAATTGCGACAGGCACGATCATATTTGGGTGGCACTTTTTGCTTTTGCTGTTCTTCGCGCATTTGAGTTAAGCGCTCACTAGAACAAAAACAATAATAGGCCTTGCCTTCGTCCACTAATTGCTGAGCATATTTTTGATAAATCTCTAATCTTTCTGATTGGCGATATGGCCCAACTGCACCTTCTTTCATTACACTTTCGTCTGGAGTTAATTCCAACCACTCTAAAGCATCAAAAATCACTTCTTCACTAGAAGCCACAAAACGCTTTTGATCGGTATCTTCAATACGCAGCAAAAACTGCCCTTCATAACGATGGGCAAAAACTTGGTTTAGTAAAGCTTGAAAAGCCGTACCGACATGAGGATCGCCAGTGGGAGAAGGAGCCACTCTAGTGCGAACTTTAGCAATTAAAGAAGGATTACGTGTGTCTTTCATTAAGAGTATTGTACAAAATTATCCCAGGCTTATAAAGAGAAGTTTTACTTACCTTCCACATACGCATCACTCACCGCGCTAACGTAGGCCATAAAATTATCATCGCCTTTAAAAACATAAATTGCTTGTAAGTAAGGTTGTTCTTCATAGCTGTCAAAATATCCTAAGCTAACTTCTCTTATCACTGCTTCATCTTTTTTACCTGGATTAACTATATAACCTTTACCAGCTTGAAGTTCTTGCCAAGCCAAACGAACATCTTTAAGTGGATAGGTTTCAATTTGTTGGTAATCAGCGGGATGATAATAATATTGCAGCTGAACAATACTTTCATCACCTTCTAGCACGCCGGTTAAAATAGCGCTAACAATGCCGGTTTCACCTTCATCAGTATAAATAAAAAATTCATCATCAATAGCGCCACGATTAATATCCACCTGAATAAAATCTGCATCGGAAACTGATACAGCTGGTTCAAGCTCACTGCCTAAAGATTTTAAATAAGTAGTAGTCGCTGAGGCGGTTGCCATATCTTCTGGTAATAAATCTGCCTTAGTTAAAAATGATTTGACGGTTCTAATGGCACTGGTTTTTTCTGGTGGCAAAGTATTAACAATTAATTCTGGTCTGGTTAAAAAATCCGTACTCAACTTAAAGTTAAGATTTTGGATATCCATTTTTAAACTGGTTTCTAAGGGGCTAGACCTGACCCAGCGATAAGTGCGTTCGTCTAAAACATCAGGTTGAAAAACAAAATCATAAGTGGCTGCCACTTCTTTAGCTCGTTGGTCAGCTAATAAACTTGGCGCAGACTCAGGCATAAAAAAGATTTTAGCGCGATCAGAAAAAGTTGGTAATTTGCCAGTGGCAGTTTCTAAACGATAACTTTTCGGCCGAGTTTTTTCTTTAGTAAGAGGAAATTCAATAGCTGGTAAATTACCAAAACCCACGGTAGGTGGTGGCGGTGGTTCTGGGTTGAGCATTTTCCATAAATTAACCAGGCCAGTTAAAACCACTCTACCTACAATCAAAACTACTAAACCAATTAAAAAATATTTAACCGCCTTACGACCAATTTCAGTCATATAAGTTAAATTAGGCTCTGGAGGCGTAGCAAATTGATTAGGCATAACAATCTAAAATTAGACTTAACTGCAAAACAAAATTATTTAGCCAAAAGGCTTATCTTGCAGTAAATCTAGTATAGAGAAATTTTAGTTAAAACTAAAGCAGGAGTTTAAAAATTAAAAAAATTTAAAATTCATTTTAATTTTAAATATATTATTAACCAAATAAATAAACTAATTATTAAACTTAAAATAAAATTTTTTAATATAAAGAAAAAAGGAAAAATTAAATAAAAACTTATTGTTGTAAACAAAGAAGACAATATATTCCCAGTCGATAATGAAAATAAAGATTCAATAGAAAAAATTAATAATTCAATTATTAGTAAACATATAATAATTAGTGATAAAATTTTTAAGATTTTTTTCATATTTTGAGGTAAGTATAACATGTGCTTTTTACTTCAAGACCAAATCGCGATACAATAACTCCATCTAAATAAATCTTATGAAAAGAATTTTAATTGCACAAACCCCATCATTAATTGGTCAAAAAGTGAAACTAGCCGGCTGGGTTGATACCAAGCGTGATCATGGCAAAATTACCTTTATTGATTTGCGTGATCATTCTGGCAAAGTTCAATGTGTGGGTTTTCAAAAAATGGGTGAAATCACTACCGAATCAGTTATAGAAATTATTGGTGAAGTTAAAGAACGCTCTGCCAAAAATATTAATCAAGATTTAGCCACTGGCAAAATTGAGATTGAAGTAGAATCTTACCAAATTTTAAACATGGCTCAGAATTTGCCCATTACTTTAGATACTGATGGTTTAGAGATTAATGAAGAAGTACGTTTGCAATATCGTTATTTAGATTTACGCCGTGAAAGAATGCAAAAAATTGTACGTTTGCGCTCTGATTTTTCTAAAGCTCTGCGTGAGGCTTTATATCAACACAGTTTTGTTGAAGTTGAAACTCCAATGTTAACCAAATCTACCAAAGAAGGGGCTAGAGATTTTGTGGTGCCTTCTCGTTTACAACCTGGTAAATTTTATGCTTTACCTCAAAGTCCTCAACAATATAAACAATTATTAATGACTGCTGGAGTAGAAAAATATTTTCAATTTGCTCGTTGTATTCGTGACGAAGACTTACGGGCTGATCGTGGTTTTGAATTTACCCAATTAGATTTAGAAATGAGCTTTGTAGAAAAAGAAATTGATGTGATGTCCGTGGTAGAAGATGTGGTCAAAAAAGCAGTTAAAGCCGTGGGCGGAAAATTAAAAGATGAACAGTTTCCAGTTATTGATTACAAAGATGCCATGGCAAAATACGGCGCTGATAAATTTGATTTACGTACAGAAGCTGACAAGAAAGCCAACAAATTAGCTTTTGCTTGGGTGGTTAACTTTCCATTCTTTAAGCAAGTTGATAAAAAAGATGCCGCTGAAGTTAGAGATAGTCAAAGTGGTTGGACCTTTACTCATAATCCTTTTAGTAGCCCTCAAACAGAATTTATCAAAGATCATTTAGCAGGTAAAAACTTAGGTAAAATTTTAGCCGCTCAATATGACCTCGTCTGTAATGGCCATGAAGTTGGCGGTGGTAGTATCCGGGCTCATGATCCAGCTTTACTAAAAGCTACATTTAAAATTATGGGTTATACCGATGAACAAATTGAAGAAAGCGTTGGCCACATGCTCAAAGCTTTCCAACTCGGCACTCCTCCTCATGGCGGTTTGGCTTTTGGCGTTGACCGCTTAGTGATGTTATTAGCTCAAGAAACTTCTCTAAAAGAAGTGATGGCTTTCCCAATGACTTCATCTGGTAGAACTGCGGTAATGGATGGGCCATCTACTATTAGTCAAGAACAATTAGAAGAATTAGCTATTCGCCCAGTGGAACAACAAGATCTCACTCCTCATGAAGCCTTACTGCAAAAATTACAACAAGCTGGATTAAGTTATCAATATTTAAGCCATGAAAAAGTTACTACCAGTGAAGACTCTGCTAAAGTAAGAGGCACAACCTTAGAACAAGGCGCTAAAGCCTTAGTCTTACAAGCAGATAAAGAATTTATTTTGCACGTTTTACCAGCTCATTTACGAGCAGATTTAGATAAATTAAAAGCTTTCTTAAAAGTGAAAAAATTAGCCATGGCTTCTAAGGAAAGTGTGGAAGCTAAAACTGGCTTGCAAGTAGGGTCTATTCCTCCCTTTGGTTCAATTTTAGGAATGAAAACCTATCTTGATGCTAGATTAGCAGAGCAAACTCAAATTGCTTTTAATGCTGGTCGCTTAGATCGTTCTATCATCATGGCTTATGCTGATTACTTAACTAGCGAAAATCCAGTGATAGTCAAATAAGCTAATTTTTGCTTTACTTAAACTACGTGCCAAAATCAAAGTCGCAATTACGGGTTGATCAAATTCTAACCATTATTGGTTTAGTGCTTTTATTGGCCTTAATTGGTTTTAATCAAGCTCTTACAACAAAACCTCTCATCCCCATTGCAAGCACCATGTCACTCTCTTTAATAAAAGTTGCGGATTTACCAGTCAGCTCTTCATCTGTTGAAACACAAAATATTAGCTTAAACCAAGTTTCAGCCAAAGCAGTTTATGTTTATGATTTAGCTTCTGGTAGTGTCCTTTATGAAAAAAATGCCCATCAAGCTTTGTTGCCAGCTTCTACTACTAAAATTATGACCGCCTTGGTAGCTAGCAAGCTATATCCCAATGATCAAATTTTTACAATTAATCAAGAAGTTTTAACTGAAGGCAACACCATGAAATTAGTCCGAGGTGAAAAAATAACTGCTCAAAATTTAATGACCGGCCTATTGGTTTTTTCAGCGAATGATGCCGCCTTTGCTTTTGCCAGTAACCATCCAGACGGTTATGAAGGATTTTTGCGTCAAATGAATCAAACTGCCAAGGAGTTATCCTTAGAAGCTAGTCAATTTCAAAATCCTTCTGGTTTAGATCAGCCGGATCATCAAACTACCGCTCGAGATTTAGCCATTATGGCTAAAAAATTATTACAAAATCCTCAGTTAGCTGCCTTGGTTAATACCCCCCAAACCATGGTAACTGATGTTAATGGCCAATATAGCCACCAGCTTTATAACACCAATGCCTTACTGGGAAAAAATGGCGTTAAAGGAATTAAAACTGGTACAACTGACGGAGCTGGTCAAGTGTTGGTTAGTCTAGTAGAACAAAATGGCCATCAAATTATTATTGTAGTAATGGGCAGTGAAGATCGCTATGCCGATACTTTAGCCATTATTAAACAAATTTTTACTGATTATGTTTGGGAAAGTTGGACCACTTTAACCACCTAAATTAATAGCTCATTACAAACTGACTTCTCTCTTAGGACCTTTACTAACCAGGCCATTCAGATTAAAATATATAAGTCTAAAATCTTCTCTAAGGTTTTACTTGAAAAATCGCGCTCATAGCTCAACTGGATAGAGCATCAGTTTGCGGAACTGAAGGTTGCAGGTTCGATTCCTACTGGGCGCACTTAATCTTTCCCGCTTTATCATTTATATAATTTTTTAGTAAGGAAAAAAATGCCAGAACGATTTTTCCAAAACCAAGACGGCCCAAAAAAACAAAAAGAAAGAGAACGAATAGAGCCAGGCAAAGGTAAAAAAGAAGAAAAAAAAGCTCCTTCTAGAGGTGATCGTGGAGATAGACCCAAAAGAGCTTAAAAACCAGGAAGGGTCGCATAGTGGCTATTGCATCAGCCTCGAAAACTGACGCCTTTGGGCACCGTGGGTTCGAGTCCCACCCCTTCCGCAACAATCGAAAAGTTCTGATAGACCCGTCTAATACCCTCAAATGGGTTGATGGGGCTTGCTAAATTTCCTTGATTTGAAGATTTTTCATTTTAACAGCCGTGTAAGTGATGTTTTTTGCAGTTATATCACTCTAGTTAATGACTGTTTTTTCTCATATACTGACACTATGAATCAAAGCTATGCAACATTATTCCTTTGGATTGGAATCCTTTTATTAGCTAGTTTAGCTATTTATCTTTATAAACTTTTTGCTAAGAAATCAGGTTTTAGGTATAAATCAAAAGGGCCATATTTATTGAGTAAAGGAGAAAAGGCATTCTTTGATATTCTGATTCAATCGATTTCTCCCGATTTATACATTTGCCCCAAGGTAAGAGTGGCAGATTTAATTGAAGTTGATTTACCTAAAAGTGATAATAAATTTTGGGCATCTTTTAACAAGATTTCGAAAAAGCATGTCGATTTTGTGCTATGTAATCGTACTGATTTTACTCCTGTATTAGTAATCGAGCTAGATGGTGGAAGCCACAAAGTCAGTTCGCGATCTCAACGAGATACTTTCGTTGATGATGCTTTTGCTCAAGCAAATATCAAAATATTACACATAACGACTCAGAGTATGTATGATGTCAATCAATTACAAAATCAAATTGCTGGTGCTTTAACTATTCAAAACTAATTGTCTGGATAATCTGATCGGTTAAATCTTTATTTTCTGTAGTAGCTGGAAATGTAGAAATCGTGAACAGTTTATTGTCTTTTAAAATAACGGTAAGCCATCTCTCCTTAGGTCCAGTAACCTTACCTTCAATTCCCTGATACGAACCAATACTAACTTCTTTAATAGTTTCTGGATCCATCTCAGTTTTAGCTTTTTCTATGTCTTCCGATGAAGCATCACGATAAAGTGACAATAGTGACAGGTACCCCAAAAACTAGACAGTTAGTCTTTCATTCATCACAATAAGAT
>CAZYBC010000022.1:0-19079 GCA_964645645.1 uncultured Pseudomonadales bacterium
AACCTCGATACATCTGACATTCACATCCGTTCTATTCCGGAATGTATCGCAACCTGATCAAAAGGATTATTCTACAGGAGCATTAAGCGCTTTTCATGATACAATTATTCTGATTTAATCAGAGTAAACAACAAAAATAGATGATTAATAAAGGACGGTAATGTCAATGGTAGCATGGGGGTCTCCAAAACCTCTCGTGAGGGTTCGAATCCTTCCCGTCCTGCATTATAAAAATAGAGCTATATATAGCTCTATTTTTGTAATAAAGTAGTTAATTGAGGATTCGAATGCCGGAGCAATAGGGCAAACTAAAGCCCATATTGCGAGGCGGGGTCGACGGGCGCGACCGAGAGAGTAGAAGATTCACAAGTTTGTGAAGCTTCGTGACGAACGACAGAGCGAACCGGTGACCGAATCCTTCCCGTCCTACACAATTTTTTATTACCAATAAGCCTTTTTCCCTCATGACTCCAGTTCCAGGATAGTTTATAGTAATTTTTGCTATGGTTGAAAAAACAACTTCCAGAATTGTGTTTGGTGATGATAAAGGCCAAGCTAGTGGCCGTCTAAATTCCGCCACTAACAAAGACGTTTCCACTGGCCAAAACGCCACAAGAAAAGATTCCACTACACCTCAAGAACTCGCCACTGCAAAGGAAACCGAGGCAAGGGTTTATTCGCATTGGTTGTTAGAAGCAAAAGAATTTTTGCTATCTCAAAAATATTTAAACAATGAACAGCTACAAGCTATGGCGGTATCAGATTTAACTAAAGCTGATACAGAGATAATGAAAAATTTGGTACAAGAGTGGATCAAACCAAGAAGTTTTTTTGGAGAAGCGGCTCCTCAAACTCCAACTCCATCGGAAAGAGAATTAATGTCAGTTCTTAACTGGCTAGTTAGAGTTGTTTATGAAGAAATGTATCAAATCAACAAGCCTGAAGATGGGAAAATAAAAGGAATTCAGAGTGCTGGGGGTTTATTGACTCATGTTGATTTAAATGCCGAGGTTATGGGTGCAGATTTGCTAATAGCCTCTCTTGAAACAAAGCATAAAGCTAATTTAGTTAGAAGCGCGAATGCTTTGTATCAACGGCGAACTACTGAGTTGCAGACCAATTTATCAGCAAAGAGCTTGGTAAAATTAAAAGAAACTTTTGGTTTAGCTGAGGACGCCAAAGATGTTTATACAGTTTATAGAGAGATTTGGGACGTGTTGCGTGAAAAAATTGACAAAGTATTAAATTCTAGAAATATCCAAGTTTTAGAGCAGACATTAAAAATGTTGTTAACAGTTAGAACAACTCCAGAATTTCAATTTTTATTTACTAGCCCTTTTGCATGGAAGGTATAAATTTTTTATGTTAGAAAATCCTCCAAGACTAATAGATATTTCTCTTTTAGTTGAAGGAAAACATAAAATAGCTATTTAAATAGTAAGTTTCACTTTACCTCCTTCCTCCTGCAGATTTTTTCTATTAAACTAATAGATAGTTTATGTTGAATAGGCCTGTGAGCAAACCAGTTAAATATCTTCTGTTTTATTTGTTGTTGATGTTCTTTTTCTATCTGGGTGACAGTATCATGTCATTCAGTTCTCCTGTGGTAATAAGTCAAAATCTTGAAAATTCAACGTTAATGGGTTTAGTAATTGGTTTTTCATCTTTAGTGGGTTTTTTGGTCGATCTGTCTATCTCTAAGTTTTACCCTAATAAAAATTTTGATTTTTTTGCAAAGTTAATGTTTAAATTAGTTGTTTTTTTTCCTTTAGCTTTTTTGTTATTGCCTCATGAAATTTGGGTGTTTTTATTTGCGATGGGAGTGTGGGGAATTTATTATGAACTATCTCGTTTTGCTCACTTTAATTTTATTAATTATTACTTGGATCATCATCAGCATGCAAAGGCCTGGAGCTTAATTGGGATGGCTCAAACCATTGCCATTACGCTCGGGCCAATTGTGGCAGCCTATTTATTAGACAGTTCGTCTTCTAAGTTGGTTTTTTGGGCAGCGTGCGTACTTTTTATACTGTCTTATTTGATTTTTATGTTTTCCATTGGCAAATTAAAACCACATCAGGATGAAAAGACTATTTCAAATCAAAAAATTCCTGCAATTTCTTTGTCTCAAGAGCTAAATTTGTGGCGAATTATGTTAAAAAAAGTCTGGCCTCTCTATTTGCTATTAATAGTAGTGACTTTATTAGATTCAGCTTTTTGGGTAGCCGGGCCATTATTAGTTGGGAAAGTTGATGTTTGGTATATGAAGTTTTTATTACCAGCTTATACAATTCCAGCTTTATTAGAGTCATTTTACATTGATAAATTAACTGCTAAATTTTCTAAAAAACGTTTGGCTTTTGTGAGTGGCATTGTTGGAGGTTTATTAGTGGTGTTAAGTTTTATAGTGATCACTAATTGGTGGTTGTTAATTTATATACTTTTAGCTGGGGCTTTTATTCATTTAGTTTTTACCAACGTGTATGCAGTTTTTGAAGATTATGTGGAAAGGCTAGGCTATTTTAAAAATGATCTGATTGGCTTGCAATCATCAGCGATTAGTTTAGCTTATATGTTAGGACCAATAAGCGTGGGCTTTTTATTAGATAGGATTGTTTATCGTTTGGTAATTGCCATTTTTGCGGGGCTATTAGTGGTTTTATCAGTGTTGTGTTTGTTGATTGTCCCTCGGAAAATTAAAATGCCACAAAAAGAGTTGAGTGAGGCAGTGGAGGAGTAGAAGAGGTGTTAAGTAAGCTGTAGTTACTAGGCAATATTAAAAGTAATTTTTCCAGATCTGAATTTTTATTTTAAGCCGAAGTTGCAAAGGTACTGAAGTATTACGTAGAAGTCCTATAATATTGACATTTCAGCAATATTTTGATATAATTTAGCTTATCTTTTAAATCAAATCAGTATCAAATTGGCAGGCTTCAAAACCCTGCCGATTTTTTTTGAATATTGCACGACATATTTTGGAATAGAGTAGTTCCCCAAAGAGTGTGTGCCGAGATCAATCTTTTTGGCTTTTTTGTTCTACTTTGATATAATAGCTCCATGCCTAGCAATGAAATTCATTTCCCACTTTCTCCTGACCTAGTGGCTGAATATGCGCTAATAGCTAGACCAACGGAACGTTTACAAGCGTTGTTAAAAACTCACAATTTAGATTTTTCTCCTCAAAAAGTTTGGCAACTGCATGAATATAATTCTGCCAGTGGTTCAGCCCAGGCTGCCAATCTGGCCAAACAAATTTTAGATTTAATTAGATTGTCTGGAGTTTTTAAATCGGTAGACAATACTTCTTTTACTCAGTTTCCAGAAATTAATCAGCAAATCAGTGAATATTCAAGAATGCTAGTAATGACGTCTTTGTCAGCAGTTAAAAAAACTGCAGATTCAGCTCAGGCTTTAAGATTTTTAAATTTGGCTATTGAGGAAATTTTGCAAGCTTATCCTGTCGCGATTGAAGCAGGGCAAGCGCAGACAGTAGCAAATTGGCGTTATCAAACTGCTGAGCCTAATCCTGATTCAGCGCAAAATCAAGAAACTCTAACAAAAGAATTTTTTTGGCCCATGGAAGATCTTCGTCATTTTTATAAATTAATTGCTGTTTTAACCATGGTTTGGCCAGATTTTTCTGTTTTACTTAATGCAAATATTTTATCAGTTCGGGAAATCCTGGAATTGCCTCATCAAGATAATTTTTCTGCCTTATTAACTGGGGTAAATGTCTTGTTAGCGGAAATTAACCAAGAGCAACCTCAAGCTGGCAGTCAAAGAGCAAATTTAATTATGCAGATTGAATTAGAACCTGATTATATTCAAGTGCAAAAAGCTTTCAAGCAATATTTAGAAACAGAAACTAGTCCACGAGAAATGATCACTACTATTAGCAAAATGGTAGGGAGAGCTGTAGCAGAAAAAGATTTCTCAACTTTGCAGCTTTGTTTGGCTAAGTTAAAAATGCTTATTTTTAGAGATAAAAACTTATTAGCTTTTGATAAAGGTCAGTTGGCAGAAGTTGTCCGTACTTTAAAATTATTGGCTAAAAATAGTTTAGCAAAGATGGGTGAAAAAGTTACACAGAATCGGCTAGGGAAGTTAAGATCAAAAATTCAAGCGAGTTTGCTTGGGCAAGCGCCTTCAAGAACAGATGCAGCCGTTCAAGACCAACTTGCCTTGTTAAAAAATTTAGCTAGTGATTTATTAAAATTGAGTTATTTTGCGCTTAGCAGTAAGGAAGTTGGAAAGTTGGCTTAAGAAGCTGTTTAGCTAAACTTAGTCAGCTGTCAACAATCCGATACCCTCGCCCATGTAGTGTTTCAATTAATTTTAGACCAAAGCGGTGATCAAGTTTTTGTCTTAATCTTTTGATTTGAGCAGCTACATTGTTGTGGCTTTGTAATTTTGGTATGCCAGACCATAAATGTTCATAAATTAAATCTTGAGATAGAATTTTTCCTTTATTAATAACAAGAAAATGAAGCAAGGCAAATTCTTTGCGGCTTAGTTTGATGGGCTGATTTTGATAACAAACGCTTTCAGCACAGCTATTGAGTTGAATACCTTGTATTTTAAAAATATGATTTTGTTGAACGTGATAGTGGCGATTAAGGAGGGCTTTGATTCTGGCACTTAATTCTTCTTGGTGAAAAGGTTTGGCTAAATAATCATCACTGCCAGATTGAAAGCTATCTAGCTTAGTTTGAAGTTGCTTGTCATTACTGATGACAAGAATTGGCAAATTAAGGCAATCTTGGCGCAGGGTTTTAATCACTTCTAAACCATTAATGTCTGGGAGCTTGAGATCCAAAATCAATAAATCATAGTCGATGGTTTCAGCCAGGTAGATTGCTTTTTTACCATTAAAACAGTGATCAACAATATATTTTTTAGTAAGAGTTTTTTTTAAATCATTCGTTAAGCTGGGGTCTTCTTCAACCAACAAAAGCCGCATATCTTTTTTTATAACAGATAATTATGAAAAAATTATGACAAAATTTTCTGTTTGAATTTTTATTAAAAAACTGATGAGCTTGTTAGCTCATTTTGATAGAAATCTATTGGTCATTATAACAAAGGAATTTTTTGTTCAGATAAGTAAGGATGCTTTAATACCAAGCGGATAAAATTAAAATTATCTTACTAATATATTGAGAATAAAGTTAGTAATTGGCCAAACCACTTTAGCAGCAGGCGCAGATCCTCCTAAAATTGGAAAAATAAATAAAATTAAAATAATTTTTCCATAGCGCTCCATAAAAGATTGGTACTCTAAACTGGTAGTTTTAGGCAATAAGGCAGTTAAAACCTTGCTTCCGTCCAAAGGGTAAATTGGAATCAAATTAAAAACTGCTAAGGTAACATTAATCACAATTAAGTTAATTAAACCCAAGGCTATCCAAACTGTGCCTACTAAATGCAGATTCAGTAAAATCGCTAAAACTAAAGCAATTGCTAAGTTAGTTAATGGCCCAGCCAAAGCAATTAAAGCACTATCTCTAACAGGATTTTTTAGGTTATATGGATCATAAGGCGATGGTTTACCCCAACCATAACCAGTAATTAAAAGCACAATTACTCCGATTGGGTCAAGATGGGCGCGTGGATCCAAAGTGAGTCTGCCATTAGCTCTGGCGGTGGGATCGCCTAATAAATCATCTGCTAAGCAGTGGGCATATTCGTGCAAGCTAATAGATAAGAGCAGACCAGGAAAAATAATCAAAAAGGCTAAGGGTTGGCTTAATAATAGATCTATCATAAGTTTAGTTTAGTCATTTTAGCAAATAAAGGTAAGCTGTAAAGGGCAAAGTAGTGAGTTCACAAACTCTATATATCTTTTAATTATTTATGATATAATCTACTCCGTTATGAAGAGTTTTGCTTTCAAATTTCCAACCATCTCCCATGTCGGGCATACTGTTTCTCATGCGAAAAACCGCAAGAGTCGTAAATTTCGTTATAATTTACACACAGTCACTGTTCAACTAGACGGCGAAAAGAAAAAATTAAGAGTTCCTTCTAGAATTTTAAAATTTCTTAAAGCTCAAGGTATAACTACCCACTTTAAGAAAACCAATTCTTAATTTCATTGATTTTGCCTGGGTTTTTTCCCTCTAACTGCACCTCATCTAAGCTGAGTTGTTCTTGTTCAACATGGCAAGCAATAATTTTTAATCTTTTATCACCTTTTTTAGTGGCAATAATTGTCCACAGCCCTGGCCATGGTGAAAAGGCTAGACAAGCTCTAGCAATTAGCTCAGCTTTCTGGGTTACAGGA
Organism: uncultured Pseudomonadales bacterium; assembly: GCA_964645645.1. Classification (GTDB taxonomy): domain Bacteria; phylum Patescibacteriota; class Microgenomatia; order UBA1400; family PJMF01; genus CAZYBC01. Next base: position 6,284 of record CAZYBC010000022.1, read on the forward strand.
GTTTGTTGAAGATAGTTGTTTAGTAATCTTGGTTGAAAATTTGGCGTGGTGGCTTGGGGTGATGGTAGTTTTTTTTGTTCTTCTTTGCTCAATAGTTGATATAAATCAGACCAATTAATAAAACTATCTGTTTTATTCAGTCGTTTACTGATGGGGGTAGGTGAGGTTAGGGGTTGGGCTTGGGCTTGTTTATCCTGAGCAAAAGTTACTAGTGCTTGTCCTAAAGTTTGACTGATGAGTTGAAAACTAAAATCATAATAGTCTTGGCTATTCCAATGTTGCAGAACTTTAAATTTCAGCTGCTGAATAATTTCTCCTTGATCTAAATTAGCATTGAGCTTCATTAAACTAACAGCCGAAGTTGTTTCGCCAGTTAAAATTACCATTTGCCCTGGGCTACTGCCACGCCAACGTGGTAAAGCTGAGGGATGGATATTGACTGGAGCAATCTGAGGAAGTTCTAAAAGCCAATCTGGCACCAAGTAGCCAAAGTCCACCACCAGTAAAAAATCTGGTTGGGGTAATTGAGCCAATTGAGTTTTAATTTCTGCATCAATTTTTTGATTAATTAAAATGCATGGTAAGTGATTAGCTAAGCCAAATTCATGTAAAGGATTTTGAGTTAAAATTTGTTTACGCCCAATTGGCTTAGGAGTTGGGGTTAAAATCCAAGTGAGAGTAAAGCGTGGGTCAGCTTGCAAAACTTCAGCCATCAACTTGGTATATTGACTGGAGCCAGCAACTGCAACTTTAAGTGGGGAAGTAAGGGCGCTAATCATTTAATAAGCTTCTAAGATACTTAAATCTGTTATTTCTTCTAATTTGCCATTTTTATCTTGATACAATGGCAAATTATATTTTTTAGTATAGTCGGTAAATAAAACGCCGTCTAAGTGATCTCTTTCATGTTGAATAACTCTGGCATTAAAATCAGTAAAACGTTCTTGTTTGGTAATTAATTGATTGTTTTCAATAATTTGGTAATTTAAATCAATCCATGGCCATCTGGGGATTGGGCCATAAAGAGTGGGGATAGATAAACAACCTTCTAGATCTGGTTTGTTTTTGTCTGGCCCAAAAGTGAGTTTGTCACTATGAGCAGTAATTTGAGGATTAATAAAGATTTGTAAGGGTAAAAAATTATGAGTAGCTGGATCAATCAATTGAGTAGCAAAAATAGCCAAACTTTTACCTAGCTGAGGCGCGGCTAAACCAACTCCTTGTGGGTCTTGAGCTTTGACCAGGGAGTTTTGTAGTTCAGCTAAAAATTTAAGTAGTTTTTTATCTACGCGCTCAACTTTTTTAGCTGTTTGACGTAATATTGGATTTGGGATGGTAATAATTCTCATCTAAGAGAAATTATAACATTTTTTAGGGAGAAATAGAGTAGCAAAGAGCCTATAGTATATGTTATAATAACTCTCAATTAATTTACTCTAAGAATAAAGCTTTTTTGGAGTGAATTAAAATCTGACTGTTGGAGTAAAAAAATGTGTGACATCGCTTGCATTCAATTTTGGTTAAGTATTTTACTTCCGGGGTTGTTTTTTGGTGTACTCTGTCTAGCTGTAGACAGAGTAATTACTAAAGCTAGAAAAAACGCTTTGAAAGACATGGAGCGGCGGAAACAAGAACCTAACCGTCGCCGCTACCGCTAATAAGCCCCCCTTAAATGGTGGGTATTTTTTTAGCACTGATGCTAGCCTCTAGTAAGTTAATTGTTTGTTGAACTTCTTCATTTTTTGGTAAAAGCTGAGCAAGTTCCTGATAAGTTTTTAAGGCTAAAGGATAATTATTTTGAGCTTCATATTGTTTTGCTAATTGAAGAATTGCTTCATAGTAATTAGCTTTCATTTCAATCGCAGTTTTAAAGCTAGCAAGGCTGGCATCTGATTTATTTAGGGCTAATTGAATAAGTCCAAGATTAAACATTAATTTAGCATCAGTTGGAGCTAACTGGAGGGCAAGAAGAGTGGCTTGTTCAGCTTCAACTAAATATTGAGAATTAAGAGCTGATAAAGTAATTAACGTACGGATTTTGGTTTTATGGAAATTAAGATGACGAGGATTAAGCATAAGCGTTAAATTAGTGGTATCTATGGCGGCTTGTTCAAATTTTTGGCTAGATTCTTCATCTTTAACTTGCGCAAAGTCAACGGCGATTCTAGCGTAAGTGCTGGCTAATTCGTCATAAAATAAAGCTTCATTAGGTGAAAGTTTAATTGCTTGCTGTAGTTTACTAATACCTTGATTATATTTGCCATCTCTGGCTAATTGTTTACCTACTGTATAAGCAAAATCAGCTTGCCAAATTTTGCTAACTTGATTGAGAAGAAGTAAAACAAGGATGAGCCAAGCTCCGGCGCTGATTTCTTTAGGAATAAAATTAAGCGCTTTAAAAAATTGATTAAATAAAATTAACTTGGCTGGTTTGTGATCTGTGGAGAGGCCTAAAACCGCGATCATGCCCGCAAAAATAAACATTAATAAACTAACCATGACGGTTGAAAAACCAAAAAAGTTACTAACATAAAGCGCGATTAATCCAGATATTAAACTGATTGAGAGTGGATGTTTGTTTCTGATTTTAAAGCCAATATAGATAATGGCCAGAGTAAAAATTAAATAGCTAATTAAACCAATTACCCCGGTGGTGGCTAAAAAATTAAGATATTCATTGTGAGCTTTGTTGTACAAAAAATCCCATTCAGAAATTAAATTATGGCTGAGAGGTCTATCCTGGTAATAACTATAAGCAAAAGTTTCCACACCACTACCAAAAAGAGGATAACGTTTGGCTATAGCTAAAGCGCCTTGCCAGACAATTTTCCTAATATCGCCAGATTCAGTGCCGCCTTGGTCATTAGTAGAATCTAGAGCAGTTTTGGGGAGGGCGCTAATATCAGTGACTTGGGGAGTGTTGTTAGTGAGTCTTTGCCAAATTTGTTTTAAATTAGGTGAATAAATGCTGCCAAAAATTAATAATAATAGTGCCAAGCTAGTTGGCATTAGTAAGTTTTTAATAGTTAATAAGTTGCTGGTGGTTTGATTTTTGGGTTTAAGCTGAAAAAGACGGTAAAAGTTAAGGAGATAATAAATTCCTAAACCTAGCGCTAAACCTAGTAATCCAGATCTTGATTTGGTAAAAAGTAGACTCAAAAACATTAAGTTAGCACTAAAAAAACTCAGTAGAGTAGAAAAAATTAGTTTTGGATTAGAATTTTTCTTGCGATCAGCCTTGTTTAATTGGGCAAATTGTTCCTCAAAGTAATAAATAGCCAGTGGAATTAGCATAATCAAGTAGGCTGCTAGCCAATTAGGTTGACCAAAGCTGGCAAATACGCGGTTTTGAACATCCTGTACCCAACAACTAACATCAAATTGATGAGTAATTAGCAAACAACTTAATGAGTGGCCAAAATGTTCAGGGATAGCATAGAAACTAACTAATAAACCACTGATGAGTAAGGTGTTAATGATTTTGGGGAGATCTTTTTTTTCAAAACTGCTTGTAAAAAAAATAAATAATAAACTGTAACAAATAGTAGACATTAAACCGCCATTAAGTCTGGTGTAGTAACCCAAAAGAGAAGTTCTAGGATGAATAGAAAAAATAGTTGAAAGCAATTGAGAAAAAAAGAAAATCATCAGTGGCAACTGTAGTTTAGAACGATTAAGAGAAATTTCTTGTTGTAATACTCCTAGCAACCAAAAAAAGCTAATAATGATAGTAAAAGCGTAAATTACGAGCATTTTATTAAATTCAAATAGCTCTTCGTTAACAGCGGTAAAAATAAAAGGCAGGCTTAAAAGAAGAAAATAAAATAGAGCATGAATGATTTTTTTCATTTCGGTTTTTGTTTGCCTTCACTATTAGTAGAAAATGAGCTTTAATAAACTATTATATAGAGTACCACAGAAATAAATAAAAATATGCTTACTCAACTTGCCAACTCCACCAACCCAACTGACGATTCTTATGTCAGTGCATATAATCCCCCAGTAGAGCCGAGTAATCCTCCTGATTTTCAAACTCAAGATTCAGCCCCAGTTGTACCAGCTAAATCTGGTGACGCTGTTGCTACTCCTAAATCTGAAGCGATTGAAGATCAAAACATTTTTGATTTATTAGGAGTTAATGATGGCACAGAACAAGAAAAAGAGAAATTTCTCAATGAATTACAACAAGTAATCTGGGAAGACTTTTTAGAAGTTGATCTTGATTTATTAGTTACTCAAGAAGAGTCTTCTAAGGTAAGAGCAATTTTATCCAATCAAGATAAAGATGAAAATGCTAAACAAGAAGAGGTTTTTGCTCTTTTGGAGAGTTTGATTCCAGATTTAGAAGAGATCATGTTAGAAAAGGCTTTAGAATTAAAGGAAGACATGGTTAAAGAGAGAATTGCTGGTATGAAAGAATTTTATTCTGGTAATCAGTCAGCCTTAGAAGCCATTAGCCAAGCTGAAGAGTTATTAACTCAAGATAAATGGGCTAGTGCCGCTAAAAAGCTTAATAGTTTAAATTAAGCTTAAAAAATTCTTAATTCTCTGTTATCCTAGCTAGTATGAGTCGGCTTGCTACTTTTTCTAGTCGTTGGTTGTCTAATTTGACATTGCAGAAAGGACAACTATATGTGGGCTTACTGGACAATAAAATTATTTTAGCTACGGCTGAACAAGTTTTTTTTGACCAAGCGGCTAATTTTTTATTTCATCAAACAGAACAAAAAATTGTTGCCTTTGGCGATCAAGCTCTCTCATGGCAAACCAATTTAGTTACTAATCATTCAAACCTAAAAATAGTTAATGTTTTAGACAAAGGAGCGATCACAGATCTAGAATTGGCCGAAGTGTTTTTTAAACAATTGTTAACTACTTATTTAGCTAAAATTCATTATCGCCATTTTAAATTAACTTTTTTTCACCAGAGTTTTCTAAGTCCGTTACAAAAGCAACATTTAACTGATTTATTTAAAAAATTAGGGTTTTTTAAAATCAAGAGCATTGCCTTGGGAGAATTATGCGCAAAACAAGCTCATGATCAGGCCTTTTGGACTTTGTTTTTAGGCAAAGATTTGGCGGAATTTAGTTTAATTGGCCAAGCTGATTTATTAGCTAGTTACAAATTAAGTTTTAGACTTTCGGCGTTGAATACCAGTTTGCAACATTTTTTTCAGGACAATTTGGGTTTAAAAGTTACTTATCAAGAAATTGATCGAGTTTTGGCTAAATTGAATTTTACGGCTAGTCAGAGTTTGCTGTTACAAATTAAGGGAGAAGATCAACAACACCAATTTGTGGTCAAATCTATTCAGTCGGCCTTAGTGTGCGAACAAGTGGGCAAGATTTTTGACAGCTTATTAAGTCAATTGAGACTTTATTTGAGTTTAGCCGAAATGCTAGGTTTAAATGCTCCAATAAATTCTGCTAAGCAACCGTGTCTATTACTAGGACCAATTCTTAAAAAATGGCCATTTATTCATCAAGTTTTAGAGCAAAATTTAGCATTGGCATTTAAGCCAATGGCTTATCCTGATTTTTTATTGGCTCAATTTAATTATGTCTAAACAATTGATTAGTCGCTCTCTTTACCAAAGTGCTTGGCTAAGATATGTAGTCATTTTTTTAATTGTGGCAGTGCTAGAATTGGTAAAAGTTTGGCGTTTTCCTCAACAAGTGCTGTCAAGTTTAGTTCAACCGCTTAGACAGTTCAGCACGAACATGATTGTGGATACTACTTTATTAGCTAAGCGCTTAAAAAACCTCAATCGTAATGCTAGGCGTATTCAAGATTTGGAACGGGAATTAGCTTTTAGTGAAGCTAAGGTGGCTCAACTTCAACAGCTAGAGTTAGAAAATCAGTTATTAAAGGAAAAATTAAATATGGGGGAGAAAGCCAAAAGCCAAATTCTATCTTTTACCATTAATTCCTTTGCCAGACCTGCTATTGCAGCTGGAAGCGATAGCAATTTAAAACCTGGGATGTCAGTTTTAATTAATGGTACGTTAGTTGGTTTAGTGGATGAAGTTTATCCCCACTATGCTTTTATTAAGTTACTAAAGGATTTTACTAATGAAGCAATTCTTGTTAAAACTACAGGCGGCGTAGAAGCCTTGGTAAGAGGGGATGGTCGTCGGATTTTGTTATCTCAAGTAACAATGACAGATAAAATTGACTTAAACGATAAGGTGAGTACTCTTGGTCAGCCTGGGATAAATAAGGGTCTGATGATTGGTAAGATTGTTGAAATTAATCGTCAAAGTGCGGGTTTAGAACAGCAAGCAGTGATAGAACAATTAGTAAATTTTTATCAAGTTAGTATGGTGGAGGTGCTTCTTGAATAAATCAATTTTTAAATTTCTATTTTTAACCCTTGGATTTATTGTTTTTTTTAGCTTGGAGGTTAGCTTAGCTTGGCCAATTATCAGCTTAGTTTTTTGGCTTATTATGGTGACTAAATTTAATCCTTTATCTATGCCGATAGTGACTTTAGTTAGTGCTTTGATTTTATCAGTTTTTTGGCCGATGTCAGTGCTATTAGGCTTTTTAATTTTTTTGGTAATTTATCACTTAACACATTTATTGAACAGAATAATTGCTCAAACTAGCTTAGTGGCTTTGTTGGTAAGTTGGCTCTTAGTTCCGGTAATTTATTGTTATTTTTCTTTGACAATTTCTTGGGTTTTATTTGCCCAATTATTAGTAAGTTTGTTAATTTTTCTTTTAATCAGAAAATCTAGTTTGTTAAAACTAAACACTAAAGCTATTAGTTTTTCTTAATTATGAAGATGATAAAAAATCATAGTATCCAAACGGCTTATATTCAGGGTGAAAAATTGTTGTTATTGGTCATTTTTTTAACAGTAATTTTATTCAGTTTATTTATTGTAAGATTAGCTGATGTTCAGCTTTATCGAGGTCAACATTTTTTAGCTAAAGCTGAAGACAATCGTCAATTTGCGTTTAAAATTCCGGCACCTAGAGGAGTTTTTTTGGATCGTTATGGAGATAATTTGGTTTATAACCAAAAGCTTTATTATCAGTTGGCTGATGATAAAAATTTATTTTCAGCTAGAGAATATTTAACTGATAATCAAGCCAGACAAGTAATGGCCACTCAGAGTGCTTTTTTACCTTATCAGTTGGCTAGATTTTATCTCTATCCAGAATCAACAGCTCATGTTTTAGGTTATCTGGCGCCAGTGTCTCAGGCTGATCTGACAGCTAATCCCGACTTAGAATTAACTGATAAAGTGGGCAAATTAGCCTTAGAAAAAAGTTTTGAAAATCAACTACGCGGCGTAAAAGGTAAGGAAATTTTTGAGATTGATACTTTTGGTAAAAAAAAGCGAGTTTTATCTTTAAACGAAGCTAAGTTTGGTAATAGTATCCAAACTACTTTAGATCCTTATTTATCCCAAATTGCCTATCAATCTATGGAAGGTAAAACTGGGACAGTGCTGATTGGTGATGCCAAAACTGGTGAAATTTTAGCGTTAGTGAATCGGCCGAGTTTTAGCAACAATGATTTGAGCAATATCTACTTAGATCTTCAAGCTGAACTAGAGAGGAAAACAAGGGTAAATAATTATTTTAGCGAAAATAACACTGCTTTTTTTAATCGTGCTGTAAGCGGAGTTTATCCGCCAGGATCAATTTTTAAATTAGTCACTGCCTTAGCAGCTTTAGAAAGTGGCAAAATTGATGAAAATACTATTGTAGTTGATGAAGGAATTTTGAAAGTAGGAGAATTTGAGTATGATAACTGGTATGCGGGGGCGGAAGGCGCTATTGGAGTTGTAAAAGCAATTGCCCGGAGTAACGACATTTTTTTCTACAAAGCAGCTGAATTTACTGGAGCGGAAGCTCTAGCAAACATGGCACGTAATTTTGGCTTAGGTCAAGCTACCGGAATTGAATTACCAGGAGAAGCTAATGGTCTAATACCAGATCCAGCTTGGAAAGAACGCAAAATAGGTGAAAAATGGTATCTAGGAAACACATACCATATGGGTATCGGCCAGGGAGACGTACTTTTAACACCAGTACAAATTCTTCAGGTAGTGCAGACGATTGCTAATAATGGCAGTCTTTGTGCTCCTCATTTAATTAAGCAAGATCAATTAAATTGTAAAGGTTTATCCTTGCAAGAAAAAAATCTTAACCTTGTGTTGCAAGGGATGTTGGATGCTTGCAGCCCCGGTGGTGTAGCAGGCCTGTTTTTTCAACAAAACACCGCCCATCAACTCCCTGAAGCAGCTCCGCCACAACAAATTGACCATGGCATGGTGGCCTGTAAAACAGGCACCGCTGAATTTGGGCCAGAAGATAATAATGGTCATCGTAAAACTCATGGCTGGTTTGTGGCGATTATATCTGGAACTACTTTAATGAATGAACAAATGCAGTTATCAGAAGCAGATTTAGAGCAATTATTGGCCAATCAACCATCCCTAAGCAAAAAAGACGACTTAAAAGCTTATTATCAATGGCGAGAAAAATTAAAAACTAAACCTTTGCCAGAAAAATTAGTGTTAGTAAATTTGAGTGAAAGTGATGAGGCTAATCAATATCGTGGTGGAGCTGGAGATGCTTCTGCGGTAATTAATAAAATTTTAACCTGGATGCAAAAAGGGAATTATTAATCTCAGAAGCTAAGAAGCCTGAGTTATATTCCTAATTGGAATTTTTAAATCTACTTTTTTTACTTAAATACCCCCAATGTCATTTTCTTTGTCAGCTTAGTTTTTATACTAAAATTATGTTAGAGCTTGTTGAGTTTTTTGAACATTTACCTACAAAACTAAAAAATAAAGAACAGCTGAGTAAGTTGCTCGCTGTGCCAAATTTTGGTTCGGCTGCGGCTATAAGAACATTAAAATTTTTGGCAGAAAATAATCAGAGCTGGTCAGACTTTTGGCAAAATAAAAACAATGTTTTTAATAAAGTATGCAAAACAAAACAACAGAAAATATCAATCGATAAATATATAAAAGAACACGAAGCATCTAATGAGAAAAAAACAGCCAATTTTGCCACTGAGACAGTCTCAGCTTTGGCTTTTGAGCAATCTGTAAAAGATCAAAGTTCTAAAATTTTGGCTTTTTGGGAAGCTGACTATCCAGCAAGATTAAAGCAGATTGATGATCCACCCTTGCTGTTATTTATTAAAACCAAAAATCCTAACTATTTAACAATCTTAAACCAAAGTTTATCCTTGGCTGTAGTTGGTACCAGGCATATTGATGAATATGGCAAAAAAGTGGTCAAGAAAATCCTTAGCCAATTAGCTGTTTTAAATCCCAGTATTGTTTCTGGTTTTATGTATGGCGTTGATATTAGGGCACATCAAACCGCTTTGGATTTAGGTTTAAACACAATCGCTGTTTTGGGTTTTGGCTTTAATTTTATCTATCCAAGCTGTCTGGAAAATTATTTTGCTCAAAGTTTTAAGAAAGGGGTGATTTTTCTATCAGAGCTTCCTCCAGAAAAGCCGCCAAAACGAGAAAACTTTGTTAAAAGAAACCGTTTAATTGCGGCTTTGTCTTCGGGCGTAATAATCCCGCAGGCCGCGATTAAAAGTGGCAGTTTAATTACGGCTAATTATGCACTTAATTACGGGAAAGACATTTTTGTAGTTCCTGGTTCAATTGATAGTCCTTATTTAGCTGGGATTATTGGTTTAGCCAACCAAGGAGCGATTCTGATTCAAAATGGTCAAAGTATTTGGCAACATTTATTTTTAACCGCTAAACATTGGCCGAGCAATAACAATGTTGGTTTAGATCAGCCAATTGATAATTTATTAGCTCTTTTAGATCGTCAAACACAGTCATTTAATCAGATTGCTAAGCAATTAAAATTAACTAATGTTAGAATTAGTAGCTTAATCAGCCAGTTAGCAATGGCTGGATTAGTAAAGAAAGTGCAAGCAAAGTGGCAAATTAATTATCAAGAAAACATTTTTAGTTTTTAAAACTGCCCTTTGTTTAACTAAATTAAGTACTTTATAGTTATAAAAGTTATGCAATTAGTCATTGTCGAATCTCCTACCAAAGCTAGAAAGCTCAAAGGCTATCTAGGTAAAGATTATCAAGTTGAAGCTAGTGTTGGGCATGTTCGTGATTTACCAAAACAAGAGTTGGGGATAGATTTGGAACATGACTTTAAGCCTAAATATGTTATTTCCGAAGATAAAAAAAAGGTCATTAAAACTTTAAAAGACAAAGCTACTAAAGCTGATTTAGTAGTTTTGGCTATGGACCCGGATCGTGAAGGGGAAGCCATTGCTTGGCATGTTCAGCATATTTTAAGCGAAAAAAGCAATAAAAATTTGAAGTTTGTTCGATCTACTTTTCATGAAATTACTAAACAAGCTGTGTTAGATGCTATTGCTCATCCCAGTAAATTAAATATGGATTTGGTAGATGCTCAACAGGCTCGGCGGGTTTTAGATCGTTTAGTAGGTTATCAAATTTCTCCTGTGTTATGGCGCAAAGTGCGTCGAGGTCTTTCTGCAGGGAGAGTTCAATCTGTGGCCTTGCGTTTGATTGTAGAAAAAGAACGAGAAATTTTAGCTTTTAAACCAGAAGAATATTGGCAGATTGAAGTAGCTCTAGCAGATCACGACAGTGAATTAGCTAAGAAAAAACCTAGTTGTTTTAAAGATGGTAAGTTAGTTGAAGATTTAGCCAATGGTGTTTTAATAGCAAGTTTAGACAAAATTAATAAGAAAAAATTTGGTCAACCAGTGATGACTCAAGCTCAAGTTGAGCCAATCATTAAAGATTTGCCTCAAGCTGATTATCAAATTGACCAGGTAGAAAAAAAAGAACGTAAGAGACAAAGTTTACCTCCATTTACTACTTCATTATTACAACAAAATGCCGCTACTCGTTTAGGTTATTCTTCTAAGAAAACTATGAGTTTAGCCCAGCAACTTTATGAAGAAGGTTTAATTACTTATCACCGTACTGATTCTTTTAATTTATCTGATTCAGCTGTGGCAATGGCCAGAGATTATATTAAAAGCAAATTTGGTGAAGCTTATTTACCAGCTAGCCCTAACTTTTTTAAGAGTAAAGCTAAAAATGCTCAAGAGGCTCATGAAGCAATTAGAGTAACTGAGCTTGGTTTATCTGCTGAAGAAATAAGGGCTAAAAGCAAAAAATTTACCAATGATCATGTTAAACTTTATGACCTTATTTGGCGACGTTTTGTTGCTAGCCAGATGACTCCTGCTTTATATGACCAGACCACGGTTTCTATTAAGGCTACCTGTGCTCATCACAAAGATGTTTATTGGCTTAAAGCTAATGGCTCTGTAATGAAATTTGCTGGGTGGACAAAATTATTTAATAACAGTCAAGATACTTTTTTGCCAGCGGTTCAAGAAGGTCAAAAGATGGCTTATTTAGCTGATAATCCTTTGCAAAAATTTACTCAACCACCAGCTAGATATAATGATGCGTCATTGGTTAAAGAATTAGAAAAACGAGGGATTGGCCGTCCAAGTACTTATGCTTCAATTATTTCAGTGATTTTAGACAGAGGTTATGTAGAAAGAATGGAGAAAAAATTTCAAGCTACACCAATTGGCATGACAGTGAGTGATTTTTTACTAGAACATTTTAAGATGATTATGGATTATGACTTTACCGCGGAAATGGAAGAAGATTTAGATAGAATTTCTCGTGGTGAAAAAGAATGGCAAAAAATTGTGGCTAATTTCTGGAAACCTATTTCACAAAAAATTGATGGTGTGATAGAAAAAGCCAGCCGAGCAGCTATTCCGGTAGAAAAAACTGGTGAGAAATGTCCAGAATGTGGGGCTACTGAAGGCGGTGAATTGGTGATTAGAACTGGCAAGTTTGGCAAATTTAAGAGTTGTAGCCGTTTCCCAGATTGTAAGTTTACTCAGAATATTGTTGATCGGGTAGAAGGTGTAGTTTGCCCATTGTGTGGTGAGGGAGAGGTAATTGCCCGTAAATCACGTTGGGGCAAACCATTTTTTGGTTGCAGTAGATACCCAGAATGTGATTGGGCAAGTTGGAAGCAACCAGAACCAGGAGAAAAATTAAGCCAAAAAGAATGGGAAATGATGAAAATTCAGCGCGCTGAACGGATTGCTAAGCGCAAGGCTGCCTGGGAAGAAAAAAATCAAGATAAAAAATCAAGTAAAGCAAAAACTAAAAAAACCGCTACTAAAAGAAAAAAAACCACTAAATCAGCTAAAGCCAAAAAATAAATTTAATAATTTCTGTCCTAGTAATTTAATAGAGTTTTTATTTTTCAATAACTCTAATTATTTTAGATGCCTAAGACTTATGCTTTTATAGATAGTCAAAATTTAAATTTAGGGGTTAAAAGTTTGGGATGGAGTTTAGATTTTAGGAAATTTAGGATTTTTTTAAAAGATAAATATAAGGTTGATAAAGCTTTTCTTTTTATAGGCAAAGTTAAAGGTAGAAAAAAATTATATTCTTTCTTAAAAAAGAGCGGTTATATATTAATTTTTAAACCTACTTTAATTTTTAAAAATAAAGGGAATTTGAAAGTTAAAGGAAATGTTGATGCCGAACTAATTCTTCAAACTATGATTGAGTGGCCAAATTACGATCAAGCAATTATTGTTTCTGGAGATGGTGATTTTTATTGTTTAATAGACTATCTGAAAAATAAAAATAAACTATCCAAGTTGATTGTTCCTAATAATTTTTATTCATCTTTGTTAAGAAAATTTGGGTTAAGGGACATTTTGTGTTGGTTTTTTGTTAAAAATTGCTACTGTTTTGA
>CAZYBC010000023.1:0-17683 GCA_964645645.1 uncultured Pseudomonadales bacterium
TTAGTTTTTTTAGAATTGTAGATATATCTGTAAATTGTCTCATGATGAATTGAGTAAGCTTTCCCCCAAAATTTAGACAGTGATAAGAGATAGAATAAAAATATGAAAAGTCCAAGGAAACACAGTGCAGTTTTTCGTGCCAAAGTGGCATTGGAGGCAATTAAGGGTCAATTAACGTACGCTCAAATAGCCAGTAAATTTGAAGTTCACCCCACACAAATTAGACGATGGAAAGAGACCTTAGAATCAGGGCTAGAGAATTTATTTAGTGAAAAACACCAGTCTGGCAATCAGGACTGGGATAAAGATAAGCTCATTGAAAGCTTGTACAAAGAAATTGGCAAACAAAAGATTGAGAATGAGTGGCTAAAAAAAAAGATTAAGCTATTTTCTGACTAATAAATCAGTTAGGGAGCACATTAACAAATTAATTGATTGGGAAAGTAATTTAAGTTTGAGTCGTCAGGCTAAATTACTTGATATTTCTAGAAGTAGTTTGTATTACAAACCAGTGCCAATAAGTCAGGAAGAATTAAATTTGATGAATAAAATAGATGAGATCTACACTAAAAGGCCATATTTTGGTTCTCCGAGGATTACTTGGGAGATTAATCAGATTTTTAATTATTCAATTAATCATAAACGAATTGAAAGATTAATGGCTAAGATGGGACTACAAGCTGTCCAACCAAAAAGAAGCTTGAGTAAAAACAGTAAATTTCATGCTATTTATCCATATTTACTTAAAAATTTAAGAATTGAACGGGTAAATCAGGTTTGGGGAGTAGATATCACTTACATAAAGTTATTGAATGGTTATATTTATTTAGTAGGGATTTTAGACTGGTACTCAAGGTTTATTGTTTCTTGGAAAATATCAACTGGACTTGATCAAAGGTTTTGTCTTGAGGCGAGTCAAGAAGCTCTAAATCAATACCAACCAGAGATTATTAATTCTGATCAGGGAGTTCAATTTACTAGTAAAGATTGGATAGAACTTTACCTAAAACATAATGTTCGGATTAGTATGGATGGTAGAGGCAGAGCTTTAGACAATATTTTTACTGAGAGGATTTGGAGAACTATCAAGTATGAAGAAGTTTATCTTAAGGCTTACCAGTCAGTTAATGAGGCGATTGACAACTTATCTGAATATATTCGATACTACAATTATCAACGACCTCACAGTAGTTTAAAAAATCAAACACCGGCTAAAATATTTTTTAGCAATTGAAAGGAGAAAAACTATCTCTTTGTGGCCGGTTTACTGTACAAACAATTGGGGTAAGCTTACAGTTTTAAATTTCCTCTAGTTTAATTTCTCTAAATTTCTTTTTTTCATTTATCCATTTTTTTCCTAACTCAACTTATCCTTCCACTTTCTTTCATCGAATAATACTTTTTCGGGCTAATAATTAAGTGATCTAACAACACCACCCCAATTAATTTAGCCGCTTGAGCTAATTTATTCGTTGTTTCTACATCTGCCTCACTGGGGCTAGGGTCACCACTGGGGTGATTATGCACCAAAATAATAAATGGGCTGGTTAAATTAACTGCCGGAGCAAGAATAGATTTTAAATCTAATAAATTAGTATTAAAGTTTCCCAGACTAATCAATCTTTTTTCTATTAATTCTTGTTGACCATTAAGGTAGAGAGCATAAACATGCTCTTGTTTTTTGTGCTTTAATTCAGCGCAAAGTTGTAAAACTTTGCTTGGTTGATCAATTTTCCAGATTTGTTGTTGTTGGCTTCGCCAGCCTAATTCCAAACTAGCTTTAATTTTACAAGCCTGAGCTGGACCAATACCTTTAAACTGGTTAAGCTGAGCAATATTAATTTTGCTTAATTCCGCCACAGAAAATTTAGCCAAAATTTTACTAGCTAGATTTAGGACTCCCAGATTTTTATAGCCACTGCCCAAAATAATAGCCAGCAATTCTTGATCAGTGAGATTACTTGTCCCACTGGTAAGAAGCTTTTCCCTTGGCCGATAAGACATTGGCAAGTCACGAATGAGTTTTTTCCTGCTTTTAGCCTGCATTTAAATTCTAGTATAATGAGGCAACTGACAGCTAAACTGACAAGAGTGATTCTACAGTTTGCAGAGTGAGCTGAGCGGGCGCATTAGAGGCCAGCACAGCAAGCTGATCGCCCCAGCTAGTGCCCAAAATTTGGGACACGGGTTGGTTGAGATCAACCACAATGAGAATAGGAATGAGCTGATAGTGTTGCAAATTTTTGAGTGACTCTAAAAAGTAAACAGTTTTGCTGGCAGAATAGCTAGCACTTAAAATGATTAAAGCGGGAGTTTGTTGAGCAATTTGCTTTAAACCAGCTTCAATTGTCGGCAAACGCTGAAGTTGATAATGAGAAGCCAGATGCTGATAAGGTGATTTAAGTTTAGAGTTGGGTTCTAAAATTAAAATAGTGCTGGTGGTAGGTAGAGTAGAGTTAGACATAATTCTAAGATTCTTAGAATAAATTCTAATAAATGGAGAGTGGGTATGTCAAAAGCAAAAATTATTTCTAATAGCCAAAAGCTGGGTGAAAAACTAAAACAAGCCAGAAAAGAGGCTGGTTATTCGCAGAAAGAGCTGGCTAGTGTTTTAAAATTATCCGATAAAGCCATTAGTTCTTACGAAGTTGGTCGCGCGGAGCCAAACTTGGAAACTCTCCAAGCTATTAGTCAGGCTACGTATAAACCAATTGATTATTTTTTAGCCGACAATCAGGATGACGAGGATTTTGATTTGCAAATGCGGATTAAACGGATTGAGCAGGAAATATTAGTAATTAAAAAATTTTTGGCTAAAAAATCAGATTAATAAAGCTAGTTTTCGCTTCTTAACTTTTTCATCAGTTGTGCGTAAAAATGCAAATTGTGGATGCTGGCCAAACGGTAAGCTAAAATTTCTTTCACTTTAAACAAATGATGCAAATAAGCCTTGCTGTAGTGCTGGCAGGTAAAGCATTCACAATGCTCGTTTATGGGCGTCAAGTCTTGGGCAAACTTGGCCTTATTGATATACAAATAGTCATACCACTTGGTTTTTGATGGATTTTGCCCCAGTGGTTTCCCCTCAGCTGGTGGAAGAGTCGCGGTTAAGTCGGATAAAGTTAATTGACTAAGATCTTGAGTGTAAACGTATAAGCGTTGATGGCGGGCGTCGCGGGTGGGGAGGACGCAGTCAAAAATGTGGTAGCCCATTTGGTAAAGGGTGGCAATATTGGCTGGGGTGCCAATGCCTAAGGCAAAGCGGAGCTTGTCATCGGGCGTGAGGCTGGCGTTAATTTGGCACATTTGATAATCAAAGTTGCCTTGGTCGTCAAAAGGCCAGCCGCCAAGACCATAGCCATCAAAACCAATTTTGAGCAATTCTTCGGCACAATATTTACGTAAATCCCAGTTGCGATGGCCTTGAATGGGGGCAAGTAAGAGTGGGCGAGTGGCGTCAGTTAGGCCGCGTTGTTGGACTTGGCGGTCAAATTCAGCGCGGCAGCGTTTGGCCCAAGCAATGGTGCGCTCAACACTTTGTTGCAGGCGCTTGGCATCGGCTTTGTCAGGGCTAAAATCATCTAAGCAAATCATGATGTCGCTATTAATGGCAAATTGAATTTTGATAGAATCTTCCGGAGTAAAAAGGATTTTTTTCTGTTTTTTAGGGCCAGTGTATAAAACCACGCCTTCGTCAGTAATTTTGCCAAAGGCTGGATTTTTGTTAATTAAGGAAAAAAGTTGAAAGCCGCCAGAATCAGAAGCAGTTAAACCAGTAAAATTCATAAAATTTTTAATGCCGCCAAACTTATTTAAAACTTCAACACCTGGGTTATCTTTGAGATGATAGGTGTTAATTACCACCCCTTCAATGCCAGTTTCAGCCAGCGCTGGCTTGTCTAGGCCGCGCACCACCCCCAAAGTAGCATCTGGCAGGTAGATTGGCAGTTGGTAAGTTTGGTTTTTGATGGTGAGCTGTTTTAACACAAAACATATTATACCTGTTAAAATTTTTTACATTAGTATTGACAAAATAAATTACAATAGTTAATATATAAAGTATGTCAATTTTATTACAGTTAAGAGAAAATAAAGATCTTTCACAAGATTTACTAGCTAAGTTAATTGGTGTTTCTCGGCCTACTTATGTAGCAATTGAAACAGATAAAAAAGAGTTAACAATTTCTCAAGCTCAAAAACTAGCTGATTTCTTTGAAATTTCTTTTCAGCATTTTATAAAGGGAGAAATTGTTCCGTTAGCAAAGTTAGAACAAAAATTGCAATCTAAAGATCAACAAAAGTCAGATTATCTTCGTATTAGCGTTCCTCAAGAAAAAATTGAGATTTTTAAAGAAGTTTTGCTTTACATTTTAAATAAAATCGGTGGGAGACCCAATGTGGGCCAAACTGTAATTTATAAATTGCTTTATTTTATTGATTTTGATTTTTATGAGTTATATGAAAAACAACTCATTGGTGCTAAATATATGCATAATCATTTTGGGCCTACTCCTGTTGGTTTTAGTGAAATTATTAAACAAATGATTGCTAATAAAGATTTAGAGCAAGTTAAAAGTGATTATTTTACTTATCCACAAACTAAATATTTAGCCTTAAGAAGTGCAGATTTAGCAAAGATTGGTGATGCTTTGGCTATTAAACATATTGATAAAGAAATTGAAAGATTAGCTGATTTGTCAGCTAATGAATTAACAGCCTTATCACATCAAGATGTCCCTTGGATTACTGCCCAACAAGGAGAGGTCTTAGATTATGAAGCGGTTTTTTACCGCACAAAAGAAACCTCTCAACGGGCTTATGACAAAACTAATCTATGAATTAACACCAGAATTTAAAAAAGACTTTAAGCGTTTAAAGAAACGTTATAAAACACTGGTTGATGATTTAGAAACTGTCAAAAAAAATGCAATTGAACTTAAACATGTGTTAAAAATTGATAACCAGGCTTGTTTTGAAATTCCTGGTTGTGTGACCAAGCAAGCTTCTGCTTTTAAAGTAAAAAAATTTTCTTGTAAATCCCTTAGGGGTGGATCTAATTCTGGTTTACGTTTAATTTATCTTTATATTTCCGCTCAAAATAAAATTTTATTGTTGGAAATTTATTATAAAGGGGATAAGGCTAATGAAAATAAAGAGCGAATTCTGGAATTTTTAAAGAATTTTATCTAACTCCACCCCAGCTTGTTTAAGCTGCATGGCCAAGGTTTGAATTTCTGGATCATCAGCTGGGAGCTGGTGTTTCAGGGCTAAATAGAGATTAATTTTTAAGATTGTAAGGATTGGTAAAGCTGGCTGATTTTTTTCAGTAAAATCAAGATTTCCATAAGGATGAGTGGGCCAGTCTTTTTGAACAGTTTTAGTGCCAAGCCTTTTAGATCTAATGGCAATGAGTTGGAGGTGTGGAGCTTGTGTCTCCATGTAGGCTTTACAGTCAACAAAACCATTTAGCTGTTTATGGTCATCATCAACGAGCGTTAAAGTTCTGGCTTGATCCAACTTGGTGGCTTGAGCCACGCCAGTTTTCCAGAGTTCCTGAACAAATTTTCCTTTAGTTGTTTGTGTTAGCCAAATTTGAGCAATAGCTAAGTCTGGATTTTGTTCCAGTAATTTAATAACTTTACTAAGTTGAAAATATGGTTCTCCGTAAGTAAAAATAACTAAATTTTGCAGTTGATTGGTTGTCGTTTCTGCTGAGTTAATTGAGGCGAGAGGTTCTTGGTAGAGTGGTGGGTTTAAAGAAGTTTGTTGAAAGATATTCTCAATGTCAGCCAACCATGGTCGTTTAGTTTTGCTGATTAATTTGCCGGCTTTAAAATAAAAGGGCAGATCTAGTTCATGCTTACCTGCTTGGTTATCTGGAGTTAGGTTAAGGGTTTGCTTAAGTAGATTTAGCTGAGTTGTTAGATAAGCTAAAATTTCCTCACTAGATTGCTGGGCATGGTGAAATAGATATTCGCTGGCCCAACTTAGAGCCATCATGTGCGCGCCTAAATGGTATTGTTTAATGGTGCTAGTTTGTTCTTCCCAGCGAGCAAATTCGTCAGCAAGCTTGAGAATATTTTCTGCTAATAATTGAACGGCTTGAGTAGGCAAACTAAGATTTTCTTGGAGATATTCGGTGTAAAGTTTTAGGCGTTCTTTTTTAATTTCAGTAGAAGCGGCTAAAGTATCATCATAGTCAAGTAAAAGCCAATCTTTGGCAGGGGTTGATTGAAGTTGTTCTCTTTGCAGTAGAAAGCCAGCTTCACCAATTGGAATGAGGTTAATGGGTCCTAATAATTCTTTGGATTTTTCAATTAAGAGGGTAATTTTGCGAGCATTAATTTCAGCAGAAGTGTTGACTATTTCTTTTGGCATAGTGTTTTTTAATAGCTTTGCAGCAAAGCTATTATACCCTCAGCCAAAATTTAGTTTTAGAGAGGCTTTTTAAAATTAGACGCCTGATTCTCTTATCTGAAACTCAGGTTATAATATCTCCATGTCACTTTCTATCGGAATTGTTGGTTTGCCCAATGTCGGTAAATCAACTTTATTTAACGCGTTATTAAAGAAGCAAATTGCCTTAGCGGCTAATTATCCTTTTGCGACCATTGACCCTAATGTGGGCGTGGTGGAGGTGCCAGATGAGCGTTTGCCAGTACTGGCTAAGATTGTCCATACTTCTGTCATTAAACCAGCCACAGTGGAGTTTACTGATATTGCGGGCTTGGTTAAAGGCGCCAGCCAGGGCGAAGGTTTGGGCAATAAATTTTTGGCCCATATTCGCGAAACTGATGCTATTTGTCATGTCATGCGAGCTTTTACAGACAAAAATGTCATTCGTGAGGGATCTGTTGGGCCATTGGAAGATTTAGCCACTATTAGAACAGAATTACAGTTAGCAGATTTAGAAACTTTAAACAAGCAATTTCCTCCTAAAGGGAAAGTTGATAAAGAAATCACGGCTCGGTGGGCTTCCATTGAAAAATTTAAGCAGAAAATTGAAGCTGGTGAAAGTGTGATTAATTTTGCTACTGATGAACCTAGTGAGACTGATTTGAAAACAGCTAAAGAACTCAATCTATTAACCGCTAAACGTGAATTATTTGCCGTTAATGTGGATGAAGATAATCTTAAAGAAGCCGAGTCTTTACGAGTTGCCTTTGCCCAAAAAATGCAAGTTAAGTCCGAACAAGTGGTGGTCATTTCCGCTAAAATTGAAAGTGAACTAGCCAATTTAAGCCAAGAAGATCAGCAACTTTATATGCAAGAATTAGGTTTAAAAAAGAGTGGGTTAGAAAGATTGGCTGAAGTGGCTTACAACATTTTGCAATTGCAAAGTTTTTTAACCGCTGGGACGCTGGAAGTTAAAGCCTGGACAATTAAAAAAGGCACTTTAGCCCCTCAAGCGGCTGGTGTAATTCACACTGATTTTGAAAAGAATTTCATCAAAGCTAAAGTAGTCAGCTATGCAGATTTCGTCGCTTACAATGGTTGGACGGTAGCTAAGGAAAAAGGCAGGGTTCGTCTGGAAGGCAAAGATTATGTGATGCAAGAGGGTGATGTGGTGGAATTTATGGTGGGGAAATAGAGTTTCTGCAATAAGCTTGAGGAGGCCCAATTAGTTATCCATTCCTTTTGCTAAAGCTTTATTAGCCCATATTAAAAGTTTATAACTATCTCTAGTAAGCTCTCTAGAAATGTGTTAAAATACCTCACTTATATCAAGTAGTCTATCTTGGGAAGAACTTGCTAGAGTAAAAAAATTAGCGCTCGCTAAGGCTTTAGACAAAAATCTTCTCTTGATAATCCAGAGGATGGACTTATGAAATTAACCAAAGTAACCCTCACTCGTTTATACGAGCTCACTTATTTAGTAGCTGCAGTTTTTACTGATTCTGAATTAGCCAAGATTCGTGAAGAAATCGAAGCTTTAGTAAAGAAATATAGTGGAACTGTTAAAAAGTTTGAAGATTGGGGTAAAAAGAACCTTGCTTATAAAATTAAAAAAGCCGGTAAAACTTCTACTGAAGCTTTTTATTCTCACTATCAAATTGAATTCCCAGCTGATAAAGTACAAGAGTTTGAGAAATTCTTATATATGAATCCTCAAATTATTCGTCACTTATTAGTGGTAGCTCAAGATGATGAGCAAAAAACTCAAGTTGAAACCAAAGAAGAAGTTAGCGAATAATAATTTGTCAGTTAACGTGTCAGCTTGGTTTTTAAAATAGTAGTTAGTAGTAGCTAGCACGATTCGAAAGAAGAAAGGAAAAAACATGTCAGTGCGCTCACTCAACAAAGTTATGTTGATTGGTAATCTTACCAGAGATCCTAATTTGCGTTTTACCCCTAGTGGAACCGCAGTTTGTTCTTTTGGGATTGCCACCAATCGTTCTTGGAGTACCGATGGCGGTGATAAAGAAGAAAGAGTCGATTTTCATAATATCGTTGCCTGGTCTAAATTAGCCGAAATTTGTGGCCAAATTTTACACAAAGGCGATAAAGTTTACGTCGAAGGTAGAATTCAAACCAGAGATTGGAAAACTGAAGATGGTGCCGAACGTCGCGTCACCGAAATAGTAATTGATAACATGATGTTATTATCTTCACCCAAAGGTAAGGGTGATTATAGCGATGACTTAGCTGAAGCGGCTGAAGAAGCCCCTGAAGCCAAAGCCAGCGCTGACAAAGGCGATGAAGCTCCAGCTACTGAAGAAGTTGCTGAAGACGAAATCCCTTTCTAGAAAGGTCTTAAATGTTGAAGAAAAAAAGAAAAATTATGCGTCAACCAAAAATGAAAGTTGATCCTAATATGGTTTTCTCTTACAAGAGAGCTAACGAATTAAGACGCTTCATTAATTTCCAAGGTAGCATTCTATCTAGAGAAATTACTGGTTTAGCTGCTAAAAAACAACGCTTATTGGCTTTAGCTATTAAAAGAGCTCGCCATTTAGCTTTATTACCTTTTACTCAAACAATGTAATTTGGTTGTAAAAGTTAAAATCAAACACAAGAACAAGCCTCCGTTTAGGAGGCTTGTTTGGTAAAAAGTTCGTCTTAATTAAAAGCTGGATTTTATAAAGTAGTATAAAAGTATTGAAAAAGTAGTAGTTTTGTGTTATAAAATTACTACTATGAATAAAGTTCAACTCACATTAACCGATCAAGAAGCTATCATTTTAGAGCAGTATGGTAAGCAATTTGGCTATAACTTATCAAGAACAATTCGTTTTTTGATCAGCAAAGCAGTAGAGCAGGTAATGCCAGAATTTGTGGTAGATCAAAAAATTGAAAATAAAGCGATTAAAGCTTTAGAAGCTCATCAACAAAAGAAAACTATTAAAATTGATAATTTAGAAAAATATTTTGAAAATTTATGAATATTTATTTTTCACCTGTCTTTGATAAAAAATTAAAGAAAATAGTGAAAAATAACCTTATTCTCAAAAAAAATATTTTTAAGCAATTACAACTCTTTAATCGTTTTCCATATCATCCCTCTTTAAGGACTCATAAATTAAAAGGTCAACGCTGTGACTAATTTGCAATTTGGCTTCATGCTGATTTAAGAGCGTTATATATTAAAGACAAGGAGGATATTATTTTTGTTGATCTGATTGATCATGATCACTATTAACCATGCTAAACCATTCCGCTCGTTTTATGTATAACATCACTAAATCATTTCGCTTGCGATGTATTTAGTGATGTTATACATAAATGCGCTGGTATATTTTTTTGAGTAAATCTTTTACAATAAACCCTTATGAAATTGAAATTCTCTAAGTTGTTAAATTTTGCAGTTGCCTTATTGTTAGTTCTTTTAGGCACAATTCTTGGTTATCGCTATGCCATGAGAGGCAGTCTACCCGGCAATGTTAAGCTTAAATTTTTAGACCAAATGTCTGGGGGAAGTAATAGCTCTGATTTAGCTAAACTGACAAATGCTAGCGCCCCCAGTAATTTAAAGGATGTAGACTTTGAAACTTTTTGGCAAGTTTGGCAACTTTTAGAAGCTGATTATATTGATTCTAATAAAATTGATCATGACAAGATGGTTGATGGAGCAATTGGTGGTTTAACTGCTTCTTTGGGTGACCCTTATACCATGTATTTGCCTTTACAAGATAACCAAAAAAGTGGTGAAGATTTAGCCGGCAGTTTCTACGGAGTTGGGATTGAATTAGGTTATAAAGAGGGGACTTTAGCGGTAGTAGCACCTCTGGATGGTTCACCCGCTAGCAAAGCAGGTATTCAAGCTGGTGATTTGATTTTAAATGTTAAAGATGAACAAAAAGGTTTAAATCAAAGCACAGCTGGTTGGTCTTTAGATGAAGCAGTTAAAAATATTCGGGGGCCAAAGGCCAGCCCGGTGGTGTTGAATTTATGGCGTCAAGATTATAACAGTAATCAAGCCTTTGATGTTACTATTTACCGTGATGAAATCATTGTTGAATCAGTTAAATTAGCCTTTATAGAAAAGGCTGGTAAAAAAATTGCTCACCTAAAATTAATTCGTTTTGGTGAACGAACTGTGAGCGAGTGGGATGAAGCAGTAGCTAAAATTAAAGCGGAAAAAAATGTTAAAGGTTTAATTTTAGATTTACGCAATAACCCCGGTGGTTATTTCGATACTTCCATTGTTTTAGCCAGCGATTTTATTAAAAAAGGTGACAAAGTAGTCAGCCAAAAAGGCAAATTCAGTTCTCAAGATTTTGTTTCTAGAGGAACTATGCGCTTAGCGGAATATCCTTTAGTAATTTTGGTTAATAAGGGCAGTGCTAGTGCCAGTGAGATTTTAGCCGGGGCGTTGCGTGATGATTTGGGGGCTAAATTAATTGGGGAAAAGACCTTTGGAAAAGGCACAGTTCAAGATCGTCGTGAATTAAGCAATGGGGCAGGAATTCATATTACTATTGCTAAATGGTTATTGCCCAAGGGCGATTGGATTCATGAAGAAGGTATTCCAGTAAGTGTTGAAGTTAAACAAAACTATGAAACCGAGGCTGACGAAGTCTTAGACAAAGCTTTACAAGAGTTTTAGGTTTTACCACTTTACCCAGGCTTGAGCTTTATCCAATTGGATACGCAAATTTTTAAGTTGGTCTAAGGTTTTGATTTTACTTTGTTTCCTAAGCTGAATAATTTTTTTGGCAGAGACAGGGCCAATGCCTGGTACTTTAATCAAATCCCAGTAGTTTGCCAGATTAAGATTGATGGGGAAGAGCTGACGATGATGTTGAGCCCAAGTGGTTTTAGGATCGCTTTGTTCAGCTAAAAATCCAGCCTCATCAAGGGGAATATCCCAGGGGTTAAAACGATAAAAACGCATTAAGAAATCAGCTTGATAGAGGCGATGTTCACGTTGTAATGAAGCGGCGGGTAGGTGTGCAAGTGGAGTATTAGCCACTGGCCGAAAGGCACTGTAAAATACTCGGCTTAAGTCAAAATTTTTATAGAGTAAATGCGTGGTTTTAATAATTTTTTGATCAGTTTCAGTGCCAGCGCCAACTACAAATTGAGTAGTTAAACTTGGCGTAGGAAGCCCCGCATAACGTCTTCCAAGCATAACCTTTTTTATGGTAGATAGGGTATAAAAGAAACCTTGTTTAAAATTTTTTTCTGGCGACAGTACAGCTAAATCTTGTTCACTAGGAGATTCAATATTAAGGGAAATTCTTTGTGCTAATTTGCTGGCTTCTTCAATACAACTTTGAGAAGCTCCTGGCATAATTTTAAGATGTAAATAGCCGTGATATTGGTATTTTTTTCTGACAATCTGAGCAGTATCTAGCAGTTTAGTCATGGTACTTTCTGGATTGTCTGGTATACCAGACGAGAGAAAGAAACCATCTACTAAGCGGCGTTGAAAGGCACTAATAAAGGCAGCAGCCATTTCATCTGGAGTAGAACTGGCTCTTTGGCAAGCTCGGTCACGCCGAAAAGCGCAGTAATGACAATTATTTTTACAGTAATTAGTTTGCAAGACTTTAAACAAGCGACAAACTTTTTGTCCAGCTACTTTGGCATGGTAAACGCCAGGAATATTGGTGGTTTTGCCAAAATCTTGAGGTCCGCAGGTATCATATTGCGCACTTGGTCCAAAAGAATAGTCATTTTTTGATAAAGGTCCATTGTGGCGTCATTGTAAAAGAAAATAATTAAGAAGAAAACCCGAAGAAAGAATAACAATAATAATCAAAACTAGTCAGTTTTTTTAGCTTTCAGCTGTTTGATCTGTATCAGTTAGTTCTGTTTTATCTTCGTCATTGCCGTTTTCCAGCTGATTTTTTACTAGAGTAATTACTTTTTCTAGATCACCTTCGATAATTGTTTCTAAAGCATACCAGCTGTGGTTAATGCGATGGTCGGTGACTCGGTTTTGAGGATAGTTATAAGTGCGAATTTTTTCGGCGCGCATATTACGACCAATAACACTACGAGCTTCGCCAATTTGTTCTAAGCGTTTTTCTTCTTCAATTTCCCATAATTGACTACGTAGTAATTCTAAAGCAATTTGCCGGTTTTGAGCTTGTTTACGTTCTTGGCGAGAGACTACCACGATTCCGCTGGGTTTGTGAGTTAGGCGCACAGCACTACTGGTTTTGTTGACACTTTGTCCACCAGCTCCGCTAGCTCGCATAAATTCCCAAATTAAATCTTCATCTCTAATACTGATAGCCTTTTCGTGAATTTCTGGCAGAACTGCTACGCTAGCGGTAGATGTGTGAACTCTGCCTTGAGCCTCGGTTACTGGTACCCGTTGTACTCGATGTACTCCAGATTCATACTTAAAAAGTTCATAAGGATAAATAATGCTGGCTGGTTCTTCTTCAGAAAGTTTAAGTTCAGTTCGTCCACTTACTTTAAAAACTAAATCATCAATAAAACTGACTTGCAAACCTTTGTTTTCACAAAAGCGCATATACATCCGTAATAAATCTCTGGCCCAAATTTTTGCTTCATCGCCGCCAGTGCCTCCACGAATTTCAATAATTGCTTTGGATTTTTCAGTGGAAGTAGCCTGTGGAGTATCATCTTCTAGGTTAGATTCGTATTCTTCAGCTGCTGTTTCTAAAGCTTGTTTTTCTTGATTTAATTTTTCAATTTCCTGTTGGGCCAACTCAGCTAATTCTGGGTCAGCCAAAAGTTGCTCATTTTGCGCAATCTGAGCAGCAATAAGATCAATTTGAGCTTGGTAAGGATTAA
Source organism: uncultured Pseudomonadales bacterium (assembly GCA_964645645.1). Classification (GTDB taxonomy): domain Bacteria; phylum Patescibacteriota; class Microgenomatia; order UBA1400; family PJMF01; genus CAZYBC01. The sequence continues at coordinate 13,213 of CAZYBC010000023.1, forward strand.
ATGACTCGTTCATAAACCAAAACCTCGTACTCTTACTAGAGTAGAAGTTTAATTCATTGTAACATGACAGCTATTTAGCTGAAGATTGAGTTTGAGCTGCAGAAGCAGTTGCTTCGGTGCTTTGATCTCTAAGTTGAGATTTTTGAGCGCGCAAAATCTCTTGATAAGATTTTTCTTCTTTAGCTTCTTTATCAGCTTTATTAGATTTTTTGCCTTTAGTGGCTTGTTTAGCGGCGGCAATTTGCATTTTTTGCATAAATTTGTCAACTCTACCTTGACGGTCAACAAATTTCATTTCGCCAGTAAAAAAAGGATGACAAGCGGCGCAAATATCTACAGTAATGGCTTCCATAGTGGAGCCGGTGGTAAAGGTATTGCCACAGCTACAAGTAACTTTACAATCGCTGTGCCAATTTGGATGAATATTTTGTTTCATAACGAAGGCTAATTATATCATGGGTTCCTGAAATAGCATATTATTAATCTTAGTTCACTTTACTTCGTAGAGATACTAAGATTAATAATATGCTATTTCAGGCGGGATTGGCTTCGTTTATAGCGAAGGTACTTCGAATTTACGTATGCTATTTTTAAACTAGTTTTTATTTTTTTCTTCTTTGTGCCACATAGAAGCCTAATAAAATCACGATCAAGATTGCAATTTGCCAAAAAGAGATACTTTCTTTGAGAAAAATTGTTCCCAGTGGTAAATAGATTAAAGGTTGAAGATACCAGAATAAACTAGCTTCGCTGGCTTCAATGTACTCTTGTCCTTTAATGTAGGCGGTTAGAGCAACTACTGAGCCAAGAATGCCCATATAAGCACTTGGTAATAGCACTACTGGTTGTACGATTTCTTGGGCAAAAGTATTTAGTAATAGCATCCAGTTAAAGTTTAATTCTGCTCCAGCTAAAACAAAAAAGCTTAATAAGCCAATGTAAAAACTTAAGCCAGCCACAAATAATTTAGGCAAATTTTGATAGTATTTTTTGGCTAAAACAAAATAGGTGGCGGTGAGAAGGTTGCAGGTTAAGATAGCTAAATTAGCCAAAAGTGAGGGTTGCGCAAAAGTGGGATTTTTTAAAAATGGTAATAGTGCTAGTAAAATACTGCCGGTAAAAGCGATGATTAAGCCAATTTTTTCATGTAGTTCTTCTTTTTCTTTAAGAAAAATCACGCCAGCAATAACTGTAAAAATTGTGGTGGTGCTGGATAATAAACTAGCTTCAATTGCTTGAATGCGGGCCAAACCAAGATACAAAAAACTGAGGGATAAAGTTACTCCAATTAACTCTAGAATTACGATTCTCCAAGCGATAATCTTTTGCAGTTTTTTAGATTTTTTTTGCCAAAATTTTTTATACCAATAAAAAACAAATGGAGTAGTTACAATACTGGCGATGAGATAACGATAGAATAAAAATCGAAAAGCAGTAGTGGCACTGTAAACAGGTTTAACCACAATTAAAGCCGCACCCCAACAAAGAGTATTGAGTAACAAATAAAAATAGGCAAGTAATCTTTTTTGCTTAGTTGTTTTTTTTAACACCTTTTAAGCATAACAAGTTTTTGGCTATTTTTGAGCTGGGAAAATTGAAAACCCCGCATTTGCAAAATACTGTTAATAAAGTCTTTTTTTGTACCAACATTTTAAAGCAGGTGATATTAATAGAACTATCTTTATTTTTCAAAGGTTTTGATATAAAGTTTTATTATGAAAACTCAATCAATTAATAAAAATAAGCCCCAAAGATTATTTTTCATTTTCCTTCTGTTTTTTGTTTTCAGCGATATTGCAATAAATGAATTTTTCCGCAATGTCACACTGGACACTTATAAAGCTCTTTCATTTTTGATAATTTTAAGAAACATATTAATATTTTCAATATTCTTATCCACACTCATTTTCATTAAAAATCAAATCAAGAAAAAAGATAGAAAACTACGACTGTTAAGACTAGTATTTGTGATAATTTCATTTATATTAATGTTTTTTACAACTAAAGGACCAATACAAACACTGTTTCTAAAGCCAATTAATTATTCAGGGAGTTGTGAACTCATATATTCCAGTTCCAAAAAAATTCGAATAAACGAAAGAAACTATTTTGATAAAAAAGGTTATTTTTATCAGTTAATTATGGATGGCCAACGAGTTTTTAATTGTTATTCAAATAAACCCTGCAAGTGCAATAGCAACATTAAAGCAGTTCTTATTCCAGGTATGAATTTGGTGGTTGATCTAGAAAAGACTGGCTGTCAGTAATAGACTTACTGCGAAATAAGCCTTTCGGCTACAGAATAGCTATTTTAATTATCACAAATTAATTGATTAAGATGTTCTGACGTCATCAGCAGAATCGCGGGTTTGAGCCCCGTTCACCCAGGTCTGTGTTTGCAATTTTTAGCTCAACTTTTTTTAATCAAAGCAATTGCGTCAGCAACAGTAAGCAATTGTTGTTCTCCAGATTGCATATTCTTTAAATTAAGTACGCCTTTACTTTGTTCGTCTTCACCAATCACAATTACCCAGTTAATTTTTTTGCGATCTGCAAATTTAAATTGCTTACCGAGTTTATCAAAAGCAGGGTAGAGTTCCACCTTTAAACCAGCTTGACGTAATTGTTGGTTAACTTGAATAGCTGTTGCTTGGGTTACTGGACTGTAACTAGCCATTAATACGTCAACGATAGTTTCGTTATTGGGTAATAAGCCAAATTGTTCAGCCGCCTCTAGAGTGCGATCAAAGCCTAAGCCAAAGCCAGTGCCAGGAATGTTAACACCAGCAATTTTTTCCACTAAACCATCATAGCGTTCACCGCCTAAAACTGAGCCAGCTGTATAACCAGGAATACTAATTTCCCAGATTGGTCCGTCAGAATAGGAAAAAGACCGAGCAATGCTTTTATCAAATTCATACCATGATTCGTCAAAACCATAATTTTTGAGAGCAGAAAAAATAGTTTTTAAAGTGTCATTTGGTTGTAAATTTTCTAATTGAGCCAGATAAGCTTGAGCTTGGTCTAAAGGAATATCTTTTTTAACCATGTCTTCAATAACACCATCCCGGCCAATTTTTTTGATTTTATCAATCGCCACAATGGCTTCGTAAGGAATGCCTTTGAGCAAACTACGATCACTAATTAGCGCTTTAGCCTGAGGGAAGCCCAGCTGGCGAAAAATGTCTAAACCAAGCGCAATCACTTCGGCGTCAGCACTGGCATCTTTAACGCCAAAAATATCCGCATCACATTGCACAAATTCGCGGTAGCGACCTTTTTGAGGCTTTTCCGCTCGGAAAACTGACTGAATTTGGTAACGGCGAAATGGAAAGGGAACAATACCCCGATACTGGCTCACCACCCGGCAAATGGGCACAGTTTGGTCATAGCGTAACGCCACCTCTCGGCCGCCATTATCGGTAAAGCGATAAAAAAGTTTTTCATCTTCACCAATTTGACCAGCAAAGAGTTCCAAAGCTTCTAAGGTGGGAGTTTCTAAAGGATCAAAACCCCAGCTTTCAAATACTTGGCTAATTTTGTTTTTTAGGTAATTACGTTTGATGGCGTCAGCGGGTAAAAAATCGCGGAAGCCTTTAAGGGTTTGTAAATTATTTTTGTTCATAAAATCTTTCTTTATTTTAGCTTAATAATAATGTTTTGGGAGGGAGATGTTGCTATTCAGCCATCAAAAAACCTCCCGTAGGGGAGGTTGAGTTTTGGTTTTAATCACACAAAAACATCACCTACCCCTAAAGGTTGTGATGATGATGAGCTAAGATAGCTACTTGTTGTGTGTTCATATATAGATAGTATAAGCCTATAATAACTAAGCGGCTATCCGAGGGTTATTAACCCTCGGCTGCAAAGCAGTTGGGGTTGGAAGAGATTGATGGTAGACTTGAGTCATGAAAGGACTTAAGTCTACGGCTCAAACTCGATATGATTTGCGATATCACTTTGTTTTTATACCAAGGTATAGAAAAAGGGTATTAAATAAGCCAATAGCAAAGCGAATCGAAGGGATGATTAGGTTTGCTTGCCAGATAAATGACTGGGAGTTGTTTGAAATTGCAGTTGAGCTAGACCACGTTCATTTATATCTTGGTGCTCAACCTAAATTTAGTCCCAGCGAAGTGATGAAAATAATTAAAGGAGGAACGAGTAAAAAGATTCGCGAATTATACCCAGAGCTCGATGAAGTATTCTGGGGTAACAACGCTACTTTTTGGGCAGATGGTTTTTTAGTCAAATCAGTAGGTGAAATTAACGATAAAGTGATATCGCAATATATTAAAAAACAAGGTTAGTAGTATAAATAAAAGAAACCGAGGGTTTTAACCCTCGGAGATTCATTAAGTGTTTGGCAAGAGAAAATTTTTATGAAGAATTACGATTGTCTTAATTTAAGTAATGGAGTCTATAAAATAAATTGTGTAAATGGCTAGTAAAATAAATAGCGGCGCGAGCC
>CAZYBC010000024.1:0-15701 GCA_964645645.1 uncultured Pseudomonadales bacterium
AAATTAACAATTAACAATGATAGACTGGCCGTTTAGAAAAAGGGTACCTCTCCTAATTATACTTGGGATGCAATTACTGATAAAGGTAGAATAGAAGGTACACAGGATAAAAATGGCAATGCAATTTATGTTGTTTCAGTGGGAGTGAGTGGAAAACATCAAGGATTAGGTTTAGGTACAAATTTAGTAGAAGCTCAAAAAGAATTAGCTAGAAGATTAGGAAAAGAATATGTTTATTTAGGAGCAAGAGTTCCTAACTTAAGATCTTATGTGGAATATAAATATGGAGTTAAATTAGATCTTAGTCAAGATAAACCGATGTCAGCTTTAGTTGAAGAAACTGTCGGTATTCCATTACAAAAGATAGCGGATGATTTTGTTAACAAGAAAAGAGGAGATGAAGTAGAGTTCTGTAATGAAGTAGAAAAGCCTCATCCAGTTACTATTAGAAAAGAAGAGGATAAATTAAAGCCTTTGCCTATGGAAATGTATTTTTATTCTAAAGCAGGTGGCCTTAAACCAGTTGAAATAGATGGTAAGTTTAGAGCAAAAGTTGATTTTGCAAATGGAGCAGATAGAGATGAGAGTTTAGATGTTGGATTAATAGTTTATGTAGATGTTACTAAAAAACAAGAATAAGAATGTTAAAATATTTATTGATTAGTATTCAACATATCTTTAAAATTAACTAATTTGTAATCTATAATAAAAGGACGCCTTTTAGCATCCTTTTATTTTTTATAAATTAAAAAAAATTAATTATTTTAGAAAGACTCTATGAATTTTAATTCACTTTTTTCTCCCAAATCAATTGCCATTATTGGCGCCTCACGGCGCGAAAAAACTGTAGGTAATGACGTAGTTAAAAATTTAGCTACTCAAGGTTATGCTGGTGAAATTTATCCAGTTAATCCTGGTGCCGATGAACTTTATGGTAAAAAAGTTTACCACAGCATTGATGAAATTCCTGGTGATGCTGAATTAGCCGTAATTGCTATTCCAGCCCAAGCTGTGCCAGCTGCTATTGAAGAATTAGCCACCAAAAAACACACTAAAGCCGCCATTGTCATTAGTGCTGGTTTTAAAGAAATGGGCAATTTAGCCTTAGAACAAGAACTCAAAGCAGTAGCTGACAAAAATGATGTCACCTTAGTTGGTCCTAACTGTTTGGGCGCCATTAATGCTTCTGTAAAAATGAATGCTTCTTTTGCCGTATTAATGCCAGAAGCAGGCAACATTGCTTTTATGTCTCAGAGTGGTGCTTTATGTACTGCCGTGTTGGATTATGCTCAAGCTTTAGGGATTGGTTTTTCCAAATTTGTTAGTATTGGTAATAAAGCCGCTGTAGATGAATTAGCTTTAATTAAATATTTAGCTCAAGATGAACAAACCAAGGTGATTTTAATGTACGCCGAAGGTTTAAATAATGCCCAAGCTTTTATTGATACTCTCAAAGAAATTAACCGTGGGCCTAATCCTAAACCAGTGATTATTTTGAAATCTGGTCGCACTGCTGAAGGCGCTGGGGCAATTGCATCTCATACCGGTTCTTTAGCTGGTGGCGATGCTGCCTATGAAGCTTTATTTGCTCAAGCGGGGATGATTAGAGCTAATAGCATTGAAGAATTATTTAATTTAGCCCAAATTTTTTCCAAAAATGATTTACATCAGGTAGAAAATGTTACTATTATCACTAATGCGGGTGGTCCTGGTGTGTTAACCACTGATGAAGTGATTAGTAGTGGGCTTAAATTAAGCAAATTATCAGACAAAACTGTAGAAGCTCTCAAAGCCTTTTTACCTGCCGCTGCTAATACTCACAACCCAGTTGATATTTTGGGTGATGCTTTAGCCGACCGTTATGAAAAAACTTTGGAAATTGTTGGTCAAGATGAAAATACTGATGCTATTCTCTTAATTTTAACTCCTCAGTCCATGACTGAAATTGATGCTACCGCCAAAGCTGTGATTGCCGCTAAGCAAAAAACTAATAAACCCATGGCTGTTTGTTTTATGGGTGAACCCACTGTAGAAAGTGGCGTGGATTTAATGCGTCAAGCTGGCATTACCACTACTACTTTCCCAGAACCAGCCGCCAAAGGTTTAAGCATTCTGAATAAATTTACCAATTGGGTTAATACCAAAGATGATCAAGTTTTACATTATGATGATGTAGATCGTGATAAAGTGGCTAATATTTTTGCTCAAGCTAAGCAAAGTGGTAAGACTTCTTTCCCCGAAGCTGAAGCAGTGGAAATTCTTAAAGCATATAATTTCCCAGTTTTAAAATCAGCCATTGCTACCACCGCAGAAGAAGCAACTAAGATTGCTCAAGAATTTGGCACTCAAGTAGCCATGAAAATTGTCTCTCAAGATATTTTGCACAAGAGTGATGTTGGTGGGGTGAGATTAAATGTTACTGCTGACAATGCTGCGCAACAATATCAAGGTATGATGGAAACTGTGGCCAAAAATAAACCAGAGGCTAAATTAGATGGCGCTTTAATGATGGAAATGGCTCCTAAAGGGACTGAAACTATCTTAGGGGTAATTAAAGATCCAAGCTTAGGCACCATGGTGATGTTTGGTTTAGGTGGAATTTATGTAGAAGTCTTAAAAGATGTTAGCTTCTCAATTGCTCCTATTACCAGAAAAGATGCGGAAAGAATGATTGATGGTTTACGCTCTAGTGCTATTTTTAAAGGCGTTAGAGGTGAAAAGCCAGCTGATCGTGAAGCTTTAATTGAAACTTTGGGTAGATTATCTCAATTAGTGACTGACTTCCCAGCAATTAAAGAATTAGATATTAATCCTTTATTAGCTTTACCCACTGGGGCTAAAGTTTTGGATGCTAGAATTGTGATTGAATAATTCGCTTACGCTCATCTGAGGGGTGAAACCCCTCAGCGATCAAGCCTATCGGCTTGATCTGCTCCTCTGTAGTTTCGGAGTATTCACTCCGAAACTACACTAAGGGGATTCCCCTTAGAACCCCATTCTGCTTAAATCTTTAGAAGATTATTCTGTAGGATTTAATCAGAATAATTCGCTTACGCTCATCTGAGCTCATTTTAAATTTGATTTTTAGCCCCGCCTACCAGGCGGGGCTATTTTTTTGGTACGAAAGTTCTTATAATATCAGTATGTCCAAAGCCATTTATGCCTTTTCTGGTGATCCAATCACTTTTGGTCATCTGAATATTATTCAACGTGCCGCTAAAATTTTTGAGCAAGTAATTGTTGCCATTGGTGTTAATCCCAGCAAAAATTACATGTTTAATTTGGAAGAACGAACCGCCATGGCTAAAACTGCTTTGGCTTCTTTAACTAATGTGCAGGTGGTCTCGTTTCAAGGATTATTAGTGGATTTTGCTTATGAAATGGGAGCTCAGGTGATTGTTAAGGGCGTACGATCTACAGCTGATTTTGATTATGAGCAAAGTCTGCATCAAATGGGTGACAGCCAAAAATTAAATATTGATACCGTGCTGTTTTTTGCTGATCCAAAATTAGCTCATATTAGTTCTAGTGCAGTGAAACAAATTCAGCAAGAACAAGGCCTCATTCATGATTATGTGCCACTTAATGTTAAACAAGCTTTAGAAAAACAAATGTCTAAGCAATATATTGTGGGGGTGACTGGCGAAATTGGTGCAGGTAAATCTTATGTTTGTGAACAACTAATTACTTTGGCTAAACAGGCTAATTTACCCATTCATCATTTAGATATGGATGAAATTACTCATGAGATTTTAGCGTCTTTAAGTGAACCAGTTTACCAACAAGTGCGCGAAGCCATTGTTAAGGTTTTTGGTGAACAAATTAAAACTGATGATGGTTTTATTAACCGTAAAGCTTTGGGGGAAATTGTTTTTAATGATCCAGCAAAATTAGAGCAGTTAAATCAAATTATGTATCAACCTTTATTAGTGCGTTTACGCAGAGCTTTATATCAAAAAGAAGGCTTAATTTTGTTAAATGCAGCTTTGTTAATAGAATCTGGTATCACAGAATTATGTAATAATAATTTAATTTTAGTTAAAACTTCTAAAGCTCTTCAACAACAACGCTTGCAAGAAAGAGGCTTGAGTGCAGAGCAAATTAACAGACGGCTAGAGAGCGCTTATAGTTACGAGCAAAAGAAAGAAAAACTTTTACGTCAAATTCAATTAGATCATCATGGTCAACTTTGGGAAGTTAATAATATGGCTGAATTAGCCGCCTCAGAAATTGAAAAAGTTTTTGGTCAACTTGTTAACTATTTTGACTTGTCAGCGTGAGAAAGGGCTTATGAACAAATTTAGCTTAGCCCATGCCAAGCGTCAATTGGCTCATTTATATATTTCACCTTTATCGGCTTGTAATTTAGCTTGTCAAATTTGTTATACTGCCAAAAATCAACAAATTTTAAGTAAAGAGCAAATTTTAACTTTTGTTAGTAATTATCAGCAAAGTTTAAAAATAGATTTTAAGCAAAATTTAGAAAGCATTACTTTTTGTGGAGGTGAAGTATTTTTATTAGCTGATTTTGTGGACTTAGTTAATCAGCTCACTGCTCAACAAATTTTTGTTCAAATTATTACTAATGGTACCATTGATCAATTAGTTAAAATTAAACAACCCAATTGGGTTAATTTAATTGTGTCTTTAGATGGCTTGCCAGCTGAGCATGATCTTAACCGAGGTCAAGGTAATTTTGCTAAAAGTTTAGCCTTTTTAAAAAAAGCTCAAGAATTAGGTTTTCATTATGAAATTTTTAGCATTGTGACAGCTCAAAATTATGAAAAAATTGAAGCATTTGAAAAATTCCTTAGTGAATCATTGACACAATTGCCCAATATTACATATCACCCTCGTAAACCACTTAGTTATTTAGATAAACATCAAACTGATAATTTACTAGGTGAAACAAAAAATTTTCAATTTATTAATCACTTACAATTAAAAACTTTGCGCCAACATAAAGCTGTTTTTCCACCTGTTAATTTAGGATGCTATCAATTAGCTTTAAATAGTGACGGCCAAGTTTATAGTTGCTGTGAAGGTGTAAAACCATTAGGAAAAATTACCGATGCTCCCCAAAAATTAATTGAACAATTTTTAGCGAGAGTTGATAATTCATTTAATCATAGTTGTAAACAATCTTGTTTGGGCTGCACAGAACCAGCTTTTTTGTGTGGTTTAGACGCCAATGATTTTTTAGAAAGTAAGCATGAAGCAAAATAATTGGCTAAAATTGGCTAATGGTCAATTAAACTGGCAAGCTTTTTTTATTCGTGAACAGGTGATTAAAGCCGTTCGTAGTTTTTTTGATCTACAAAAATTTCATGAAGTAGACATTCCAGTTTTACAAGAAGCTTTACCATTAGAACCAACTCTTTATGCTTTTCAAACGCAGTGGCAAAAATTAGCAGGTAAGCAAACCCTTTATTTACCTTTATCTCCAGAAACAGCCCTCAAAAAAATGTTGGCAGCTGGGATTGGTAATTGTTATGCTTTAGGTAAAACTTTTCGGAATTTAGAGGCTAATGGCCCAACTCACAACCCAGAATTTTTAATGTTGGAATGGTATCGAGAAAATGTGGCGATGAAACAAATTATGGCTGATACGCAGGCTTTAGTTTTATTTGTTAAAGAGAAAACAGATCAATTTTTGGGGCGGCCAACTAGCTCAGTTTTAAATTTTGCTGGTCAGAGTTATGATTTAGCTCAAACTTGGCCTAAACTTTCTTTAGAACAATTGTTTAAAGAATTAGCTCATTTAGAAATAAAAGAAGTTTTAAGTTTAGAAGCTTTGAGTAAGGCTGCTGCTCAAAAAAATTATGCCGTAGAGGATGCTACTTGGGAACAATTATTTAACCAAATTTTTGTTAATGAAATTGAACCACATTTACCTACGCAAGCCTTTTTCTTGGTAGATTTTCCAGCTCAAATTTCACCGTTGTGTAAACCTAATGCTCAAAAACCATATTTAGCTAATCGCTTTGAAATTTATTTAGCTGGCTTAGAGTTGGGCAATGGCAATGACGAACAAACCAATGTTGAGGTGATTAAAAAATATTTTGACCAAGAAAAAACTTACCGTCAAGGCCAACAATTAAATCTGCCTCCGCTGGATCAAGATTTTTTACAAGCCTTAGAAATCTTAGCCACTAAACAAATAAATTATGCAGGCATTGGTTTAGGCGTTGATCGTTTGGCAATGATCATGGCTGATCAACAAAGTTTAAGTCAAGTTAATTTATTTGCTTTTTAGTAGACTCTTGATCCTAGTTTAACTGTCCTTCATAATGAAATCTAATGTCCAGTAGCCTGAAACTTAGCGTTCAAGAGATTAGTGATTGGTATCCACACAGTTTACCTAAAGCTGAGTTGTTTGAATTGTTGCAAACCAGTAAAACTGGTTTGAGTGAAGCTGAAGTTAGCAAAAGACGCCAAATTTTTTCTTGGAATAAATTAATTGAATTTAAGCCAATTTCTACCTGGAAGATTTTTTTCAATCAATTTGCTAGTTTATTAGTGGCCATTTTATTAATTGCTGCACTTTTTTCTTTGGCTATTGGTGAAACATTTGATACAGCCGCTATTTTAGCCATTATTTTTATTAATGCTTTGTTAGGCTTTGTGCAAGAATATAAAGCGGAAAAGGCCATTGAAGATTTAAAAAAATTGGAAACGTTGCATTGCCAAGTAATAAGAGAAGGGAAGGTCAGATTAATTGCTAGTGAAGAATTAGTGCCGGGTGATTTGATTGTTTTAACAGAAGGAGAAAAAATTCCAGCTGATGCTAGAATTTTAACTAGCACTAATTTACAGGTAGATGAATCTTTATTAACTGGTGAAGCAGAAACGGTTAACAAAAAAGATAAAATTTTAGCTAAGCAAACTATTCTTCCTGAACAAACTAATATGCTTTTTGCTGGTTGTAATGTGGTGGCTGGTAAAACTACTGCTTTGGTGGTTTCAACTGGCATGAATACTCAATTAGGTTTAATTGCTACAGATTTGGGGCAGATTAATAAAACTTTAACTCCCTTGCAAAAAGTTTTAGACAAATTAGCTAAAACTTTAGCCATTATTTCTATTGCCTTATCTTTACCAGGGTTATTGGCTGGTTTACTTTTAGGTAGAGATCCTTTGGAAATGTTAATGTTAGCTATCTCTTTGGCAGTATCAAGTATCCCTGAAAGTTTACCCATTGTCGTTACTGTGGCTTTAGCTTTAGGAATAAAGAGAATGATTAAGAAAAAAGTTTTAGTGAGACGTTTAGCTAGTGTCGAAACTTTGGGAGGTGTGGATGTAATTTGTACTGATAAAACTGGCACTATTACTCATCATAAAATGACAGTGGTAGAGTTGTTTTTACCTCAAGCTGGATTTTTTAAAGTAGCTGAACAGGATTTTCCAACTGGTGGAACTATTACTGCTAATTTAAAACTAAATCAGCAATATCAATTAAATTTACCATCATCGGAAACTAAAACAAAAGTAAATACTTTTTGTCAAAACTTGATCTTAAGCTCTGATGCAACCTTAGAACTAGGTGATCCCACTGAAAAAGCTTTAGTCACTTTGGCTAGAAAAGTTGGTTTTGATGAAGAAAAACTAAGACAGCAATTTATGAGATTGGCTGAAATTCCTTTTAATAGTGAAAAAAAATTTATGGCGGTGATGATTAGAGGTGAAAAATATCATCAAGCTTTAATTAAAGGGGCTCCAGAAACAGTTTTAGCTTTATGTAAATTAAGCCAAAAACAATGGTCACTTTATGACAAAATTAACGATGATTTAACCAGTCAAGGTTTAAGAGTTTTGGCCTTAGCTGGTAAAAAAGTGGAACGTCAAGCTCAAATGAAAAAATTGGCTGATTATCAGTTTTTGGGTTTAGTAGCGATGTATGATCCTCCTAGAAAGGAAGTGAAAGCGGCACTTAAACTTTGCAAACAAGCCGGAATCCGAGTGATGATGTTAACTGGTGATCATCGCAGAACTGCCCAAAGTATCGCGGAAGAAATTGGTCTAAAAAGCCAACAAGCAGTGACTGGTTATGAATTAGATCAACTTAGTGCTAGTGCTTTGGATCAAGTAGTTAGTCAAGTAAATATTTTTGCCAGAGTTTTACCGAGACATAAAGTAGCAATCTTAAATAGTTTACAAAAACATGGTTTACAGGTTGCTATGACTGGAGATGGAGTTAATGATGCACCAGCTCTAAAGAAGGCTGATGTGGGAGTGGCAGTCGGTTCTGGGACAGATTTAACTAAAGAAGTTGCCGATTTGATTTTATTAGACGATAGTTTTGCTAATATTGTTGAGGCAGTTAAAGAAGGCAGAACCATTTTCTTTAATTTAAAAAAATTTGTCCGCTTTTTATTAACGGCTAATTTTGATGAAATTTTAGGAATTTTAAGTTGTATTTTATTAAGAATTCCTTTATTTTTATTGCCTATTCAAATTTTATGGATTAATTTGGTCACAGATTCTTTTCCCGCTTTAGCTTTAACTAATGATGTGGCTGATAAAGATTTAATGAAACATCCACCCTATCAAGCAAATAAAGAAATTTTAAATCAAGTCATCAATTTTGCTTTTTTCACTGGTATAGTAGGCTATATTTTTACCTTTGGTTTGTTTTTATTTAGCTTATATGTCCTTAAAAAACCTTTAATTGAAGCTAGAACAATTTGTTTTACTGCCACGGTGCTTTTTGAATTTTTCTTAGTTTTTATAATTCGCTCTGATCGACAATCAGCTTTTAAGGTAGGTTTGTTTTCTAATTACTGGATTTGTTTAGCAGTTTTAGTTGGAATTTTAGCTCAGCTGTGGGCTATTTATCATCCTTTGGCTCAACGAATTTTTAAAACTACGGCTCTAAATTTACAAGATTGGTTAACTATTTTATTGACTATTTTTACTGGCGCAGTAATTATTGAATTGTGGAAATTTTTAAAAGTTAAATTAGAAAAACATTAGATCTGATTGGCTAATTGATTTAACAAATAGATTAAAGCCGGGGATAAACCAATTAAAATAGCAGGTAAACAGCCTTTGTTTTCTTTGGCAAATTTATCTCCATCAACTAGTGTTATTTTTCCATTTCTTCGATAATCTTCATTAGCTTGGTGAATGTTAATTTCTTTAGTCATAACCCGCTATTATACCAAAAACCCCGGTGGTGAACCGGGGTTTTTAATTTTTCAGCGTACTTTTTTTATTTTAAACTAAGCTCTCGCCAGTCATTTCTTTGGGTTGCTTAATCCCCATAATCTTTAAGATAGTGGGAGCAACATCAATTAAACTAGCCTCATCTTTTTTCAATTCATTGTATTGATTAGAAACTAAGATGAATGGCACTGGATTGGTTGTGTGCGCGGTTAGCTTTTCGCCAGTTTTTTCATCAATCATTTCTTCAGCATTACCATGATCAGCGGTGATGATGACATGATAATTATGTTCCAAAGCCACAGGAATGATTTTAGCCAAGGCTTGATCAATGGTTTCAACGCCTTTAATGGTTGCTGGAATATTGCTGGTATGGCCAATCATATCGGCATTACACAGGTTAGTGAAAATTAATTCATGATTTTCATTTTCCAAATCTTGAACAATGTATTTAGCTAAATCTGGAGTACGCATTTCTGGTTTTTCATCATGAGTAGCAACATCAGAATATGAGTCAATCATGATGCGATCCTCAAATTCAAAAGCATCTTCGCGTTTGGCATTCATGAAGAAAGTTAAATGGGCAAATTTTTCAGTTTCAGTAATACGCAATTGTTTAACTCCAGCTTTAGAAACAACTTCACCTAAAATATTGGTAATGTCTTGATTGTCATAGGCAATCTGAACAGAATATTTAGGGCTATATTGAGTCATGGTCACATAGGCTAAGTTTTCTGGGCCTTTTTCTAAAAATCTTTCAGTGAGCTGACGAGTACGATCATTACGGAAGTTAACAAAAATGACGGCATCGTTAGAGCTAATTGTGCCTTCTTCGCCTGGGCCAACTTCAATTTTTGTTGGTTCAATAAATTCATCAGTTTTATCTTCCTGATATGACGCCTCAATAGCTTCTTTAGCTGATTTATATTTTTTGGGACTTTGGCCTTTAGTGAGCAGATCAAAAGCTTTGTCAGTTCTTTCCCAATTATGATCTCTATCCATGGCATAATAGCGGCCGGAAATAGAAGCAATTTTACCAACCCCAATTTCAGCTAAAGCGGTTTCTAATTCCTCTACATAGGTCATAGCTGATTTAGGTAAAGTATCACGACCATCAGTAAAGACATGAATATAAACTTTTTCAATGCCGTAGAGTTTGGCGCCTTTGATTAATTCAATAACATGATCCTGATGAGAGTGAACGCCACCTGGGCTAATTAAACCTTTGATGTGCAAAGTAGAATTATTCTTTTTAACGTGTTCAAAGGCTTTGATAAAAGCTGGGTTATTATGAAATTTGTTATATTTAATATCTTGATTGATTCTGACTAAATCTTGGAAGATAATCCGGCCGGCGCCGATAGTCATGTGATTTACTTCACTGGTTCCCATTTGACCTTCTGGTAAGCCAACTGCTAAGCCAGAAGCGGCCATTACGGCTCTTGGTCTAGAATGCCAGAGTTGGTCATAAAAAGGTGTTTTGGCGAGGTGAATAGCATTGCCATCATAAGCTTTACCTAATCCCCAGCCATCCAAGATAATCGTTAAAACTTTTTCTCTTTTTTTTAGTGTTTTTTTTGGCATGGTGTTAAATCCAAAAGGGCGGCCCGCAGGCCGCCCTTAATTAACTATTATTTAGCAAATGGCATCTTGGCATAATGAGCCTTGCTGCCTAATTCGCGTTCAATTCTCATTAATTGGTTATATTTACCAATTCTTTCACTTCTACAACAAGAACCAGTCTTAATTTGGCCAGTTCCAGCGCCAACTACAAAGTCAGCAATAAAGGCGTCTTCAGTTTCACCACTACGGTGAGAAACAACAGCAGTCATGCCAGCGCTTTTAGCTAATTTGATAGTAGCAATGGTTTCACTGACGGTGCCAATTTGGTTAAGTTTGATTAACACAGAATTTGCGGCTTTGGTTTCAATAGCTTTTTGGACTCTTTTAACATTGGTAACTAAGAGGTCATCACCAACGATTTGGACACGATCACCCATAGTTTTGGTTTGTAAAGCAAAACCAGCCCAATCATCTTGAGATAAACCGTCTTCAATAGAAACGATTGGATATTTTTTGGTCCATTCGTCATAACGAGCGACTAATTCTTCACTGGTTAAGGCTTTACCTTCAATTTTTAATTGATATTTACCATCCACAAAGAATTCGCTAGAAGCTGGGTCCATGGCTAAACCAAAATCTTTACCTGGCTTGTAACCAGCTTTTTCAATGGCTTCAATCATTAATTGTAAAGGAGCTTCGTTGGAATCTAAGGTTGGGGCATAACCACCTTCGTCACCAACGGTAGTTTGGAAACCTTTGGCTTTAAGCATTTTTCCTAAAGTTAAGAAAACTTCACTACACCAACGAACAGCTTCAGCCATACTAGGGGCTCCAGTTGGCATAATCATAAATTCTTGCATATCAGCACTACCAATAGCATGTTTACCACCATTTAAAACATTCATCATTGGGACTGGTAAAGTGTAACTGTCAGTAGGATTACCAAATAAAGTGGCTACGTATTCATATAAAGGTACATTTTTGCTTAATGCAGCAGCTTTAGTGGCAGCCATAGAAACAGCTAACATAGCATTAGCGCCAAGTTTGCTTTTGTTTTCAGTGGCATCTAAAGCAATCATTTTGTTATCAATGGCTTCTTGTTCAGTTACTTCCATCCCAACTACGGCTGGAGCAATAACATCATTAACATTAGCGACAGCTTTTAAGACACCTTTACCCATGTAGCGTTTTGGATCTTCGTCACGCATTTCCAAAGCTTCATAAATACCAGTGGAAGCTCCAGAAGGAACAATGGAGGTAACACTACGGCCATCTTCTAGGGTGAGTTTAGCTTCTACTGTGGGGTTGCCGCGAGAGTCTAAAACCTCTTGAGCAACAATAGCTGTGATTTTCATAGAAAATCCTTTCTGTAGACTATATCTAGTCTTATCTTGCACTCAGCAAGATTATTTATGTTTATATATTAATTACACAATACAGAACAAGGCAAATTATATTTTAAGATAAGCAAAAAATGAATATTTTTTAAAGCTAGCAAATGGCGTATAATTAACATTTACACTTTGAGCTTATCCACATTTACCACAGGCTCTACAAACATCCTTTGCAGCTTTAGTTTTAGCTAAACCTCCCAAACTAGTTTCTTTATACTCCACAGCCATATCTTCACCAACTTTTTTAGCTACATCAATAATTTCATCAAAAGGAATGACATAAAGGATACCATCCATGGCTAATTCTATAGCAGTAAAAGCTAAGGAAGTGACTGTGCCGTTGCGTAAAATACAAGGTACTTCTACTTTACCTAAAACTGGATCACAAGTTAAACCTAGTACATTAGCCATCACTAAACTAGCGGCAGCTTCAATCTTTTCTAAACTACCACCCATTAAATAAACGCCTCCTGCGGCGGCCATACAACCGGCTACCCCAATTTCTGCCTGACAACCAGCCACAGCACCAGCCAAAGCCATTTTTTTAGCTACAACCGCGCCAATTGCCCCAGCAATAATTAAAGCTTCAGTCATTTTGCCATGACTAAAATGAAATTTTTGTTGAAGTGCATAGAATACTCCTGGCACAATCCCACAAGCGCCTGCGGTAGGATTAGCTACAATTTTGCCCATTCTGGCGTTATGTTCACCCGTAGCAATGGCATAAGTAATGCCATCTTCAACAATTTTACTTAAAATTAAATATTTTGACTTCCAAATTTTATGAGCATCACCGCCAAACATGCAGTCAGTAGCTCTTTTAGTGTTAGCTAAACCTTTTTCAATGCTTTCTAACATAATTTTATAACGGCGAGTAAATTCGTCAAAAATTTCTTTTTCTGGTTTATTCTGCAATTGAGCTTCAGTTAAAAGAGCTAAACGGTAAAATTGATAAGGAGTAGTCACTTGTTCTTTTATTTGTTTAAAAGTGAAATAAGTTTCACTACTACCGGCATCTCCCTGAAAAGTAGGCAAACTATCTTCTAAGTCATCAGCAAAATGCTTATCAGTTGTTTTTTTAGCAATCACAATTCTACCGCCGCCAATGGAAAAACCCACAAGACCAACTTTTTTGTCTTTGCTTTGTAATTTAATAATAGCTGTATTAGGATGTAAGTCTGGCGAATGATAGCCCCAGCTAACTCGATATTTAATTTGTTTTTGATCAGCAATTTTATAAGCATCAATGATTTTTTCATTATCTGGGCTAATCCCTAAACAACCACCTAACAAAGCTACATCTGTTTTATGACCTCGACCGGTATCAGAAAAAGAATTAAATAATTTAATTTTAACTTTTTCTGGCATTTCGCCGAGTAATTCATAAGCGGCATAGCCAATTTTAGCGGCCCCGGCGGTGTGAGAGCTGGATGGGCCAATCATAACTGGACCGACAATATCTAAAATGGAAATATATTTTTTGGGCATAAAATAAGTATAAACTAGCTTTTTGGTTGGCGTCTAGCTGGAATCTATGGCTTAGGTCGGGATACATTTGAGACTTTAGAAGGATCTCAAAATGCAGAGTTATTAAATTGTAATTTAAGCAAAATTGCTTTACACTGAGCTATTAGTTTTTACTTTTTACCACTTTAATGCTGAAATTTTTTAGCAGAAATTGAGGTTTTAAACTATGATTGTTGATTTACACGTTCATTCTAAATATTCACGCGCTACCAGTAAGGAAATGGATTTGGAGCATCTTTATTTGTGGGGCAAGATTAAAGGGATTAATGTTTTACCGACTGGAGATTTTACTCACCCGTTGTGGTTTAAAGAATTGCAAGAAAAATTAGAACCAGCCGAACCGGGTTTATTTAAATTGAAGGCTGAGTTTACTAAAACTATTGATGAACAAGTGCCGGCCAGTTGCCGTGATAATCAGCTGCGTTTTATTTTAAGTAGTGAAATTAGCAACATTTATTCTAAACATGACAAAGTGCGTAAATTGCACAATGTGATTTTAGCGCCGAGCTTTGCTGCGGTTTCTAAAATTAATACTAGTTTAGCTAAGATTGGCAATCTTCAAGCTGACGGCCGACCAATTTTAGGCTTAGATAGTAAAAATTTATTGGCTATTACTTTGGAAGCAGATGAGCATAATTTTTTTATTCCTGCTCATATTTGGACACCTTGGTTTGCAATGTTTGGGTCAAAATCTGGTTTTGATAGTATCAAAGAAGCTTTTGAAGATTTAGCTCCATATATTCGCGCGGTGGAAACGGGTTTATCTTCTGATCCTTTTATGAATTGGCGTTTGTCGCAACTGGATGGTTTAGCGTTGGTGTCTAATTCTGATGCTCATTCACCGCAGAAATTGGGGAGAGAGGCTAATTTGTTAAATTGTCCGTGTGACTATTTTCAAATTATTGAAGCTTTAAAAACCAATGATCAGCGGATGGAGGGCACGATTGAATTTTTTCCACAAGAAGGCAAATATCATTATGATGGTCATCGTAATTGTGGGATTTGTTTTAATCCAGAAGAAAGTTTAGCTCATCATTTGCTTTGCCCTAAGTGTGCTAAACCTTTGGTTTTAGGGGTGGATTATCGCGTGACACAATTAGCTGATCGGCCGGCTGATTATCAGCCCCCTAAAGCTAAAAAAGTGGAATATATTATTCCTTTGGCAGAAATTTTAGCTGAGTTGGGGAATGTTAAAAGTTCTGCTAGCCGTAAAGTAACGCAGTTATATCAACAATTAATTACTGAGTTTGGTAATGAATTTTATTTGTTGCGTCAAGCTGATTTAGCCGCTATTGAAAAAGCTGGTTTTGCTAAATTAGCTCTAGCTTTGCAAAGAATGAGAGCTGGGCAAATTCATATTGAGCCTGGTTATGATGGTGTGTATGGCAAAATTAAAGTTTTTGGCGGTCAAGCTGAATTAAAAAAATTAGATGGACAATTGGAATTATTGTGATTTAATTGTAATAAAGTTGTTGTTGATTTTTTGTATGATTTTTGTCATAATATCAATATGGCAACAGTTAATATTTCTTTACCAGTTCAACTTAGAACTCAAGCTCAACAATTAATTAATAATGGTTATTATGCCTCTTTCAGTGATTTAACGAGAGATGCTTTAAGAAAATTAATTACAGAGGTGAAATATAATTTCATTGCAGATCAAGCTGTTAAAGAACATCATCGTGGCCAGGCCAAAGAATTAAAAAATGCTAAAGATATAGACAGTTTTGTAGAAAGTTTAAGCTGATGATGACCTTAGTCTCTTCCAAACGTTTTGAAAGAGAACTAAGTAGCTTATTAAAAAAATCTCCTCAATTAAAAAAGTCAGTTATTAAAACTTTAAAAAATCTACAAAAAGATTTAAATTATCCTTCTTTACGCTTGCATCGGTTGGTTGGCTTGCAAAATTATTCAATTTCTGGGTTAATAGAAAAAATGTGTTGGTTTTTTAGTTAATTTCAATTGATGTTTCAATCCAAAGCTAAATATTTAGCACTTTTAAAGTGCTAAAATAGCTAAATTATGAAAAAAAATGGTGTAAAAAATGTGGCAAAA
>CAZYBC010000025.1:0-14308 GCA_964645645.1 uncultured Pseudomonadales bacterium
TCTTCCCACACGCGGTGTCGCTGCGTCAGGCTTTCGCCCATTGCGCAATATTCCCGGTTGCTGCCACCCGTAGGTGTAGGTCCCGTGTCTCAGTGACCTTGTGGCCGGTCGTGCTCTCACACCGGCTACCCGTTATAGGCTTGGTAGGCTATTACCCCACCAACTACCTGATAGGACGCAGGCTCCTCTTATAGCGACCGAAGTCTTTGTTCCGAAGAACATATGCGGTATTACCCAACCTTTCGGCTGGCTATCCCCCACTACAAGGTAGATACCCACGCGTTACTCACCCGTCTGCCACTATCCCTCTAACCGAAGTTAAAGTTCCCGTCCGACTTGCATGCCTAAGGCACACCGCCAGCGTTTATCCTGAGCCAGGATCAAACTCTCGAAAAAAATTTCAATAAGAAATTCCGAATTTATTGGTTTGTAGATATATAGAGTGGGGAAACCACTCAATCTACAGAGAATTAACGTTTTCTACCATCATGTCTGCTTTAGATGATGATATCTTTACTTTTTAATGAGCTAAAATGCTTAATAGCCTCTTTAGCAAAAAAAAGATTGCCACACTTAATTAAGTGGGCTCTACTTATTTTTTAATTTGTGAAGCTGTGCCTCGAGAATTTATCTCAAAGTTTTAAGCTTATGTATATTATCGCAGTTTCCAAAAAATGTCAAAAGGGAATTTAGAGCAATTTACATTTTAACTCTCTAATATCCAATTTAAATTTTGTTTTTAACAGATAGATCATTTAAATTGGACAAATAATATGTAACTTTTCCATCATCCCATTCACTAATGACAATCTGATTGTTTTTCAAAAAAGCAATTATTGTCTCATTTTTAGTATAACCTTTAACTAATTCTAATTTCTTTATTGTTTGAGTTTTTACATCAACTAAATATGTCTCACTAACATCTGCGAAATGAGTATTCAAAATGAATCTAGGCCAATCTTGAGTATCTTCTTTAAGAACTGAATCTATCTCTAATTCTATTGGTAATTCAGAAAGTTTCTTATAATCTAAACCTGATCGATAATAAAGAGATTGTTTTTCACTATTAGGATCATTAGTAATGATATATAAATTACCGTAAAGTCGTTGATATTGTTTTTCATTATTAACAATTGCTTGAGTCGGTATAGGCGAAATAGTTGGATTAGAAATTAAAGTATTAGTTAATTTTATTGATTGCTCTGATAATTGTAATTTTTGTTTATTATATTTATTGTAAATAAATAATGTAACAAATATTAAAATTAAGAATAATCCCACAAACATAAAGGTTAATATCTGCCAAAAATTTCTTTTTTTGGTATCTAAAAAATTTTCTTTTATTTTTTGATTTATCTCTAACATAAAAAATAACTTTCGCTTATTATCACTTTACTCTTTTGAGTACTCTGGGAAATTTTCTGCTATAAATTGTTTACGTGCGTCTCCCTTTAAATAAGGTAAGAATGGCCTGAAATTATCCAAACGATAATTACTTGCCCTAAACTCTGACAACAGCTTATTAACATATTGTTGTAAATCTTCACTAAAAGCCACATTTTGAATATAAAAATATTTTTTGTTAACTCTGTCTTGGTTATCAGTAGCAACTCCAGAGCTAGTGGCACTAGAACGAGCTGTAAAAGTCCCTAATTTTAAGAAAGTTTGTAAAAAACCTTTAGTATAGGCACCTGTATCGACAATCATTTCTAAAGGTAAAGTTAAACTATATCGGCTAGCTGGAGTGGTATAAACAAATTTAGTTAAACGTTTATTAGTGACAAACATTAAACTTTTTTTCCACAAAGTTGTTACCCACCACCAGCCAATCATCCCAAAAATAAAGGCTAAAGTAGCGCTAAACAATCTAATGACAATCGTTAAAGAAGAAAAAGCTGGACTTTGACTAAAATTAGCCACCAAACTAGCTAACCATAAACCACAAACTAAGACAGCTAAACTCGCCCCAATCACCATAAATTGTCTCAATTTAAGCATTAACTTGTTTTCTCTAGTAATAAACAAGATTTGCTCGTCAGTTGCTTGTCCTGGAAATTTATAACGATAAGGAAAATCAAACCTAGATAATGAGAAAATGTCTGCCATAAGTTCATTATATAACAAATAACCTAAACTTAGAAAAGCTCTGCTGTTTGTTCTTGAGAAAGTTTAATTACTTCACCTGGCTGTAAGTTGTCCAAACTAATTTTCCCCATCGCAATTCTTTTTAAACTAATTACTTCCACCCCAAATTTTTCTAACATTCTTCTAATTTGTCTTTTCCAACCTTGATAAAGAGTAATTTCTAAATCCATGATTTGTCTGGCCTGGTCTGCCTTTAAAACCTCAATCTGACAAGGCGCAGTTTGCCCTTCTTCTAATTGAATACCTTGACGTAAGCGAGTTAAAAAAGTTGGCGATAGAATACCTTTAATCACTACTTGATAAGTTTTAGCAATATGATGCTTGGGATGAGTTAAGTGATAAGTTAATTTGCCATTATTTGTAAGCAAAATTAAACCTTCGCTATTAGCATCCAAACGACCAACTGGATAAACTCTAGCAGCTGTGGGAAATTTAGCTTTTAACAAATCAATGACTGTGGTTCTACCTTGAGGATCATTCGTAGTAGAAACTACGCCTAGAGGTTTATTTAATAAATAGTACTCTATTTGAGCGTTTTGAGGATCAAATTTTCTACCTTGAACAACTATTTCATCTAAATCTGGATCAATTTTTAAACCTAAAGCAGCTGGTTGACCATTAATGAAAATTTGCCCTGCTTCTACTAATTGATCAATTTTTCTGCGTGAACCTAAACCGACGCTAGCTAAATATTTATTTAAACGAATTGCTGGCATAAATTTATAAAATCACACTTTGAGTTTCCACTTCTTTTTCTAAGGCTGGTGGCAAAATATAAATGTCACGATTATATTCCCCAGTTTTCACAAATTCTGCTTCGCCTCTAATAACTCTTTCCAGTCCACGGCAAGCATAACAGCCTTTATCGCCATGGGGACATTTCATCACTCCTAATTTTTTCATTACTTTAATTCTTTTACCAATTTCAATCAATTTTTTTTCAGCTTCTACTAGATCTGGCAAAACTTTTTCCTCTAAATCATTACTATTTTCTAAGTACCAATAACTAGCTCTCGCCACTTCGTGACTTTGACAATGCTTAACTAATAAATGGTAAATTGGTAACTGTAAAGAATCTGGATCTTCAGCATTAAGGCTGGTCTTAAAGTCAATAATATTGACACTTTCATTATCTGGCAAATATTCTAACCAATCAACTTTGCCACATAAAATTAGATTGTCTTCTTCACTTAGCCAAAAATGAGGCAAATCTTCTTTAATTTTGACCGCTAAACCAGCCAATGGACCAGGATGCGCAATCACTCGTCGAATCATTTCTTCTCCCCGTTTTTTAAAAGCTTGTTCTTGCTCTGGATTATGGAAACCCCCATTTTTACCACTTACCTTCTGCCATTCTTGCTCAAATTTTTCTAATAACGATTGTTTAAAACGATCTTTGGTAGGTAAAACTGATAAAGATTCTAAAACTCCGTGTACAGCTTGGCCCAAAGCTAAAGCCGGACTCATCAACTGAATCTTATGACCAGTTTTAGGATCTTTATAAACATTCTTTAAATAATAAGAACGAGGACATTTCAAAAAATCACTAATTGATGAATGTGAAAGCCAAAGGGCGGTATAAGGGTCTTTAGACATGCTGTTATCATATCAGTAGCGACCAAAAACTTGAATACAAATTTGTTGATTACATTTTAAACAGCTATGAGAAAAATTAGCTTGCAAATTTTGCAAATGTGCCGGTGATGTTAACCAAGCTTGAAAAATCTCTTTGCTAACTTGGCTAAGGTTATCCTGATTTAAAACAGAAAATCCTGCTAAATTTTCACCTAAGCTTTTAAAACCAGAATCTGGAAAAACATTTTCTGCTTCTTGATAGAAAGTTGCATGAGAAAGAGTTTCTGGTTGAACTTGTAATAGCCTAGTTTGAGCAAACTGACATAATTCTTCATTAGTAAAATAAGCTGCTTGATGTTGATCTAAGCGCCATTGATTAATTTTATTGGTCAGATTTAAACTTAATTGCGAGGAAAAATCTACAGCTGGAATAACCGCTGGTTCGGAGGGACTAACATATTTAAAACCAAAACTATCTTTGAAAAAAACTGAGCTTATAAAGACTAATAAATAAAAGAAAAATATCATTAATTAAATTATAAACTAGATAATCCACATCGCATCGCCAAAACTATAGAAACGATATTGATTAGCGATTGCTTGCTGATAAGCTTGACCAATCAAAGAATCATTGAAGTTAGTAAACTGCTCAACACTATTTGGCTGACAAACCAAAGCTGACACTAACATTAATAAACTAGAACCTGGCAAATGAAAATTGGTAATTAAACTATCCACAAATTGAAATTTTTTACCTGGATAAATAAATAATTGAGTGTCACTTTTTTGCGCTTGAATTTGGCCATCTTTAAAGGCACTTTCTAAAGCTCTAGTAGAAGTTGTACCGACACAAATAATTCTTTTACCTGCTTTTTTAGCTTGATTAAGTAATTGAGCAGTAGCTTGATCAATTTCGTAAAATTCTTGATGAAGTTTTTGACTTTGCAGATGTTCTTCTTTAACTGGCTGAAAAGTACCTAAACCTACATGCAAAGTTACTTTAGCAATCTGTACACCTTTATTATTTAATTTCTCTAAAAGAGCAGGTGTAAAATGCAAACCAGCCGTTGGCGCAGCCGCCGAACCAACATTTCTAGCATAGATAGTTTGATAAACCTCTCTTAATTTTTTCTCACTTTGGGTAGCATGAATATAGGGTGGAATAGGAGTTTTACCCAGTTTATCTAAAGTAGTCAAAAAATCATTACCAGCTAAATTAAACTGCACGGTTAAATCACCGTCTATTTCTTTGTTAATGACAGTAGCTCTAAGCTCATCCGCCAAACCAAACACCACTTGCTGACCAACTTTTAAACCGGGTTTAGAGATAGCTTGCCAAGTATCCAAACTTAATTGTCTTAATAAAAATAATTCTAATTTACCCCCAGTAATTTTTTTACCTAATAGTCTGGCAGGAAAAACTTTGGTTTCATTTAGCACCAAAACATCATTATTAGTTAAAAAATCAGCTAAATCATAAAAATGAGCATGCTCAAATTTTCTATTAGCCCTATTAACTAATAACAAACGAGAATGATCTCTGGGATTAGCGGGTTGATTAGCAATCAATTCGCTGGGCAAATGATATTGAAAATCGTCTAAAGTAAAATTCATCGTGATAGTATAACACTGTTATAAAGATTGGTAATTAAGCCAAATCTAGTTTAGATTTTAAATCTTGAAAAGCTAAATAACGCATTGAAACTTGATTTTTTTCCTCGGCAGTCATTTCCGCAAAAGTTTTATTAAAACTGGTAGGGATAAAAATAGGATCCCAACCAAAGCCTTGATCACCCTGTAGGGCGGGTGCAATTTCTCCATTAATTTTGCCTATCCCCAGAGTAAAAGTTTGACCATCATAAAAACACAATGTTGTTTGTGCAGTAGCCTGGCGATTAGATTGATCTTTCATTAATTGAAGAATCCCGGCATTGTCTAAAGTTTTCATAAAATAATCAACAAAAACGCCAGGTAAACCAGCTAAGGCTTCAATAAACAAAGAACTATCTTCTACTAGAATAGGTTTTTGGGCTTGAGCATAGGCTGCCTCAGCTTTTTTGCGCGCACATTCTAAAGGATCAAGGGTTTGTACTTCATCAATTTTTAAATCAAGACCTTCAATAGGATAGCCTAAAATTTGCTTAGCTTCTGCTAATTTGTTTTGATTACCAGTGGCAAAATAAATAGTTTTCATAAATTCATTATAACTCTTAAAACTGACATTACAGCTGACTGTTAATAAAACTTTGCACGTCCGACCATTGGTCTAAACCAGCTTGGGGCAACAAAATAAATTCCCCAGTTTTTGATTTTCCATTTTTCAAAACATTAGAAGTAGATAAAACCACACTTTTAACCTGATATTGATCTAAATTAACAAAAGCTGGTGCCAAATATTTAGCTGCTTCCAAATCTAAATCACTATCAAAAGTATAATCAGCCAATTTATAAAATTTTTCAGCTTGGCTAACCGCTTCCAAACTAAACATTTTTTTAACCATACCTTTTAACACTGCATGCTGACGACTACTGCGCGAAAAATCACCAGCCGTACTGCCATGCCGAGATCTAACAAATTCCAAGGCATCACCGCCTTCCATTTTGACTACACCTGGTTCATAGTGCAGATGTTTATAACGACAAGTAAATTGTTTTTCTAATTCAAACCCACTGTAAGTAGCACTAAGTTTGGATACTTCTTCTGGAGTAAAATCACAAGGATTTAATTCTTCACCTCTAATGGGATACCAAGGATCATCTAAAACTTCTGTCACTTCTACTTCAATGCCTCCTAAAACTTCACCGACCAATCTTTGAAAGCCAACAAAATCAGCGCTAATAAAATATTTAATTTCTAAACCAGTAATCAAATTAACCATGTCTTTAGCTACTTTGCCGCCAGCTAACACTGGTTCTTTGGAATCGCCCAAAGTAAAGGCTTTGTTGACCTTAGCTTGCACGCCATTGGGCAAACTTACCCACAAATCACGAGGAATGGAAATCAAAGTCACTGTTTTTTGATCAAAATCAAAATAAGCTAATTGAATCACATCTGTTAACATTCCACCTTGATGACCAGCACCTCCATAACCTAATAATAGAATGCCTAATTGGTGAAGATCGGTTGGTGGTGGAGGCAAAGCTGGTGGTTCATAAGTATTACTAAAACCTAAAACTTGGTTGTTGGTATCTGTCACTAAATTAGCTGTTGAAGAAATTTTTTTCTTACCTAAGAAAAAAATAGTTAAACTAATACTTAAAAGCAAAAAAACTAAATTAGCAATTAAAAATGGCGAAAAAATTTTACGACGATTTACTGAATTAAAAAATTTAATTTTCATTTAATTTTTCTAGCAATAATAACTTGATGCTGTTCCTGATTAGAAAAATCAATTTCATCTATTAAAATTTCAAAACCGGCTTCTTTAAGCAGCTGGCGATTTTGTGCTGGGCCATAGTGGCTAGACCACATTTTTTGGCCATAAAAATCATGCCAACCTTCAAAATCTTTCTCACCCATTGTAATTAGTAATAGACCATTAATCGGTAAAAAAGAATTAAAAATTTTTAGGAATTGACCATGGTCTTTTCTAGGCAAATGAAAAAGCGTGTAATAACAAACTACGGCATCAACTTGGTAATCACCAGTTTGTAAATTGGCAAGATCTTCTACAATAAATTCGCCGCGTGGACAATTTTTTTTAGCCAAAAAAATTTGTTGCTCACTAAAATCTATCCCAGTTACTAAATGACCTTTTTTAAGTAATTTTTCAGCAATTGGTAAACCATTACCACAACCTAAATCTAAAATGTGAGATTTAGCTGGCAATAATTGCAAAAACTTATTGAGATATTTACTATTACCCAAATTTTTTCTATCTTGGTTGTAAAGATGAGCCACTTGGTTATAAACTTTTTGAATCAAATTAGTGGTCATAAATTTATTTTTTGTTTTTAAGCGAGCAAAGTTCAGCAAATTCTAAAAGCTCTTTTTCACTTAATTTATTAGATTCCCAGGCTCTTAAAGCAATTTCTTCTGGATGAAATCTATTCTGACGAGTATAAACAAAATCAGGCTCATATTTTTTGAAATCAACAGCATCTGAGTCATTAGCAGAAGCAACAACTAAAACATTTTCTTCTGTTAAATAACAAGGTGCCGTATTAACTTTAACTGGCCAAAAATACAAATTATCAATTTGCTTAATACCTTCCATTAATTGTTCATCTCTGTCATTAGTATTTTTTTGCACTAAAGCTGGATCTATCTGATTATACCAAGCAAAGAAAATATAAGGTTGAGTATCGGTAGTCGTGAAATAAACTTTATTATAGTTATGTCTTTTTTGCCAAACATCAAGGCTAGCTTGTTGATAAAAACCGTGCCAATAATGCTCAGAATCTTCTGGAAAATAAATCAGCCATTCATGCAGATACCAAGAAAAATTAATTAAAAAAACTAAACTAAACAACAAATTGATTAATAACCCATTGATCTTTAATTTTTGTTTTAAAAATTCCATTGTCAAAATAATTCCTCTTGCCGCAAAAAAAGCTAAAGCTGGCAACATAATTAAACAGCGATTAGGGTTAGGAGCCCCTTTAGTTAAAGCTGAAGGAATTGGCGAAATTAATAACCAAGCAAGAAAAAACCAAAATAATTTATCTCGCTTATTAGTGGCAAAAAAGCTAATTAATAAAAATGGAATTAAAATTAATAAAAAATTACCCTGCCGATTAAAAGAAAAAGCATTAGTTTGATTATTGAATGGCAGAAAAAATTCTGGCGAAAAATGATTGGCATAATTACGACTCAACTTAACTAAAATAACCCAAGCTTTATTATTAAAAACACGAGTAAACGGATAATTTAACACACGATTACGATAAATTCCTTCTTCAACTTGCGTAGTTAATTCAGTTTCATCCCAAAATAAAACTTTTTTTGCTCTATCACCACTGTTGGAGAACAAGATTCCATACCAAATTACCATTGTGCCTAAAACAAATAGAATCAAGGAAATTGAATATTTTTTTAAATATTTCCTTAAAGAGCTACCCACAAAAACTAAAAAATAAATAAATATTTGCATTGGCACAAATAATCTTGCCGAATGATAAACATACATTGATAGTATTAATAAAAATGATCCAACTAATTTCTTTTTAACATCTTGATTAAACCAAAGCCAAAAACCTAACAGCATTAATCCTAAGGAAGGCATTGGCTCAAAACAAATTCTGGCATAATGCAAAAACCAAGGATTAGTAAGCAAAACTAAACCAGATAATAAAGCTAAACCCTTACTAGAAGAATTTTCTTTAATCAAAAAAATTAATCCTAAAACTCCAGCTATAGCCAATAAAACTACGGGCATTCTAGCCATAGCTTGATTAATCCCTCCAATCAAGAAAAAAGGCATAATTGTATAAGAAAGGAAACCAGATTTAAAATCACCAAAAGATTTAATAAATAATGGCCATGATCTTCCCCATTCATCTTTACCAGTTTTTAATAAACTAAAAGAATTATAAGCATTAGCTGCCTCATCCCAAGCAAAACCATTTGGGATAGTATTGAGCTTAAAAGTAGTTAAAAATAGGCCAAAAGCAATTAATAAACTAATTAACAAATAAAAATAATGTTTCTTAATCATGACGCTAAAACTATAACAGAAATTATCTTCTATTCAAACCAGAAATCTCAAGCCATGAAACAACAGCCTATAATTGTTATTTTAAAGCTTATGTGTTATAATAATTTTTCGTTAAAATAATCAATGGGTTTAAGCTAGCTTAGGTTTTTGAATTTTCAATTTTCCAAATTTATTCGCTTCTTGTCTTTTACCTTTTGTGTCTAATAAGACTACTGACTCAAGTCTAATCAGTCTTATTAAAGAAAGAAGTATATGTATCGTTCTAGAAATTCATTTTCTAATGCTAATAGTAGATCCCATGGTGGAAACAGACGTGGTGGTTTTGGTGGCAGTAATGGAAATTACGCACCAAGACGTTCAAACAATTTTTCAAGAAGAAAAATCATTTCTTTTAACCCTTCCATGCTGGTTAAAACAGCAGTAGCAAATCCAGAAAAACCAGCCTACGTGGCTAAACATCAATTTACTGATTTTGCCCTTAATGCTCAATTAGAAAAAAATATTTTAGCTAAAGGTTACAATAACCCCACTCCAATTCAGGATAAAATTATTCCTTATATTTTGGAAGGTAAAGATGTAATTGGCTTAGCTAATACTGGCACCGGCAAAACCGCTGCCTTTTTAATTCCTTTAGTTAATAATTTTATTCAACAAAAATCTGGGAAAGTGCTGATTATGGCTCCTACCAGAGAATTGGCTGTCCAAATTGAAGCAGAGCTTAAAACCTTTATTCGTGGCATGAAATTATATTCAAGTTTATGTATTGGTGGAGCTTCAATGAATCGCCAAATTAATGATTTAAAAAATCGTCCAGAATTTGTAATTGGAACTCCAGGAAGATTAATCGATTTAGAAAAAAGAAGAGTTTTAAATTTTGCTACTTTTTCTGCTATTGTTTTAGATGAAGTTGATCAAATGTTTGACATGGGTTTTATTCAAGATATGAAATATGTAATCGCCCGCTTACCACAAGAACGTCATTCTTTATTCTTTTCTGCTACCTTACCAAGCAAGTTGAATGATATTGTGCATAGCTTTTTAAGAAATCCTATTAAGGTTGAAATTGAACAACAACGAGCCTCATTAAATGTTCAACAAGATGTCATTAAAGTAAATGGCCAGTCAAAGCCAGAATTATTAAGTGATTTATTAATCCAAGAAGGTTTTGATAAAGTTTTAGTGTTTGGTAGAACTAAACACGGTTTAGATAAATTAGATGAAATTCTATATAAAAAAGGCTTTAAAGTAGCGACTATTCATGGCAATAAAAGCCAAGGTCAACGTCAAAGAGCTTTAAGAAAATTCAAAGATAATTATATCCAAGTACTTTTAGCCACTGATATCGCTTCTAGAGGTTTAGATATCGATAACGTTACTCACGTTATTAACTATGACCTTCCTGAAACTTATGAAGATTATATTCATAGAATTGGTCGTACCGGTAGGGCTAACAAAACTGGCAAAGCATTAAGCTTTGTAGATTAAAGTTAAAAAAGGTTCTGGGTTCGCAAACGAAGTCTTGAGTTCGCAAACGAAGTGCAACACTTAGCCGGCAAAGCGTCCTATAATTTGTAATTTAAGCATTTTCAGTATATAATATAGTAGTGGTAAAGATAAATTTTTAACCAACAACGGTTAAATTATTTATCTTTGCCAAATGAAGTGAAGTTATAATTCCAGCAAAAAGCTGGAAATTTAAGATTAGGAGGAAAAAGAGATGAGTTAGGAGTTGTGTTTACTAATTGTATTTGTTATTTCTTGTATTATTGGACTTGGCTTGGGGCTAACCTCAGCACTCAAAGAAATAAGCCAAGAGCGCCATAAATAAAAAAAACGCTAAAAAGCTTTCACTTTGCCGGTAGCTAATTACTACCGGTTTTTTTTAATTCATTGATCTAATTTAACTTACATATTCAATATATCTTTCTCTGATATCTTTTGATATAATTAAGTTAATTTATTTTAATTACGCATCTTTAAAGATGCTAAGAAAAAAAATATGCCTAAAACACATGAAATTTCATATCAAGGCGAAGAAAGCTTAAAAATTGTTCCTCAATACATAATTAATGGTGGAATTGAAGCCCAAAGTTTGCCTAACGTTGAACAAGAAATTGAACAAACACTTTTAGAAGATCGAGATCGAAACCCAATTTTACACCTAATTCTTGAACCTCTTTACTTTAATACTTTACGTCTTCAAGGTAAAATTACTCAAGAACAACTAGATAATCCTGATTCATATCCAGAATTAAGTACTAGAACCAAAATAAATGAAGATGAAAAATTGGAAAAAGTTACAATTACGACTGTTTATGGAGTAAAAATTCTAGGCAAAAAATATATAATCAAAACAATGCCAAAATTAGAAATGGTTAAAAGATATGGCTGGCAACACGTGGTTGTTGTTAGAGTCCCAAAAGCTCAAAATACAAAAGCTAGCTAAATATTAAAATCTTATTTATAATCATAATTATGTTACTTACTAACCTTATTCACCATCATTGGTTTTCTTTAACCCTCAAGGAGGTGAATTTGTTAGTGGCATAAATCTCAATTATCAAATCTAAAAAACCAAAACCTCCTTAACCGGAGGTTTTTTTGTATTAAAAATATTAAAAAAAGAAAGGAAAAATGCTTAACCAAGCTCAATTTTTACAACAATTAGAAAAGTTAGTTACTTTAAAAACTATTTCAGGTCAACTTAAAGAAAATGCTTTAGCTTTAGACTATGTTAAAAGTTTAATTTCACCTCAAGCTAAAATTAAACTAATTAAACAAGGTCCCACTCAGCTATTGCTGGCTTCTAATAGCAACACAACCACTCCAGATTTTGCTTATCTTGTCCACTTAGATGTGGTGGCTGGTGGTGACAATTTATTTAGCATCCGTCAAAAACAAAATTTAATTTTTGGCCGTGGGGTCAGTGATATGAAATTTGCCGCACCCTTAGGCATTGCGCTGCTTAATGAGTTAATTGCTACCAAAAATCCACTCACTTTTTCTTTAGCTTTTACCACTGATGAAGAGATGGGTGGTTTTAACTGTACACCTTATTTAATAAATCAACTTAATTGGAGACCAAAAGTTTTAATTGTTCCCGATGGCGGAGATAATCTAACTTTTGTCAACAAAACTAAAGGCGTGGCTCAATTCTTAATTACAGCTAAAGGCAAAACTGCTCACGCTTCAAAAACATGGGATGGTAAAAATGCCTTACCAGCTTTATGTAAGTTAGTTGTTGAGTTAGAAAAAAAATATGGAAAAAATAATCAGCAGGAAAATTGGAAAACCACTCTCAATTTTGGTCAGCTTAATGGTGGAATTTCCACTAACCAAGTTTGCGATAGCGCAACTTTAAAAATTGATTATCGCTACCCGCAAACTGATTCTATTGAAAAAATCGAAGCAAAACTTTTAAAGCTAATTAATACAATTGAGCCTAACTTAACAATTAAAAAGTTATCAACTGGCTTACCAACTTTTACTGATCTAAAATTACCAGTAGTACAACAATTTTTAAGTTGTCTAGAAAAACAATTTAAACAAAAAATATTAATCAAAGGTGAAAGTGGAGCGTCAGATGCCAGATACTTTGCCAAATTTAATATTCCAATCCTAATGATTAAACCCTTAGGTGGTAATATCCACAGTGAAAATGAATGGCTGGATGTTGACTCAAGCATGAAATTTTATCAAGCTTTACGAAAATTTTTGGGAATCGAATAATAAATTTTTTAACTCGAAGCTAAGCTACTCTAGACTTTGAATGTAATTTTTTCTGGCTAAAACCAACAAAATTGACGATTGGAGTATAATCAAGTTATAAAAGTAAACTTAAACAAAGCGTTTAAATTAATTACTTTTGTAAAAAACTCTTTGAAGTACAGAAACTCTTAGAGATTGCTATTTAATATATAAATCATTTGTATCTTAAATAGCAGTCTCTAAAAAAAGAGGCTGACTTTTCTCTTACTTAGGAGGATATTATGGCTATCCTAATTGTGATTTTAATAATCTTAGGAATTTTTAGCTTACTGAACGAAGGGAAGAATAATGATGATGGTGGACCTGATATGAGAATTGAATAAGAGTTGTTCATTTCCCCCGCCTAAAAACGGGGGTTCTTTTTTTTAATATTATGGCTAAATTTTTAGAAACACTACTTAGACTTGGTGCTAAAAAAAAATATGTCGGTCATCTCGGCCCAAGAAGATTATGGACTGACGAAATGTTTGAAATCGAGCTTAATCCAGAAGAGGTGGCTCAAGTAGAAGCAGCTTTTAATCGTAAAAAACATAATTGTACAATGGATGCCGCAGCCGAACTTTTTCCTGATAAAATCAAACGCCACCACTAAGCTTATTTTTTCTTTGCCACAATCACCATAAACAAGGGAAATTCTTGACGGCTAAAATTCTCTTGTTTAGCTTTACTACCTTGGCTAGTTTTATCAGAAGTCCATTCTTGCAAATCTTCCACAACAAAACCACTTTGCTTAAGAAAACTAAAATATTGACTTAAGGGATAATGAAACGACCAAGTCACTGGACCATTATCTTTTCCTGGGTGCATATTAATCGCAATTTTTAAAGGTGATAGATAACGATTAATTCGTCTGTATTGCAATTTATTTTTTTCATCTACTTCACAGCTAGTTTGACGAGGAATTCTTAAAACAGGATGGTTTAAAACCAAAAATAAATGACCGCCGCTTTGCAAATGATTAGCCGCATTTTGCAAACACACCCAGGGTTTTTCCATATTTTGTAAAGCCAAAATCGCTACAGCATGAGTAAAGTTTTTATCAGCTAAATATAAATTTTTAGTTAAATCTTGATACTCATAACGATGCAAAGGGTCTTGATCTTGTTTTTTGAGTCTGTCAATAATATTGTGTAAATGGCAATTTGCATAGTGATTAAATAGTA
>CAZYBC010000026.1:0-14155 GCA_964645645.1 uncultured Pseudomonadales bacterium
GCTCGCGCCGCTATTTATTTTACTAGCCGTTTACACAATTTATTTTACAGACTCATACTGAACGAGTTAGGATGTTGCTCGACTTTTGCAAGAAGTATAAAGGAAAGGCAACTGTATTGGTGGTGTACAAGGTTTCGCGATTCGCACGCAATGTTCCTCTGCATCACGTTCTGAAATCCCAGTTACTAAAAATGGGCATTTTACTCGAAAGTGCTACTGAACCTATAGATAATACAGCTGCTGGAAAACTCACCGAAAACATGTTTGCCACTATTGCTCAATTTGAAAACGATTTGAAATCCGAATACTCAACTAGTTCGGCAAAAAATAGATTAGAACATGGTATATGGCCTTGGAAGGCTCCCCTTGGCTATATCAATGTCAGAAACAGTCACAATAAGGCAGATGTCGCCCAAATTGATATAGAGGCTTCTCATCATATAGTCAACATCTTTCATTGGTATGCAAGTGGCAAGATGGGGATTGTAGAAATTTCAAAAGCAATACAAGGAAATGGATTGGTTCACAAAAAAGGTAAATTCAAAGGAAAGGCCATTAAGTTTTCCCCTCAAACCGTGCATAATATACTTATCAACAAATTTTATGTTGGTATTTTGTATGTTAAGAAATGGGACGAGCAATACGAGGGTGCGCACAAGCCTCTTATTGACGTCAAGACATGGGAAGCCTGCCAAGCAAGGCTATACCCTCCTAAAGAGGCTCCTATGACCCGTAAGCACATCAATCCCGAATTCCCCTTAAAAGACAATCTCATGTGTGGTTATTGCACTCGCAAGATGACTGCTGCATGGACTCAAGGCAAAATGCAGAAATACGCCTACTACTACTGCACCCATACTGACTGCTTGAATCCAGGCAAGAAGGCGGTGGGTAAGATTGATTTTGAAAACCAGTTTATGGATTACCTAAACAACCTCAAACCCAATAAAGAGATTCAAAAGGTAATTAACGACAAGCTACTAGTAAGGTATCGGGAAAGGCAAAATGAATTTGAAACAGATGCTTCAATCCAACGTAAACGACTTGACCAGCTAGAATCCCAAAAGCAAAATTTAGTTGAAGCAATAGCTGTAGGGGCAGATAAAGCCGATATGCTACCCGCTATTGCCAAGATTAAAGAAGAGATCGCACTCGTCAAATTGGCTCTTAATGAATCTCACGCCGGCGAATTTGAAATGGATTTGATGCTAACCTATGCCGAAACCTTCTTTAGCAGGATGGCCCTTCTATGGCACGATGCACCAATAAAACAAAAGGTTCAAATGCAAAGAGTACTCTTTCCTGATGGGATTATTTATTCTTACGGGGAGGGTGGTTTTTCAAACACCAAATTACGACCATATATCAGCTTTATTGAAGCAAAAAGGAGCGATGTATCAATCAATGTGACCCCACAGGGAATCGAACCCTGGTTTACGGGATGAAAACCCGTTGTCCTAACCGCTAGACGATGGGGCCGTCTATTAAGTCTTTAATTTTTAAATCAACTAGCAAATTTTATCTTGTTTTTGCCTTTTTGGCAATCTTTTAATTTCTCCGCCTAGTTTTGTTTTCTGGCAGATTTATTTACCACTCGCTTTCTTATCGCTTTCCACCCGCTCCTTTTTACCACTCGCCTTCTTTTTACCTTCCATTTTTACCAACCACCGGTAATATTTTCAAAATGTTCAATTTTTCCAGCTGTAATCGTAATTAAATCAAAGCGAAAGTCTTGTTGGCGGTGCTGGCTTTTTAGCCATGCTATTGCTGCTTGTTTAAGATTGCGTTGTTTGCGCCAATTAATAGCTTGGCTAGGATGGCCATAGCTAGTTTTGGTTCTAGTCTTAACTTCAATAAAAACAATTTCTTGTTGAGTTTTATCTAAAGCGACAATATCTAGTTCAGTTTTTTGGCTAGTCATAATATTGGTAGCCAAAATTTGATAGTGATGTTTTGTTAAAAAAGCACAGGCCAGGTCTTCCCCAGCCTTTCCTAATTGAAAATGAGCTAACTTATTTTGCTTTGTTGAAAATAGCTTTTTCTTTAATTTTGCTGGCGGCTTTACCGATACGGTCACGTAAATAATATAACTTACTACGGCGGACTTGTCCTTGGCGTTTTAATTCAATTTTTTTGATAGCTGGTAAATTTACTGGGTAGATTTTTTCTACGCCAATTCCACCAGCGCCAATTTTACGGACAGTAAAAGATTTACCATTTTCACGATTTTTGATGGCAATTACAATACCTTCAAAAACCTGAATACGGGTTTTTTTACCTTCAGTAATTTCTTGGTGTACTCTGATAGTATCACCAACAGCAATGCTTAAATCGTTGTATTTTAAATATTGTGACATGTTTTCTTTCTAGACAGACTGTTATTTTAATGCCTCAAGGCTAATTTTTCAAGTTCAAGTTGATTTTACCGACTCTGCTTTTTTTTAATAGCTTCCACATATTCTAAGAAAATGGGATGTGGGGCTAAAGGTCGAGACTTATATTCTGGATGGGCCTGAGTAGCTAAGAAAAATGGATGTTGATTTTGAGGCAATTCAATCATTTCCACAAAGAAATTATCTGGGCTAGTGCCAGAAATAACTAGGCCTTGATCTTCTAACATTTGTCTGTATTCATTATTAAATTCAAAACGATGGCGGTGTCTTTCGCTGACTAAATTTTTCTTGGCATCTTTAAAAGCATGGTGTTTTTGATAAATTTTTTCTGCCAAACTGCCTTTTTTAAGAATACAATCATAAGCTCCTAAACGCATACTTGCGCCTTCACCTTTAATGGTTTGGTATTTTTCTTCAAAAGGAATTTGGTGAATGATTGGATTTTTAGTATAAGGATTAACTTCGGTAGTATGAGCATCTTTTAGACCAACCACATTACGGGCAAATTCAATACAAGCTAGTTGCATGCCATAGCACAGGCCTAAATATGGGATTTTATTTTCTCTAGCATATTTGATGGCTTTGATTTTACCTTCTACACCGCGTTCACCCCAACCAATTGGCACAATAATGCCATTGGCTTTGGCTAAGCGTTCAGTTTCATCTTTTTTGTTGTTTTGTAAATTTTCAGCATTTAGAAAATCTAATTTTAATTCAACCCCCAAATGCCAGCTAGCGTGTTTAAGAGATTCTATTAAGGAAGTATAAGAATCTTTTAATTCATAATCACCAGTGGCAATATATTTAGCAATAATGGTAATGGTGAATTGTTGTTTTTTAACAGCAAAAATTTTATCCACTAATTTTTTCCAAGCATCTAGTTTGATTTTTTTAGCTGGTAAGCCTAATTTTGCTAAGACTTTTTGTTCAAAATTTTGGTCTTTAAAAATTAAAGGAAGTTGATAAATACTGTCACAATCTGGATTAGAGATAACATCATCCTTATTGAGGCTACAATGGAAGGCCACTTTTTCTTTACGTTTGTCATCAATTAAAGCCGCGGCCCGGCCAACAATAAAGTCTGGTTGGATACCCATGGAATTAAGGGTTTTCACTGACAGCTGAGTAGGTTTAGATTTTAATTCATTAATGTGGGCTGGTGCTGGAAAATAAGTAACATGCACATGAATGACGTCATGAGGCAATTGTAATTTCATGATGCGATAGGCTTCATAGTAAATCACATTTTGGTATTCACCAGCAGTGCCACCTAATTCAACCAAAATAATGTCATAGCCTTCTGCGGCACGTTTAATACGGCTAATAACCTCTTCTGGAACATAAGGAATAGCATCAACAGTTTTGCCCTGATATTCCAGGTCTTTGGTACGTTGAATGACTGCTGAATAGATTTGGCCCATGGTAGTAAAATTTTTATTACCAACTTCTTGGTTTAAAAATCGTTCGTAAGAACCGAGGTCTAGATCAGCTTCTAATCCATCTTCACACAAAAAGACATCACCATGTTCAATAGGGTTAATATTGCCAGAATCCAGGTTGAGATAATTTTCACATTTGATATTGGTGACTTTATAGCCTTGCTCTTTGAGTAACACACCCAGCGAAGCAGCGGTAATGCCCTTACCTAAACCAGATAAGACGCCACCAGAAAGAAAAATAAATTTGGGAGATTTGCCATGATTGATCATGGGTATTTATTGTAATATGAAATTAGCTTTTATGGAAGGGGACTTTTTGGCTATAATAACAGCCAGTTTATGATTAACCTTTCTACTAAAACTGGCGATCAAGGCCAAAGTGGCCTAGCTAATGGTCAACGTTTGGCTAAATCAGCTTCTGTTTTTGAGGTGTTAGGGACTTTGGACGAATTAAATTCTTGGTTGGGGTTGGTGGTGGTGGAATTAAAAGATTCTAATTTGACAGATAAAACGGCAGAACATTTAGCTTTTTTGGAAAATTTTCAGATGGTTATTTTTAAAATTTCAGCCATTGTGGCAAAAGCTAAAAAAATTCAATTAGATGCTCAAGTGCTAACAGATTTAGAAAATTTAAGTGAAACAACGCAACATCAATTAGCTGATGATTGGCACCAAAAATTTTTAATGCCTGGTGGAACCAGAATTGGCGCCTATTTAGATTTAGCCAGAACAGTTTGTCGGCGAGCAGAACGGAATCTGGTTACACTAAACGCAGAACAAAAAGTTGAGCCTTTAATTTTAGCCATGATCAATAGGTTTTCTGATTATTTATATGTGTTGCGCTGCTGGGTAAATAGTCAGTTGGAATATGATGAAAAGGAGTTTAAAAATTAAGTTAATTTTAATA
Source organism: uncultured Pseudomonadales bacterium (assembly GCA_964645645.1). Classification (GTDB taxonomy): domain Bacteria; phylum Patescibacteriota; class Microgenomatia; order UBA1400; family PJMF01; genus CAZYBC01. Next base: position 4,740 of record CAZYBC010000026.1, read on the forward strand.
AAAAAAGAGTGATTCTTTCATTTTATCTAAATTTATCCCCAAATTTATAACGGTGTATAATATGCAATTGTTATGTTTATTCTTAAGAGAAAAGAAACTTTAACCCAAGAACTTTTTCCACGTCCACATGAAATATTAGCTGTTGCTTTATGTGATTTATTTGGCAGTCCCACAACAGCTTTAGAAAAAGCTAAAGAAGCAAAGCAAAATCATGTTTTACCAGAAGGACTTGAAGGAGATGTAGATCAATTAATTTTTGCTATTCCTCTTTTAAAATCTTTTTGTAGCTTCCCTGACTGGATAAATACTTATAGAAGTTAGTACTGAAATTTCCTAATTAAGCCCACTACTCTACCTTGAATTTGGACATTGGTAGCGTAAATAGGGCTCATACTGGCATTGGCTGGTTCTAAACGAACTCTAGTTACTTCTTTGTAAAAGCGTTTAAGAGTCGCTAAGCCATTGTCTAATAAGGCCACAACAATATCACCGTCAGTAACATCTTGAGTTTCTTCTACTACAATATAGTCACCATCATCTATATGGTCTTCAATCATGGATTTACCTTTAACCTGTAAAACATAAGAGCGTCTTTTGCCAGAAATCATTTCTGGAGAAACTTTAAAGGTAGCATCTGGATCAGTATGAGGTTCAATTGGTGAGCCAGCGGCAATATAGCCTAAAACTGGTAAATCTACTGTATCGGTAATATTTAAAAAAGTACGATCTACTAATTCTACGCCTCTTACTGTGCCATTATGTTTTTTAATGATTTTTTTTCTCTCTAAAGCTTGTAAGTGTTCATGGACGGTAGCTAAAGATGAAACATTAATTGCATTAGCAATTTCTTTTAAGGTAGGAGCATAACCATTCTTTTGGATATATTGAGCAATATAATCTACAATCTGACGTTGTCTTTTATAAAGAGTAACAGGCATAAAACCTTTCTATCTTTGGTTTTTATGTGGGCAAAGATATCCCAAAACACCCTTAGTTTAACCGAAAATCAAGCTTAATAACAACTAGATCTTTAAAGTACAAACAAGATCAATTTTTCTTTGAGAAGATAATTAAAGAGGAATTGTTTAAATTAATTCTCTGGCAGTCATGGTATCAGGTTTTTGCAGACCCATTAGTTTAAGAATAGTGGGAGCAATATCTGCTAAAATGCCAGTCGGTAATTCGTAAGGTTTGTCTGTATATTCATTACCAATTAAGATAAAAGGCACTGGTGAATGAGAATGTTCAGTATCTACCTGACCAGTTTCTTGATTAATCATATCTTCTACATTGCCATGATCAGCAGTAATGATTGTTAAACCATTTTTTTCTAAAACCGCATCAACAATTTTTTTCATAGCTTGGTCAGTAATTTCGCAAGCTTTAATGGCGGCTTGAAGATTTCCTGTATGCCCGAGCATATCTGGGTTACTGATATTGCAGACAATAAAATCATATTGATCTTTTTGTACTTTTTTAACAATTTTGTCAGCAATTTCATGAGCGCGCATTTGAGGCACTTCCTCATAAGATCTTACTCTATAAGAAGGAAAAATAATCCGATCTTCTCCAGGATAAATAACTTCTTGTTGTCCATTGAAATAATAAGTGACAAAGCGTTCTTTTTCAGTTTCAGTAATTCTTAATTGGTTAACGCCTTGTTGGGCTAAAACTTGGCCTAGTGAATTAGGGACCATTACTTTAGGAAAAGCAACATCAACTGGTAAATCATCATCATAGGAAGTCATGGTGGTGAAATAGAGGTCCTTAATAATTTTTTGGCGATGAAAGGTTGTGCTAGAAGTAATTTGTTCCAAACTGGTTTTATGATATTTTTCGTAAAAAGGATCATATCCTTCTCTTTTTAACCCAGCTTCAAAATCTGGCAAAACAAAGGCTTTAGTTAATTCACGTGGTCTGTCTACTCTAAAGTTAAAGAAAATTACTGCATCATGATCATTAACTAAACGGGGCGAACCATCAGGGTTACAAATATTAATAGGATCCATAAATTCATCAGTAACATTGTGTTTATATTGCTCATTTAAAAAAGCTAACGCATCTTTGGTACAAGCGCCAGTGCTAACAGTCATAGAATTATAAGCTTTTTCAATTCTTTCCCAACGTTTGTCACGATCCATGGCTAGATATCTACCCATTACAGTAGCTAATTCGCCAATGCCAATTTGTTGGCATTTTTCCATTACGTTTCTTAAATAATGAATTCCAGAAGTTGGTGGCGAATCTCGGCCATCAGTAAAAGCATGAATATAAACTTTATTAAGGCCTTGTTTTTTAGCTAAATTTAGTAGCGCATATAAATGTTCTAAACTAGAATGTACAAAATTTTGACCGATTAAACCCATTAAATGCAAAGTGGATTGATTTGTTTTAGCATGATTAATCGCATGAAGTAAGGCTTGATTTTGTTCAAAAGAACCATCAGCAATGGCTGTATTGATTCTAGGCAAACCTTGATAAACAATATGACCAGCGCCGATGTTTAAATGGCCGGTTTCACTATTCCCATCTACATTTGGTGGTAAACCAACTAATTCGCCACTTGCTTCTAAAGTAGTATGAGGATAAGTTTGCCAATAGTGATCAAAATTAAGTGGATTAGCTAAGCTAATGGCATTTCCTTCATAGGCTTTACCCAATCCCCAACCGTCTAAAATTAATAAAACAACTGGTTTTCTACCTTGGTAACTATGTTTAGCATCGGGAAAAGGATTTTTTTCAACTTTAGCTTTAATAGTAGTAGAAGAAGAAATTGGAGTCATAAATAGTTAAAGTAAGCTTTGGTTAAATAAAGTTTGACCAGTCATACCTTCTGGTTTGCTGATACCTAGTAAATGTAACATGGTTGGGGCAATGTCAGCAAGAATGCCAGTAGGCAGCATTAATGGTTTGCCAGCTAAAGAATTATTAATAATCATAAATGGCACTGGGTAAATTGAGTGTTCAGTATCAATTTCACCAGTTTCTACGTTAATCATTTCTTCAGCGTTTCCATGATCAGCTGTGATGATAACCGTCCCATTTTTTGCTAAAACTTGGTTAACAATTAAGCCTACGTGTTGATCAACTAACTCACAAGCTTTGATAGCGGCTTGAATATTGCCAGTATGACCAATCATATCCCCATTGCAAATATTAGACATGATTACATCATAACGATTAGCAGCCAATTGATTAATCAATTCACGGCTAATTTCTGGTGTGCTCATGGCAGGAATTTCGTCATAGGATTTGACGCCTTTAGAAGGATAAATAATCCAATCTTCTCCAGGATGAGGAGTTTTACGTTGGGCATTCATATATTCAGTCACAAATTTGCCTTTTTCAGTTTCGGTAATACGGAGTTGTCTGAGTCCTCTACCTGACAAAACACTGCCAATATCATCTCTAATAGTTTGCATTTTAAAAGCTACTTCTACGGGTAAAACATCTTCATAGGTAGTCATAGTTACAAAAAAAAGATTTTGTAACACTTTTTGTCGTTTAAAGGTTTGGCCACCTTCTTCTTTATATAAGGAAGTTTTATGAAATTCTTCGATATGCGGGTCATAGCTTTCTTGCTTAATACCTTGCTCAAAGTCTGGCATGACAAAAGCTCTAGTAAGTTCTCTAGGTCTATCAACGCGGAAATTAAAGAAAATCACAGCATCATTATCGTTAATGAGATTTAAACTGCCGTCTTCATTAGCGATATTGCAAGGTTCAACAAATTCATCCATCAACTGTTGTTTATAACTGGCGTCAATGGCTTCAATTGGATCATGATAAACATTATTACAACCTATTGTCATCATGTTATACACTTTTTCAATGCGGTCCCATTTGCGGTCACGATCCATGGCCCAAAATCTACCAGCCAAGCTACCAATTTTTCCAACACCAGTTTTTTTAAGATAAGTTTGTAAAGTTTTAAGGTGATCAATCCCTGTATTGGGTGGAGCATCTCGGCCATCAGTAAAAGCATGGATAATTATTTTTATCCCAGCTGAATTACACATGTCTAGTAAAGCATAAAGATGGTCAGTATTAGAGTGAACTTTTCCTCCGCTAACTAATCCCATTAAATGCAAAGTAGAATTGTGTTTTTTAACATGAGCAAAAGTATTGGCAAAAATAGGGTTTTGGGCAAAACTGCCATCGGCAATAGCGTTATCAATTCTAGCTAATTCTTGATAAACAATTGAGCCAGCTCCAATGTTTAGATGACCAGTTTCTGTGTTGCCATCTTGACCTTTAGGTAAACCAACAGCCTGACCACTAGCCACTAATTGAGTATGAGGGAAAGATAACCAATAATTATCCAAATTGGGCGTAGCAGCCTGAGTAATAGCATTGCCAGGATAATCTGGACCAATTCCCCAGCCATCTAAAATTAAAGTCACTATGGGAGGACTTTTACTAGTTTGTTGAGGAAAAGTTTCATTAAAGGGTTGTTTAGTAATTTCAGGAGGAGTGGAAGCTGGCATCTGGTTAGGATCTGGTTCTGGAGTATTAGCTCCCATGCCTGCTACATTTAACGGAGTAATCTCTGTAACATTTTCAATGGCTGGTTTTTGAACAGGTAATTCTTGGTTAATTTCAACAGCTTTAGCTTTGAGATTCTCCTCAGATTGAATTTGGCTAGGATCAAATTCTTGTTTACCAAGAATTTTACGAATAAATTTTTTTATTGAGGCTAGCATAAAATTCGATTGTAAGTTTACTGGTTAAACCTGAGTTGGTGGTGCAGGCTGTTGATTGATTTCGTGATAAATTTGTAATAAACGATTATATTTACAGACTCTTTCGCCACGGTTAAGAGCACCAAATTTACAGTAACTGGCGCCAGTACCAACAGCAAAATCAGCAATAAAAGTATCATTACTTTCACCACTGCGGTGAGAAACAACGGTGTTCCAGCCAGCATCTTTAGCAATTTTCATTACTTCTACAGATTCACTAACAGTGCCGGTTTGATTTGGTTTTATAACAATGCCATTGCAGCTTTTATTTTCAATCGCCTCTTTAAGCCGATATTTGTTAGTTGCCAAAAAGCTATCTCCAGAAATAGTGGTAGTAGTGCCAATTTCTTCAGTTAAAGTTGTCCAGCTTTTAACATCATCTTCTTCAAAAGGATCTTCAATAAAGATCACTTTATAATTATCACGAATTTTTTTATAATATTCAGCTAAATCTTTAGATGAATAAGGTTGACTACGATCTTTAAGATGATAACTGCCATTGACATAAAATTCTTCGGCAGCGGCATCAATGCCAAAAAAAACATCTTGAGCAAAAGTATAAGGAGTGGTTTTAGCAGTTTCAATTAAAATTTCAAAAACATCAGTATTGTGATAAAGGTTAGGAGTAAAACCACCAATTAAACCAATAGAATGAATAGCGCCTTTTTGTTGCAAAACTTCTTCTAAGCGGTGATGAAAAGTACTAGCAATTACTAAAGAATTAGGGAAATCAATATGACTAGCAGGAATAAGCATGAATTCTTGTAAATCTAGATTAGCCGCGCCGTGTTCTCCCCCATTAACAATGCCATAAAGACAACTAGGAATTTGTAAATTATTGGTAAGCTGATATTTTTGTTGTAGATATAAATAAAGAGGCATATTGGTGGCTAAAGCTCCAGCTTTGGCAACAGCTTGAGAAGCAGCTAAAATAGCATTAGCCCCGAGATTTTTTTTGTTGGGTGTACCATCTAAGTTAACTAAAAGTTGATCAATTTCAGTTTGTTTAGTAGGGTCTTTACCTACTAAAGCAGGAGCTATTTTAGTATTAAAATTTTCAACAGCCTTAAGCACTCCTTTACCCATGATGCGATTAGGATCACCATCACGTAATTCTAATGCTTCATATTTACCAATAGAGGTACCACTAGGTACACAAGTTACCACACTATTACCGTCATCTAACCATAAGGTGGCCTCAACGGTAGGTAGACCACGACTATCAAATACTTCTCTGGCTTGTGAGGATTGAATACTTTTCATGATTTTATGTTAACCTATTTTTGAAGGTTTAGGAAGGAGAAAGTCAAAAACAAAATTTTTAATTGGAGTAAATTTTTGACCAATATTTAACCCACATGTAGTAAAAGGAGCTAGTATTACCACTTTCATATTTTTCTAGCTCAAACGGAACTTTTTCTCCATTAGCTGCAGCCACCATGTAATAAATATCGTTCCATGCTTCCTTATTTTGAGAAGGTTGATAAAGTTGGTATTTAGCAAAGGTAGTAGGATTGACAATATGGGTCATGGCTGGTGTCATGGGCAAAAATTGAATCCCAAAAATATGACTATCTAATGCACTAAACCAAGTAGCATAATCAGCTTTGCCACCCCAAAGTAAAGAAACAATTGGATAATGATATTCTTCTGGGAATTTAAATAATTCTGGTTTTTGACCAAGCCAATAAATTTGAGCAGCCTCTTGTTCCATGCTGAGGCCAGTTAAACCTAAATTTATTAAATTGTCATCTTTGATGGCATCCCCTAGCCGATAGATTCCATACCAACGGTTAATAGCTTCGGAAGTAGATTCTTGATTATTACCATCACCAGCTAAAGCTCTACCATCAGCCCAAGAATGTGATTCATAAACATCAAAACCTCTTAAAAATGGATAGCCGTTGTTTATATCGGTATTAGCTACATCTTTAATCAAAAGATCTAAACCAGGCTGAATTTTAGAATAAAAATTAGGATGGTATTTTAAATAAATTCCTGCGCTGGCTAAGAAATATCCATAATGAAAATGATGATCATTAAAGTATTCATTATAAAACTGAGGATTTTTAGCAATAATTCCTTGTGGTGTGGCTGAATATACAAATAAAGAATTAGGGCTGTTAATTGGATTAGCCAACCATTTAGTTAATCTTTGTTTTAGTAAATTATCAAGAATTTCAGTTTCTTTAATATTCAAATTTTGAGCTATTTCATATAATTGAGCTAAACGGAAGATTCTTTTACCAGCTTCATAAATTACATCAATATCATCGCCTTTATCTTCCTGTAATTGCTTAGCATTGGTTACAATTTTTTTAGCTAAAATAGATTTTTCATCTTCATTTAGGTTTTTTAACATTTTTTCTATTGATAAAACTTCTGGTGTTTCAAATTCTTGAATAATTTGATCAGTTTTATAAAGTTTCAAATCACCACGAATAGAATGATAAGTACCTAAAGATGTTGCAGTTAAACCATCCCATTGATGTGGTAAAAGAGCTAATAATGGTTTTTGTTTATCTTTATGATAATAGTTTAAGGTACTAATTAACTGAGAATTATTATTTGTATAAGTGAAACTTGTACCAGTTATTTCTGACAAACAATCAGTTAATGATAAGTCACTATTATCTGGTTTTAGAGCAATAATTAATGTTTGTTGAGGTAATAGTTTAATTATTAAAGATTGGTTTTCTTGTTGAATAATTTGATCTAAGAATTGATTATTTTCATCTTTAACTGCTAATAAATAAGTAGCATTAGCTGATTGGATAGTAAAACCATGTTCAATTTGACTTAGCTGAGCATTCTGTTCAATTGTAAAATTAATTTCAGTTTCTGCTTTAAGATTTAAAATTGGGCTACCATGAATAAATCTGGTACTAAAACATTCAGATCCATTACAAACAGAGATTTTGATACTTGTTGGATCAGCATTTAATACTTCTTTTTTTATAAATGGTTGTTTAGTTTTAATGGTTAAATTTGGAACAAAAGAAGCAAAAATAGTTTTTTGGCTACCTACTAATTGTGGATAAGATAGGACTAAGCCATCTTTTTCAAGCTTATAGACTAAAGGTAAAGCAAACAGTGGTTGAGACCATTCTTCAAAATATAAGGAAGAATACCATTGATTGGTAACTATCCCTTGTATATTTTGTTCATTAACTGTCTTTGTAGAGTCAAAGTTTGGCACATCACTTTTAGGAGTCAATCTTTTGAAAAGAAAAATAGTAATGCCGATACTTATACTTAAAAGACTGGTAAAAATAATTAATTTTTTTTGCAAATTATCTTATATTGTAAAGTCAAATGTCATAAAAAAACAGCAGCGGTTAAGCTGCTGTTTTTGAATAAACAAAATTAAATAAATTATTTTCTATTTTTAACTAAGCTGACAGAGCTAATAGTGCTTAAGATTAAACCTAAGACTAAAGCTTGTTGCCAGATGTTCATACCAGTTTCAGCTAAAGTAGAAGCACCTAAGACTTGACCGTTAGATCTGGTTTCAGTGTTGTTGTTGCTAGAGGTAGAAGAGCTACCACCAGTTACTGGACAACTTTGAGCAGCTTTAATAAAGACGTGTTGAGTAGCAAAGCCATCAGCTCTGGCTTCAACAGAATCTTCACCTGAGAAGCTATAGAAGACACGAGCTCTACCATCATTATTAGTTCTAGCTTCTTTCTTTTCATTTCTGTAAGTGAAAGTAACTAAAACATCTTTAGCACCATTACCATTTGCGTCTTTTAAGTCCATAGTGACTTCAAATTCGTTATTGGTACAAGTAGGACCATTGTATCCCATAGCTGAACTAGCTTGTCCAACTGGAGCAGTAGTAGGTTCTACTGTTGGCTCTACTGTAGGAGTTGGTGTAGGTTCAATAGGATTGGTATTTGCCAAAACTCTGAAGAAACCAGCGGTTAGAATATGACCAGGTTGATAACTATCTTGATTAAGGTTGATATCAATAAAATCAAATTGGTAATAACCAGTAGCATTAGTAGTGTAACTGGCATTTAAGCTAGTAGAACCATTAGCTGGGAAAGTAATTTCACCAAGATCGATTAGGGCAACTAACTCTTGAGTCATTGCTCCACTATTTTCTAAGTTACGAAGGTCATTTTCATTAATACCAGGAGCATCAGGATCACCATCTGTAACATCCTCACCATTAATAGTTAAAACTCTATTAACAGCCATATAATAATGAGCTGTAACATCAGTAGTATTATTGTTAAAGCCTTCACTAGTAATAGAAACAGTATCTCCTACTCTATAAAAGTCTGGAGCAAATTTGTAAGATGGTAATTTAATTTCACCGGCTAAGCCAGTAGTTGTTAAATCCCAACCTGGAGTTCTGCCTGCGCCAAACCAGGCTAAAGCAGAAGAAGGAGCAAATTTAAAGCTTAAACTTAATAAAAGTACTAAAGCAATTAAAAATTTTAATTTAGTTTTCATAGTTTTTTTATTGATTGGTATTAATAATATTTTATGTATCAAATCAATACACAATTATATCATTATATAACAAAAAGCTATAAAAAGCAACCTATAATTTAAAATATGAGGACTATTGATCTGTAAAAGTATTGGGGTTGATTAATTTAAGGTTTTTTTGAACAGGGCAACTGCGTTCTCGCAGATCATCTTGACAAAAAAAAAGAGAATCTT
>CAZYBC010000027.1:0-13099 GCA_964645645.1 uncultured Pseudomonadales bacterium
TTCGAAACAAGAGTGAGGAATTAAGGAAAAACCAACACAAAATGTCCCTTAACCCATTTTTATCCATTATATATCACTTGTGTAATAGTTGAGGATTAAATAGTAAAATATGGACATGTCTAAAGTTGATTATGGATGGGGCTTATTACTGGTCTCAACCCTAGCAGCTCAAATAAATGGCTCAATGAGTGAAGTATCCATCAAGACTGGGATGGAAGAATTGATTTTGAAAATTATCGACTATGCAAAACTAGTTGTAAATGAAAATGTTTCTTTTTTTGGAGCGGGTGACCAGAATCGAACTGGCCTCTTCTCCTTGGAAGGGAGATATACTACCGATGTACTACACCCGCACTTTTATTAGATTTTAAATTAGCGTTAAGTTAATCTTAAAAAAAATTTCAACCTAAGCAAACCCACTCATTTTAACACGGCTCTATTTTAACCAAAAATTTTAATTTTTGCTAATGAAAATTAGGCATACCTCTACTTAAGAACTGCTTTAATAAACCATTTGAATGTGAACGATTGCATTTATTAAAACAATTTTAATTTTTTACTGCTTCTACATAAGCCTTGTAAGCAATTGTTCGGTTGCCTTGTTCATCCAACAAGCTGAAATTTGCAAATGGGCCAGGGGAGCCTTGCAAAATAAAAGGTGTGACCGCAATAACTCGATCATCTGTATAAATATGTTCCCAAGCATAACGGTAATAACTTTTTAGCCAACGGCTAAGGTTGTTGTTATTTTCCCAGCCGGTTTCGCTAATCACCACTTTAAAATCTTGGCCTGTTTTAGTTTTTAACCATGCCAATTCATGAATAAAACCGCGTAAAGATTGACGATCAGTTTTTTCTGGTGAAGCACTAAAGCCTGGATTAGGGTAGGAGTGAGAATTCCAAACATCTACATAACTAAACACTTCTGGATCTTCGGCCAACATTTGATCTAAATAAGCAAAAGCGTCCATAGTCTGACTGCTATTATTAGCGGCTAAATCCATAGCGGCTGGTAAAACAATCAAGTTTTTGTTTAAACTATGTGCCCAAGAGGAGGCAAAGGTAAAAATTTGAGTATAGCTAGCTGGATCTAATTGACCACCCCATTCGTTAGCATGATTAACTTCATTAAAAATAATCACGTAACGTTCATTAGTCGGCCAATCTAAACTGGCTAAAAATTCAAGCTGGTCTACCACTTCTTTTCGGTTAGGAATTTTCCAACTGCCATTTTCAAAACGAGTGACTAAACGCAAAATTGGTTTAATTTTCTGATTTTTGGCTTGAGCCATAAAATCCTGCCAAACAGCTTTTTTATTTAAATCATCCAGACTAAAAGGAATGGTCACATAATGCCATTCGTCAGGTTTATCTACTTGAGCAAATAATTCACTGGCACTAGTTAATTCAGAAGATTGCAATAAATGGATACCCATTTTTTCACTCCCAGCCTCTACAGGCCAAGGCAAAACTAAGGCTGATAAAGCTAAACACAAACAACTGATTAAAACCTGTTTTAATTTGAACATTTTCTTTAAAATTCAAGCTATCTTACATATTATAGGATACACTATTTAAGGCATTTTTTCAAGATGTAACGGGTTTGCGACTATCAGGTATAATAGGCCCACTGTGAAAAAATTCTTTTTTGCTTATGCGTGGTTATTGTTAAGTGCAGGAATCATTTTAACAGGTATTGCTGGCATTAATTTCTTTTACCTAGCCAAGACTAATAACCAATTTACTGAGCAACTAACTAAACTATTTAAAAAAACTGATTCAGACCCAGTGCAATTAGCTGAAGGCCTAACTACTTCTGGACAAATTAAAGGGGATAGTACTATTGTGGAAACTGAAGATGCCAGAGCAGAAATTGTCAGCAATTTTTTAACTCGCTACAACTCTCCCATGCAACCGGCTGATTATTATGGCCAAAAATTAGTAGAAATCGCTGACCGATATGGTATTGATTTTCGCTTACTGCCAGCCATTGCCATGCAAGAGAGTAATCTTTGTAAAAATATTCCAGAGGGAACTTATAACTGTTTAGGCTTTGGCATTCACGAACGAGGCACCTTGGGCTTTGATAATTACGAAGCTGGTTTTGAACGAGCCGGCAGAGAACTCAAAAAATACTATGTTGATAAAGGTCTGACTACTCCAGAAGAAATTATGCGCAAATATACCCCTAGTAGCGATGGCTCTTGGGCTAACTCGGTAATGCAATGGATGGCCGAAATGAAATACGATGATCGTCAGCTTGGCCGAGAAAAAAAGGCTAATTCATCTGTTTTGGAATATGCCAAACCCAGTACTGCATCAGCAACGGCTAGTGCGACACCACAGCCATAAAAATTTAGAGCAAAAACAATAAAATTATAGCACTATTTTTGATATCTTTTTATTCAGTTTGATTATCTTATAATTTATGTTATAATAACCTTACCTCAGAAGGTTAACCTAGTGTTCCTCACCAGGATTACACGTTCTGAGTTCAAAGAATCCGGCTCTGGCCGGTTTTTTTGTGGAAAAAAACTCATCTGGCTAAAATAGCCATAAAAAATATCTTTAAATTTACTAAGTGCCGAAGAGAGGACTTGAACCTCCACCTCGTAAGAGACACGGTCCTAAACCGTGCGCGTCTACCATTCCGCCACTTCGGCTTGCTAATTTAAGCTCTAATCATAAAATCAGGCTTAGTAGTGGCTATATTTTAACTCAAGCTGAGAATTTTGTACAAAGAAAACTGCCTTCAGTTACCCCCCCAAGTTATTAAATTTTGTATTGAGAAACCATTTCAGCGAAGCGACTGCGTTTAGAAAACTAATTAGCAGATTTTTCGTTATAATCAAAGCGTGCTAGACTTCCAACTTAAAATTTCTGCTCGAGCTAGAGGCATTTCTATTCGCTTGAATCATCAAGGTGAAATTCTAGTAACTGCACCACGTTTTACCCCCAAATTTTTAATCAAGCAGGTGGTTACTCATCATCAAGATTGGATTGAACGCCAATTGCAAAAACAACAAAAAGTGGCTTATGAAACTGCTGAACAAATCAGCCTTTTTGGCCAAGAATACCAAAAAACGCTCATCAGTGATTCACAATTACCATGGGGAATTTCTATCAAACAAAAAAAATTGATTATTAATATTCTTGATCCCAAACCAGCTAAAAAAAGAGTGGATGCCATGATTACCAGATTCTTAAAAACTACTGCCACTAAATATATTTTGCCTAGAACTGAGCAACTAGGTAAAAAAATGGCTCTAAAATTTCAAAAAATTACCCTGCGCGAACAAACTAGCCGGTGGGGGAGTTGTTCTAGCAAAAAAAATCTCAATTTTAATTGGCGCCTAGTGCATTTTAAACCAGAAATTATTGATTATGTAATTATTCACGAACTAGCTCATCTGGAACACCTTAACCACTCGGCTAAATTTTGGCAGTTGGTTAAACAATATGACCCAGCTTATCCCAGCCACCGGGGGTTTTTAAAGAAACAGAGTGTTTAACCCTAATTCACTTCACTAACACTCAGGTTTACAATATTACCCACATGCTTATTCTTCATGGCGACAACCAAAGTAAAGTGCACGCTCAGCTTAGCCAAGTTTTGGCTGATTGTCAGCAGAAAGAAATTACTACCCAACGGCTTGAGGCTAAACATTTATCTCTAGCTGAATTAGAAGAAGCTTTGCAAGCTCAAAGTCTTTTTGGTAACGAAAAAACAATTATTTTGGAAGGACTATTTAGTTTACCTAATAGCAAAAAAAGAACTGCCTTGATTGATTTTGTTAAAAATCATCAAGAAGCAGTGGTTTTAGTAGAAAATAAAACCCTTACCGCCTCTAATCTTAAAAATTTCCCCCAAGCCAAAGTGGAACATTATCCGCTCACCAATACTTTATTCAGCTTTTTAGATAGCCTTAATCCTCAAGGTAATAAAACTCAACAGCTTAATAAACTCCAAGCTGCCATTACTCAAGACGGAGCCTTTATGTGTTTAGTGATGCTGGCTAGGCAGATAAGATTATTAATTCAAGCTAAAGAAGGTCATAAAATGGCCGGTGCACCGTTTATGCTTGCCAAACTAAAAAAACAAAGCCAAAATTTTTCACTAGAGCAATTATTAAAACTCCATCAGCAACTTTACAGACTAGATAGTTTAGAAAAAACTTCACAAAATTTATTATCCTTAGAAAATTCTTTAGAATTATTTATCATTAACAGCTAATAATTTACGTATGTAATTAATATGTTTGTGCTAAAATACTGATGATACTCAGATATTGTGGAAAACCCCACAATAAAACACATAAATACGGAGGTAAGTTATGTTTACGCTTTTTTGGATCATCTGGGTTCTTATCGGTTTAGTTTGGTTTGGAATTTTCAAAAGTGGAAAAAGCTTCATAACATATTTGCAGCTTTTCCTAACTCTCACTTTCTGGATCTTACTAGGTTGCCTAGTAGAGATCCTGCTAAAATTTTGGATAGTGTGGTTATTATCACTCTGATCCAAAATACAACTATAGGGATCATCTTAAAACAATGATCCCTTTTTTTCTTTATAAATCTTGTTTTTTATCCGCTTGCTTTTCTTTAAAAAAGTATGATAAAGTATGAATTGTGAACAAAGTCCGTTTAACTATTACTTTATCAGAACCCACTTTACTTCAAATTGATCAACTGATTGATAAAAAACAAGTTCGTAGCCGCTCTCATGCGATAGAAACTATTTTAAATCAGCATCTTAACCCTGCTATAACTACCGCAATTATTTTAGCCGGTAATAAAGATCCTAAAAAACCCCTCGGCCCTTTACTTGAATATGAAAACCAACCCTTAATTTTTTATACTTTAGAACATCTGCTTAAATTTGGCATCACTCAAGTTTATATTCTGACAAATCAAGCTGGTAAAAAAATTGAAACTACTTTAAAAAGGCACCCGCTGGCTAAAAAAATAAAAATCAACTACCTGTATGAGAAACAAGCCTTAGGCACAGCGGGTGCTTTAAATCAACTTCGTGGTATTTTAGATAAACCTTTTTTGTTGATTCATGGCGATGTTTTAACTGATATTGATCTTAATGATTTTGCTAATTTTCATTTTGCCAATAAAAGTATTGTCACCATTGCTGTCAAACCTAGAATTCCTCAAGATTATTATAACAATGTTTTTATCCAAGGCAATAAAGTAGTGGAATTTGCTAAAAAACAAACTGGCCAAATTGTCAGTATTGTTAATGCTGGCATTTATATTTTTGATCCTAAAATTTTTCAGTATTTACCAGATAAAATTCCAGCCAAACTAGAAGAAGATGTTTTTCCTAATTTAATTAAAAAAGAAAATTTTCAAGCTTTTCCTTTTCAAGGAATGTGGTTTGATATTAGTGTAGATAATAATTATAAAAAATAAGCCATAAAGGAGGGTTATGTATAAAACTCTAAAAAAAATCAACCCAAATATTTTTCGCGGCTATGATATCCGCGGAGTAATGGGAACAGATCTTAGTGAAGATGCCTACTATACTTTAGGTAAAGCTTACGGCACTTTTTTACACAAACGCCGTATTTTATCTACAGCGGTTGGTTACGATAACCGCAACAATGGCAAAGCTTATTCTAAAGCTTTAATTGCTGGCCTAAATGAAACTGGAATAGATACCTTTGATATTGGCCCTAGCTTAAGTCAAATTTCTTACTATTCTTCTTACCACTTTAAAACCAAAGGGAGTGCCATGATTACAGCTTCCCATAACCCTGGCGAATTTAATGGCTTAAAACTTGGCGTGGGCTATTCTGATACCATGGTCACTGAAGAAATTTTAGAAATGAGAGATTTAGTTATTGCAGGTAAATATGTTAAAGCTGAAAAAAAAGGCAAAAATACCAAAGCTGATATTTTTGAAGATTATAAAAAAGTTATCCTTAATCTATTTTCACTTAAGAAAAAATGGAAAATTGTTATTGATGGTTGTAATACCTTTTCTGGTGTTTTCTATCCAGAAATTTTTAAAGATGCTGGCTGCAAAGTCATCACTCAAAACTGTGAACCAGATAGCAATTTCCCTTTAGGCGCTCCAGATCCTACTGAAGCTGAAGTATTAGAAAGACTCGCTGAAGGTGTTAAAAAGCATAAAGCTGATATTGGTTTTGCCTTTGATGCTGACGGAGATAGAATGGCTGTCGTGGACGAAAAAGGCCAAATTTTATGGATGGACACCATTGTGGCTTTATTCGCACTTGATGTTTTGGAATTTATGCCTGGTAGCCCAATTGTTTATAACACCCTTTGTTCTAAGCAAGTTTCTGATGCAGTAGTCGCTGCTGGAGGTAAACCAGTAATTTGGATGACTGGTCATTCCTTTATTAAAGCTAAAGTAAAAGAGGCTCGTTCACCTTTTGGAGGTGAATTATCTGGTCATATTTTCTTTATGGATAACTTCTTTGGCCATGACGATGCTGCCAATGCTTGTCTACGTTTATTAGCTTTCCTAGAAAGAAAGAAGGCTGATTTAAGTCAAGTGGTGGCTAAATTACCTAAATATGTAAGTAGTCCTGAAATTAAGCTTGGCTTAGCTGATGATATTAAATTTAAATTCATTGACGAAAAAATTCAAAAAGAATTTAGAGCCCTATGGCCAAAAGCTGACTACATTACCATTGATGGCGTTAGAGTTGATACCAAAAATGAAATGGTTATTATCAGAGCCTCTCAAAATGGTCCCTATATTACTGTTAAATTTGAAGGAAGAACTCAAGCACAATACGATAAAATGAAGCAAACCATCAAAAAAATCTTAACTAAATATAAAGAAATTGATTGGAAGAGTGGCGTTAATATTCACGCCTTAGATTAAAAAATTTAGAAAAACTAAACATGCACCCATTTTATCAAGCCAACTATCAATTTTGTCCACGTTGTGGGCAAAAATTTCATCAAGAAGCCGAAAGTTTGGCTTGTAATGGGTGCCAGTTTAAAATTTACAATAATCCCGCTGTGGCAGTGATGGTCCTAATTATTAATCAAGAAAAAAATCAGATTTTACTTAGTGAACGAAAATCTGAGCCCTTTGCTCATGATTGGGATACCATCGGTGGCTTTATTCAAGCTGGCGAAAGTGCCGAGCAAGCTATTCATCGTGAAACTGAAGAAGAAATTGGAGTACAAGTAAAAATTTTGGATTTTCTTGGTTCCTATCCAGGAAATTATGAAGCTGGTCCAACTGGCTCACCCGTTTTAGATCTCGCTTATGTAGCGCAAATTACAAGCGGAAAAATTAAAGCTAATGATGATGTGCTCCAAGCCAAATGGTGGGATTTTGATCATCTTCCAACTAATTTTGCTTTTGAACGTAATAAAGCAGCAATTCTATTACTAATTAATCAAATTAAAGAAGGAGTTTATGCCTAAACATGATCAAAAAGAGGAGAAATTAGAAAAATTACTTGATTCTCAAGATCAAATTACCCAGATAGATAAAAGTAATGCTTTAGGAAGTATTGAAGCTTTAGCTGACCAAATTAGACAAGCTTGGCAAGAAGCCAAACAGGTAAAACTTAACTTTCAAAAATTTACCAATGTGGTAGTAGCCGGCATGGGCGGTTCAGCCTTAGGCCCAGATGTAATTAAATATTTACTAAAAGATCAAATCAGCGTTCCTTTTGAAATCATCAATGGCTATAGCTTGCCAGCCTATGTTAATCATCAAAGTTTAGTGTTACTTTCTAGTTATTCTGGTAACACTGAAGAAGTCACTGCTTGTAGTGAAGAAGCACTCCACAAAAAAGCTCAAATTATGGCTATCAGTGCTGGTGGAAAATTAGCTAAGTTGGCTGAAAAAAACAACTGGCCAATTTATTTAATTAATCCTATTCATAACCCAGCCGGACAGCCAAGATTAGCTGTTGGTTATGCAGTAGCTGGAATTATGGCCTTATTAGATAGCGCTGGAGTAATTAAGATTAAAGATACTGAAATTGAAGCTATTATTAAAACTATTATTAAAGTAGGCGAAAAATGCAGACTTCAAGTAGCCACCAAGCATAACCCAGCTAAAACCTTAGCTTTTGCTTGTTATGACAAAAGACCAATTTTAGTTGCTAGTGAATTTTTGACTGGCGCTGTCCATACTGCTGCCAATCAATTTAATGAAAATGCCAAAACTTTTGCAGATTATAAAATTCTGCCAGAATTAAATCATCATCTGATGGAAGGTTTGCAGTTTCCTCACTCTAATACATACACTCACTTATTCTTATTATTCCAATCTGATTTATATCATCCCAGAATTCACAAACGCTTAGAATTAACCAAAGAAGTGATTGAACAAAATAATTTGGAAGCTTTAAAAGTTGAACTAGAAGCTGAAGATAAACTAACTCAAGCTTTTGAATTAATGACTCTAATGTCTTACGTTAGTTTTTATCTGTGTATGCTTTATCAGATTGATCCTTGTCCAATTCCTTATGTAGATTGGTTTAAAGATCAAATGGCGTAAAAAAATCTTGCTACAAAAACTAAAACACACTGACTAAAACTCAGTGTGTTTTTTGTTTAAAAGATTTTAGCTAAAAAAAATAAAGCTAAGATTTAACTCCCAATAAACCATTAATAAATCTTTGAATAATTTGCCCTAAACGCATAGAATCATTGCCTACAGATTGTGAAGTTACTACTAAATTTTCTCCCTGAATAAAACTCATTGCATCATCATTATTATCAAAAGTGTAATATAACTCATATTGAACATTTTTTTCATCAGCTGCTGGGATTATTCTACTTAGGCCTTGAAAATTAATGGTAAAAACTTGCTCATGTCTGTCACTATAAACATTAAGTTTACTTTGTTTTTGTAATTGTTTATATGTATCTGGGCTAACATTAGTAATTAAACGAATATTTTTGTTAGAAAATAAAGTAATCAACAAAGTATTAACTGGTACATAACTACCAGCCACTGAATGAATTTTATAAATAACTCCATCATCATAAGCTCTTACTTCATATTGGGCTGATTTAGCTCTCAAAACCATTGCTTCAGTTTTAGCAGAAATATTTTCGTCCGCAACTGACTCTAAAGAAGCAATTTTAGCTGCATTAGTTTCATCAATCATCTTCATTAAAAGGTCACCCTTTTTAACCATTTGACCTTCTTTAACAAAAACCTCAGCAATTTCACCTTCAGTAGCAGAAGTCAAAGAAATTGCCTCACGCTCAACTTTAAAGATTAAACCTTTATCTTCACTTTCAAAAACATTAATTTTTCTAGCTAAAGCAATTAAAGATATTGATAAAGCCACTAAAAAAATTACTATCAAGTATATAAAGTTAATAAAATTATCGATTAAAGAGTTAAGATTAATTTTCATAATTAGTTTTTATTTTCATTAATTAATTTTGCTTTTAAATTTTTTTTACTATCACCAACTAAGAAGCTAATTAATAAATAACTATTCCATAAAACCCAAACCGTATTGATTAAAGTATTGCTTAATTTTTGATAATCAAACCAACCAACAATCAAACTTAATAACGACAAAAGAATCAATAAAACGTGTGGCCAAATCCAATGCATAATAACACCTTTTCTAGCTTGAGTGCTGGTGGTAGGTTGCCAGCTAGCTGTTGTATTAAAAACAACAGAGAAGAAAGCAAGAATATAAGGATAAAAACTCGCTAAAGCAGTTGCCATAGTAGACAGTTTGATTCTTCCTAATAATAAACCAGTTAAAGAATAATAAAGTAAAAAATAAGGTAAACAATAAGCAAACCAGGATAAATTACTATCAGTTAAAGCAGAGATTCCAAAAAGCAAATAGGCAATTGGCATTAAAACATAAATTAAAATTGAAAATCCAACCAAATAGAAAATATTAGCCATAAAATATTGTAATTTTTGGTCAATGCTTAAAGAAAAGTCCAATAAAGGATTATCCAAAAACAACATTCCCATCCCTCCGGTAGCCCAACGTAATTGTTGTCTAAAATAAGAGCTAATCTTGCTAGGAGCTTGACCATTAGCAACTACTTGATTAACAAAAACTGTTTTGAAACCTTCTTGATGTAAAAGTCGTGATGTCCAAATATCTTCAGAATGGCCAATCTGAGTAATTCCATTAATTTTATCAATTGAAGACCTTCTAAAGATTACATTTGTTCCTACGCAGAAAACTGAATTAGAAATATTTTTAGCTGGACAAAGATATTTATAAAAAATTTCTTGTGCTTGAGAAGTACCTGACGAAATAAAGTTTTGCGTATTTATAAAAACCTGAGGAGCCTGAACCATTGCAACTGTTTCATCATCCATAAAAGGTAATAATTTGGTAATAAAATTTTTAGTTGGGACTTGATCAGCATCTAAAATAGCAAAAAACTGTGCTTTACTAAATTGCAGACCATAATTAATATTACCTGCTTTAGCATATTTTCGATTAGGGCGAGCAATATAATTTACTTTTAATTCTTCTGCTAGTTTTGCTACTGCACTTGATTTTCCATCATCTAAAATAAAAACTTGATGAGGATAATCAATTTTAAGACTAGCTTCCACAGTTTTTTTAATTACTGATAATGGTTCGCCTGCACAAGTAATTAAAATATCAATTGTAGGATTTTCCTTCCAAAATAGTTGTTGTCTTGCCTTTAATAAACGGTGATGGGATAACACAAAAACATCTAAAAAAATAGTAAACCATAGTCCTGACATTATCCCAATAGAAATAATGTCAGCTATAATTTGTAAAATATACAAAAAATAATTTGAAGCATTAACTGGATTAAAAACATAGCTAATATAATTAAAAATTACGATTGGAGCTAATAATAGAAACAAGATAGTTGTACTATTAATATAATCAGCATTAATCCTTGGTAGTTTAATTTTTTCTAAAATCATTTTTTAATTTTATTTTTATCTTTTTCTAAAGATTTAATTAATTTACTAAATACTAAATAATTAACTATTATTCCTAATAAAAAATAAGGTAAAAATTGAATAAAAAAATGATATTTTGGCCACTGATGTTCTAGAATTAACTGTTTACCAACATTTTTATTAAGTTCCAAATAAATAAATCTTAAAGATGTCGCCTTAATTTCTAATTCAGGATGACCAGAAACTGACCAAAAAGGACTATGATTTTGCGTAACTATAAGAATTTTATTAGTTAAATCTTGGCCAGATAAATCAATCTTAAGTCTTTCAGAACCATCAAAAACCAAAGAAACTGGCCTTAATTGGCCATAATCTATTAAATCATTCATCTTAGCAACTTCATCATTCCAAAGAGTTAAAGACAAATTATGCAAATTTGGTTGAGGAAAATCTACTAAACTCACCTGTTGATTAAAAATATTTTTATCTATTAGATAAGCATAATTAATTGGCCTAATTTGCCGAATTAAAACTGATCCTGGGTTATCTAGCTCAACTTTTTGATATACATTCTGTCCATTTCTTTGATAAACTGGCAAAAGTTTAGTCAATTGTGAATACATGGGAAGAAGATAATATTCCACTCCTAAAATGCGACTATAATTATCAATATTTCTCAATTGTGTGCTGGAAAGGGATGTATAAGACAAATCATTTTTCATAAATTTCTTAAAATTTTGAGAAAGTGGATTTGCTTCAAGATGTTCTATATATGAATTAGTAAATCTAAAATTACTGTTAGGAGCAAAATAACTAGCCGTAGCAATATCATCATGTGCAACATAAATACTTCCATAAGGTTGATTATCTGGAAAATTTAACAAAGGATTATTTAACTTATTTAAAGGAGAACCCAAAAATCTATTTGCGACAGTAATTGATTCTGTTATTAATATTGCAATTAGAGCCGCATAAATACCAGACAAAAACCTTGATTTCCAGTTTTTATGAATAATTTCTAAAACCGTAGCAAAAACAAAAGGTAACAAAAAGGTTAAAAAAAAGATCCCTCTAGAGATTTGGAGTTTTAATAAAAAAGAAGGTAAATATCCATTTAAACCCAAACCAACTAAAGCAAGGAAAATTGTTGAACACAATAACAAAATCTTAGACCATCTAGGCATAGCTAAAGTTTTTAATAAAACAATTAACCAACTTAAAACTAATAAAATTACATAGGTTAACCCCATCCCTAAATATTCTCCATGTAAAATAAGTTTAAAAAATTCTACTGAAGACATCGCAGGATTAGAAAAACTATAACCATAAAATAACAATTGAACTACAAAAGCCAAAGCACAAATTCCTAATAATAAACTAGCTATAAAATTTTTATAACTCAAAATTTTTTGGTTAGAAAACAAAATATAAGCTACCCACAAACCACTTGCGATAATTCCTAATAAAGGATGCATTGAAAACATAAAACCAGTAAAAATGCTCAATAAATATAATAATTTAGGATTAGCAAAACACTTTAACCATAAAAAGGCGTAAATTGGAACTAAAGGAGCAACAATAAAAATAGAAAAATCTTGTAAAGCAATCCATTGTTGCATTAAAGTATAAGTGACTAAAGTGCTAAAGAAAGATACCCAAGTAGAAATTTTTAATCCCCATCGTAATAGACAATATAAAATAACTCTAGTTAAAATTACCACAATAATCGTTAAGACCATCATCGCTTGAGTAATACTTAAACTAGTAAAAATCTTTAATAAAGCGATAACAGCATAATGAGAAACATACTGATAAGAACGCCAAAAATTAACGCCATTACTAAAATTAGGACTCCAAGAAATTAAACCATTAGCCAATAGATTTTTAATTCTATATGCATGAAACATCCAATCTGGATAACCAGTCTCAATATATTGAAACCAAGCATAATAACCAATTAATAAAAATCCCAACCACGACAAAGCTAAAATAGCCAAAATATCACCGATAATACCTTTTTTCTTAATAAATTTTTGTAAAATATGGGACATTTTTATCTTAAAAATACTAAGTATTTGTTACTTATTTAAATAATTACAATATAAAAACAATTTTTTTATTTTACCATAAAAATATCACTAGTTACCATACTTAATTCAAAAAACAGGGCGACTGCGTTCTCGCAGATTATTAATAACAAAAAAAATCAATTAA
>CAZYBC010000028.1:0-12482 GCA_964645645.1 uncultured Pseudomonadales bacterium
CTTTAATTGATTTTTTTTGTTATTAATAATCTGCGAGAACGCAGTCGCCCTGTTTAATGAAGCTACAGTAAAAAAGTTAGCTGAAAACTTGTATGATAGTAAAGATTGTATAATTAACATTATTAAAAGAAAAAAAAGATGGTAGATCAGTTTAAAAAAATATTATCTATAATTTATAAAAGCAATAAAGGTGTTTCTTTGTTTGCTATCTTAAAGATGGATGAATTAACTGATAGATGGTCTGTTATCTTTAGCGCTCCTGGTTTAGAAGAAGAAAATAAGAGAAAACAAATGTTTAAATATCTTATAGATTTAATATTAGAGAATCTCAATGAAGAAGATATAAAAACAATTGCTAGAGTAGGCGTATTTCCGCTTGAAAATCATTTAGTTACTGATCTACTTAATTATAAAAAAGATTTTTCTATAAAAGAATCAACTAGAGTTAATGGTAATATTGTCCACGAAGGTTATATTTTAGAATCTAAAATTTCTTAAGTTGTTTTTAAATCTTATTTTTTAGCTCCAGTACATCTCCAATTTATTTCGGCTGTTTTATCTGCTAAATTTACTACGCAAGCAGGGCTACAACCAATTTTTTCTGGATTAATATTTAGATCAACCCAAAAAGTTCCTGTTGATTCATTACATAAATAATTTTGTGTAAAGGTTACGACAGTGTTAGCTTGCTGATTACATCCACTTTTTTGGGCAATTTCTAAAGCTTCAGCATAAGAAAGTTTATTACCATTTTTATCTTGGCAATATTGTTGATTGAGTTTTGAATTAGCAGGAATTGCTCCTAAACCATGTTGTTCATTTCGTTGATTTTTTAAAACAAAAATTAACGAAAAGACACCCATGATTGCAATAGTTAATAATAGAATAACTAATAGTTTTTTCATTTATCCTTTCTAATTTTTAACCCTGCTCGTAAGGTTGAGGGAGTAATTTTTATTTTATCACCAAGCTATTTTCATACCTTACCCCAAATTGATCAGGCAAATAAATGCCTGGTTCCAAAGTAATAGCCATGTTTTCCTGGAGTGGGGTATTATTACGGTAAAAAATAGATGGTGGTTCATGGATATCTAGTCCAATCCCATGCCCGCTGGTGTGGATAAACTGTTTGCCAAAGCCAGCTTGGGTGATAAAATCGCGGATTTGTTCGTCAAGTTGTTTGGCTGTTGGGGCAGCGGTGGGATGAAATTTGGCACGAAGTTTTTTTAAGACTGAATTATGCTGACCAATTTTTAGCGGATGGGTTTCCGCTGTAATGGTTTTTAATTTGGGCGAGTTGGTTTGAGCCGTAATCATCTTTAATCTAGGTGAGTTGTTTTCAGCCGTAATCGCTTCTACTTGAAAGAATTGTTGCAGAAATTTATAGCCACTTTGGTAAGCTTCTTTAACAATTTTTTTAATTTCTAAAAACTGAGCATCTGGTTTTTGACCAAACCAAATTGTTCTAGTCATATCAGCGCCATAGCCATTTTTTTTAGCACCAAAATCAATTAAAACTGGCATTTCTGTTTTTAGTTTTAACGAAGTAGGCTGATGATGAGCTAGGGCCGTGTGAGGGCCAAAAGCCACAATGGTAGGAAAGGCACACCCATCAGCCCCAAGCTCTAACAGCAAACATTCTAATTGTCTGGCTAGCTCGACTTCGCTAATGCCTTCAACTAGATATTGCTGTTGCAAAATTTGCCAAGCTTGCTGGCTTAATTGGCCAGCTAAGGCAAGTTTTTTTAGTTCATCAGGATTTTTAAGCTGGCGGAGTTGCCAGAGTTGCTGGCGTTGAAAAGGCAATAGGTTAAAGCCTAGTTTTTTTAAGGTGAGGTATTCGGTTACCCAGAGATCTTCTTCATCAATCAATATCTCTTTTTCAGTTTGCGTTTTTAAAAAATCTACAAGCGTTTTAAAAAAACAATTTGCTTGATAATGAATCCCTTTAAATTTTTTAATTGGGGAAAAAGCAGAATAAAACAAGTTGATTTGTTTTTTGCTAATGACTAAATAAGCTTCACGCTCATGATTAACTAAACTGCTAAAACCAGTGAGATATAGAATATCGGTATCACGGCTAATTAAAAGTAGTTGTTGGGAGTTGAGATGTTGTTGAAGTTGATGCAAAGAAGATAAAAAATAATTCATTAATCAGAATTATAACTTTTAACCGCCCAAGCTGATAGGCACGATCACGTAGAAGCAAATCTATTCTTTAGTGTTATCTAAAACTTCAGCAGTGGTAAGGATTTTAACTGTGGTAGCGATTAGTTTTTTGTCACTATCTTCATAGCCAACGACTAAGCATTGGATATCTTTAGTGAGCAATTTTTGTGCTATTTTTTCTCCTTCCAGATCAAAATATTTAGTCTTGGTATCTAAATTAAAGTTTTGTTCACTCTGATCTGCTCTAGCAACAACAGTAATAGTTTTGGCACTTACTTCTTTGATTGTGCCAAGGTTAACAATTTGGCGTTTAGGCATGAGCTTATCTACCACAATCAGTCTTTCTGGCATTAAAGTGTCATCTTTAAGACTACCAATGACGGTAACAAAATCACCAACAGCAATGTCATCAGGGGTAATAGCTTTTTGTTTTTTGATTAGTTTTAATTGATCATCAAAAGGGATAATGACAGTGCCAGTTTTATTTTCGATAGTTAAAGTTTCTTTAGTGACTCTGACAACTTCACCGACATAACCTTTTTTTTGTGTTGATATTTCGGCTAAAGTAGCTTCAATGGAATCTTTTTTTTCTTCAACAATTTTTTCAATGCGATCTTTGAGATTACTAGTGGTGCTACTTTCGCTGGCTTCATTAATGGTAGGGGTGATGGTGGGAGTAACTTTTTGGGCCAATGCAATTTTAACTAAATCTGGTTTTAGATAAAGTACAGTGATTAATAAGCTAGTGATAAATAATTTAAGTGTTTTCTTCATCTTGTTTATTAGTGCTAGCTTCTTGGTCAGCTTGTTTGTTAGTTTCGGCAGAAGTACTGGCTGAATCAGTTGCTTCTTTAGTGGCTAGATTTAAACTAGCGTCGTCAACAATGACTGTACGAGAAACTTGACTTTGCTGGCCATTTTCATCTAAAGCAATAGCTGTAATGATATTTGCTCCTGGTTGTAGCGTAGCTTCTACAGAGAAATTACCACTGTCATCAGCCTGAGTAATTAGGTCATCATTACCAACAAAAATGACTACAAAGTTTTTTTTCAAACTTGCCCCTGAAATAGCAATCTTTTTTTCGCTGATAACTAGACCATCGGTAGGTTCATAAAGGCTGAGCTGGTTGAGATTAATTTCTTGATCGTTTTCCTCAAGCTGAGTTTCATTCACTTGAGTTTGAGCTTGATTCTCTGCCACAGTCCTGGAAGTATAAAAACCATAGGTAATGATTAAACCTAAGAAAATTCCGACTATGATAGCAATAATGATTTCTTTCTTCATGTATAGGTTCACTATTATACCAGTTAGTCTAACTTCTGGAGTTTAAAAAATCCAGCTTTAATTTTTAACAAAGTGTGTTAAGTTATTGATAGAGGCAAAGTGGGTGCTTTTTGGTAGTAGTTTAACATCTTTGCTTGGTATTTTTATGACAATCACTTATTTAGGCCATTCATGTTTTAAATTAAAAGGGAAAACAGCTAGTGTGATTACTGATCCCTATGGTGATTTTGTAGGTTTTAAATTACCTTTACAAAAAGCAGAAGTGGTGACAGTCTCTCATGATCATCAAGATCATAATGCTGTAGAAAGAGTTAGTGGTACAGAATTACGCCCCGAACCTTTTATTATTCGTGAAGGAGGAGAGTATGAGGTTAATGGAATATCTGTATTTGGGATTGATACTTTCCACGATAATCATGGTGGGGTAGAGCGAGGTAAAAATTTAGTTTTTAAGATTATTATTGATGGTGTTAAAGTTTGTCATCTGGGTGATTTAGGTCATCTTTTAACCGAAGAGCAGGCTAATCAAATTGGAATGATTGATGTGCTTTTGCTTCCTATCGGTGGTGAAACTAGCGTTAGCCCAGAAGAAGCCACTAAAATAGCTAGATTTTTAGAACCCAGCTATGTGATTCCTATGCACTATAGAACTGAGTTCCACAATCAAGATGTTTTTGCTGGCAAAGCTACTTTAGAAGATTTCTTAAAAGATTATGATACTGCGCCTAAATTAGACAAAAAGTTAAAGGTAGAATTAGATCGTTTACCAGAAGAAACAGAATTATACGTTTTAGAAAAAACCAGCTAAAAATTAACACTAAGCCTGCGTCACCTGACTTAGATAACTATGCAAAAAACTAAAGTTCCACCTCATGATTTAGAGCTAGAACAAACTGTTTTAGGGGCAATTTTAATTGATCCAGATGCCATTATTAAAGTGACTGATTATCTTAATGCCGAAAGTTTTTATCAGCCTAGTCATCAAGTTATTTTTGAGGCGATGCGTCAGCTCTATGATCGTAGAGAGCCAATTGATGTTCTTACTTTAACAAATGAGTTAAAAAAACAGAAAAAAATAACTGATGCTGGAGGAGCTTCTGGGATTGCCAAGTTAGCGGATTATGTTTCCACAGCTGCTAATGTAGAGAGTTATGCCAAACTTATTGCTGATTATGCAGTTAAACGGCGTTTAATTGGGATTGCAGGCGAGTTAAGTGAACAGGCTTTTGATGAGAGTAAAAATGCTCAAGATCTCATGGATTTGGCTGAAAAGCGGGTTTTTAATGTTACCAGCCAGCAACGAGCAAAGAGTTTTGTGCCTATCAAGGATACTTTGGTAGAAAGTTTTGAGCGTTTAGATGAGTTGCAACGTAATGGTGGTGAGATTCGTGGGGTGAGTACTGGCTTTGCGGATTTAGATAGAGTTTTAGCCGGTTTTCAACAATCTAACTTAGTTATTTTGGCCGCCCGTCCCGGGATGGGTAAAACTGCTTTTTCTTTAAATATTACCCAACACGTGGTAGTAAATGCTAAAAAGAAAGTAGGTTTTTTTTCATTGGAAATGAGCAAGGAAGAATTAGTTGATCGTTTATTAGTGTCACAAGCTGATATCGATGCCTGGAAGTTAAAAACTGGTCGTTTGGATCAACAAGACTTTCTCAAACTATCAGACGCGATGGGAATTTTAGCCGAAGCTGAACTGTTTATTGATGACACCCCAGGTATGAGCATTTTTGAAATGCGCACCAAAGCTAGACGTTTAATGGCCGAACATAAAATTGACATGTTGGTAGTTGATTACTTACAGCTAGCTCATGGCGAAACAAAAGATAATCGTGTTCAAGAAGTAGCAGAAATTTCTCAGGGTTTAAAAAATATTGCGAGAGAATTAAAAATTCCAGTAATTGCTTTATCTCAGTTATCTCGTGCTATTGAAAGTCGTGGAGAGAAAAGTCCTCAGCTTTCAGATTTAAGAGAATCTGGCTCTATTGAACAGGACGCTGACGTCGTAATGTTTTTGTATCGCAAAGATGATGATATTAGAGAATCAGTCAGTTTAAAAATTGCTAAGCATCGTAATGGGGCTTTAGGTGACATTGAACTGTTCTTTAGAGGAGATCGAGTAAGGTTTTATGGAATGGAAAAACGAGCGTAAAGAAAATTTTTTTGTTATGTGGTTGATTTATTTTACGCAGGAGTATAGCCGAACAACAAAAAGAATAGCACTCCACCTAAGATTAAAAACATTAATAAGAAGCCTAGATTAGCACGTAAAGTTTTTCCGGTATCATCTTCACCCTGGCTAGCGGCAACACTAATAATAATCACAAAAGAGATCAAAAACCAGAGCGCTCCTCTTAAAGCTATTCCCCAAATGGTATTAATCGTAAAAGCTTTAGTAATTAACTCTTTAATAAGTTCCATAATTTAACTATGAAGCAAATTTTGGCAAAAATCAACTTGTGGCTGATAATTTAGATAAGTAGAAATTTGAGCTTTACATCAGAAAGCTTAACTTGGGCAGTTTATCAGTGATTGCTCGAGAATTTTCTATTAATTATTGTTACAATATACTTTAAGCTTGCCGGCTGTTTAATAAATAAATTGCAGAGAGCTTAAAAATTGTTTGCATCATTGGCCGCGGTGGCGGAATTGGTAGACGCGTAGGTCTCAAAAACCTATGAGGTTCACCCCTCGTGTGAGTTCGATTCTCACCCGCGGCACAGGGATAGGCCAACTTTAATGTGGCAAGATATTTATGGCCACACACTAAAAATTAACTAGACAATTAATTTATGTATCCTATTTTGTTTACCATTGGCACATTTAAATTTGCAACTGTTAATTTATTTTATATCTTGGCTTTTTTAGCAACTGGTTTTATCTTATGGCGACGGGCTAGGGAAGAGAATTATGATGAAATGTTGGTTTTTGATGGTTTTTTGTCAGCTTGTTTATGGGGAATTTTGTTAGCGAGAATTGGTTTTATTGCTCTTAATTTTCAGCAGTTTGGTTTTAATGTATTACATTTTTTTGATTTGATTAATCATCCTGGTTTTGAAATTCAATTTTTTGTTGTCGTTTTATTAATTGCTTTTTATCGTTTTGCGATTAAACAGAAATTAGACCAATTTGCTGTTTTAGATTTTTTAGTGACAGCGTTAAGTCTTGGAGCAGTTTTTTTACATTTAGGTTATTTTTTGGCAGGTATCAAAATTGGGACGCCAACTAATTTACCATGGGGGATAGTCCCAGTGGGAGTTTTTGAAAAACATCATCCAGTGCAGTTATATTTTGCTTTAGTTTATTTAATTTTATTTATTGTCCTTAGCCGTTTGGAATATGTTTATCGTACTTTTGAATGGTATCGGGCCAAAAAAAATTCGGCCCAAAGTGGTTTTTTAACCAGTGTCTTTTTGATTTTTAGTGGTTTGTTATTATTACCTTTAACTTTTTTTAAAGTGCCAACTTTTAGTTTGGGAATTTTGCCTTTAGATTGGATCAGCTTTTTACTTAGTTTTGTTTTTGGTTTGGGTTTGTTAATGAATAGAGCCGGTAGAACTGTTTTTCCTCAAAAGAAAAGAAAAACATGGATAAACCAAGACAAATAATTTTATTTTTTACCTTGATTTTTTTGGATCAACTTAGTAAATTTTTTTTTACTAATAATAACAGTAGCCGCAATTATGGATTTTCCTTTGGGTTGGGTAGCGCTGTGCCAACAGTGGCGTTAGTAGTAATGAGTAGCTTTTTATTATTAGGCTTATGGATTTTATTAAAAAAACAACGTTTATGGCATTGGTCCTTAGTTTGGTTTTTTGCTGGAGGGGTGTCTAATTTGCTTGATCGCTTATTATTTGGCGCTGTACGAGATTTTTTACCTTTTTTTCAGCTAAACAATAATTTGGCTGATTATTTTATAATTGGAGGACTAGGAATTTTTATATACCGCACAATTGGCGGTGTAAAATTAAAGCAAAAATGAGCAATTATCAAATTCTTTATCAAGACCAAGACCTGGTGGTTATTAATAAACCAGCTGGAGTAATAGTTAACCAAGCTGATACGTTTAGTGGTGAAACTGTGCAAAGTTGGTTTAGAGCTTATTTAGAAAGCCAGCCAGCAATGCCCAAAGAACAATGGCAAGCTTTAGTGCCTACTGATTTTGATCCACAGTTTGGTTCCTCAGAAGAAATTTTTGCCCAAAGAGCTGGTTTAGTGCATCGTTTGGATAAAGAAACCAGCGGGGTCTTAGTGTTGGCTACTAATCCGGGCAGTTTAGTCAATTTATTGGCACAATTTAAACATCGGCAAACTCAGAAAACATATCTTTGTTTAGTTCATGGCAAGTTAAATCCCAAAGAAGGAATGATTGATGCGCCTTTAGCGCGGTCTAGCAAAGATCGTAAAAAATTTGCAGTGGTGGCTACTGGCCGTTCAGCTATAACTTCTTATCAAGTTAAGCAAGAATTTGGGGCTAAAAAATTAATTGAAACTTTAACAAACTGGCGAATTACTCATCAAAATTTGATGCCAGCTGATAAAAAAGCATTAAATAATAAAAATTTACGAATGTATGAAGCTGGTTTTAGTTTAGTCTCTTGTCAACCAAAAACGGGGAGAACTCATCAAATCAGAGTTCATCTTAAACATTTGGGTAATTCTTTGGTTGGTGATATGGCTTATACTGGAAAAAAACGAGCTAAAGTAGATCGGTTATGGTGTCCTAGACAATTTTTACATGCAGCTAAGTTAGAATTAACCCATCCTCGTACTGGCCAAGTGCTAATGGTAGAGGCTGATTTAACGCCTGATTTACAAGAAGTAATAAAACTTTTATAATTCATCCATCTTAATTTATTCAGATTATTATGCAAGTTCAGGATTTCCACTTTATTGATACCAAACAATTTTTTCAAGCTAGTTTAGTTTTAGCAGAAAAAATCAAAGCAACTCAACAAACTTTTGATTATGTAATTGCCATTAATCGGGGTGGGGCAGTTTTAGGTCGCTATCTTTCTGATTTATTAGATATTCAGATGGGGGCTTTCGCTATGGCTTCGTATGTGGGTATTAATTTGCGCAAAGAATTAAAAATTACTCAAGAATTAAATTTAGATTTAAAAGACAAGAAAATTTTAGTGGTAGATGAAATTTGTGATACTGGTAATACTTTTATTAAAGCACTTCATTATTTAGAACAATTTCAACCACAAGACATCAAAACTGCTAGTTTAGTAGTGAAATCTCACGCGGTTTATAAGCCAGATTTTTTGGTTACGGAGATTGATAAATGGGTAGTTTTTCCTTATGAAATGCGAGAAACTATTTTAGCTACTCAAGATCAATCGGCAGAAGTTAAACAAGCAGTTAGTGATTTTTTTGTTCAAGCTGGCGCAGAGTCAACTATGTTACAATCTGTGGGAGGGCCTCAACATGATTAAAAGTCACTTCACCTTCAGCTCTGCATATTCCACTTGCTAATTAGGTTTAGTTTTTTTACAGTAGACTTAAGTTAGTACGTTTTGCTTACTAGCTTAGCCTCGATAAAACTTAATTTATTAACTTAGCAAAAGGAATTTAAAATGAAGACAATTATTTCCAGCCTTATTAAACAAGAAAAACAACGCCAAAAACAAACCATTGGCTTGATCCCTTCAGAAAATATTAGCTCTAGCGCTGTCCGCGAAGCTGTTGGGTCAGTGTTAATGCACAAATATGCTGAGGGTCAACCTCGTAAGCGTTACTACCAAGGCAATCAAATCGCCGATCAGGTAGAACAAATCGCCAAAGACGAAGCCTTAGCGGCTTTTAATTTATCAGCTGAGGAATGGGGGGCTAATGTGCAAGCTCATTCTGGTTGTGAAGCAAATTTAGCTGTTTATAACGCAGTTTTAGAGCCTGGCGATAAAATTTTAGCCATGTATTTACCAGACGGCGGCCATTTATCTCATGGCTGGCAGTTGCCTGGCAAAAAAGTCACTTTGGTATCTAAAATTTTTAAAATTGATTTTTATCATGTGTCTAAAGAAACCAGATTATTTGATTATGAGCAAATTGCTAAGCAGGCAGAAAAATTTAAACCCAAGCTAATTATTTCTGGTGGTACGGCTTATGCTAGAGCCATTGACCATCATAAAATGGGCAAAATTGCTAAAAAAGTCGGCGCTTATTATTTAGCCGATATTTCTCATGAAGCTGGCTTAGTAGCAGCTGGTGCGCACCCAGCCCCTTTTGCCGATGCTGATGTGGTAACTTTTACCACGCATAAAACTTTACGTGGTCCTAGAGGAGCGGTAATTTTAAGCCGCCAAAAAGATCGTTTAAATGAAAATCAAAATTTAGCAAAAAAGATTGATACCAGTGTTTTCCCAGGTTTACAAGGCGGTCCACATTTGCACAGTATTGCAGGCATTGCGGTAGCTTTGCAAGAAACTCAAACAGCTAAATTTAAAAAATATGCGGCGCAGGTGGTTAAAAATGCCCAGCTATTTGCCCAAATTTTTGCTGACAACGGTTTTGATGTAGTGGGAGGAGGAACTGATAAGCACTTGGTTTTATTAGATCTTCGCAAAAATGAAGTTTCTGCTTGGGTGGCAGCTTGGGCCTTGGAATATGCCAACATTATCTTAAATCGCAATAGTGTGCCTTATGATGATGCTCTGGCTTATTATCCCTCTGGTTTGCGCTTTGGTACGCCAATTATTACTACTAGAGGTATGAAAGAAGCAGAAGTTAAGCAATTAGCTGCTTGGATGATAGAAGTGATTAATTATTGTAAAAAATGGGCTTTACCAGCTGACAAAGTTGAGCGCCAAACTTTTGTGAAAAACTTTAAACAAAAATTAGCTAAAGATAAATTTTTGCAAACCATGAAAACTAAAGTTACTAAGTTTGCCAAAAAATATCCACTTTTTGCAGGAGAGAAATAAATAAGATGATAATTTTTGACGGACAAGCTTTTGCCTCAGAATTAATGGAAAAACTTAAAGTCAGCCTGGCCAACGCCAGGCTGACTCACCAGCCCAGTATTGCAGCTATTCTGTTTAAAGAAGATAAAGGCAGTCAGTTATATACTGCCAAAAAACAACAAGCGGCAGCAAAATTAGGCTTTAATTATTTGGTTTTTGAATTTTCTATGCAGGAGAGTTTAGCTACCATAAAAGCTAAGCTTGATCAATTAAACCAAGATCCCCAAATCACTGGCATCATCATTCAAAAACCCTGGCGCAAAACTTATTTAGATAATGTGATTAATGACAATCAGGCCTATCAAACTTGGTGGTCACACTTAGTAGAGATGATTGATACTCATAAGGATATTGACGGTTTACATCCTCGTACTTTGCAAGCTCTTCAAGCTGGCACTTGGCAAGCAGAAGGCAGAGTTTTGCCAGCCACCTGTGCTGCAGTTTGGCAAATTTTGCAGCAAATTCCGCATTGGGCTGAGCAAGCTCAAGATTGGAAAATTATTATTATGGGCAAATCAGATTTATTAGGCCAACCTTTGTTTTATTTATTAAAAAATCGAGGCTATCAAGTAGAAATGTTAGGGAAGAGAGAATTAGCTGAGCGAAGCGCTCAAGGAATTTTTTTGCGTGACGCTGACGTAGTGGTGAGCTCCACCGGGCAAGCAGGCTTAATCACCGGCGAAATGTTAAAACCAGGAGTAGCTTTAATTGATGTAGGTGAACCACAACCAGATATTAACTTTGCCAGTGTGCAAGATAAAGCTAGTTTTCTAACACCCGTACCTGGAGGGGTAGGGCCGGTGACAGTGGCTTGTTTGATGGCTAATGGGGTAGAGTTGGCAAAAAAATAACAGGTTATCCTATAACATTGCTTTTTGGGTTGTTTTGTGCTAAAATACAGGCATAATTCAACTCAATTTTTCTAGCGAAAGCTGCCGGAAAAATTGAGAGTTTAAGGTAAGAGGAGGAAAAATGTTCAGTTTCACTGTTTTAGATTTCTATTTTTTGGTTATATCAATCCCGCTGGTGATTGTGGCGGGAGCATCAGTCTTGTTAGTCTCAAATTCTGAGGCTAGCGATGAAGTTGTTTGGTTCTCTCAATACCCCTCTTAGTAGGGGTATTTTTTTGTCTAAAACTACTTTTTTTTTCCGCGTTCTGTTACTTTGGCCTTTTAAGATTCTCTTTATTAAACTATTAGCTTTGTTAATATCCTCTTGAGTAGTTAATTCTTGGTTATGGAATTTTTCAGAACTGTAATGTTGAACAAAGTTTCTAGTTTCTTGATCTAAGGTATGTGAAATACTGTCAGAAGATAGTAAACCTTGAAGTGCTCCGATAAGCCATTGCCACCAATTTTTTCTTACCTTATATTTCCTTTCATCAGGTGATATTGAGCCATGAAACTTTCTTTCAGGAATTTCATCTGAATAATCATCTTGTAAGTTTTCTAAACGTTTTAACCAATGTTCTCGCATATTTTATGTATTATAAACTCCACCTCCACTTTTCCAGAGTTGTGTTATACTACAAGTCTTAATATTAATTTTGGTTTGTTGGTCTTTTCGTCCTGAATTAGCCAACCAACCGCTATCTTAAAACAAGATAGAAACAAGGACAAAATGTTAGATACTAAAAATCTTCCTAATGTCGCACCAGTAGTTGATCTTGAGGTCTTATTTGAGGCCGGTTGTCATTTTGGTCATAAAACCAGACGTTGGCATCCTAAAATGGCTCCTTTTATTTACACTCAAAAAAATGGGGTGCATATTTTTGATTTGGCTAAAACCGCCAGCCAACTTCAATTAGCCTACAATTTTATTTACGACCAAGCCAAACATGGCAAGCAAATCGTTTTTGTGGGTACCAAAAAACAAGCTAGAGAAATCCTTAAGAATCAAGCTGATAAAGTTGGGGCTTTTTACATTGTTTCTCGTTGGATGGGTGGTTTTATTAGCAATTGGGAACAAGTGCTGAAATCCATTAAAAGAATGGTGGAAATTGAAGAAGGTCTTAAGACTGATGCTTATAAAGGCTATACCAAATTTGAACGTACTCA
>CAZYBC010000029.1:0-11710 GCA_964645645.1 uncultured Pseudomonadales bacterium
ACATCTTATTGTGATGAATGAAAGACTAACTGTCTAGTTTTTGGGGTACCTGTCATTAGGATCATACATTTTTTTAGGCATATCTTCTAAATGAAAATTAGAACCCATGGAAGTAGTTACACCAGCTAATTCTCCATCAACAAAAACACCAATCACTCCTTCTGGAAAAATCCTTAAGCGATTTGCAAAAGATTCTCTTGGAGCTTGCCATTCTTCAGGCCAAGTTTCTTGTTCAACTCTAACAATCTCATCTAAATCTTCTACAGTCAAACCTCTAACTAGGATTTCCTTACCTTTTTCTTTTGCAGTAAAATAAATATAAGTTTCTTGATTTGGCATAAACACTTCTTTCATTTTATTCCTTATTTCTATTTATAAATATTTATATTCAATTATATCACTTGACTGAATTAATTAATTATTTGTTTCATCCACCAGCTCATCAAAACTTTTAGTCCATTCATCAGTTAAAATGTTTAGTTGCTCATCAGATAAATTAACTCCTAAATACTTGGCCTTAAAATTTTTAATTTCTTTCCATAACTTTTTTAATTTTGTAGTAATTTCTAACCAAGTTTCATAATCTGTTTCAGCTAAATAACTTAAAGCCGCTAAAAATTTTTTCTGGCATTGTTCTCCAACTATTTGTGGCGAAATTGGTAGAAAAAACAGAATAAAGTCAAACCAATATCCTTCTTTAATCATTTCAGCAACTTTTTCTACTGCTATACCACTAATGTCTAAAACATACCTGGTTTTATAGTTAAAAGTTTCACACAAATTAAAATTTTGAGCAAAACCTACTAAAAAGCTACTCTTTTCGTTCTTTAATTGTTGAATAAGGTTTTGCACTTCATTTGCTAATGACCATAACTGTACATGAACTGGATTAACTTTTCTTCCAGCTACGCTAACATCTGCAATCGAAGCTGGTGAAGTTTTAATAACAGAAAAAGCATCAAAGTCTTCATTTTGCCAATTACTAAAAAGACGCTTAAGAGCCAGTCCTCCAGTTGCCGCTCCACCTGAAACACCAATTGCGCTAATATATGGATACTTAGCCAATAATTGCTCAGCTAGAAATTGATTAAAGGCTAAAATTTGAGTATCTGGGGTAATTAACTCAGTCTTTAATTTTTCAACCAAATTTTTTAAATAATTCAAATCAATTGCTAAATCTAATTTCTGGGCTAAATCAATTAGCGTTGTTTCCAAATTCTTTTCTGTAGAATAAGTTGATTCTTGCCGATTTTTCATCTCTATTTAATGGATCACCACCTTTTCCCCTAAATACTGAGCAAAAATCTGCCTTGCTTTTTCTGCTTCTTCTTGAGTAGTCGGTTCAACACCTTTTAAAACATAGGGTAAACCTAACTGTTCATATTTATACATACCAAGAGTATGATAAGGCAAAATTTCTACCCGTTCTACAGTTTTATAATCCTTAAAATACTTGGCCCAAGCTTCTAGATATTCTGGTTGATCGCTCCAACCTCGCACTAAGACATATTTTAACCACATTGGTTTGCCAGATTGTTCGCGATAAGCGGCGTTGGCTAAAACATTTTCATTGCTCATCCCGGTAATTTTTTTATGCCAAGTAGGATCAATATGTTTAACATCTAATAAAACTAAATCAGTTAAATCATAAACTTTACGGCTCTCGGCACTATAAATACCACCGCAAGTATCAATGGTAATATGAAAGCCAGCTTTTTTAATGGCCTTCATCACTTCTATTAAAGCTTTGGCTTGCATAGTTGGCTCACCACCAGAAAAAGTAATGCCGCCATTATCTTTAAAATAAGGGCGTGATCTTTCTAAGCGATCAATAATTTGTTTGGCAGTCATGGAATAAGACTTAGGATTATCAGATGGTTGAGTATCAGGATTGGAACAGAAAACACATCTAAAAGGACAGCCTTGCAAAAAAACCACCAAACGAATTCCTGGTCCGTCATGGACGCCAAATGTTTCTATAGAATGAACTTTTAACATCGTCATTTTAATAAAAGAGGGCGGATTTTGTCCGCCCTCTCTTTTTTATTACATATTTTGATGGAAGGTACGAGCAATCACTTCCTTTTGTTGTTCTCGGCTAAGTCTAATAAAGTTAACCGCATATCCTGAAACTCGAATAGTAAGTTGAGGATAATTTTCTGGATGTTCCATGGCATCTTTTAAAGTTTCATGATTTAAAACATTAACGTTTAAATGATGAGCCTTTTTATTGAAATAGCCATCCAACATATTCACCAAATTGCTCACTCGTTCTTCAGCTTTAGAACCTAAAGCCTTAGGCACAATTGAGAAGGTATTAGAAATCCCATCTCTCGAATCAGCATAGTCAAGTTTGGCCACACTGTTCAAAGAAGCCACTGCTCCGCTGGTATCTCGGCCATGCATTGGGTTAGCACCAGGAGCAAAAGGCTCACCAGCTTTTCTGCCATCTGGGGTAGCCCCAGTGTGATGACCATAAACCACATTAGAAGTAATGGTCAAAACTGACATCGTAGGAGTAGCTTTACGATAGATGTGTTGTTTGCCTAATTCAGCATTAAAGTCATGCACTAAATCTTTAGCAATATTATCAACTTTATCATCGTCATTGCCATATTTGGGGAAATCGCCCTCTATGCTGAAACTTTCAGTAATGCCGTCTTTATTGCGTTTGGCTGTAACCTTGGCAAATTTAATCGCTGATAAAGAGTCGGCCACCACTGATAAACCAGCCATCCCAAAAGCCATATTGCGATGCACATAAGTATCCATTAAAGCCAATTGAGCTTTTTCATAGTAATACTTGTCATGCATGTAATGAATAACATCCATAGTATTAACATAAGCTTCAGCTAAGAAAGCCATGGCTTTCTTAAAGCGCTTTTCTACCTCTTTATAATCAAGTTCTCCCTTAGGCATCGGTTCAATACCTGGCACAACTGTTTGGCCAGTTAATTCATCTTTACCTTCATTAAGGGCCATCAATAACGCTTTAGCTAAGTTACAACGAGCGCCAAAGAATTGCATTTCCTTGCCTGTTTCCATCATTGATACACAACATGCAATACAATAGTCATCACATTGGCCTGCATCACGCATTAAGACATCATTTTCATATTGTAAGGAAGAAGTATCAATAGACACTTGCGCACAGAATTTCTTAAAACCTTCTGGCAATTTATCAGACCATAAGATAGTCAAGTTAGGCTCTGGAGCTGGACCTAAGTTGTATAAAGTTTGTAAAAATCGGAAAGTAGTCTTAGTGACTTTATGTTGACCATTATTGAAAAAGCCAGCTAAAACTTCTGTTGTCCAGGTAGGATCACCGGCAAAAAGCTGATTATAAGCATCTGGTCTAAGATGACGAATTAAGCGACACTTCATAATAAAGTGATCAACTAATTCTTGAGCCTGTTCTTCAGTTAATTTTCCAGCTTTGAAATCTTTTTCAAAATAAATATCAAAAAAGCTAGACACATTACCCAAACTCATGGCTGCCCCATCCTGTTCTTTAAGAGCAGCTAGAAAACCAAACCAAGTCCATTGGATTGCTTCTTGGGCAGTTTCAGCTGGACGAGCAATATCAAAGCCATAGCTTTTAGCCATGACTTTCATTTGTTCCAGAGCACGAATTTGTTCACTGACCTCTTCACGCAATTGAATTAATTCATCAGTCATGGTGCCAGTTAACTGTAACTTATCTAATTTTTTAGATTCAATTAAGGCATCAATCCCATACAAAGCCACCCGGCGATAGTCACCAATAATTCTGCCTCTAGCATAAGCATCTGGTAAACCAGTTAAAATGCCAGTTTTACGATAAGTCATCATTTCTGGAGTATAAGCATCAAACACCGCATCATTGTGAGTCTTGCGATACTCAGTGCAAATTTTGACTACTTCATCATCTACTTTGTAACCATTTTCCTCAGCCGCACTCATCACCACTCTAATACCCCCAAAAGGCTTAATCGCTCTTTTAAGTGGCTCATCAGTTTGAAAACCAACAATGGTTTCTAATTTTTTATCTAAATAACCAGCTTTGTGGCTAGTAATAGTAGAAATAGTTTTGGTATCAATATCTAAGACACCTTTATTGTCACGTTCTTTTTTTAGATATTCTAAGGCAATCTCCCACAATTTTTTGGTTGCCTCAGTAGGCCCAGCCAAAAAACTCCCATCTCCATCATAGGGAGTGATGTTTTTAAAAATAAAATCGCGAGTATTAACCTCGCGTTGCCACACTCCAGTTTTAAAGCCATTGGCCTTAATTTCAGTGGAAAGTTTGTTCATCTTGCTCATATTTTTAATAGGAGCTTGATCTTCGCAATGACATTGACAATCACATGACATAGCGATCCTCTCTAAATAAACTTACTTATCTAGCCAAAAGGCTTATTTTTTAGTAAGTCTATACCTGACCTAAGTCAGAATGTTGTTTATACTACCTGCGGCTATCAACGACAGCCAACAAAAAAATTTTGTACTCATTGCTAAGTGGTTGCACCACTTAGAGATCAAGCCTATAGGCTTGATTTATTTCTATTATATAGGTTTAAAATAAAGAAGCAAAAATTGAGTTTTTATCTGAGGTGGGTTATAATTAAAGATTACAGATAGATGAATTCCCCTTTGCCAAATTTAGCCAAATTTTTTTCTTTTTTTTTCTAGATAAAGTGACTTTTTTTTGAAGCTATAGTAATAAATATGCTATAGTAAAAATTAATAAACAATCAATTAGAAAGGCAAAATATCAGAAAAAACATTTTTAACTCAAGGTAGTCCAAAGCCAGGTGCAAGACAAGAGTTACCAGGAGAAGGCCCAGTTACTTCTACAGAAGAAGCCAAAGAAAGATTAGGTAGAAACAATTTTATTAGAATAGAACATAAAGTAGGCTTAGGCAGACCAACTGAAATTGAAGCTTTAGATAACTCAACTGATCCAAGAGCCTGGGTTTCATATGAAGAGATGCAAGATGTGATAAAAAGAAACCAACAAACAGCTGACGCAATTAAAGGAGCAAATCCAGATTATACGACAAGACAGATTTACGATACGATCGTAGCCATGGGTATGGATAGAGTTTAATTCCCCAAATACTGCTCAAAATAGCCAATTACATCAGGAGTACCAAAAAAGCACTCACCTTTGGCATATACAAATGGCACACCAGCAGAGCCTGCATCCATTTTACACAGCTTAACAGCTTGATCAAAAGCCTGACGATTTTGGAGATTATTGTAAATTTCTTTACGACTAAACTGCACTTTTTCGTCCATCTTTTTTTCGCTAAAAAACTCCTCTACAGTTTTACAATGAGGGCAAGTATCACCATAAAAAAAAGTAATACTATTAGCATCAAAATCAACTGGGGTGTTAAACATTTTATTCAGTGCAAAAACTGTCCCAAATAAAATTAAACCAATCACTAAACTTCCAACAATTACCGGTAAAAAACGTTGCAATTTTTCTTTCATAGTAAAGCTTATTTTAGCAAAGAAAAACTTAGAAAGAAAATTTTGTTTTTTAGCCGAAAGACTCATCTCACAGTAAGTCTAATGATTAATCGATCAAATCAACTTGACTAACATTCTTTTGCAATTGATTAGCATATTCAATTAAAAAAGCATCATGAGTCGTTGAAATATTTTTAATTACATGCGGAACATTTTTATTAAGCACAAATAAATAAAACTGCTTATCAGGCTTCATTTTT
Organism: uncultured Pseudomonadales bacterium; assembly: GCA_964645645.1. Classification (GTDB taxonomy): domain Bacteria; phylum Patescibacteriota; class Microgenomatia; order UBA1400; family PJMF01; genus CAZYBC01. Next base: position 5,718 of record CAZYBC010000029.1, read on the forward strand.
TCTTGATGTTTTTGACCCTGCTTATCTTGCCAAATTAAAACTAAATCCTCATTTAAAGCAATAAAAGCTTCTTTTCTAGGATGAAAATGATTCCCCCCAATCTGCCCCGCCGGTAAACAAACCACAGATTTCTCTTTGACAGCAAAAGGCAAGGAAATATTTTCAATATCCAGTACCCATAAGCCATTGTTTTTAATATATTTAAGTTCAATAGGATGATAAGTTAGCATAAAAAGTCCTTAGTAGTAGGTTTTTTTACTTAATTTTTCTGGCAGCAAGGATTTATTTTTGTCAGGATACATTTGATAGCCTTTACTGTAACCTAAATTTTTCATCAATTTAGTTGGGGCATTGCGTAATTCTAATGGAATAGGCAAATTGCCATACTTTTGCACATCCGCCAATGCCTGCATGTAAGCATCATAAGCCCGGCGATCTTTTTTGGCTTGCGCTAAATAAACTGTGCCAGCAGCTAAATTTTCTTGACATTCTGGATAACCAATTTGCTGGCAAGCCTGAAAGACTGCGTTAGCTACCACCAGGGCTGTGGGACTAGCCACATCTTCACTGGCAAACACCACCATCCGCCGAGCAATAAAAAGTGGGTCTTCCCCAGCATTAACCATTCTAGCTAAATAATACAAAGCTGCATCAACATTACTGGCCCGCATTGATTTAATAAATGAGCTAATGGTGTCGTAGTGTTCGTCACCTAATTTGTCATAACGTAAAAATTTATTTTGATAAGCCTCTTTAAGCGTTTCCACACTTATTTTTTGATAAAGCTGATAAGTAGCATCAATAATATTGCTGGCTTGACGGCCATCACCACCTGCAAAACGGATAATCCAATCCTTGGCTTCATCATCAAAATTAATGTTAGTTTTTTGTTGAATCTTAATTAATAACTGTGATACTTGCTCATCACTTAATGATTTTAAAACAAAAACCCGCAAGCGAGATAATAAAGCACTAATCACTGAAAAGCTGGGATTTTCAGTGGTAGACCCAATCAAAGTCAACTGACCACTTTCTACAAAAGGCAATAGAAAATCTTGTTGAGCCTTATTAAAACGATGAATTTCATCTAAAAATAAAACTTTTGGTTGAATTAAATTTACTAAATCTTCACTTTGTTCAGTAACAAACTTTTTAATATCTGCCTTGCCAGCTGACACAGCTGATAACTCCAGAAATTGTGCATCTAAAGCTTTGGCATAAATTCTAGCCAAAGTGGTTTTACCTACACCAGGTGGCCCCCAAAAAATAAAAGAAAACAACTTTTGCTGTTCAATAGCCTGACGCAAAGGTTTACCAGGCCCAACTAAATGCTCTTGACCAATAAAATCAATTAAAGAATCAGGCCGTATTTGATCAGCCAAAGGTTTACTCTGAGAAACACTAGATAAACTAGCAGGAGCTGAAGAATTAAAAGGACTAGATGACTGACGAGACATAAATATATTTATGCGCTAACAATACCCGAAAAGTAAAGGGGTAAAATTAATATTACTGCTAAACAAAAGTGTCAACTTTTTTGACAAAAAATATTTATTACGCATTGTTTTTATTTTATAATTCAATAAAAATATGTTTTTGTGCAAAATGTAAATGATAAATTTGCTATTTATTTTAAAAAATTTCGGCTTAAATCTGAATTTGAAACTTTGAAAGAATTTGCCAAAGCCTTGGCAAATGAAGGTCTAGTTTATAAGACAAGTCTTTTTTCTCATTGGCAAAGCGGCAAACGTACACCCAGAAATAGAAAGTTACTGATTAATATCATTAAAATTTTTGTCGAAAAAGGTGGGATTTCCTCAGTAGCTGAAGCCAATTTATTTTTAGAATCTGCCAATCAAGGATATTTAACGCAACCAGAAAAACAAATCTTTCTAAAAAAATTTACTAATGCGCCGATGTTGCTCCCCCCAGAAATAGAAAATTTTATAGGTAGAGAAAAAGAAATTATTTCAATTACTGACAAAATTAGAATTAATAAAAAAATTTTAATTACAGGAATGGCTGGAGTAGGAAAAACTTCTTTAGCAATTAGATTAGGTTATTTATTAAAAAATAATTATCCTGATGGAGTTTTATGGGCCAAAGTGGATAAAACAAATCCTTTAAATATTTTAGCCAAATTTTTTCAAGCTTATGGTGAAAACATTTTTATGGTAAAAAATTTGACAATTCGTGCTCAAATGTTCAAAAATTTATTAACTGATAAACATTTATTAATTATTTTAGATAATGTTGAAAATGAACAAGATTTAAAATATCTTATTCCACCACTCCCCAATCTGGATGTTATTATTACGGCTAGAAAAAAAACTTTTCCTTCATTAAACACCGCTTTTAAAATTAATTTACAATCTTTTAGCGAAGATGAATCTTTTTTATTTTTGATGAAATCATTAGGCAAAAAAAAATCTGATCCAACATGAAACAGATTTAATGAACTTATGTCAAACATTAGGCCACTTACCTTTAGGAATTAGTTTATTAAGCAAAAAAATTTATTCATTACGTGAACAGGATCTTAAACAAATTTTAAATTACCTAAATCAAAACATTTTAGATAAACTTAATAATCAAGAAATCAAGATTAAACAATTTTTTGAATTAAATTTTCAAATTTTAACTTCTGTTCAACAACAAATTTTTATTTCAATGGCTATTTTTGCTGGCCGTGATTTTTCAATTGAAAGCATTGCTTCGATTAATGACTTAAAAACCATTGAAGCTAATGAAATAATGGAAGAATTATTTAACCGATCTCTATTAGAAAAAACACAAAATAATCGTTATATTTTACATCCTTTAATCCAATTATTCTTAGAAAATAAACTCACACATCATCAGCTGATACTAAAAAAATGTTTACAATTTTATCTTAACTGTTATCAACAACAAGGATTAAGAGAAAAAATTCACAATCTTCAATTTTTTGCTCAAGAAATTGATAATTTAATTTCTATTTTAGATCGATTTGATTTTAATCAAGATTGGAATCTAGTTAAACAACTCTGGGAATATTTTGTCTTAACTTTGTGGGATTTAGGTTTGTGGGACAAAATCATTAGTTTAAGTAAGAAATTAAGTAAAATAGCTAAATCTAAAAATGATCGTTTACTTTTAATTCACTTATATATTCGAGATTTAGGCATTTTATATTTTCAAAGAAATGAACCACAAATTAATCAAAAAAATATTAATGAAGGTTTAATTTTAGCCACTAAACTTAACCATAAATTTTTTATTGCCTATGCTCACTTAAGATTAGGGATGATTGCTTTACAACAAAAAAAACTAACTCCAGCTATTCAACAATTAAAAATAGCCTTAGAACTTTTTACTGAACTTAAAGAAAATGGCCGCATTGGAGAAACCCTTTGTTATTTAGCTTATGCTTATTTTAATCAACAAAATTCTAAAACTGTTAAACAATTAGTTCGTCAAGCATATCGTGCTTGTGCACAGATTAATCACCAACGCGGTCAAGCTGATGCTTTAAGTTATTTAGCCGAATTCTATTTTTTTGAAAAAGATTTTCAACATGCTCAACTTTATTTTAAAAAAAGTTTAAAAATTGATGAAAAAATTGGTCGCATTGGCCAAATTTGGATTTATAATATTGCTGCTTTAGCTGCTATGGAATTAATGAAAGTCAAATCTGCTACTAAAGAACAATATCTCAACAAATACCTAAAATATAATCAATTTGCCCAAACTGTTTGGCGGGTAGATAAGTTACAACCATATCTTAATTCTTCAATTTCCACTTGAAAATCCAATACAAAGCTTGTATATTTAATAATCGTGAAATATCAATGGCATCTTAACCAAACTTGCATTTCTAGCCTCTTTATTATTAAGAGAGCTTTTTGGCGGGTTAATGGCTAAGTGTCATAGTAAAGAAGAAAAGTACAACCCGCTAACAAGCGGGTTTTTTTGTACTTCAAACACTTTTGCTTATTAATTAAAATCTGATTTTTTTATCAAAAAATCAGCTTAAATAGAAAGGCAAGATGGAAAAAAATCTATCTAGCTTACAACTTAAAAGCCTTGCCACTTTGGCTCTGACTTATCTTCCTGGTCAATTTAAGCACCTTTCTATTGTTAATTACAAAGATGAACAAAGCCAAGCCAGAATGAATTGGTTAATTAATCAAGCTAGTAAGGCAAATCCTTACTTTAAAAGCTGCGTAAAAAATTATTAAAAAAGAAAAGGAAAGTATGCCATTAATAATAGAAATTTTTAGAAAAAATCCAGAACAACCAAAAAAACCTGGAAAAAATGAGATTAGACATCAGCATGGCAAAAGAAAAGATCAAAGAGGAGGTGGAAAAGGTAAAAAAACTAAGCCGTAACCCATTGATTCATTTTTCCACCGCCATTTTACTTAAATGGCGGTGGGTTTTTCCATTTATGATCTAAAAAAACAAACTTCTCAAAATCATTCCGCAAAACTCAATTTTTTTTCTAACTGCCCCTCATTATAATTTCAGCCAAAAAGTAAAAACCTTCAGGTTATAATAATTGTAATGAAAAATAAAATTCTTTTTATTTTGTTGATTTGTGTTAGTTTACTCATTGGTTTAATTAATGGCATGCTTATCACTTTTTACCATCCACAGCTTTTTTCTACTGATCTTTTTTCCCCTTTTATTCAAGAAAAATTAGTTAATAAAAATTATCCTCTTAATCAATATCGCTTTAGCCAATTACTTAATCGACCTTATCAGACCAGCCCCATCACTATTACTAAATTAGTTAAAACTGAAGCTAGCTATACTAATTATCTATTTACTTATCAAACCATGGGCAAAAAAATGACGGGTAGTTTAAATATTCCCAATGATAAAATGCCTAAAGATGGGTGGCCAGTAATTATCATGGTACGTGGTTATGCTGAGCCAGAAACTTATTATTCTGGTTATGGTACTAAAAACGCTGCGACTAAATTTACTCAAGCTGGTTATGTTACTCTTGCCCCAGATTTTTTTGGCTTTGCTGGTAGTGATGCTGATTTTACAGATACCTGGGAAGCGCGTTTTGTTAAACCAATTAATGTGATTGAATTAATTAAGAGTGTTCAACAGCTTGCCCAATTAGAATTTGGCGCTGAGATGACTTCTGATACTGCACCTATCACCCTTAATCCCCAAAAACTTGGCCTTTGGGCCCATAGCAACGGCGGACAAATCAGTTTATTTAGCTTGGAAATTTTAGGCGAAAAAATTCCTACTACTTTATGGGCGCCTGTAACCGCCCCTTTCCCCTATTCAATTTTATATTTCACCATTGATAATCCTGATGAAGGTAAAGAGGCTCGGGCCTGGGTATCTATGCTAGAGGAAAATTATGATGTTTTTGAATTTAGCCTCACTCGTCATCTTGATAGATTGATTGCTCCTATCCAATTACACCATGGCACGGCTGACCAAGATGCACCGCTTGCTTGGAGTGAAAATTTTTTAAAATTAGTTGAAGGGGAAAATCAGCAACGTCAAGAAGCTAAAAATGCTCTTAAAACTGCTACGCCAGCAGGCGCAAATTCTGCAACAACTCGCTTCAATTTAGAACCAATTGAGCTCAAATTCTATAGTTATCCTAATGCCAATCACAATTTACAACCTGGCTGGGAGCAAGCTATGCAACGAGATTTAGAATTTTTTGCCAAAGAGTTTGAAAAATATTAACTTCTTGGTTGGAGATTTCTTTTTTCTAATTCTTTGCTTATCGTATTATTTACAGTATAAGGGCCAATCTCTTCAACTGGTTGACGACCTCCAGACAATCTAACTCTAAAATTTCCCAACTTTCTCCTTTCCGGTTTTTCACCTTCCCCTGTTAACCAATTGAATAACTTTTTAAATATAGCAACTTTTTTATCTCTTGAAGGTGGAAATAATTTTTCTATCATTTTTTCCTTTCTTTTGGGTTAATAGAAAAAATGTGTTGGTTTTTTAGTTAATTTCAATTGATATTT
>CAZYBC010000030.1:0-11486 GCA_964645645.1 uncultured Pseudomonadales bacterium
TTGGTGACCCCATCGGGATTCGAACCCGAGTTAGTGGAATGAGAATCCACTGTCCTAACCACTAGACGATAGGGCCGTGAGTAAAATTTTTACGTAATAAAAACAGTTTACTTTGCAAAAATTTTTATTATTTGTTAAGTTATGCTCTCTAAAATTTTAACTTTTAATTGAGAATTTCCAATTTAATTATTAACAAGTTAAAAAATTTCTTTAGCCCTCAAATTATACTTGGCTAGCTGAGTTTCAGCAAGCTTTTTTACGGGGCACATTTACCCTGATGGTACAAGATGAAGAGTAAATTCCAGGAAGCATCGGGGATTTTCAAACATTTTTGGATGGTTAAAACGGCAGCTAAATTCTGCAATTACCTAGTTTGTACCATCAGGGTAAGTGTGCCTTTTTTACGCTTATTTACTTTTTAATTTTATTAGTGTTATATTGGCTCCAGCCTTTTACTATTGGTTTTAAGATCAGTAGTAGTTGGTTTATTAAATTTGTAGTGAAATTTTAGCTGAGTCTATTACAACTTTATTTCACAAAAAATTGATTAGTTGGCATAAGGTTTAGCCTTTTTCTGCCACTTTCCACCCAAGAAAGGGGGTGCAAGGATGAAGAGAATTCTTAAAAGTTTATTGCTTTTAGCTTTAGTGGGTTTTACCACAGTTAAAGCTACACAAGCTTATTTTTCTAGCACAGTCACAGCTAATGAAAATGTGATTAAAGCTGGTACTTTACTCATGGGTTTAGCGTCAACCAAAGATTTAACCGCTACTGGGACTGCTTATAATTTGGCTTATGATCGTTTAATGGACGATGGCGGGGTGCTAAATAATTTGGCTAAATTTCCAGCTTTAGAAAATATGCAACCTGGTCAAAGCCAAGTAGTTTATTTTTCTGTTTATAATCGGGGTACTTTACCTTTTAATTTCCGTTTTGCTTTTGATGGAGATTGGACTAATTTACCTAATTACAGCAGTGATAGCGGTTTAAAAGATCGGGTAAAAATTACTCGGATTGATCGTTTAGCTACTCGTGGTTGGGTATCTGGTGAATATGGTCCTTACAATATTAATAATTGGTTAGTTGGTTATGGTTTTGTTTGGGATAATGAGGCTGTGGCTGGGGCTTGGGGAGCAACGGCTTGGAATGAATATCGAGCTGAGGGGGCTACTTTAGAGCCTAAGCAATTCCAAGTTTATAAAGTGACTTTCACTTTAGATCCTGAAGCGCCTAATGCTTATCAAGGTGCCACTTTCTTATATGAAATTGACGCCCAAGCTAAGCAAACTAATGCTACTTGGTAATTGTTACTATTTTAATCACCCAAGTAATTGGGTGATTGCTTATGGCAACAAAAACCGGAAAAAAGTTTTCTTTATCCGCTGTAATTAGCGAAATTTTTCAGTTATTACTGATTGTTTTTTTAGTGTTGTTAAATGTGGCTACTTTTGGGGTAAAAATTCCATTTTTGTCACAAAAGGGGTTTAACTTTTTTGCCGTTACTTCTGGTTCTATGACACCGGCTATTCCAGTGGGATCGTTAATTAAAGTGCAGGCAGTAGAACCAGAGCTTTTAACTCAAGGTGATGTGATTACCTTTAATAATAGTACTGATGGTAAGGCAGTTTATGTCACTCACCGGATTGCTGAGGTTAAAAAAACCGAAGAGACTGAGCAGATAATTGCTGATGATTCGGAAACCAGTGAAAGAAAATTAACTACTTACGAATTTATTACTAAAGGCGATGCTAATAATGCTCCAGATGCAAGGCCAGTGCCTTTTAGCAAAGTGGTTGGCCAATATCAGTGGCACATCCCTTATTTGGGATATTTAACGGCTTTTGCTCAGACTAATAATGGTTTTATCTTATTAGTGATTTTCCCGGCGGTAATTTTAGTCATTTGGGAAGTAGTTTCGTTAGTGTTACAGTTTTCGTCAGCTAGCAAGTTAAAATCAAATCAGGAGATAGCAAGGCTAAAAGAAGAATTAGCCGCTATTAAAGATCAACCAAAAAATGAATAAATTACGTTTATTTTTTACTACTGGCAAACTGTGTTTAATTGGCTTAATTTTAGCAGTGGTCATTGTTAGTTCTGGGCAAAATATGGCCAGCCTTACTCAAGCTGTTTTTACTTCTAGTGTTCAAGCGGTAGCTAATAAAATCAGCACTGGTTATTGGCAACCAGCCACACCTGTTTTTGAAGGCTTTAATTTAAATACTCAGTCTAGTTTGCCTAATGAACAACCCTTAGATTTAGGCTGTGGAGTTTTAACTAATGGCGGTGATCCTCTCAGTCCTAAGGTGGCTTTAAATTGGCAGGCGGTTAAGGGGAGTCGAGTTATTTATCAACGTGAGCAAATTGATCCGAATGGTTTAGTAAAAACTGATTTTTATGAAACTAATCCCTATACTGATTTTTTGTCTTTTGAGTCAGATCATGGTCTTAATGGTTTATGGCAGTGGCGAGTAAGGGCGTTTGAAGATGTTAATCTAGATGGGATTTTTACGTCTGAGGTTGATCTAGCCTCTGAGTGGAGTAATTATTGTCAGCTTACTTTGGATAGTTTACCTCCGGCAGTGGCTTTTACTAATATTCCTTTAGTTAATCCTTTAGTAACGAGTATCAAGACTTTTTCTTTAAGAGGAACTTTAATTGATCCTCACTTAGCTAGTTATCAACTTAAAATTTATCAGTCTGATGGAGCAGGTAGCTCTGGTGGTAACTTAGTAGCTGATAGTGGCTTAATTGCTACCACTGATTCCCCATACGAACGAGATTTATATGTTTGGCAAATTGATCAGCTTAATGGTTACTATTTAGTAGAATTAAGCGCTACTGATAGTTTAACCAATACTCAAACAATTCATCAGTTAGTGCAAATTATTAATCCCGATCCAGCTGGTTCAACCATTACTGTCACTAATAGTCCAGAAAAAGAAATTGTTAATCGAGTTAAAAACTCTAGTTTTGAACAAGGTTTAAATGAATGGCAAGCTGTTGGTCAAATTATTCCTAAGTTGGCTGAAGAAGTTGACGGGGCTAAACAAGGTGACTGGCTGGCTCAATTAAGTCTGAGTCAAGACCCTAATCAAGCTGGGCCAGCTTTACTTAGTCAAAGCATTGATAACCAAGGTAAGGGCTTAAGAGCAATTAGTTTTTGGTATAAGTTGGCTGAATCTTTTACAACAACAAGTGTAGAATCACCTCTTTTTACGGTTTGGGTTAATGATCAACTCAAATTTCAAGTAGCTTTAGATCAGCTTCAGGATAAAAATTGGCAAATGGCTTCAATTTATGTAGCTGATTTAGATGTCAGTAACTTAAAGCTAAGTTTTAAATTAGAAGATCCTTTAAATTTAACAACTGCTCAACTTTATTTAGACCAGATTACAACTGATGTAACGGTGGTTAATCAAGAAGCCTTATTCACTCTTTATAGTCAAAATCCAGCTAATACCGCTCAAGTTTTCTATCAATATGCGCTGGGCGGACAAACTATTCAAAATCAAGGTGATCCTGGTTTAAGTTTTAAATTAACTGCTCAACCAGATAAACAAGAATTATTTTTTTGGACAGTGAATCATTTAGGCATTGAATCAGCTAAAAACAGAATTGAAGTTTTAGTTGACAATTCTGCTCCTCACAAGATTAGTGATTTAAAAGCCTACAACGAAGGAGAAGGAGAATATAGCCTGGAGTTTACCGCGCCAGCAGATAATGTTTTTAGTAGTGTGCGCAATTATGAAGTACGCTATAGCACTCAACCGATTACAGCAGAAACTGATTGGCAAAATTTAGCACAAGCTGAGTTTTTAGAAAGTAATGTTTTACTCAGTCGTGCCCAAGCACCATTACCAGCTGGTTCAGCAGAAATTTTAGTGCTTAAAAATTTAGATGTTAATGAAAATTATTATTTTGCCATTAAAAGTTTTGATGTAGCTGGCAATATTTCAGCCTTATCTAATGTAGCAACGGCGCAAATGGTTCAAAGTCAGGCCGAGATTATTAATTTGCCAGTGGTGATTAATGAAATTGCTTATAATCCTGTGGGAGATGATAGTGGTCAATGGCAAACTGGTGAATGGGTAGAATTATATAATCAAGGAGACAAAGAGCTTAATTTAGCTAATTGGTCTATTGTTGATGCCGCTGGCAAATCTTTAACTATTACTTCTGCTAACAGTGATAATAACTTAAACCTAGCTGATGCTGGCGAAACCATTATTCCAGCGCATGGCTGGTTGGTGGTTTATAAAAATGGCGCTAGATTTTTAAATAATGATGGAGATAGCCTAGCTTTATATAATCAAAATCACCTTTTAGTTGATGCTTATTTTTATCAAGCTTTAGCGGCAGAAGGGCAAACTGAAGCTCGTGTAACTGATGGAGTAGATGAATGGTCTTTTGCGAGTTTAGCTACTCCTGGTAGACCAAATGCAGTTGCTTTGGCAGATCTACAAGCTCAAGCAAAACTTTATCAACAAGATTTAGATCAAATGATGATTAAAATTTTTGATGCTAATAATTATCAAACTGCTCAATATACTTTAACTTACAATCATCTTTATGAAGGTCAAACCGTGGCAGAAGCAATTACCGGTGAAATTAAGATTGATAGTTCAATGCTAGAAATTAATGATTTATATCTAGGCACTTGTTCTACCGGTGGTATTTGTATGCCTCATCTTGAAATAGATTCAGGTTCATTCAGTCTAACAGTGCAATTAGTAACGGCAAATGGTGAAGCGCAAGTTTTAACTAGCAATTTATCAGGAGATTGGCAAGAATGAAATTATCTATTAAATCCTTAAATACTAAATTACTTACAGGTTTGCTTCTTAGTACTGTTTATTTGTTGGCTACTTTTCAACCAGTTCAAGCTGATTTAACAGTTGTTTGTCCAAATTCTGATTTATCAGCGCAGAAAGCTCAGGTAATTTGCCAGTTACAAGCCGGTGAACGGCTTTTTGATGATAGTACTTTGTTAATGCCGGGTATTACTTTAAAACAAAATTTAGTGGTACAAAATCAAGATCAAGACGAACCATGTGCTTTAACTATGGCCGTAACTAGAACTGATCTAGCTGAGAAGTTAGATTTAGCTAATATTTTGTGGTTAGCTATTTATGATGCTGCGCAAACTTATTTTGGTCAAGTTGAGGCTGGTCAAGCTACTAATTTAAAAACTTTACATAATTTATATCAAGTTGGGCCTTTGTCTTTGGGGACAATTTTGCCTAATTCTAGTCAAACTTTTACTTGGTTGGCTACTTTAGACGGTGAAACTGTTGGTAATGAATATCAAGGTAAAGCTAGTAATTTTGATTTAGCTTTAAATTTTGTTTGTGGAGTGGAACCAACTTCAGCTCCAGATTCACCCACTGGTCAAGTGAGTGGCGTAAGTACTAGCAATTCAGGTCCAGCTTCACCACCAGTTTGTAGTGATTCTAAACCCAGCCAAGCTCCAGCTAATTTGCAAATCACTGCTAGTGGAAATAATAGCGTAAGTTTAAGTTGGTCAGCGGTAAGTCCGGTTACGCATTATGCTCTGATCTTTACTCGCAATGATGGTGAAGTGTATGGTGCTAATAATATTGGCAATGTTACTAATTACACCATTAATAATTTGGCCCCTGGATTTTCTTATATTTTTGAAGTCTTAGCGATCAATGGCTGTCAGCCTGGAGATCGTGCTCAAGTTAGTTCAGCTGTAATTGGGGGTATTGCTGTGGTTGGTAGACCTGTTGGTCCTAGTGGTGAAGTTTTAGGTGTTACTCAAGGAGAAAAACTTCAAGAAGTTCCTTCTGTTGAAGCTGAAAAATTGGGTGAGGTAGCGGGTTTAACCACTTGTGTTAAAACTAAATATTTTTTACCCTGGATAATTTTAGCTATTCAAGTTATTTTGATTATTTTATTTGAATATTGGCAAAGAAAAAATCGTAACTGGTTAAAACACTTAATAGTTGTGGCTGTAACAGGTTTATCTATTTTAGCTTTTTACTTATTAAAAGAGTGTAATTGTTATTTAAACTTATCTTTATTAGCCTGGTTTTGTCAGTGGTATTGGGTAGCGGCTAGCGTGCTCACTGGCTTATTGCGCGTTATTGCTTATATTTTTATAGAAGAACTTTAATTCAATTTCATTAATGTCAGTTAATCTGTCAGCTTCCTTTTTAAAATAAATTTAGATTAACAAATTTATTTAAGAAAGGAGGTGAATTTAATGCAACGACATTTTAAATTCCCGAAACTTTTATTAAGTTTATTATTTTTAACTGGAATAGTGATTACCACTTTTTCTTTTACCAAGGCTTATTATTCTGATATTAAAGTTTCACAGGGTAACTTGTTCTCTGCAGCAACAATTAATTTAAAGGTAGGTGAAATTGATTCTGTTGCTTATGATTTTGGTTTCCAAGATTTAGAACCTGGAAAAATTTTTGAAAAAACAGTTGCAATTCATAACTCAGGAGCTATTGAAGGCAATTTTTCTATGGAATTTGAGCATTATGCAAGTTCTGAGGGAGAAAATTCAGAATCAGAAACTGATACCGAAGGAGAAGGAGACTTGGATGACTGTATAGAGTTAAGAGTTGTTTTTGATAATAATAGTGGTGAAAGTCAAGTTTTATTTGATTGGAGTCGTTTAGTTGATATAGAAGGTAAATTCCATAGCGGAGCTTCACAGGATGGGGCAATTAATTCATGGATTAACAATAAAGTTGCTAATATGACTATTCAAGCTAGGATAGATAATTGTGGTAATGAAGTTTATGGAGATACTTTTTTGATGAATTTAGGTTTTTATTTATATCAAATACCTTAATTAGGTCACTTGATTTAATCTTTTACCTGCCCAGTAAAAGGTTCAGCTCTTTAAAAACATTATTTATAGTTCCCTTGCTTTTCTCAATAAAGTTTAGCATAATGAATTTATCTAAAATGTCTGGTCTTAAAAAAACTTATTCTCGATTAAAGAAAAGTAATTTGGCTAAAAAACGCCAATCTTTTTTGTTGGCAAAACCTAAAAAATGGACTTTATTCAAAAAAAAACAGCCAGCAAAACAAAGTTTATTGACTGTTCTGCGTCATCTATTTCAGCCTCATTATAGTAATAAACATCGTGCTAAAATTTTACATTTAGATAGTTTGGTGTATTTTGTTATTATTAGTATTGGAACAGTTTCTTTATTAAGTACTTTTAAGTACTTTCCTAGTTTAAAAGATGGAGTTTTGGGGTATGCCTCAAATATTACTGCTGATCAAGTAGTCACATTAACTAATCAAGAGAGAGCTAAGCTTGGCTATCAGCCAGTAAAAATGAATGCTCAGCTTAATCAAGCGGCTGTGGCTAAAGCTCAAGATATGTTTAATAAACAATATTGGGCACATACTTCTCCAGATGGTAAAGATCCTTGGTTTTTTATTGGTCAAGCGAATTATCGATATCTTTTAGCTGGAGAAAACTTGGCTCGTGATTTTGCCACTACACCAGAAATGGTATCGGCCTGGATGGCTTCTCCTACGCATCGAGCTAATATCATGAATGCTAAATATCAAGAGATTGGTGTGGCTGTAGTTAATGGTGTGTTAGAAGGATTTGAAACTACTTTAGTCGTTCAAATGTTTGGCACACCTAGAGTTAAGGCTGCTACTGTGGAAACAGCTAACACTCAAGTTCAAACTGCTCCAGCAGCTAAAGAGAATGAAAAAGCCGCTCCTAATAAAGTAGTTCAGCCAGAAGTGACTCAAGCTCCAGTTGAATTAGAACCCACTCAAGCCACCGTCAAGGTTATTGCTCAAGAACCCAATCCACAAACTAATGAAGAAGAACAAGTTCTTGCTGGTGCAGTGATCCCAGTAGGTAATTTGTCCAAATCTCCATTATTTACACCATTACAAATTACTAAAGCAGTTTTCTTGAGTGTAATTATGATGATTGTTTTAACTTTAATTTATGACGGCTTAGTTACACGCCATCATAAAACTGCTCGTTTAGTTGGTAATAATTTAGATCATATTATCTTTTTAGCCACGGTGGCTTTTTTATTGATTTTCTTTAAGGGAGGGATGATTAATTAAGCATGAAAACAGAATTTTTAAAATACAAGTGGGCTTATTTTATTTTAATTGCCGTTTTGTTGGTCTATGTCTTTGTTTTTTTTGCACTATGGCCTAATCTTATGTGGCAACGTTATTTAACTGTTTTATTAGCCTTTTTTTATTTTTTATGGGGAGTAATTTCTCATTCTCAGAAAAAAACTATTAATAAAATTATTATTTTAGAATATTTTATTGTTTCAGTTTTAGGGGGAGTAATGTTGTTTTTGATTACATTTTGATATATATTTTAAATAAGCTCTACAGGAATAGAAAGGAATTTTATGAAAGGGATTATTTTAGCCGGCGGACAAGGAAGTAGGCTCCGTCCTTTAACCAGTGTAACTAGTAAACAGTTATTACCAATTTATAACCAGCCAATGATTTATTATCCTTTGCAAACTTTGTTGCAAGCAGGGATTCATGATATTTTGATTATTGTCGCTCCAGATCATGCAGGTGACTTTTTAAAATTATTAGGGTCTGGTAAAGATTTTGGTTGTGATTTTACTTATGAAATTCAAGAAAAAGCTGAAGGTTTAGCCCAAGCTTTTATTATTGGCAAAAATTTTATCGGCAAAGATAATGTCACTTTAATTTTAGGCGATAATCTTTTTGAAGATGATTTTAGTCAAGCTATTCAGAGTTTTAAAACTGGGGGGAGAGTTTTTGCTAAAAAAGTTGCAGATCCTCAACGTTTTGGTGTAGTGGAATTTGATAAAAATAATCGAGCAATTTCAATTGTTGAAAAACCAGAAGTGCCTAAATCTGATTATGCTGTAACTGGTTTATATATTTATGATAATACTGTGGTGCAAAAATCCGAATCATTAAAGCCTTCAGCTCGTGGAGAAGTAGAAATTACTGACCTAAATAATTTATACTTAAAAGAGCAAACTTTAGATGTGGCTTTTGTAGAAGGTAAATGGTTTGATACTGGTACCTTTGAATCAATGCATGAAGCCACCGAATTTGCTCGTAGTAAATTTTTGGCCAATCAAAAATAATTAATGAACACTAAAATTTTTATTCCAATCAGTCTAATTTTCAGCTTAGCTTTTTTTAATGGATTAACTAAAGTAAAAGCTGCTCCAACGCAAGTCAATTTAGAGGCAATTGATAATCAACCAGTAGCTTCAGCTTCACCAACACTTAGTACCGTTGAAGAAGCTACTCCAGTGCAAATAGATTGGGAAAAAGAAATTGAAACAACTAAGAAAAGTTTGATTGGACAGTTAGAAGAATATCGTACTGCTTATAGAGCTTTTTTAGTGGCTAAACAGCAGTTATCAAGTTTAGAAACTTTAAAGTCAATTGAAGATGCTACTCAAGCTTTAAAGTTGGTCATGGAAAAAAGGATTTTAGTTGTTCAAAGCCATTATCAGTTATTACAAATTTATTTATTACAAAATGCTGGTATAGAACCCAAAGTTAAAGATAATCTTGCTCAGCGTTTAGATAATACTTTAATAAAGATTGAGAAACATAAAAATCAATTAAGTGCGGTCCAAAATCGCGCTCAAGCTCAGGTGATAGCGGATAATTATTTAACTTTTAGTGAGGAGTTAGAATCAATTTCTTATACTGCTTCAGCTTGGTTTAGTTTTGGCAAAATTCAAGCAGTTTATTGGCAGGCCATGGGAGTTTATCAAATTTTAGAAAAAACGACTGTTGAAAATTTAAGTAAAACTGAAACAGCTGAAAGACAACGAGCTTTGGAAGAAATAGCTAATTTATTAACTAAAGTGCAAGCAGATTTAGATAAACACAATTTATATTTAACTGAGTTATTAAGTGAAGAAACTGTGACTAAGCAACAATATAGTAAATTTACAACTGATCTAAGTCCTACTTATGCTAGCTTAAATAAAATTTTATCTTATTACCAAGAATTAAACGAACTCTATGGCAAATAACCTTGATAATCAAACTGCTTTTCAAGAAAAAGCACCTATTTTTGAACAGCCTTTAATGGGGACAGTGGCTAAAGAGGTGGCTCAAGCTGAAAAAGCCACGGTTAAACAACCTTTCCATAAAACTACTAAAGGGATGGTGATTATTTTTGCTAGTGCTTTATTTTCGATCATAATAATTTTGTTAATTCTGTTAGTTTCTTTAAAAAGAACCATGCAACCAATGGTTGAAGATCTTAAACCCAGTAATCAAACTCAAACAACTGTAGAAAAAACTGATCTAGAAAAACAATTAGATAGCTTAAAAACTAATTTGCAAGCCGCTGATCCGCTTAATCAAGATACTTCTTATCCACCTGTAGATAAAAATTTAACTTTAGAAGAAAATCAAAATTAAAACATCTTTTTAACTTTACTAATAATTCTTTTTTCATAGATAATTACTAGCCAGCAAACAGCCCAGAACGTTAAACTAAACATAGGTAAAGTTAAGTTGGTGTAAAAGTGTTTAGTGAGTTGATTAATAGTTTCAGCGACTACCATCATGTGCCAAGTAAGTTGTAAACTTTGCAGATAGCTAATCTTTTTAATTACAATATTATTTAAAAACCAAACTAAAAGAGCATAGAAAAAAGCCATGAGACCTCTACTAAGCATTAAGAAAATAGGCATTAAAATGTAGACTGCTATTTCTAAATCCTTAAAGATTTTATCCAAAAAACCATTTTGCCATTGATCAATGCGACTAATTAAAGTTTCTTTATTTAGACTAAAAGCAGATAGTTCTAAATCTTGCCAAGAATTACTTATCCAAGTCCCTTGATCATTAAAATAAAATTGCTTTGGATTAGCCACTAAGAAAGTACTATTTTGATTTTTGAGTTGATCGAGATAAGTTGAATCTAAACTATGACTATAAATTAAAAAGAATTGAGGTATCTGATTATTGAGGTTATTATTTAGTTTTTTTAAACTACTCGGCCAACTTACAAACAAGTCATTAGGCCAAATGGGTGAATCAATATCAGTACCAATGAGATTTTTATCACTTAAATTTAATTGCTGATTATGATAATCAATGATTAAATTATCTGGATAATTAGTTTTGATTTCCGTGAAAGTTTCATTAAGGCTTTGTTTTAAAAGTGGTAAATCTCGTCTAGTAATTTGCCAAGCAGGAAAAAAACTTAAAAGAATTAAACTAATTAAAAAAAAGCGTAAGCTATGATGCCAAGGTAAGTGAATTAATTTAAAATAATAGATGATAGAAGTAAAACTAAGTTTTAAAGTTTCTAAGTAAGTTCTTGGTCGCATTGGTTTAGTATAAACCAGAGTTTTAGCTAAGGGAATTGGATTTAGTTGGGCACACTTACCTTGATGGTACAAACTAGGTTTTTGTAGTTGATAATTGACGAATGTCATATCAACTTAAACAAATTCCAACAGAATCAAAGATAAAAAAGATCATAA
>CAZYBC010000031.1:0-9535 GCA_964645645.1 uncultured Pseudomonadales bacterium
TGCTATCTATCAATGAAAAGTAACTAAAAAACCAACACAAAATGTCCCTTAACCCTAAAATTCTAAAAAAATAAGTTTTTTTAAGCGAATTTATTAACGGATGATCAAGCTAAATTGGTCATCCGTTTTTTTGACATTTTAGCCTTGACATAACCCCATCTCAGCCCATAAAATATGTAATAGATATGGTTACTGTCCAAAATAGAGTTAAATATAAACTCATTCTTTTTTTATGCTTTATAGTAATTGGTTTTTGCGGCTTAATTGTTAAAAATTTCATTCAACCTGCCGCTGCTCAATCAGCTTCTGATTGGACTTTAATCACTGATGGTTTTGAATCAGGAGATTTCTTAAGCCCCACTAATAGTAATAATTGGCTTAGAAGCACCAGTGGTTGTACTGGTACTTGTATCCAAGTTGCTAATACTAATCCTCACACTGGCACTTATTCTTTAGAAGCAATTGGTCAAGGAAGTAATATTGCTTTAATCTATAAATTGAATATTGCTGGAGGGGATATTTCTAATGGTAAAGTAGAATTTTGGATTAATGCGGATGCTCCCACAGTTGCTACTACAGTTGGGGTAGCGCAAATGTCAGATAGTGGCAATAACTCTTTAGCTTTATTAAGAATTGATGCTACTAAAAAAATCTATATTCACGGCGATGCCACTGAAAATCGTTATCAATTAAGTGGCTGGACTAAAGTTGCCTTTGCTTATCAAGCCGGTGCCTCTGGTTCTGTAAAATTATGGGTCAACGATAACCTCGTCAGAACATTTCCTACCAGCACTACCGCTAATATTGCTTATATTAAAATAGGCAAAGTTTCAATAGGTAGTGTTACTGATGGTTCTATTTTCTTTGATGATGTCACTTTTACCATGCCAGCTATTGCTGATTTGTGGGTTGATAAAGCAGCAGGGAGTGATAGCAATAATGGTTTAACCGAAGGCACTGCTTTTGCAACCATTCAAAAAGCCGCTAATATTGCTGGACCAGGCACCACTGTTCACATCAAATCAGGAGAATACAACGAACAAGTCAAACCTCAATACAAAGGTTTAAATCCAGAAAATTTAACCATCACCTTCCAAGGAGAAGCTGGTCATGATGTTTATATCGATGGCGATGCTAATAACGATGGCACTAGAGAATTACCTGTTAGTTTATGGAATGGCCTTTTTTCTATTGATAATGTTGATCATGTTAAATTAAGTAATTTTACAATCCGTCAAAGTAATTGGATGGGTCTTTATGCTGTTGGCACAGATAATCTTGAAGTAAGTAATATTACTACTTTAAACACCAATGCTTCTGGCCTTTATGTAAATGGAGCCGGCAATGTTACTGTTAATAACAATACTGTTAGAGCTGGTTGTGAATATGGGAATGATCCGCTAAGTCTTCCTCAGGAAAATATTAGCATTGTCCATGTTCATGATTTTGAAGTTGCCTATAACCATGTTTATGATGGGGTTGGTTTAGAACAAGGTGGTGAAGGAATTGATGTTAAAGGTAATAGTTATCACGGCAATATTCACCACAATCATGTTTATGATTTACCTGATGATGTTGGTATTTACGTAGGTGTTACTACAAGCGGATCTCTCGATCATCCAGAATTAGGAGCTTATGAATTAAACGTTTACAACAATGAAGTTAATACTGATACCGGGATAGCAGTGAGTGCAGAAGGCATAAGTGTTACAGAAAAAGGAGGTAATGTTCAAGATGTTAAAATTTTTAATAACTTAGTTTATGGAGGAAATAACGGGGGAATTTTGGTCACTCGATGGAATGGTGAAGGAATTACTGGAACAAAAAGCAATATCGATATCTTTAATAACGTCGTTTATAAAAATTCTCAAGTTAGCATTACTGGCATTGGCGTTCAATGTTATGCGAGTGGAGAAGTATCTAATGTTAACATCTGGAATAATATTGTTAGTCAAAATGGACAATCCCAAATTGATGTTCATTCTTGTGCTGCTAATGTGGTGGTAGAAAATAACTTAATTGATGGTTATATAGGAGATAGTATCTATGAAGTTGACCCTAGTGATCCAGTTGCTTGTCCTAACTGTTTAGCAAGCTCGCCCAATTTTGTTGACCCAGATAACGCTACTCCGGATTTCCATTTACAAGCTGGAGCAGGGGGAATTGATGCTGGTAAGGCAGTTTATGTAGATCTTGATTTTGATGGAAATTATGAACTATTAGATTTTGATTATGCTGATAATCCTCGTCCAGTTAATAGTTTATTTGATCTTGGTGCTTATGAGTATCAAACTCAATCTTACACTGTTAATTTTACTGCTGGGGCTAATGGCACACTTACTGGCACCACTAGCCAATCTGTAAATTCAGGATCAAATGCCAGTGCCGTAACAGCCGTAGCTAATACTGGTTATCATTTTGTTAATTGGACTGGCACTGGTTTTACAACCAGCACTAGCAATCCTCTAACTGTCACAAATGTCACTCAAAACCTTAATCTTACTGCTAATTTTGCTATTAATACCTATACTATTACTGCTACTAGCTCTGGAGATGGGACAATTACCCCTTCTGGCATTATTACCTATAATTACGCAGAAAGCCAAAATTTTGTCTTTACTCCAACATTAGGTCAATCTATTAGAGCAGTTTATGTTGATGGTAATTCTATCCCAGTGGTTTCAGACTATACCTTTAATAGTTTAACCACCAATCATACCATTGCTGTTACCTTTTCTACCCAAACTTTGAGTGCTGGTTTTACGAGTAACCTAACTAATATTAATGCAGGAGAAAACATTCAATTTACAGATACTTCTGCCATACCTACTGGAAAATCAATCGTCTCTTGGCTCTGGGAATTTGGAGATGGAGCCACTTCTACAGCGTCTAGTCCTAGCCATACTTATGCTAATTCTGGGACATATACCGTTAAATTAACAATCACTGATAATTTAGGGAACACTAGTGTCAAACAAATAACTAACTATGTTAAAGTTAACACCATTACTAATAGTACCCCTACTCCTACAACTAGTCCTGTTCCAACTGCAACTCCTACACCTACCATTAGCCCTACTCAAGCACCTAGTCCTACTCCAACAACTGTCCCCACTCCACCTGGTAGAGGTGGCAAAAAGAAAACTGCTAGTATGTCTGATTTAACTGGCTCAGTAATGGGTACAATGGAAGATGTCAAAACTCAAGCTCAACAAACTTTTAATCAATTTGGTGTTTTAAGTTGGGTGTGGTTATCAGCAGTGCTAATATTAAGCATGTGGTCTATTACTATCATCATTAGTCGTCCAATTGATAAGACCCATCACGGTTCTTATAGCTTCCAATAAATTTGCTTAAATAATTAATTGTGATATAAATAAAATATGAATAAAATTAAATTTTTCAAGATTATTACCACCGATTATTTAAGTGCTGTTTGTTTAGTATTTAGTTTAATTTTTATTCTTTTAGGTCCTGGAGTTTTATTGGTTTGGTTATTTACTATCCCGACTATTTTAATGAGATACTCACTCATAAAAAAAACTCTCACTAAAGGCAAAACTGCTAAAGCTATTATTGTTAAACGTTGGTTCTTTAGACAAGGAGCAAAACTTCAATATGCCTTTAAAGACTCTAATGAACAAAAGCATCTTGTTGGAAATTTTGTCGCCAAAACTATTCTCAAATATCAAATTGGTGATACTGTAGAAGTAGCTTATTTGCCTAAAAATCCTAAAAAGGCTTTTATTATTGATCTTTATTTAAGTAAATAAAGATATGTTAGCAGATTCTTATTGGCTTCTTAGTGGATTCTTAATTACTAGTTTAATTAACTTATTTTTTTGGAACAAAAAAAGAGAAAAGTTTTTAACAAAATTTAACTATCCTTTTTTGCTGGTGATAATTTTAATTTTAGGTCAGCTTGTTCTGAGTTTTTTTTTCAAAAAACAAGTAGGTGATGTGTTTTTGTTTTCTGGAGCTGGTTATCATTTAAGGCACAAAATTGATTTTTATTGGATAGATAGTAACCATACTCAATATCCATTTTTCCCTTTTTTGATTTTTTTATTTGCTCCATTAAATTATTTAAGTGAAACTCAGCCTTGGTTTAATTTTTCGTTTTGTTTAAAAGCTGTGCTTAGTTTATGTTTAGTTTTACTTAGTTACCTAATTTGTAAAAATCCTACTAGTCGTCAAATTGACCGTCAAAAAATTATCTGGGCAATCAGATTTGTAAGTAATCCAATCACTTTTGCTATTATTTTTTATCACGGTCAAATTGATGTAATTTTATTAACATTTTTAATAGCCGCAATTATTTTACTTAAACAACAATCTTGGAGCCAAATTTTACAATCTAGCTTACTATTTGCTTGTTCAATTGCTAGTAAAACTTGGTCAGTTTTAATTCTCCCACAGGTAATTTGGCAAATTAGATCTTGGCCAAAAAAATTTATTTATTTTTTATTAATTGTGGGTTTTTTATTAGCTAATATCAAATTTTACGGTCTAATTATTGGCTCTAATTTTGAAACTGTTACCAATGCACTGCTTGCGCCAGGAGGGCCGGGCGGAAATTGGGGACTTAGTTTATTATTAAAACCAATTTGGTCTATTCTTGCTCCTTATCGTTTATTAATTTTTCTCAGTCTTTTTGGAATTTTGCAATTATTAATTTTATTAAGCAAAAAAAATCTTTTGCAAACTGCTTTATTAACTATCCTCAGCTTTTATTTAACTACCCCTAACTGGGGAGTCCAATATTTATTTTGGCAAATTCCTTTAATTTTTATTTTAGCTAGTCAAAAAAAACTTAAAGTTTCTAAACTTAATTTAATTTTAACTAGCTTATATTGTTTAATCACTTACCTAAACATTAGTTTAATCCAACCTGCAAAATTTTTAAGCACTTTAGCTACCTTAATTGGACTTGGACTATATATTTTTTATCTACAATGGTTTAACACTTTATTAAAACCAATGGATGAAAAATAGATTAACTGTGCTCTTTTCAAGCTAATTAATAAAAATGGATATACCTTTGCAAACCATTTGAGCATAGCGATTGCGTTTACAAAGGTATATCTATTTTTAATTAAGCTATCAATTTTCCCTTTTTCTGCTATAATACTAACTAGATCAAAACGGCAGTTCTTAGTTTCCTAAGCATCGTGTCCGAATTAAAAAATTAGTTGTTCTTTTTGATCCGAACAACTAAAAGAAAAGGGCACGCAATGCAACCTTCTCAAAATCCTAACAAATTGTATTGTGGAAATTTATCATTTTCCATGACCAATGATGACTTAAGACAACTTTTCGCTCAATTTGGCGAAATTGTTGAAGCTAATGTCATTACTGACAGACAAACTGGTCGTTCAAAAGGCTTCGGCTTTGTCGAACTTACTTCAGCTGAAGCTGCTCAAGCAGCTATTGAAGCTTTAAATGAAACTGAAGTTAATGGTCGTACCATTTTTGTTAAAGTCGCTCAACCTAAAGAACCTCGTGAAAATCGTTTTTCTGGTGGTCGTAGACCTTTTAACAGAAGCAATGATCGTAGACCAAGAAACTAAAATTTCTTAGCAATTCATTTGTTAATTAACTCCCAATGGCAACATTGGGAGTTTTTGTTTTAACGAAATTTATCTGCTATTTTTTCTAAAAGAGAGAAGCAACACCCACAATAATTTTGCTTATAAAAACCGCGAGTGTTTAATTGACAGCAAATTGATTGAGGAATAATAAATTCTAATTGATATTTTTTGGCTAATTGCTGACCAAATTGAGCAATTAATTGAGTATCCATATAAGAGCTAGTCAGCATTGTTGTACTCACTTGTTGAAAACCATGCTCTTTGGCATATTGAAAAGTTTTGTCCAATCTTAATTGCCAACACTTTGGACAACGAATTTTTTTATTAGGAATCAACTCACAATCTTGCCAAGCTAAATTAGTAAAATATTCTTGTGGTTGATAATCAGCCACAATTAATTGACCGGTAATTTTTTCTTCTTTAATTAATTTTTTTAAAGCAGTTAAACGAGTAAGAAACTCACTTCGCGGATGAATATTAGGAGCATAATAATAAAAAGCAATTTGTTCTGGCACAATAGCTAACTGAGAATCTTGCAAAGATTGCCAGAGTTTTAAACTACAATCAGCACAACAAGTATGAATTAAAAGCATGGCGTTATTATAAAACTAAAAAAAAGAACAGTATAATAGTCCTATGTCAATCAAACTGATTTCACTTAATATTGAAGGCCACAAACATTTAGAACAACGAGTTTTGCCTTTTCTACAACAACAGCAAGCTGACGTAATTTGTTTGCAAGAAGTTTTTGAAGTTGATTTGCCAATTTTGGCAAAAACTCTACAAATGCAATTTACCTATGTACCAATGAGTAATGTCGCTGATACAAGCATTCACATGTCAGATGCTTTGGGTTCAATTGGTTTAGCCATTTTTAGTAAAAATGACTTGCTAACCATTGATAAACATTTTTATTTTGGTAAAGAAAATCAGATTCCCCGATTCCTTCATGCTCAAAATCCCAATGCGATGAATCGCTGTTTGTTAACTGTAACAATTCAACATCAACAACAAATGTTTAGAATTGCCACTACTCATTTTACTTGGTCAAAAAATGGTGATTCTACCGACTTACAACAAGAACATCTTACTCAACTTTTTGAAATTTTAACCAATTATCCACAACTTATTCTTTGTGGTGATTTTAATGCCCCACGAGGTAAAAAAACTTTTGCTCGCTTAGCTGAAAAATACCAAGATAACATTCCTCCAACCATCATAACTACTTTAGACCCTAGTTTGCATAAAGCTGGAAAATTAGAATATGTTGTAGATGGTTTATTTACTAATTCAGATTATATAGTGGAAAAAATAGCTGTCGTTGATCAAGTCAGTGACCATCAAGCCATCATTGCAGAGATTAAAAAAACCTCTTAAATAGTTCTGTTGTTTGTGTTTGAGTGTGATATACTCAAGCCATTATGGTAAAAACAAACAAAAAAACTTCAACCGCAAAAACTAAAAATGTTGTAAAAAAAACAGCTAATAAAACAGTTAGCCAAGCTGCTAAAAAAACTGTGGCCACTGTTAAAGTTACTCCCAAAACCAATCCAATTATAGAGCCATCAATAACTGCTAATCCTCAAATCAAAATGCAAGCTTGGAATAAAAAATTAATGCGTCTTTCTATTGTAATTGTTGTTTTAGCTGGAGCCGCTTACTTACTAAAAAATGTATTATTTGTTGCCATGGTAAATGGTCAACCAATTAGCCGTTTTCAAGTTATTAGCAAATTAGAAAAATCACAAGGTGCTTCAGTTTTAGAAAATTTAGTTAATGAAACTTTAATTAAGCAAGCTATTAAAAAAGAAAAAGTTGTAGTTGCTCAAGAAGAAATTGATAACTACCTTAAAGAGATTGAAGAAAATGTTAAGTCTCAAAATCAAGAACTTGATAAACTTTTGGAAATGCAAGGTATGACCCGTGAAGAATTAATTTCACAAATTGAAATGCAAAAAGCCATTGAAAAAATCATCTCCAAAAATATCACTATCAGTGAAGAAGATGTTAAAAACTTCTTAACTGAAAACAAAGAATTTTTACCAGAAGATCAAACTGAAGAAGAACTTAATACTTTAGCTAAGCAACAACTCAATCAACAAAAATTAAGTGAAGCTTACAGCAAATGGTTAGAAGATTTAAAAGCTGCTGGAAGTATTAAATACTTTAGAGAATATTAAACTCTTTTAAAACAAAATCTAAAAGCCGACTATTTAGTCGGCTTTTTTAGTTCTAACAGAATCACACTTTTTGTCAGTTTAAAGCACTATGATAAGAATGTGCTAGAAAAAATTATTAGCCTTTTTTGCCTTATTAAATTGTCTAATAACCAAGTTTTTGCTCAAACTATTAATCCTAGTATCACCCCCAATCTCACTCCAGAATTGTCTCCCAGTATCATAGCAAGTCCTAGCCCAAGCCCTACTTTTACTTTAACGCCTAGTCCTACAGTAACCTTACAAGCTACACCAACACCCACCGTAAAAACTGAAGACCCGCCTATGATTATTATTTACAGCGCCTCGGCTTGCCCTAGTGAAGATGAAGAATTTATTCAAATTCAAAATCTTTCTCAGCAAACGGCTAATATCAATAACTGGCAAATAGGTGACTTAACTACTAGCAAAGATAAAATTAGTAATCTTACTTTAATTAATGCAGAGATTAGTAAAATTAATTTAAAAAACGTCAAACTTAATAATAATGGTGATGAAATTTTTCTTTATGACCAAAATAATCAGTTAATTGACCACGTTGTCTATAGTACTTGCACTGCAGATCAATTAATTCTTTTTCACCAACCAACGCCAACACCTAGTCCATTGCCAAGCCCAACTGCCACATTAACTATTACACCCACGGCTAATCCTAGCCTAATTACCCCAACTCCTTTACCAATGCTTAGTTTAACTCCACAACTTACTCAAACCCCAATAATAGAAACTAAAAATTATCCTACTCCTAAAATTTTTAAATCTAAACAATCGTCTATTAATCAACCTCAAAAATCAGATTTTTTAGTTAAAAATATTCTTTATCAAGAAATGAACATTAGCCCCTTACAAATCGCTAATGTTATAATGACTGGAATAGTTTTAATTTGGATGGGGTTATTTTTAAATTATGAAAAAAATCAATTTTAACTTTGGTAAAACCGCTCTCAATTATTTTCCAGCTGTTATTTGGGCTATCGTTATTTATCTATTATCAGCTCAGCAAGTTCTACCTGGTTTTAGTATTTCTATTGCTGACTTTTTATTTAAAAAAATGGCTCATATCAGTGTTTATGCCGTTTTATATTTTTTACTCTTTAAAGCCACCAAAAACAGCTTTAATTTTAAAGAGAAACACTCATATCTATTTTGGCTTTTACCCCTAATTTTTTGCTTTTCATACGCTCTGAGTGATGAATTTCACCAATCATTAGTAGCAGGTAGACAAGCAACCCTTAGAGATGTTGGCTATGATGTTTTTGGAGCATCCCTTGTCATGTTAAAAAAGTTGAGGTATATTTAAGACTCTTATCAAGAATTAAGCAAAATCCCGCTTGACTTAATAGATCAAACAATTACACTATAAAAAATAAGAAAGAGAGGAAAAATTATGACCAAATCTCAGTTAATTAAAGTTGTGGCTAAGAAAGCTCACCTTACTAAAAAAGCTTCAGAAGAAGCTATTGAAGCTTTATTTGAAGAGGTAATTCGTAACTTAAAAAAAGGTGAGAAAGTTGTTCTTTCTGGATTTGGAACTTTTTGTGTCAACAAAGTTGACGATAAAGAAGTAGAACCATTTGGCCAAAAGAGCAAAAGAATGACAATCAAAGCTCACCGCGTAGTTAATTTTAAAGTTGGTAAACCACTTAAAAAAACTGTTTGGTAATCAACAAAATTTGGGTTAAGGGACATTTTGTGTTGGTTTTTTAGTGATATTTCATTGATAGATAG
>CAZYBC010000032.1:0-9180 GCA_964645645.1 uncultured Pseudomonadales bacterium
CTCTCTTGCAGTATTTTACTGCCTGAAAGTGTTGCACTTCGTTTGCGAACTCAAGACCATACATTCATAGTTAAAAAGCACCCCCATCATTAAAAAACTCAATTTAACAAAAAAAATCCCTCACAAAGTCAAAAATAACCTTATGAGGGATAAGGAGGTAAAAAAACTTACTTTTTTTTAGACAGATCAACGAGAATTTTTATTTCTCGTCCACTTCGAAACCGAACTATCGACTGGTAAGCCACCTTAATCCCAATGGCTAAGCCAGTCAAACCTAAAATCACTTCAAATCCTCGCAAAATCAATTGTTCCCAATACATGTTTTTTACCTCTTAAGTGAAATTTTTCAATTTTTCTAACAGCTAACGTCGGAAAAATTAAATTTAATTACCTCAATATTTTAACACAGAATAATTGCAAAGTAAAATTATGGGACGTTGTAAAACATTACCAAACAAACCCCATTTCCCCATAAACTCTCTCTAACATTTCTGTCTATTTTCGATTATATTTAAACTATGTCAGCTATTTCACCTTTTCAAACTCAACGTAAGAAACAAATTAAAAGCCTAGTCTTTTTGATTGTGATGATTGTGGCTAGTTTAATTGGGGTTTCTCAATTAAAAGTAGTACGAGATTTTTTTTCTCAAGCTAGCGCCGCACCAGCTGACTTAGTGATTGATACTCAATTAATTGTTGGGCCAATGCCTAGACCGTGGCGTTATTTAGCTCAGGGTGGTGAAGATCATGCCTGGAGAATTGCTGAATTGACTCCTAAGGTTAAATCACTTAATCCAGAATATATTCGCCTAGATCATCTTTATGATTTTTATGATATTGTGCAGGGCACTCCGGGTAATTTAACTTTTGATTTTACAAAATTAGACTTGGTAATTAGTGACATTGTGGCTACTGGGGCTAAACCTTATCTTGCCTTAAGTTATATGCCCCCGGCTATTTCTAGTGGGGATATTTTAGCTCCTCCTACTAACTGGGCCGACTGGCAATTAACCGTCCAAAAAACTATTGAACATGTCAGTGGTGATTTAAAAATTAGAGATGTTTGTTATGAAGTTTGGAATGAACCTGATTTGTTTGGTGGCTGGAAATATTATGGTTCTAAAAATTATTTAACTCTTTATGATTATGCTGCTAGAGGGGCTTTACGAGCCAGAAGTAATCAGAATGTTTTACCATTTAAAATTGGTGGGCCAGCCATTACCGCTTTATATAAAAATTGGTTTTATGCTGTAGCTAAATATGC
This sequence comes from uncultured Pseudomonadales bacterium, assembly GCA_964645645.1. Lineage (GTDB taxonomy): Bacteria > Patescibacteriota > Microgenomatia > UBA1400 > PJMF01 > CAZYBC01. Next base: position 1,265 of record CAZYBC010000032.1, read on the forward strand.
GGTTAATAATAATTTACCTTTAGATTTCTTTTCTTGGCATCGTTACAGTAATGATTTGGAACAATATGAAAAAGATATGGCTGATGTTAAAAGTTGGGTAGAAAGCTTCCCTCAGCTCCAACCTGTTTTAGAATTTCATATTACTGAATGGGGTCATGATAGTAATAATCATGTTGGTTATGATACTAATTATGCTGCTGCTCATAGTGTGGCTGGGGCAATTTCTATGGTTGGCTCAGTGCAAAAAGCCTTTTTATTTGAAATTCAGGATGGCAAAGATCCAGCTGGTCAAGCTTTATGGGGACGTTGGGGATTATTTACTCATAATGATGCCGGGGCCGCCAGCAAACCTCGTTATCAGGGTTTAAGAATGTTGGATAGCTTGGCTGATCAACGCCTACAATTAACTGGCAATGGTGGTTTTGTCAAAGCTTTAGCTGCTAAAAAAGAAAATGATAATACTCAAGTGGTGATTGCTAATTTTGATGCTAGAGGGGCTCATACTGAAATGGTACCAGTAACTTTCAATAATATTGAGCCAGGTAATTATCAATTAGTTTTAAGCTACCTCAATGGTAACCAACAAAATATCAAGCTTGCCACTACGGCGGCTGTTTTGAAAACTCAAGTTAATATGCCTGCTAATAGTGTGGTGATGGGTGAATTAATTAAGAATTAAAAAAAGATAAATGCTGTAACTAATTGAGAAAAAAACCTTTTTTTATTTCACAATAACTCTATTAACAAAAGCGGTTAAGCGTTGCTTAAATTTTTCTTTGGAAAATTTGAGAGCTTGCTGATGAATTTTGGAAGCTGAGAATTGGTTTTTAGCTAAAAGTTGTTCAAATTTTTCCATGGCTTTTACTAAAGAAGCAGCATTTAACTGATCAAAAAACACGCCAGTCTGATCTTCTACAATCGTCTCCTGCGGGCCACCTGAACGATGAGCAATCACTGGCACTCCAGCGGCCATTGCTTCTACTGGCACAATGCCAAAATCCTCATCCTCAACTGGATACAATAAGGCTTTAGCACCTTGATAAAGTTGAGCCAGTTGAGCATCATCCACAGCGCCTAAAAATTCAACTGTTGGACCTGCTAATTGTTTAAGCTGATCTAACATCTGCCCAGTACCAGCTACCTTGAGTGGTAAACCTAACTGTGTACAAGCTTGCACGGCCATTTCTGGATGTTTTTGCAAACCCAAGCGACCAATATAAAAATAATAAACACGATCTTGGATAGGAGTAGGTTGCACTTTAGCAGGCAAAACTTTGTCTACCTCTACTGGGGGATAAATAACAGTACTTTCTCGATAATAAAATTTTTTAATCCGCCGCTGAGTTTCCTCTGAATTAGCAATAAAAAAATCTACTTGTTGGGCCACTTGAAAATCAATCCCTCGCATATAGTGATTAATTAAATTGCCAAAAAAATGAATTAAAGGATTTTTTTTCCAGGCAGACATCGTGGAATAACCGTATAAAGCTCGAGGAGGCGTGTGGCAATAACAAAGATGTTTATTTTTACCAGGTTGTACGGCTTTGGCTTCAAAAGCATTAGAAGAAGAAATGACCAAATCAAAATCTTTTAAATCTAAATCTGCAAAAGCTTTTGGTGCAAGAAAACGCAAGGGTGAATAAAATTTTTTGTGGCCAGGAATCTTAGCAAACCAGGTAGTACGTAAATCCCAATTTTTAAACCGCTGCCAGTGAATCCCTAAAGCTTGCTGATCAATAAAGGCTGTATAAACTGGCGCAGCTGGATAAAGCTCATGCAAAGCTTCCAAAACCCGCTCCGCTCCGCCATATTCGCGTAAAAAATCATGTACTAAGGCCACTTTCATAATTTATTGCTTGCCTACTAAGAGGCCACCCCATTCTACCAAGGTAAAGCCAGTTCGGGGAGTTGCATAAATTTTTTGTGGCTGAAGTGCTTTGTAGCTAGCTAAAGGTTCAAACTCTAAAAAGACTCTAATCTTAGAATCTGGAGCAGGACTAACTTGTAAAGGTGCTAAAACATCCATTTCTCGAGTACCTAACCAAGTTAATCTGACATAATTTTCTTTGGGGAATCTGGCTTGCCAAAATTCTAAGAAATCAGTAATTTCTTGTTGATTTAAACCAAAGGCCTTTAATTGTTCTTGCACGGTGGCTACCACTTGATCAGCTTTAACCACTACACCACGATCTTGATAATTGGGATAATAACCATGCCCAGTGCCTTCCCAAAATAAATAAGGATAAGTTTGACCTTGATAACTAAGTTGCCCATTAGGTTTAGCTGTTACTTGCCAACCGCCATTTGGATAAACTGGCTCAGTGTAGCTAAAATCAGCGCCAACTTGCACACTGACTTGAGTAGTTTCTTCAGGATACAAGTAAATCACTGGCTTACCACACTCTGCAATAATGGCGTAATCAATATTGGCAAAAATTTGCCAATCACCTAAAGGATCTTGCCAAATAATATGAGTATCTTTTTGGGCAAATTGTTCTAAAGAAAGAACTTTAGCGCCATCTTCATAAGTACGGCTAGAATCATATAAATCATAAAGCTTTTTAACTAACTCTCCATTAGCATCAGTCACCATATAAACTGAATCACCAGCCTTAGTTGTCCCTACTAATTTTTTATTCGCAATTAAGAGGCTATCATTTTTAATCACAGGGACGCTATTAAAGACATCATTTCCACAAGTTGAAAGAAAAGATTGGGTATATTGCTCAGCATCAGTTTGCCAGCTAGGACTTAAATCATCGTTAAGAACTTGATGCTTAATGGAGTAAGGAGCTACTGTGCCATCAACTAATTTTAAATATGTTACTCTAGCAAAAATTTCTTTAGAATCAAGAATTGGTTCATAAGTAAGATATAAATCACCATAAGGAGTTGATTGAGTCACAATTTGAGGTTTAGTTAATTCAGAAAAAAGCTTACCCACATAATGTTGGGTTTCCAAAGTAAAATTATCAACAGTGATTTCTTCAGGTAAATCTAATTCTTTGATGGCCATATCTGTCCATTGCACTTCTGGTAAAAGTTGCTTAGTGACCTCTTCAACATCCCAATCAGTTAAATATTTACTTAAGACGGAATATTGACCTTCAACAGTTTGATAAATCCGGAATAACACTGGATCTGAAGGGGCATTAACAGGAATATAGGCACTAAATAACTGCCCGCCATCTGGCATATCTGCCACTTTGTAAAACTCTGCTTGTTCAACATCAAACATCTGGTAGGCCATTTCATCATCTTCTGGGCTAACATAAGGTTGGAACAACTTGAGAGCTGCTACTTTTTGTGGTTGAGCTAACCATTTAATCCCAGATTGAGGAGTAGGGCTAGGTTGATTAGTGCTAATTGTGCCTTCATCTGTGGCCTGAGGGATTGATTCTGGACGCTCACCAGGAGCTAAAGTGAAACTTTTATTAAAAAACATAATGGCTACCACAACTGCCACAATCAATAAAGATGTCCCAACTCCCAGCAAAATTCCTAAAAACAATTTATTTTTAGAATCCGGGGCTAAAGTTGCTGTGGCGGCATTAAGATCAGCTTGATCTTTTTCTGGAGAAAATTCTTTATCGGTTTTGGGGGCTTGTTTAGCTGGAGTTTGCATTATTTTTCATTCTACCATCTCTAGTTAATGAAGTTCAATAACGCCTTCTTGAGAATCAAAAAAGGCATTAGGCAAATTAGTAAACTGAAATAATTTTTTTAGGGCTTCACTTTTAGCTTGATATCTTAATAAAGAATAATTTTGACCATTAAAACTTATAGGTAAAAAAACCAATCTCAAACCAAAATTAGTTTGAGCGCCAGCTACAGCTAAATCATCAGCTAAATACAAAACTAAATTTCCAGTTTCAACTTGCAAGCTAGAATAATCTTGATCAGCTGGCTTAATTAACAAGCGAGAACCAATGGCTAATTCTTCTTGCAAAGTTAAATTTTGCCAAGCGGTGCCATAGAAAAATCTTTCACCTAAATTGGCACTATCACGTTGACGATTTAAATTTTTGGCTACTAAAAAAGTTTGTGGGGCTAAATAATGGGGCGAAAAAAAACTCTTTTGCGCCCAAGCAAAAATATGGCTAGTTGATTCTGTATCTCTGCCTCCTTGTTGGTAGGAGGCATTAGTATGTAAATAAAACTGCCATGATGATTTACTTGCTTGAATATATTGATCTACCACATACAAACTTTGGGGACTATCTACTTCCAAATTATGATCATCGCTGAGTTGATGTTTACTCAGTTTAGCAAAAGTTTCTAAATCATGAATATCTGCCATACTTCTCGGTAAATAATGGGAAAAATCTACTGAAGCAATCACTAAACAATCTCGTTGGCATTGCTGATTTAAATAGCTGATTAACCCTTCTAAATCTTTAAACTCTAATTGCTGACCTAAAAGCAAGGGCACAATTTTAGCTTGTGGCCAATTGCTGTTAATTTCAGCTAATAAATTATAAATGCCATGATCTCTCCCCATCACAGCATTATCTTTTTTATAATGAGCGGCCAAAAAATCAGCTTGAGTTTGAGCAAAAAAGACTGGTTGCTGAGCTAACTGCCAAGTTTTATCGGCGTAAATAATTTGTCTTTGATTGGCAGAAAAATGATCTGGAGAAAGAATAAAAATTGTTTTTAAATAAGGTCGTTGTTTTGCAATTAATTGAAAAAATTCTTGTCGCTGGGCTCTCACAATATTATGGTGAGGCACAATAATTGCTTTAGGGTAAATAACAAAATTTATTCCTAACCAAACTCCCCAAAGACTCAAAGCCGCTAAGGAAATTTTAAAACAAACTAGCCTGAACTTCTTTTTCAAATTGATCCTCTGGCAATAAATTAATTAAAGATTTGAAATCTAAGTTATTAAATAATGTAGCAGCTTTAGTTTTATCATAACTAGAAACTCTACAAGATTCTAAATCAAAATCTAAGTCAATAACTCGTTCAATGGTAGCCAGCTGTTTGCTCATAAACGCATTTTCTTTTCCTTCTGTAAGTTTTTTGATCACCGCTGGCTTAAAAAGTTGGGGATCAAGATTATCACCACTTTCTAAAACTTTATAAAGTTGATCTAAAGTCTGATATTTTTTTAATAAATTGACAGCGGTTTTGGGGCCAATGCCTTTTACACCAGGAATATTATCAGAGCTATCTCCAGCCAAAGCTTTGTAATCCATCACTTGCACTGGCTTAATACCCAACTTTTCTTCAACACCAGCAGCATCATATTCCTTATCTTTGCCAAACTTTCCTCTAGCCGGAAGCCAGACATGAGTATTATTATCCACTAACTGAAAAGTGTCTTGATCTCCAGTAACAATCACGGTCAGTAAACTACCAATTTTTTCAACTTTATCGCTAATAGTGCCAATTAAATCATCAGCTTCAAACCCTTCAATTTCATATTTAGGGATATTCAAAGCCTCTACCACTTCTTTAATAATTGGAATTTGCGGCTGCAATTCTTCTGGCATCTTAGGTCTTTTAGCTTTGTAAGCCTCAAATTTTTTGTGCCGAAAAGTTGGCTTGGGATGGTCAAAAGCTACAGCCATATAGACTGGTTCAAAATTACGAATCGCCGTTAAAATAATTCGTGAAAAGCCATAAACAGCGTTAATAGGTTGCCCAGCTTCATTAGTCAACTGAATGGGAAAAGCATAAAAAGCTCGATAAATCACTGCATGAGCATCAATTAAAAGAAAAATTGGCTTTTTGGACATAGCAACATTGTAACAAAAATATAAAGCTTAGGTTTTTTATTTAACCTCTTTTTTAGCTTTTTTGATGCCCATTAATTTGGCAAATTCATCGCCATCCAAAGTTTCTACTTCTAATAAGGATGCCGCCACTTTATCAAGTTGTTTTTTATATTTTAATAGAATTTCTTTAGAACGAACTGTGGCTTCATCAATTAATTTACCAACTTCTAAGTCCACTTTTTCTTGCAATTTGTCGGAAATCTTACTTGGTTCAGAAAAAACTCTGGCATAACGATCTTTTTCGTATTGAGGCCCAAAATACATTGGTCCAAGTTTGCTCATCCCATATTCCACAACCATAGCTCTGGCAATTCTGGTGGCACGATCAATATCAGAGCTAGCACCTGAAGTTTGTTCATTAAAGATCGCCATTTCTGCTGCCCGGCCGCCCAGTAAAACTGACATTTCGTCAATTAAATCTGATTTAGTCGTTTGTAATTTATCTTTTTCTGGAGGAGTTAAAGTAAAACCTAAAGCATAACCACGAGACACAATAGAAATACGATGCACTGGCTCAGCATTGGGTAAAACGTGAGCTAAAACAGCATGACCAGCTTCATGATAAGCTGTCATCTTACGTTCGTAATCATCTTGTAATAATTTTTTGCTTGGCCCTAATTTAACTTTTAAAGCTGCTTCTTCAATATCATCCATGGTAATTGCTTCACGATTGCCTCTAGCAACAGCAATGGCTGCTTCATTAAGCATATTTTCCAAATCAGCCCCAGAAAAACCAACAGTGCGTTTGGTAACTTTATCCCAATCCAAATCTTTCACAAAAGGTTTATTTTTAGCATGGATTGTAAGAATATACTTACGTTCTTCAAGGTCTGGTAAACGCACCATTACCCGACGATCAAAACGGCCAGGACGCACCAAAGCTGGATCAAGCATGTCACCCCGGTTGGTGGCGGCCATCACAATAACGTTGTCATTTTGCGTAAAACCATCCATTTCCACTAAAATTTGATTAAGAGTTTGTTCACGTTCATCATGACCACCAGACATACCATTGCCTCTAATGCGACCAATGGCATCAATTTCATCAATAAAGATAATCGAAGGGGCTAATTTTTTAGCTGTAGCAAATAAATCTCTAGCTCTAGAAGCACCAACCCCCACTAACATTTCCATAAATTCACTACCAGCAATTGATAAAAATTGCACATTAGCTTCACCGGCTACAGCTCTAGCTAATAAAGTTTTACCTGTACCAGAAGGGCCAACTAATAACACACCCTTGGGAGTACGAGCACCTAATTTTTGATATTTTTTAGGATGACGAAGGAAATCGACCACTTCTTCTAATTCTTTTTTGGCTTCATCCATTCCACCCACATCTTTAAAACTAACATTTTGTTTACCTTTAACAAAAATCTTTGCTTTACTCTTACCAATGCCTAATAAATCATTGCCCCCACGAGCCTGACGGAAGATAAATAAGAATAATACTACCGTTAAAATAATGGGCAAAAAATTAATGACCAATTCCCACAGCATTTGACCATTGCTTAAATCTTCAACTACTACGTCTACTTGAGTTAAATCTAAGCCAGCAGAACTTAAAACTTCTAAAGCTTGTTGATTTTCTTCTTTAAGTGCATATTTTTTGCCTTGATCTTTATATAGAACTCGTAATTCTTGGCCAGCTACCTGTAATTTTTCTACTTTTTGTTCTTTAACATCTTTCACTAATTGGCTAAGAGTAATTTGATCATTAGCTTTACCTGTTAAGAGATTAAATAAATAAGGTAAAAATAACAAAGCTAATAGTAAATAAATTAATCCTTTGCTAAAAAAATTATTTAAGTTAACTTTAAAAATAACTTTTTTAACTTGACCAGGTTGCTGTTTATTAGCTGAGTTGGGAGTTTTATTTTCCATATTTAGATTTTCGGTTTGGCTTACGTTTTGAGTAACTTTATCCTTAATTGCCGCTCGCTGTTCTTTAACTTTGGCTAAAGTTTCGCGTAAAACTTTGGCAGCATTTTCTGGATTGGTTTTATTATTCTTAGGATCTTGATTCATAACATTTTATTCTAACATTAAAAATTGAGTTTCGGATAAGTAAGTACGCTAAGCAGGGCGACTGCGTTCTCGCAGATTATTAATAACAAAAAAAATCAATTAAAG
>CAZYBC010000033.1:0-8742 GCA_964645645.1 uncultured Pseudomonadales bacterium
AAGTCCACATCAATTTATACAAACTATTTTTCCGAAATGTATGTGCCCATAACAAGATCTGATTAATCAACTTAAATAATGGTAAAATAAAGCTATGTTTAAACTCATCAGTTTGGCTGATGCCCATTTTAAAATTAAGCACAGCATTATTGTTGTTACAGTGATTTGTTTATCCGTGCTAGGCACGAGCCTTTTTTTTCGTTCTCAGTTTCGTTACCTTAAAGAACGCAATAGCTTTTTGGAACAACGCTATACCACTAGTTTAGCTCAGCCAAAAATTCAACCAACTAAAACTCCTGATGACTCCAAGGAAAAAAAACTAGAATCTCAAGAAGGCAATTTACTCCATGTGCTTTATTTTAATCCTGATGATTATGGCGCTGACATTGAAACTTACGACCTTAGCAAAGATCGAGCTTTAGTAACTAAGCACGCTGATGATCCCTATTACAATTTAGTTAAAAAGTTAGCTGGGTTTAATCTTAGTAAAATTATGCTGAAAACAATTGCCGATACGCAATATGCTGTCTTTGAAGTAACTTATGGTTATGATGCTTATCAAATTTTTGTAGCGAGTATGGATAAGAATCAGGAGTTTAAAATCGATTCATTTGAGTTAGCTACAGGTGGTAAAGAATTAACTTTATGTGCTCAACATTATCTTGAATATTATCCAAGAACTCAACAAATTTTAATTGATGATAGCTGTGGTGATGGCTGTGGCGGTGGCGGAACGATTAAACTTTTGTCTAAAAATGGTTCAAGCATAAACCTTGAAGAACACGGTTCTGGCTGTGGTATTCAAAATCAAAGTGAAGATCAGTTTTTTTTACCTTCTTATTTAACTTATCTTAACGGCAAACTTTACTTTGCCGAATACATTAAGGCTGAACAACCCAAAGATCCCTACAATCTTTGGATGGATGCCGTCATTAACAAAATTTATTACATTGATCCTTTAACTAAAAGTAAAAAATATTTAGAAATAAATTTAGTTGAGCAGAATTTAACTACCACCTGGATAGATGGAGCTAATTTAGGTACTAATGAAATTCTATTAGCTAAGCAACAAGCTGAAATGGAAGAATTTTACGCCTTTGACTTAGAAACTTTACAATTACGCCAATACACTGGCAGTACTAGTTATTAATTTTACGGCGAAATAAACCTTTCGGCTTTTCGCTACGAAATTTTTTTTATGAACAAAAATCCAGAAATCCCAGTTGCTCAATTATCCCAGCAAGGCCAAGAAGCCTTTGGAGATTTTTTGCGAGCAATTTTTGGAAAATTTACATTTGTTCCAGCCGCTATTTTGACATTTTTTAATGGAGATGAATTAGTGGGAGAAGTGAGATTGGATTATCAAGATCCCTGGACTAATCATGATGGAAAAAATGAAGTGACAATCGCTTCAGATAACTCAGCAATTGCAACTGAATTTACTAATCGTTGGGCATCTGTATTGCTACAACATGGTGTAGAAAGTATTAAAGTGGAAACACCGCAAAAAAAACGGAAACGTTAAGTTACTGCTTTCATCCTTTGCCAATTATCAAGCAATAATTTTTGTTCAGCTATCAAAGCTTGTTGTTTTTCCAACCAAGCCTGATATTTTTCTGACTTAGGATTCCCCTGGCCCAATAATTCTGTTTTTAAAGAGAAATTATTTTTCCAAGCTGATGACCAACCCAGTCTATTTAAAGCGGCAAAGGCAGCAGCCGAAGCCCCACTTGGTAAATCTAAGATATTGATTGAAGCAGGTGGAAAAGCTTCAAGAAAAATTTCACGCCATCCCCATTGAATACCTTGTTTATTCTTACCGACTAAACCTCCATATAAACAAATATTTTGATTTAAATCAATGTTATTAGCTGTTCTGATTCCTTCAATTTTTTGTCTAAGTCCAAAGGCAATCCCTAAAGCAATAGCTAAAATGATTTTTTTCCGTTCATTCAAATCTTTGCCAGCTGCTTCAGCTCTTGAAATTTTTTGATAACTTTTACCATCAGTTTTAATTAAGATGCCCAAACCATTCTCAGTAGGATAAAAAAGATAAGGTGTCTCTAAACCAGTATTCAAAGCTTCTCTTAGAATTTGATCAACAAAAGGATAAACATCTACCATTTGTGTACATTCTGTAGCAAGTTTTCTCATCCAGTCTTTGTTAACTCGAGCAGTCATTCGCTGAGTGTTATAGCCCATTTCTAATTTTTTAGGCATGTTTTCATATTGAGCTGAAGTTTTACCCACTGTATCTAAGGCAACAAAAATAGTTTTTGGATCAGTATTTTGCTGTTCTAAAACAAATAAGCAACTTTGTTGTTCACCTTCAAAATCACCACAATCAAAGGCATGACCATTGGGGGCGCTGATAAAATTAGAGCTTTCAAAATGAATTTGTCCAGTTTGCAGACCCAGCTCAATCAACATTTGTTTTAATTGTTGTTGCCCTCCTTGCCAATTAGCGAAACTCCTGATTTCTGATTGAGGAACAGAAAGTTGAGTTCTCCCTGTAATGGTCTTGGCAATTAAACCACGCATTGTAGAAAATTGTAGATCAGTTAAATTAAGCTCTTCTCGACCAAATAATTGTTTAATGATTTCAGGATGATTAAGAAGATAAATAATTTTTCCTAAGGTAGACGGTTTTTCTGACAACAAATTAATTTGTTCTTGATCTAGATAATTATTTAAAATATCTAATTGTGATTTAGTTGGGATAACAGCAGGAGTTGGATCATCCAGAATAACAGCATTTTCACCCTGATAACTAAGCACCAAACTATGATTAAATCCAGTAACGGCATTTAAAAACAAACTTGAATTTAGTTGATCTTTGCAAAGCGCGGCTTTATTTTCAATGGCGGCAATAATTTTATCCAGAGCAGATTGCCTTAAAATTTTGATTTGATCATGGTTATCTAATTCAACGATTTCAGGATCATAATCAATCCAAGGCCTTTGATCAGCTATTAATTGAAAGTTGCCATTAGCATATCGCCAAATTTCAATTTTGATGCTGGTGGAGCCAATATCGATGGCTAAAATAGTGATAGAAGGAGGAGTTAGCTCCTTAGAAGGAGGTAAATTTTTACTCAATCCAGAAGAATGGTCAGTTTCTTTAATCATTTTGATAAGTAATATTTACTCAACACTGAAATTTTATCACATTTTCTTTATTTTTACTTATGCTTTGGTAATATAATTAAACTCAATGAAAAAATTTTTTATTTTACTCACTTTTTTAATGTTTAATTTTGCTTTGATTAGCACTGTGTGGGCAGGCGGTGGCAGAATTTTAATTTATACTGCTGATAATCATAAAAATTATTATTATGTAGGCCATCCAGTTAATGTACTAGCGCAGGTATTTAAAGAAAGCCCCTCAATCAGTGATTTTTCTGTTGGTGAACATGTTGAGTTTAGAATTGAAAATCCAAAGCCAGGAGATAGCTGTGTTACTGAAACTACTGTTACTACCGATATGGGGATGACTAATGCCAGTTGTGTCGCTAGCACTCCCGGCCAATTAACTATTTATGTTCATTCTCTTGATGACAATTATGATTCTTCTCGTTATGTACTTACTTTTTATCCTAATCCAACGCCAACAGTTAAGCCAACTGCTATTCCTACTAAAATACCAACTCTGGCACCAACTGCTACTTTAGCCCCTCAACCTATTTTATTGCCAACAATTGAACCAAATCAAGCTCTTATAGTAAGTCCTACTTTGGCTGAACAAAATGATGAAGTTGAAAATGGCTTGATCGAAGAAAATCCAGCAGCAAAAAAAAATAATTGGTTGTTGCTTGTAATTTTAGTGGTGATGGGAGTGGAAGCTTTAGTGATTGTTGCTTTAATCTTAAACAATAAATTTCATTTTATAAAAAATCCAACACCAGTAGATTTAACAACCAAGCAAGAAAAAGATCAAAAATAAAGAAATAGCTGGTGCAAAATATGCAGCAGCTCAAAATATAGTTTTTAATTAATTTTTTTAAAGTCAAAATCCCAAATGTGGAGATGGCGGGCAATGAACCCGCGTCCGTAAGCACAATTTTTAATAAATCCTACAGATATAGTTTATTTTTGCTTAAGGATTAATAAGTGAATAAACAAACTTTATTAATCCGCCCATATGTTTTTTCTTTTACTTAATTGAATATGGACAGTTAAGTATGCACACCAACTGAGTTTTCACCTAAATAATTGCGTTGATGAGACAAGTTAATTAGATGCCGTTTTAGCTAAATTAAGCTAAAGCTGGAGCTGCGATTGGAGTAACTAAAGAAGCTACAAATTCGCGAGCTTTACTGACAATATTTTTGACAGTTATGTTTTGAATCTGTTTTACATCTGGTAATCAAAGATGATCTGCATTTATTAAAGAACGGTCACGTCAAGGCTATACATCCCCTGATATGTCCATATTATAGGCTATTTTTGCCTAAAAATCAAGCTTAAATGTTAATTTTACTCAGATCAGTAATCCATTTTTGGCAAAATTGTTGGTCATCTAACTTACTAAAATTAAATGATTGTAAATTATCATACCGCAAATAATGATTTAAGTCAGCCTGATATTGCAAGCACAAACTATCTTGATAAATTTGCATCATTTCGCCACTATCCTCTAAAGAAGCAATACTAAAATGTTTTAGATTATTGTTTTCGCAAAATGGAATATCTATGTCTTTAATAATTAAAGTTTGTTCATCATTTACAGGCACACATTGAACATTAGCAAAAATAATATTTTGAAATTGAAAAGTTCTTTCACCCACAAAAGCTTGACGAATATCTTTTAAATTATTTTTGTTAACTAGGTTGTTATAAGTTAGGTAGGCTTCAAAATATGAGTCACTGCGATTAGAGTAAACTGCAATTTTTCTATTCTGATTACGGATTAAATAATCACTTAAAATTTTTTCAGAAAAATAAAGCCCATTAGCGCTGTAAATTGGATATCGATATAAATAATCATAAATAAAACCACCAATATTTAGTAAATAAAATAAGCTCAACAGAATAAGCAGTTTAGGGTATTGTTCTCAAATTAAAGCCAGCGCATAAGCAATGAACATGATTAAAATCATAAATGAGAACGAAGGTCTAAAAGTAAACCAATCATTACCAATATTAATAAAGGCTGGTAGAGCGCCAAATAAAAATAAAGTTAATAATAATAAAATTGGAGCTAACTGTGATTTTTTATTTTGACGCGGAAAAAAGAAAAAAATTATTAAAATAAACAAATCAGCCAGATAAAATGTTCCCTTAGACCAAACTGAAAATCCTGAAAGAGCAGCGTTTCCATCAATAAATAAATGTTGAAGATTAAAAATTTTAAAAAATTGTTGCCATTGTTTAGTAATAAAAACAGTTATTTTATTAGAAAGTAGTGGCGTGAGGGGAGAAATTAAACTTCTTTTTCTTTCTAAATCAGCAGTACCACCTAATAAATCTACATATTCCCGACTAAAAATGGAATAATTACTAATTCTGTTAAGCGCAGTTTGAGAAGGTAATTTAATTAAAGCATAAAATCCAAAAAGGCCTAAATTAAAAATTAAGAGAGCAAGATAAATTTTAATGTTAGTTGATTTTTGCGCTTTGTTTAAATCTTTATTTTGACGATCAATTAACAATTGATAAAGTAGCACTGACCCAAATATTGGTATCAAAATTAATTTTAAACCTTGATATTGATAAAAGCCCAAAAAAATTAACGGCAAAGACCATAATTTTTTATAACTATCATTTTTACAGATAATTAAAATTGCTAAAAAATAAAACCATAAACCATAAAGAACATCAAAAGCCATTCGGCCAAATTGCCACATCCAAGGATTAAAACTAGCTACTATTAAAGTGGCATAAAAAAAAATTTTTTTCTTAAAAAAATGTTCACTCAATAAAGCTAAGATTAACGGTAAAGTAAGAGAAAAAATAATCGAAACTATTTTTGCTGCCATCATAGTATCTTTAGTAAAGAAAGATCCAATGGCCATTACTAAGCTTGGTAACTCAGCATGCATTGATGTTAAAGGTTGTAGTTGCCAAAAATGCCAGTCACCTTTTAAGTTGGCTCCAGAAAGAAATAAGCTTTTAGCATTAACTGCATAGATTTTTTCATCAGGGTGTAAACTAATTGGGATTGATTTTAAAAATAAGGTTCTAGATAAAAAAGCCAAAAATAAAATAATTACAGTTAACTGAAAATTTTTAGATTCAATAAATTTTTTAATTGTACTTAGATTAAGCATATCCTTAAATTTTAACACTATAAAACTGTAATAATAAGCTAAAAAGTTAGCCTTCGTGGGCAGTGGCTAAACCAAAAACTTTTTTGACTCCAGCTTGTTTTAAAATTTTAGCACACTCATTCATCGTGGCTCCGGTAGTAATCACGTCGTCAATTAAAATAATTGAACTTAAACAAGGTTGCTTAAGTTGTTGAAAATTTTTTTCATTAATTGTAAAACTATCTTTTAATTGCTCTAAGCGTTGTTGTTTATTTTGACTTTCAGCTTGATGTTTGGTGTTAGTTTGTTTGATCAATAAATTTAGCAATGGTAATTGACTTGCTTTTGCTAAACCCAAAGCAATTTCTTTTGCTTGGTTAAAACCACGTTCTAATAAGCGTTGCTGATGAATAGGCACAGGACAAAGATAAGTGTGTTCAGATAAAGGGAAATGACCATATTCCCATAACAGTTGACCCAAAAATTGCCCCATGCCTTTCACGGATTGATATTTAAGAGTTTGAATTAAAAGAGAAAAAGGTTCTTGATAAGCAGCTAAAGCATAAGCTTCATCAAGATAGCAGATTTTTAAATTATGTAACTCAATTGGTAAGTTAATAAATTCCAATCTTTCTTGGCAAAATGAACATAGATATGTTCCTACATGATGGCAGTAAACACATTGCTTGGGATAAAGTAAATCTAAAAATTTTTCCCATAAAAAGTTGTTAGACATTGCTCATCATTATAAGTAGCTAAACTGACATAAAACTGACTCTCATGGAGACATTAATCCCACACTAAGATTCATATTCAAAAGCTTGATCTCAAAGCGAAGCTTAAATGTTATGGAAAAATTAATCCCACACTAAGATTCATATTCAAAAGCTTGATCTCAAAGCGAAGCTTTGGAAGCAAGCTTTTGAATATGAATCTTAGTGAGTATGTTGCTGATAAATTCCTGCTTGTGTGAGTTGTCGTAGCGGAGATGGATCAAGATTTTGCATAGTGCTAATTTGATCACAACCACGGAAGACCAAGCTCAAAATGACATTTTCTACCATTGCAAACATATTTTGAGTAATGGTGGGTAAATGGTGTCCAATATAAACTTTGAGAGCTTTGGTGGTTTCTCCTTCTACAAAGGCTGGCATTTTACATGCCATCATTTTGCCATCCTGATATTTAGTTCTAGCCGATGCTTCTCCACCATAAGGTTTAAACCACAACCCATCTTTATCAATTAAATAAAGCAAACCGCCAGGTGATTCAATGGTTCCTCCGCCAGCTGAACGAGTGACGCCTATGCCACTGGCTCCTAGAGCTAAAGTTACTCCTACATTATTACTAGCGCCACCTTCAACGATTATGGGAAGATTTA
Organism: uncultured Pseudomonadales bacterium; assembly: GCA_964645645.1. GTDB lineage: Bacteria > Patescibacteriota > Microgenomatia > UBA1400 > PJMF01 > CAZYBC01. The sequence continues at coordinate 7,630 of CAZYBC010000033.1, forward strand.
CTTCACCTCTTAATTGCCAAACTAAGTCTGGCCAATCTACCACACTACTACTGCGTACGGCGGTAATACAACGTCCGCCACCGCCAATGCCGGCATAAAAACCATCAGCGCCAGCTGATTCTAGTTTTTTGGCTTGCTCAACACTAGTAAGTTGACCAACAAAAATTTCAATTTTATCACCGTAAGTTTTTCTTAGAGCTTCTACACTATATAAAGCATCAATGCCTGGTTCTGGTGAATAAACTCTAAAACTTCTAATTCCTTGCTGATACAAAGCCTTGGCTCTGAGTAAACCACTTTTAATTTCTGGCTCAATTACTCCAACCACATTTTGTTGCCAAATTTTTAATAGATTGTTTTTATCAGAACGATTTTGTAAAAGAGGCTCATTAGCTAACCAATCAAGAGTAGCTTTAGCTAGGTCAGCTTGTCTAGTGATATTGCTAAAGCAACCATTTCTGGGAATACAGGCAAGGGCATGGCTTTCAGCCATGGTGGCTAAAGCAGCTGGGGCACCAAAAATATCTGGCATAGCTCCATCCGAGAACGGGATACGGGCATATTTGCCTAATTTAATAAATGGGCCATTAAGCAATAAATTTCTCCTAGCAATTCTTTTGCCAGTGGCTCCTTTAACTTGAAGCCCTAATTCAGAAATAGAAAGTGCTAGACCATTAGCTAAAGCAGAAGTCATAACTTTACTGGAAATTTTTTGTGGTGGCGAAAATTTTTTAGCTTGTACTTTAGCCAAAGCTTCTAAGCGTTGAGGATGATTAAAAATTTCTAACAGATAACGGCGTAATTTTAAAGTTTGGTGAAGCTTTTCTTCTGATAAAAGAACTTTACCAAGGTGGTGAAGACCATCATATTCAGTTAATAATAAACCCTGTGAAGGATAAATTTCTTGAGCTTCGCCAGTCTGTTTATACCAAGGCTGGTAGAGGCTTTGTAAATCTTGTTGTTTAAAAGTTTGTTTGAGAAATTTTTCTCCAGCTTCATATTGAAGCAAGTCCATAAAGGAAATATTAATTGGTGATTGAACTTTGCTTTTTTTAATCTTTGGGGTTAAGGGACATTTTGTGTTGGTTTTTTAGTGATATTTCATTGATAGAT
>CAZYBC010000034.1:0-7509 GCA_964645645.1 uncultured Pseudomonadales bacterium
CTAGTTTTTAATTGGTAGCGGCTCGCGCCGCTATTTATTTTACTAGCCGTTTACAAAATTTATTTTACAGACTCTAACAAAATTGCCTTTGTTGGCGTTTTATTAAGCACCACTCTATTATTAGGTGCTTGTACTCAATTAACACCAAGCAAAGAAAGCCCAACTAAGAAAAATGAACCAGCTCCTACCATGGCTGCTTTAACTGGCTATAAAAAATATGATAATGCTACTGAAAAATTAAGTTTTCAATATCCAGACAAATGGGAAATGCAAGAAGGTTTTATGGGTACTTTAGTCTTTGTTAAATCTCCTCAAGCAGATAGCAAAGATACCTTTCAAGAAAATGTAAATGTTATGGTACAAAGTTTAGGTGGCCAAAAAGTTACCTTAGCCCAATTTGCAGAAGCAGCTGAACAACAAATCACCTCCATGATCACTGAAGCTGAAATCGTAGAACCAAACTCAGATACTACCTTAGCAGACAATGCAGCTAAAAAAATTGTTTATACTGGTCAACAAGGTCAATACAATTTAAAGTGGCAACAAATCTACTTTATTAAAGGTGATAAGGCTTATGTAGTTACTTATACTGCCCAAGCCACTGACTATGAAAAATATCTACCAGAAGTAGAAAATATTCTTAAATCTTTCCAAATAGAATAAATTAAAAATTTATTAGAAAAAGCAAAAACCCCACTTTCAACAGTGGGGTTTTTAAAATCTAAATTCTTAAAAAAAATTAAACCCCTTTAAACTTTAACTTTTTAGGAGCGGGAGAAGGCGAAGCTTTTTTTCTTTTGATAGTCTGCTTTGTTGGAGAAGAACTTGCTTTATTTTTAGCGGAATCTGCCTCAGATGTTGTAAAACATTCTTTAATTAAATTTTCTAAACTTTGTTGTGAATCAGCTATCAAACCATCTTCTTGTAACTTAGCCGCAAACTCTGGCCACTTGCTTTTTAAATCAGCTCTAATTTTTTTCCCTTTATCAGTAGCAAATAAAAAATAAGCTGCAGCTCCTGCTAATAAGCCACAACTAAAACCATTCAAAAAAGAATTTTTATGCTGTTCTTGTTGCATAAAAGTTAGTCTTTATTTTCTTTGTTTCTAGTAATCCAACCTACAAAAGTTTCAAAAACTTTAAAACCAGTTTGCAAACCACTCGCCATCCCGCCAATACTTTGTAAAGGCACTAAAACTTGATTGAATTTTTCTTCAGCATCGTCTAAAGTATCATTAACTTTTTTTAAAGTTCTTTTAACTTCAGCTAAAACCATAATCATTTGAATTCCTACAACTGATAAAACAATGGTTATAATCACTACCACTACTGCAAAAACAACTGGTAAAATTTCTTGCATAAATTCCTTATGACCCGAGTTTCGGATTTATAATTTGTTTATTAAAACTAAATTTACTATAACACATTTAGCTTGATTAAAACTTCACGTAAACTGTTCTTTGTTCTAAACTAGACTTACCTCGCTGATCAGTAGCCTCCACGGTAATAGTACTTGCGCCTTCTCTAGGTAAATAAACTTCAGTTTTAAAAGAGCCATCTGGTTGAATCGTAATAGGATTAGAATTAACAGTAACCATTGCTTCTGGATTAGTTTCACCTTCTATCATCACGTGAGCTGAAACAAAACTGTCATTTTCTGGAGTAATAATTTTTAATAATGGTGGTTTTTGCAAATTGTACCATTGGATAAAAACATAAGAAGCTAAGACTAAGAATACACTGGCTAAAGCTAATAAAAGTAAATTAATTGGCGCTAAATAATCATTATTACGCACCCTTTTTTTGATAAATTCTCTGGGAACCAACTTGCCTTTGGCACTCTCTTTATAATCACGACGCAATAAAGCCACTAAAGGCTGACTATCAAAACCCAATAAATCAGCATAACTTTTGAGATAACCTTTCACAAACACTGCTGCTGGCAATTGATCAAATTGGTTATTTTCTAGAGCTTCTAAATATTGGAGACGAATCCTAGTCTTTTTAGCCACTTCAGACAAAGACAGATGTTTCTGCTGTCTTTCACTGGACAACAGTTGCCCTATGGTACTAGTTTTCATAAATTAAACATTAGACTTACTACGAAACAAAATTTCGTAACGAAAAATTGATATTTAAGAGCAAAAAGGCTTATTTCGCAGTAAGGCTATTAAGCGCTTCTTTAACCAAGCGAGAAACCAAACCGCCATCAGCTTGACCAGCTACTTTTTTCATCACCATCCCGATTACTGGCCCCATTTGAGTTTGACCAGATTGAGTGATAACTTCTTGAACAATTTTTTTCACTTCATCTTCACTTAGTTGAGCGGGTAAATATCTCTCTAAAACTTTAATTTTCACTTCTGCCTCAGCTACCAAATCTTCACGATTACCTTTTTTGTATTCTTCAATAGCGTCTTTCCATTGTTTAATCATTCTCACTACAATTTTTTGTACACCAGCATCATCTTGGACACCATTATCAATTTCAAAATTTTTAATTTCACTACGAAGCAAGCGAATTGTCCCCAAAGTATCAGCATCATGCGCCTTCATGGCATTTTTCATATCTTCCATAATTGTTTGTGCTAAAGTCATATAACCTCCTTATAGATATTTTAGCAGTCAAACTTTATAATACAAGGCATTGAGATTTAAGAATTGCTTATAACAGTAAATAAAAAAGACCATTTTTAATTTAATGGCTTGTTACAAAGAATATAGAAATTATTCTTAAATCTCAAAAAGCAAAAACAAGAAATTAAACAAAAACGCGGTCAATTAGCTCAGTTGGTTAGAGCGTTCGATTCACATTCGAGAGGCCACAGGTTCGAGTCCTGTATTGACCACCCAAAAAACTGCTCCAAAAGAAAATTTGGATTATGAATATCCCTAACATCCCAACAGATAACTTGTATAAATTCATAGCTTTGAGCGGTGTTATGTTAATTATTTTTGGATTTTTTATTCAATTTTATTCTTCATATTTTGTATTAGAACCAAATAAAAATTTAGTTAAAGTTATAAGAGAAATAGAATACAAATCTACTAATTTGAAACAGGATATTGAAAATTTTGAAGATAAAATTACAAATAACTCAACAAAAAATCAAAAAAATTATTATTTAAATGAACTTATTAAGTTTAACAATAGATACGAAGAACTTTCAAAAGAAATGGCCAACCTCGAAGGAATTTTCATTTATGTTAAAGATTTAACTACCATTGTTGAAGCAAGTATAAAATTAGGAAAAATTACAATAATTGAAGGTTCAATATTTAGCTCTTTAGGTTTTTTACTTTGGTATTATAAAGTCCAAAAATATGAAGATATTATCTTAAAAAAGAAAACAAAAGGTTGTTAATTATTTCCCCAACTCAAATAAATTTTTTTTCCCCCTAAAAATTGTTAATCTATTATTTTTAAAATCTATTATTTCAAGCAAATAATCTTCGTCTATTTGCAAAATAAAATTGTCAGTTGATTGATCGAATTGTGCCCCAATTATTTTTAAATTAACTAAAAAGTTAAGTGTTTTATCAATATCTTGATATGAAGATTCATCACTATTAAGCAATTCTTTGTCTCCTTTTTTAAGAACCCATTTTCCCTCAATCATAATAGTGAATTCACCTTTTTCTGAAGAATAATCACCCTTAACGGAATGTTTTAATTCTGTGGAAAGCTGGCCTAATTCCAAAAAAATCACCGCAGCATAACCACGCCAAACTTTAGTAATCTGCTGGTTAAAAATTGGCAAAAATAGTTGATTTTTTTGATTTTTCATGTATATTAAAATTTAATCATGAGGGAGAAACGACCACCTATCTACGTGATAGAGTGCTACGTCTCCCATTTTTTTTGGCTATTTAATTATTTCAAATTTCCGCTAAAAAAACTATGTTTTTCAGTGTTACACTCATATTGTGCCACAAATCAAAAAAATATTTTTTGGCTTAATTTTTTTATTGGCCTTAATCATTCTACACGGCTTAAATCTTTGGCCACATTACCTGGTTGCTAAACAAAATTTACCTAATTATATCTTTACTCAGCAAGATTCGTGGTTTGACCCGTGGGATATTAATGTTTATGTAGCAGCAATTAAGTGGGGACAACAGGGACATTTTTTATTACAAAACCGCTACACCACTTTAGAACCAAAACCATCTCTAGTTTATCCAATTTATACTTTGGCAGGTAAATTTTTTCCGCAACAAGATTCATTTTTAATTTTTTATGCTTTAAGTTTTATTACTGGCACGGCTTTGTTCTTAGTTATTTATTTTTTATTAAAAAAATTTTTTATTCATAGTGAATGGCAAAGTTTAATCATAGCTTTTGCTATTAATTTAGCTGGAGGCTTAGGTTGGTTGTTAATTAATAAAACTAAAAGTACTGACCTTTATGTCACTGCTTTTACTTTTCATTCTGCGTGGCAACGGCCACACGAAGCATTAGGAATAATTTTTTATTTGCTTAATTTAATTAATTATTTTGTTTACTTAAAAAAACTACACTTAAAAAATTTAATCATTGGTTTTCTAAGCAGTTTACTTTTAATTGTTTTTTATCCATATTATTTTTTTAATATTAGCTTGATTATTATTAGTTTAATTTTTTGGTTTCAAAAATCTTTTCAGCTAAAAAAATTCTTTAGTAAAAATTATCAGCTAATGATAGTTTTTTTAGGCACTGGAATAATTACAATTTTTTATTGGTGGCATCTTCAGCAAACTGGGTTTAATTCTATTGCTGAACAACAATTACCTCAAATTAATTTTATTAATCTTTTGCTAGGATTTGGCATCAGCTTACCATTAGCAATCTTTTATTTTTATCAACATCGCCAACAGTTAAATCAGCAAGAACAATTTTTAATTTTTTGGTTTGTTATTTCTTTATTTTGTAGTTTTTTACCTTTAGGTTTTAGTCGTTTTTATTTGCGAGCTTTGTTTTTTCCTTTATTAACTTTTATTGCTCTGCAATTAAAAAAGACAGCAATCAATAATCGTCAATTAGCCTTATTAATTTGCAATTGTCTGTTGCTGTTTTTGCCACTTTCTAATTTATATATTTTTTTTGCAAGGGTTAATGAAATTCACAACACAAAAAATAATTGGGTTTATATTCCGATTCAAATAAAAGAAACTTTTCAATTTTTAAATCAACAAAATCCTAGCAATGTCTTAAGCTTATATTTTTTAGGTAATAATATCCCAGCTCAAACTAATCATAATGTTGTTTTTGGTCACTATTTGCAAACACCAAATGCACGAAAATTAGAAACCCAAATAAAAAAATTTTATGCTCAGCAACTTAACAATCAAGAGGCTCAGGATTTTCTTAAGCAATATCAAGCTAATTACGTGCTAGTTGGCCCAGAAGAACAAATTAATGGTCAAATTACTTATCCATTTTTAACTAAAGTTTTTGCTAATCAATTAGTTACTATTTACAAATGGTAAATCAGCCCTTATTCTAAGTTCAATATGGCCAAAAATATTAGTTTGGGTACGATCAGCATTGATGAGCAAGTTAAAAATAATGTTTTATCAGTGCTAAAAACTGGTCGTTTAAGTTACGGGCCTTTTACTCAAAAATTTGAACAAAAATTTGCCAAGTTACATCAGTGCCAAGAAGCAGTTTTTTGTAATAGCGGCACCAGTGCTTTATTAGTAGCTATCCAAGCTTTAAAAATTAAATATCATTGGTCTGAGCAAAGTGAAATTATCGCTCCGGCGCTGACTTTTGTGGCTAGCATTAATACTATTTTGCAAAATCAATTACAAGTAAAATTGGTGGATGTTGACCCAATTACATTTAACCTTGATCCTAATAAACTTGAAGCCGCAATTACTAAACACACTAAAGCAATTTTAGTAGCTCACCTGTTTGGTCAGCCAGCAAATGTCAGCAAAATTAAAAAAATTGCTCAAAAGCATCATCTAAAAATCATTGAGGATTCTTGTGAAACCATGTTTGCCACTCACAAAAATAAACCAGTGGGCTCTTTTGGTGATGTGGCCTGTTTTTCTACCTATGCCGCCCATTTAATTACCACCGGGGTGGGTGGTTTAGTAACCAGCAATAATTTAGCTTTAATGAAAATTATTCGTAGCCTGATTAACCACGGTCGCGATGAAAAGTATTTATCTATTGATGATGATAATCAGCTTAATGATCAGCAATTAAAAGCAATCATTAAAAAAAGATTTTTATTTAAATACTTAGGTCATAGTTTTCGTTTGGGAGAATTAGAAGCAGCCATTGGCTTAGCTCAATTAGCTCATTACCAAAAAATTATTCAGCCTCGTCAAAAAAACGCAGCCTATTTAACTCAACATTTAGCAAAATTACAAGCTTATTTACAATTACCAACTATTGAATCTAATAATACTCACGACTTTATGGTTTATCCTTTAGTTTTAAAAACTAAAAAAATAAAATTAATTGATTTATTAGTTCATCTAGAAAAACAACATATTGAAACTCGTTATTTGCTTCCATTAATCAATCAGCCGATTTACCATCATTATCAATTTAGTGCCCAACAATTTCCGGTAGCTAAATTTTTAGAAAAAAATGGCTTTTACCTAGGTTGTCATCAAGATTTAAGCAAAAAAGATTTAGATAAAATCGTTTCAACTTTAACAGATTTTTTTCACCACCATGACAACTAAAAGCATTGCAGTTATTATCCCTACTTTTCAAGAAGGTCAAAATTTAAAAATTTTGTTAAACCAAATTTTAGCGCTTAAACAAAACTGTACTATCATTGTGGTTGATGACAATTCCCAAGATGAAACTAAAAAAATCATTAAAAATTTACAAAAAACATATACAAATCTCAAACTAATTAGTCGCAGTAAAAAAGCTGGAAGAGGCTCAGCCGTGTTAAAGGGCTTAGACTATGCTTTACGTCACACTGCTTGTACTTATTTTGTGGAAATGGATGCTGACTTATCTCATCCTGCCAAACAAATTCCACAATTAGCCAAACTATGTAATGACCACACGGTTGTGATTGCTTCTCGTTATATTAATGATGGTAAAAATTTAGTCAAATCTTTTGGTAGACAATTACTCAGCCACTTAGCTAATCAGCTTATTAGATTTTATTTACGCACTCAGCTTAGTGATAATACCAATGGTTTTCGTTGCTATCCTAAACCAGCTGTTCAAGTCATGCTCAAACATCAATATCAAACTTGCGGCTATATCGCTTTATCTGAAACGCTAATGTTGCTTAAACGTCATCATTTTCAATTTAAAGAAATTCCTACTATTTTTATAGACCGTACTTTTGGCAAATCTAATGCCAACTTTCAAGAAGTTTTAGAAGCTGCTAAAAACTTTCGTCTCCTAAAAAAAATTTAATGATATGTCAAAGTGACTTATATCGTTACTTTACAGTTTGTGGTCTAATTTGTGAGGGTTATTTATGCCAAAGATTGGGTTAAGGGACATTTTGTGTTGGTTTTTTGTTAAAAATTGCTACTGTTTTGA
>CAZYBC010000035.1:0-6565 GCA_964645645.1 uncultured Pseudomonadales bacterium
CTTTAATTGATTTTTTTTGTTATTAATAATCTGCGAGAACGCAGTCGCCCTGCTTTATTAGGTGGAGAACCATTATTACACCCAGATTTTAAAGAAATAATCAAATTTTTATTAGAAAATGGCTTTACTATATCCATTATTACTTCCGGAAAAATTTCTAATTTAGAAATTGAACAAAAAAATTTTGATTTTGTGATTGAATTATATAAACAAGCTAAAATTGATATTCAGCTTAGCTATCAACCCAGTAATAATGAAGATAATTTTTTTGATGCTTTAACAAAAATTAAAGAAGCTATTCCTGCTAGGAAACAACTAATCGTAGCAGCAACTACTCTTTTAATTGATCAACTTTTAGCTATCTTAAGATCACCTGAACAAAAAAAAATCATTGAATCAAAATTTTATCCAAATCATGATTCAGATTCTCAAAAAAAAACAGAGTCTTGGCTAGAAAAATTAGCAAGTCTTTTAGAGGCCTTTAAAGAAAACATTAATGATAAAAAACCAGATAATAAAAAACTTAAAAATGATTTGATTGACAGTTTAAAAAACATAGAATCAACCCATCCATTAATCTCAAAATTGATTAATTATTTAAAAAAATTTTTTACTGTTGATTTAGATACAACTGTAACTTTAGACCAAACAGTAGCCAATGACCGCAATCTATTTGACAATATTTTTAAATTTATTGTTGAAAGATGTTATCAGGAAAAAATAGATGATGTTCAATATATCCACTATGAAACTAAAGAAACTATTCCATTCAGAAAAAAAATGGATGAAATATTTACAAGATTACAAGCTCATTTTAGACCTTTTGAAGAATCTCAACTCTTTGAATTTGATCTTAATATTGGTGAAAAAGGGATTAAACATTACTTCAGAATTTGGGGGCAGGATAGAATTATGCCTGCTTCTTTAATTGATCCAGGCGCTACCATTACCTCAAAAAGAGAAGTTCAAAGAGCAAAAGGCACTTTGGATAATTACCAGATTTGCCCATCAATGAGCAGCCAAATTGATGAAAAAGCTCAAACAATTAACTTAGGTATTCTTAATATCAGAGCTGACGGAGAAATTACTTTTGCCACTCCTTCGTGTATTTCTGTCAGAACCGGCATGGGAAATGTTGACTTACATCAAAATATAGACACTATTTTTAATCAAGCTAAACAGCATTTAAAAAAATTAGTGGCAATCAATATTGAAGCAAAAGCTAAAAAAGCACAAAGTGACACGGATCGTTGCATTAGAGATGCTTTCTATCCTCAAACACCAGAAGCTCAAGCCAAAATTTGTCCTAGTTGCCAATGTGATATTGCTTGTAATGCCTGTCATGAAATTTACGAAGAAAGAAAAATTTAATTCTGGCTGTAAAAAAATGTCTGCGCTTCTACCAATTTTCCCCAAAAAGGGCTATAATATTCTGTTCATGGATATTTTATTTTTGGTTGATTTAATTTTTTCCATTAAAATTAAATTTTTAACCAAATCTTAACTCAAAATTTTCAAGCACAATATCCTGCTCGTAAATAGAAACAAGCTATGCAAATTAGAAATATTGCTATTATTGCTCACGTTGACCATGGTAAAACTACCTTGATTGACGGGATGCTTAAGCAAACCAAAACCTTCCGTAATAATCAGGCTGAAATGAGCCAAACTACTATTATGGATAGTAACGATCTAGAACGAGAAAAAGGGATTACCATTTTAGCTAAAAATACCGCGGTTTTTTATAAAGATTACAAAATTAATATTATTGATACTCCAGGTCACGCTGACTTTGGTGGTGAAGTAGAACGTGTGATTGGTTTAGCTGATGGTGCTTTATTAGTGGTGGATGCAGCTGAAGGGCCTTTACCTCAAACTAGATTTGTTTTGGAACAAGCCTTTAAAAAAGGGTTAAAAGTTATTTTAGTGATTAACAAAATTGATCGTAAGGATGCTGATCCAGATGGGGTTTTAGCTAAAACTGAAGAATTATTTTTAAGTTTGGCCGAAAGTGAAGAACAACTTAATTTTCCAATTTTATATGGAGCTGGTCGTGAGGGTAAAATTTGGCGTCAATTACCAACTAGTATAGCTGAACCTGGTAGCCTAGAACCATTATTTGAAGAAATCATTAAAACTATCCCAGCACCCAGTGCTGACCCTAATCAACCCTTTAAAATGCAAGTGGCTAACTTAGACTTTGATTCATATAAAGGAACTTATGCCATTGGTAAAGTAGTAGCTGGTACAGTTAAGAAAAATCAAGGTTTAGTTTTACTAGAAGAAAATACTGAAGTTGGCAGAGTTAGACCTAATCAAGTTTTTACTAGCAAAGGTTTAGACAGAGAAGAAGTAGAACAAGCTCAATCTGGGGATATTATCGCTTTAACTGGAATTGAAAAAGTTAAAATTGGCCAGACTCTAGCTGATCCAGCTGATCCTACTGGCTTTCCCATGATTAAAATTGCTGAACCAACCTTAAAGATTCAAATTAATCCTAATACTTCTCCTTTTGCTGGCCGTGAAGGTGATTTTTGTACGGCTAGACAATTAGAAGAACGTTTAATGGAAGAAAAGAAAACTAATTTAGGTTTACGTATTGAACATAATCCTAGTGGGACTGGCTTTTTGGTAGCTGGGAGAGGTGAATTACACTTAGCAGTTTTAATTGAAAATATGCGCCGTGAAGGTTATGAAATGGAAGTTAGCCGCCCTCAAGTCATTTATAAAGATATTGATGGAGTTAAATCAGAACCAGTTGAAGAATTAACTATTGAAATTATTCAAGATTTTGTGGGAGTAATCACTGAAGAATTAGGCAAGCGTCAAGCTCAATTACAAGATAGTTTCACTAATGATAAGGGAGTAGCTAGAATGATTTATCATATCTCTAGCCGTAATTTATTAGGTTTTAGAAGTGAAATTTTAACCAAAACTAGAGGCAATGGTATTTTTGCCAGCCGCTTTTTGGGCTATTATCCCATGGGCAGAGCCGCTTTACGCTTACGCAATGGCGTTTTAATTGCCAGTGAAGCTGGTGAAACCACTGCTTATGCTTTATATAACATGCAACAACGCGGCACACTTTTTGTTGGCCCAGGAACTAAAGTTTATGAAGGCATGGTTGTTGGCTTAGGTAATCAAGTCTCAGATTTGGAAATTAATGTTTGCAAAGCTAAACAGCTTACTAACTTTAGATCTAATGCTGACGTAGCCGTAGTTTTAATTCCACCTAAAATTTTAAGCTTAGAACAAAGTTTAGATTTCCTAGAAGAAGACGAATTATTAGAAGTCACTCCTCAAAATCTAAGATTACGCAAAAAATTGCTATCTAAAACAATGAGAGCTAAAGCTAAAAAGATTGAATAAAGATTGAAAATAAATAAATCTTTCTGCCAAACTAGCTGGTAGTTTTAGGGTTTGGAAAAGAAGTCCTGGCACGAACAAAATTTCTTTTTTCATTACGATATCTAGGAATAATTTTTATTTTCTCATCTGGTAGCTCTGAATTTGTAATAATATAATTTATTCCTACTACTTTTCCAGTTGGAGCATAAACTTTTCGATCCAAAGTGTGGGCTAGTAAGTCGCTTAAGCTTGGTACAAATCTGCCTGTGTTAACATCAATAATTTCTGCTCCAACTAAACAAGCATCTAATAAAACAACCGCATTTGGAGTAAAATCGCGATTGAAATTTCTTTTAAATCTTTGCTCAACTGATTGTAATTTATTGAGACTTTCAGCATTGATTGTGCCCATTGAAGTTTCTAATCCATGTTCATTCCAAATTACACCATTTAACCAAGGTTTTCTTTCACTATGTTTTCTCAAACCATTCCGCTTACTACGTTGCTTACCCATTATTATTAATAAATTAGCAATTGGCCCATCAACTACAATTGCGTCAATGGTCTCATCAGAAAAAAGATTTACGTCTTCAAAAAAATTTTTAGAATAATCTGGATCAGTAATAGCTCCGTTATAATCTTTCTCAGCCACATAATAAATTATAGCTTCTCTGTCTACTAAAGTACGTGGATCTAAATTTTTGCCATGTGTGGCAAAAATATTGTTAATCATCGTTTTTACTTCATGCCGAGCAAAAACAGAAATGCCACTTTCCATTAACAATTGCAAAGGTGATTTATCAATACTTGGCAACTTTTGTTCTTTTGCTAAATTTTGCCAAGCAATAGTAAATTCTAAAGCTTGACTAACATTAGTGATACAAGCTTCAAGTTCAACTCTATGTTGAGGGATTATCTTTCCATCTTTTTTTGTTGGTTGAGCTTGCTTAAATCTTTCTATTGCCCTAAAAGCTTGCTGGTAAGGTAAACCTAAAAATTCCAACATTCTGGCAGAAAACATATCTAAAGCAGGATTATATAAATCCATCTCGCTATTTAAATGCCGCCAAAAACTTGATAATAAGGCAAAATATTTTACTGGTGCTTGTGGAGCTTCTGCTGAATCTGTTGTTTCTACTTCTGAGGTAGGTTGATGTTGATAAGTATTAAAAAAATTAGTAAAAAAAAGATCTAATAATTGATAATCATTGATAAAATACAATTCTTTAACCAAGTGGACTAAGGCTTCAAAACTCGCTGTATAAATATCTCTATTTAAAAATTTTTTGATAGATTGTTCATCTAAAAATTTTAAAAACAAATCTCCAGCTTTAGGATAATCATTTAAGGCATCAACCATTTGTTCGTCAGTTAAATTATTCAAATAATCTAGGTATGGTTGACGATCAGTAATATCTAATCTAAATAAAGGTGAAGTCCCAAACATTACAATTAAAGGATTAGCCTCTGGTTTAGTTAATTCTTGAGCAATTAAACCTTGAAATTTATCTCCAAGAACAGGATAAAGCATCCCAAGATTAACAAATTTATCCAACTCATAAGCACTGCCACAAATAAAGCTTAACAGGGCAGAATCAACGCCTGCTGACAAATTAATAAATTCTTGATCAGGAAGACGCCTGTGATATTCTAAAATCAGTCTCAACGCAAAAACTTTTAGGGGAACTGAGACTAGTTGATCTAAAACTAAATCTCGATAAAAAGCATAGCGATCTTGGTACGTAGGGTCATCAATCGCCAAACGATTTTCTTTATAAAATTTTTCTACTTGTTCCAAAAAATATAAAGAAGATGATGAATTTTTTAAACAATCACCAATCATTATGACTTGTTCATCTGTGGGCATCGATAAAAAATCAAGATTTTGAAAATGCTTTTCTGCCTGCAAAAACAAATCCTTGGGATTTGTTTCTTGCTGAGTATTAACTTGCCCTTCTTTAGCCATAAATAAGATTGTAGCTTATTTTAAAAGAAGAGGCAAAGAATACTTTATTAGGAAAAATTATTAAAAAAGTAAAGATGTCATCTAATGCAAACACGATGGTAGAAACGGCTTAAATACCTTCAAGCTAGGCCTAGGCACAATGTCCATAGGATTTGTTTTTTTCACTAAGATTGCTCTTAGCGGGAGAAGGAGGTCGTGATATCTCCTACCCATTCTCCTTAGAAAGGAGGTGATCCATCTGCACCTTCCAGTACAGATACCTTGTTACGACTTAGTCCTCATCACCGACCTCACCGTAGAGGGGCCTTTCCATAAAGGTTAAGGTCACCCGCTTCGGGCGTTGCCGACTTTGCTGACTTGACGGGCAGTGTGGACAAGGAGCGAGAACGTATTCACCGCAACCTGCTGATTTGCGATTACTACCGATTCCGACTTCATGGGGGCGGATTGCAGCCCCCAATCTGAACTGAGGAGCCGTTTATTAGGATTAGCTCAGGGTTACCCCGTCGCGACCCGTTGTCGGCTCCATTGTAGGATGTGTGTCGCCCTGGATGTAAGGGACGTGCTGACTTGACGTCGTCCTCTCCTTCCTCCCCTGTATAACAGGGGCAGTTTCCTCAGACAAATATAACTGAGGATAAGGGTTGCGCTCGTTACCGCACTTAAGCGGACGTCTCACGACACGAGCTGACGACAGCCATGCATCACCTGTGTACCACTCTCGAAGAAACTCTGGTTTCCCAGAGCGTGCAGGTACATGTCAAACCCAGGTAAGGTTTTTCGCTTTGTATCGAATTAAACCACATGCTCCACCGGTTGTGCGCTCCCCCGTCAATTCCTTTGAGTTTTAACCTTGCGGTCGTAATCCCCAGGCGCCTTGCTTAACGCGTTAGCTTACATCACTCAATTCGAAGAATCAAGCAATTAGCAAGGATCGTTTACGGTTTGGACTACAGGGGTCTCTAATCCCTTTTGCTACCCAAACTTTCGTTCCTGAGCGTCAGTGATGTTCTAGGAACCCGCCTTCGCGGATGGTATTCCTCTCGATATCTACGGATTTCACCCCTCCACCGAGAATTCTAGTTCCCCCGAACATACTCAAGCTTACTAGTTTTCCACCCTGTATCTGGAGTTGAGCCCCAGTATTAAAGATGGAACTTAGTAAACCGCCGACGAAACGCTTTACGCCCAGTAAATCCGGATAACGCTTGCACCCTACGTATTACCGAGGCTTCTGGCACGTAGTTAGCA
>CAZYBC010000036.1:0-6038 GCA_964645645.1 uncultured Pseudomonadales bacterium
AGAATGTCTCCTTGCCAAGGAGAAGGTCGCGGGTTCGAATCCCGTCTCTCGCTCAAAAAAGTAATGGTTTTGCAATTTCTTCAAATTTAGCCTTGAAATCGATATTTAGCCTGGGAGTTTTGGCTTAATGGATATAGGAGTCGAACCTAAAAGTAAATCAAATAGATCACATTTGTGCAATCAACTCTCTAAAAGTAGGTTGCTTTCATTGCAGGGATCATTCGGTAAACAAAATATAACATATTTTGGTAGAATTTGGTTATGTCAGAAAGAAAAATTGCTTTATTTCATGGAAAGCAAATTCGTAGACACTGGGATAACAAAAAAGAGTTATGGTATTTTTCTGTTGTTGATGTGGTTGGGGTCTTAACAGACAGCATTAATCCTCGCAAATATTGGAACAAATTGGCAGAACGTCTTCGAAAAGAAGGAAGTGAGTCGGTGACAGAATGTCACCAACTGAAAATGCAGGCTTCTGACGGGAAATATTATTTTACTGATGTGGCCGATACCGAAGTCATGCTGCGTATTATTCAAAGTATCCCTTCACCTAATGCTGAACCATTTAAGCTTTGGTTAGCCAGAGTTGGTTATGAACGTTTGGAGGAAACATCAGATCCAGAATTAGCCATTAATAGAGCATTAAAGACATATTTACAAAAAGGTTACAGCAAAGAATGGATAAACCAACGTTTAAAAAGCATTGAAATTCGAAAAGTGCTAACAGACGAATGGGAAAGGTGTGGAGTAAAAGAAGGGCTGGAATTTGCGATTTTGACTGATGAGATTTCTCAAGCTTGGTCAGGACTGACTACAAAACAATACAAAAATCTCAAGGGTTTAAAGAAAGAAAATCTTCGAGATAATATGACGAATCTAGAATTGGTATTAAATATGTTGGCGGAAACTGCCACAACAGAAATTTCTCAAAAGCACCAACCAAAAGGATTCACTCAAAGTAAAATAGTAGCACGAGAAGGCGGAACAGTTGCTGGAAACGCACGAAAAGAAATTGAATCTAAAACAGGAAAAAATGTGATATCGAGTAAGACTGCTAGAGGGTTAAAATTACTGAAAAAATAATAATAAATTTATTGTCTTACTTTTATGCAACTTCCACTCCACCCCCAAATGACTAACGAAGAAATTTCCCAAGTGTTTAAGTTTGTGGGTCAAGTTTTAGGGATGGATGAAAAAGATCGTTTCCGAGCTCAAGCCTATGAAGAAGCTGGAGTGGTGATTCACCAGCTAAGTGAGCCATTAAAAGATCGGTTTGCCCAGCTTCAACAGCAAGATCCAGTTACAGCCAAAGCCATTTTTATGAAGCAACTTGATGAACTTCCCAGTATTGGCGAAAGTATTGCTGCTAAATTAGTGGAGTTGTTTACCACAAGCAAAATTAAAGCTTTTGCCAAATATACGGCGGATTTGCCTGGTGGAATGTATCCGCTCGTTCAGCTTTATGGCATTGGGCCGAAAAAAGCGTTTAAATTAGCTCAAAAGTTTCACCTTAACAATCCCGATACAGCCATTGAGGATCTTTTAAAAGCACTTAAGCAAGGAAAATTAGCCAATGTGGAAGGTTTTGGCGAAAAAAGTATTCAAGCATTGATTGAAATTTTGGAAGAACAACATCAGAAGGCGCGCATTTCTCATCAGGAAGCACTTAAGGTGGCTGAACAATTGAAACAAGCCTTGCTCAAAATACCTCAAGTTAAAAAAATTATTTTTCTCGGCAGTTTGCGGCGAGAGACTAACACCGTTGGAGATCTTGATTTAGGCGCAATTATCAGTAATTTTTCTGCTGTTAAAAAGGCCATTAATCAACTGAAACAAGTTAAGCGAGTTTTAGCCGCTGGCGAGAATGTTATTCGTTTGATTTTAACAAATAGCTGGCAAGTGGATTTAAAGCTTTCTACTCCGGAGGAATGGGGCAGTTTTATTCAGCATTTTACAGGAAGCAAGGAGCACAATATCCGTTTACGAGAATTTGCCATGGGTAAAAATTTATCTTTGTCTGAACATGGGATTAAAGATAAAAAAACAGGAGAAACAAAAAAATTCAGCACTGAAAAGGATTTTTATAATTTTTTAGGCTTAAGTTTGATTCCACCAAAAGAACGCATCGGTAAAACTGAAATTGAGCAGTATAAACTAAAAAGCTAGATTACTCTTTCTTTATACTTTCTCCAAAAAGAGTAAATAGTTCTTAATAGAATATAACTTGGGATGGCAAGTAAAGCCCCAATCACGCCGCCAATTTTAAAACCAGCTAAAATAGATAAAATTCCAATTAAAGGATTTACATCAGCATTTTTTTGCATTATTTTAGGCACAATCAGGTTATTTTCAAATTGTTGTATCAAAATATAAAAAACCAAAACTAAACCAGTAATAACTGGGCTAGTGTAAAAATAGGCAATCGCAATAGCTGGCACAGCTGAAATAGTTGGTCCCAGATTAGGCAAGATTTCTAATAAACCAGCCATTAAGGCTAATGGTAAGGCAAACGGCATCCGCATTAAAATTAAGCCTAAATAAGTTAAAACCCCAATAATAGTCATTAAGATAAACTCTCCCCTTACCCAGCCACCAAGTTGTTCTTCTACTGATTCCAAAAATTCTTTGGCAATGGAGAGATGCTTTGGCTCTCTAGAAAACCAGCCGGCTTTAAGATACAACTTGTCATGTTCTAGCATTAAGTAAAAAGACATTACAAATAAAGTAACAATGGTAAATGCGCCAGAAAAAGTAGAAGTAATAATGCTTAGCAAAGCACTCACCGAACCACTATAAGTGCTAATTAGATTGCTGATTTCACTTAAAGTAAATTCAAATTGGTTGATTTGAGTTTGTAAGAAAGGAAAATTAAGATTGATAATCAGCTGATAAAGTTGTTTTACCAAAGGTGGAATTAAAAAAGTAAGTAAGCTGGCAATAACAATTAAAACTAAGATATAAGCTATCATGATGCTAGCTAAACGATTTTTGATCCGACGTTGAATTTTATTGACCGCAGGCTTAAGCGCGAGCATGAAAATAAAGGCTAAAAATAATAAGACTAAAATACTATTAATACGATACAAAAAATAAATTAAGCCAGCAAAAAAAGCAGTAAAAATTACAATGGAGGGTGAAATCTCTACTTGATGTTGGTTTTTGTGAAATAAAGCAAACATAATTTTAGTATAACCTAAAAATCCGGCTTTGAGCTGAGGAAAATAATGGTCTAACTGAGGTGTTTTAAGACGATTTGCCATGCTTTTTCTGTTAAATTTTTTTGTTGGGCATCCAAGTTAACCAGCCCAGAACGTTTTTTCCACCAGGTTAATTGACGCTTGGCATAGCTAAATTCAGCCTGAAGCCAATTTGCACTACAATTATCCTGGTCAATTTCTCCATTTAAATAATTTTGGATTTCTTTTACCCCGGTGGCGCTTAATAAGCCTAGGTTGAGCTTAAAACGGTGAGCTTTTTTAAACATTTTTTTTACTTCTTCAGCCACCCCCTGCAACCAGCGCGCTTCAATCCGCTGAGCAATTCTAGCTTTGATGGTTTCTAGATCTAGCTCTAGATAAAAAATTAGCTGGCTAAAGTTGCTGGGCAAGTCAATTTTAGTCTGGGAAACGGCTGAGTGATTGCCTTGATTTAAAGCTAGGCTAATTTCAATAGCTCGGATCAGTCGGCGTGGATTATGTAAATCTGAGTGATTTAATTGGCTTAGATGCTGAGGATTAATTTCTTTTAGCCAAGCTTGCAGTTGCTCAACAGTCATTTTTTCTGCTTGATTACGCACTTTTTCATCAGGTAAAACCTTAAGTTGCGGATCCTGATTAAAAAGTTGAAGATGATAAAGCCCGGTTCCTCCTACTAAAATCACTAAGGCTTGCTCTTGCCAGGCTTGCCGAATAATTGGCCAAGCTAAATTTTGAAAATGTCCAACAGACCACTCTTGATCTGCTTTAATTATACCTATTCCATGTAAGGAAATTGGCCAAGTTTGGTGTTGATAAAAAGGATAAGCTAAGGCAGGATCATTTGCTTGAGTAAAATCTGCAGGAATATCAGCCCCAGTTAAAATTGGTAATTCTTGGTAAACTTGGCGTGAATCAGCACTAATTAGGTAGGCTTTTTTGCCTTGAGTTTGGCAAAATAGCTTAGCTAAGTCTAAGGCCAGCTTGGTTTTACCAGAGGCCGTAGGGCCAACAACAGAAAGAAGCAGGTTGTTCATTTTTTTAGACTACTTTTGGTCTTTCCGCCAAATGATCTTTAT
The DNA here is from genome assembly GCA_964645645.1 of uncultured Pseudomonadales bacterium. Lineage (GTDB taxonomy): Bacteria > Patescibacteriota > Microgenomatia > UBA1400 > PJMF01 > CAZYBC01. The sequence goes on from CAZYBC010000036.1 coordinate 4,274, forward strand.
TAATAAGTTTATCTAAAATGGCATAACGCTGTTTTTTAACCAGATAAGGGACATCATCTGGATATAAGCGTTCACTAGCGGTACCTGGTCTTGGTGAATATAAAGCAATAAAAGCGACGTGCCAGCCAATTTTTTTAGCCAAAGCTAAAGTTTCGTTAAATTCGGCGTCTGTTTCCCCTGGAAAACCAATAATAATGTCAGTGCCAAGCACAATCTCAGGGTCAGCCTGACGGAGTTTTTTGACAATTCTCAGATAATTTTCTCTGGTATAGCCTCGATTCATCCTTTGTAAAACAGTGTTGCTTCCAGATTGAATAGGCAGATGAACATAACGGTCAATTTTAGGATTGCGGCCAATTTCCAAAATTAAAGCATCATGGAAATCCCAAGGGTTAGCAGATAAGAATCTCACCAGCTTAATTTCAGGATAAGCCGTTATTTTTTGCAATAATTGCACAAAAGGCGGGATATCGTCTGGTTTTAGATATTGAGATGGATTAGATGGGAGATCTTGAAGGGTAAAATTAGGGTTACTCATCAGCATTTTGCGCAGGCTAACCCCAATTTTTTCCAAACCCCAAGAGTTAACATTTTGACCAAGTAGCGTAATTTCCGTATAACCTTGAGCAATTAGCTCCTCAATTTCCGCTAAAATATCAGCCATAGGCCGAGATTTTTCTCTACCTCTAGCATAAGGGACAATACAGTAAGAACAAAAGGAGTTGCAACCACTAGAAATTGGCACAAAAGCATGTTTTTGATCAGTGCGCAAGGCTCGTTGAGCAAAACCAATCTCCCCCACCTCAAGGATTTGGTCAATCATTGGCAACATCTGACGAATTTTATCTTGGCCATAATGCAACATACACCCTGTAAAAACGATGTGGGGCTTTTTAAGTTTATGTTTTAAGAAATATTGCTTAATTTTATGTAACATTGCCCTAGCACTATCCTCTGCACTTTTACGAATAGCGCAAGTATTAATAACAATCACATCGCTTTCTTGCCAAGTAGAAGCAGCTCTTAAGCCTAGTTCTTCATAATAACTAGCAATTCTTTCACTGTCATTTTTATTCATTTGACAGCCTAAAGTATGCAAATAGTAAGTTTTAATTGGATTTGTTTTCACAAGAGGTATTGTAACATCTGGAAAAGGTAGAATTGAATTAGAAGTGTTTAATTAAATTCTTTATTGATTGTTTCTGTAAGCAGATAAAGAGTTGTAATTTCTTTATTACTTATTTTTTTAATTCCTATCACTTTAAATTTATATTTTTTATAAAAATCAACCGCATTTTTATATGCTTCTACTATTAAGGCTGTTGACCCTACCAGTTGGCAGGCTTTTTCGTATTTATCTAAGATTTCAATTAATGTTAGTCTGCCAAAACCTTTTCCTTGATATTTTTTACCTACAGCTAAGCGACCAATTAAGACGACAGGCGCTAATTTATAGGGAGGCCTTTTGGATTTAGGTAAATCAACTTTACTTAAAGAAGTTGATGATAAAGAGAAAAAAGAAACTAATTGATTATAATTATTGATTCCTAAAAAAATTCTCGAGAAGTTTTTGGTTTGTTCTTCCAAAGCATGATCTTTTAAAAATTCATCAAGTTCTTTATCACCACAAGAAAAATTAGCCAACAAATTTTGATGATTTTGGGTTAAGGGACATTTTGTGTTGGTTTTTTAGTGATATTTCATTGATATATAGCATATAATCCCGATACTTTAATGTATTAGGAGATTAAATGAACAAAAAAAA
>CAZYBC010000037.1:0-5958 GCA_964645645.1 uncultured Pseudomonadales bacterium
TATTGGTTTGAGTTAAACATAAATCAATTAAGGAATTAGGTAAAAGTTCTTTGAGCAAGCTTTGATATTCTTTACGATATAAATCTTGTAATTCTCTCTCCAAACGTGCCCTAAGTTGAGCTTCTGATAAAGCTGGCTTGAGATCAATCACTACTTTTACTTCCTGTTTTTCTTTAATATGTTCATAAACATATTTACTGGCAGTTAAAACAACTGGACCAGATATGCCTTGATGAGTAAAAAGCATTTCACCAAAAACCTCAAAAAACTTTTTTTGATCAGCAAAAAAACTTAATTGAACATTTTTTAAGGTTAAACCAGCTAAGTCTACAACAAATTCATCGCTAGCATATAAAGCTGATAAAGCTGGAGAAGGAGTAACAATGTCATGACCAAATTGTTTAGCAAATTTATAGCCATCACCAGTAGAACCAGTGATGGGATAAGACTTGCCACCAGTAACAATAATTAGCTTAGAAGCTGTTACTTGCTGATGATGATTAAAAGTCAAATAAAAAAGTTCTTTTTCGGTTCTAAGTTTTAACAATTGCGCATTATGGTAAATTTTAACCTTGAGTTTTTTTAACTCATTTTTTAAAACATCAATAACGTCATCTGCCTGATCACTAACAGGGAAAACCCGTCCACCTCGCTCCACTTTACTTTCTAAACCAGCTTGCTTAAAAAATTCAATCAAATCTTGATTACTAAAAGTGTAAAAAGCAGGATATAAAAATTTGCCATTCTTACCAAAGGCAGCAATTAAATCTTCAATTACACAATCATTAGTGAAATTACACCGGCCTTTTCCAGTAATGTTTAATTTTTTACCAAGTTGACTATTACCTTCAAAAATGGCAATCGTTTTAACTTGTTTTGCCTGTTTAGCCGCAGCAATAGCAGCCATCATTCCTGCTGGGCCGCCACCAATAATAGCTAAATCTACAAAATTATTTTTTAGCATATTTTTATTTTAACCTGAATTTTGAATAAATTTGCTTACACTCATTGCTAATGGTTTTCAACCTTAAAGAGCAATTTTCCAGTAGAAAGGCTTATTTCGCAGTAAGCAAGCACTTCAAGCTACAAAAAAACCGCTTTATTCTGGCCTCGACCTATCTTCGCATGCCATCAAGGACATACTATTGTAAGCGCTGGAGCGTTTCAAGACTCTGTTCGGGATGGGAAGAGTTGGTACCACTCCGCTCGAGAGACCAGAATAAAACGGTTTTAAAAAATTTGGTTTAAAAGAGCTTTTCAAGCCTATTATAGCTTAAAAATAAACTTTTGCCCTTAAAAAAGTAAAGAAATAACGTCATAATTAATAGCCATTCCATCAAAACGACTTTTGATTCTTAGCTCTCAAGAATTTTTACCAACCTCTACTAAAAGCTTTAGTCGATAAAAAGATTCTTAGCGCTACAAAAAATGTTCAATGGACATTTAGTATAACTAGGCTTAGCCTGTTACCAGACTTACACCGGTTACCTATCAACGTGGTGTTCTTCCACGAGTCTCATAGAGAGAGTTAATCTTGAGTATGGCTTCCCACTTAGATGCTTTCAGCGGTTATCCACAAGAAATGTAGCTACCCTGCGGTGCCCTTGACAGGGACAACAGGAACACTAGGGATTTCCTCACCTTGGTCCTCTCGTACTAAAGGCAAAATCTCTCAACTCTCTAACGCTGACGGCGGATAGAGGCCGACCTGTCTCACGACGGTCTGAACCCAGCTCGCGTACCGCTTTAATTGGCGAACAGACAAACCCTTGGGAGCTTCTTCACCCCCAGGATGCGATGAGCCGACATCGAGGTAGCAAACCGCACCGACGCTAGGGACGCTTAGGTGCGATGACTCTGTTATCCCCGGAGTAGCTTTTATCCGATAAGCCCGGCGTCTTCCACAGAACGCACGAGGATCACTATAACCTGCTTTCGCATCTGATCGGCCTGTATGCCTCACAGTTAAGCACCCATATGCTATTGCACGTCTAGCTTGGTTTCCATCCAAACTAAGGGTACCTTTGCGCGCTTGCGTTACTCTTTAGCAAGCAACCTCCCCAGTTAAACTACCCACCAGACAGTGTCCCTGCTAGAGTTTGCATCTAGCTCAGGTGAGATTTTATAAATAAGACGAGTGGTATTTCACTAATGTTCCCATAACAAGTAAGGGAACTCCCACCTATACTAAACAATCCCATCTACAAAATCAGTGCCAAGTTGTAGTAAAGCTTCACGGGGTCTTCTTGTCCTGCCGTCAGTAGGCCGCATCTTCACGGCCATTTCAATTTCGCCGAGTAATAGTCCAAGACAGTATAGCGCTCGTTGAGCCTTTCGTGCGCGTCGCCAATTAAGCGACAAGGTACTTCGCTACCTTAGAACAGTTATAGTTACTGCTGCCGTTCACTGGGGCTTCGATTCCAAGCCCTTACTAGCAAGCTAGCAAGAACCCAGTCAATTAACCTTCCAGCACCGGGCAGGTTTCAGCCCGTATACTTCCTCTTATCGAGTTTGCACAGACCTGTGTTTTTGGTAAACAGTCGACGCTATTGCTTTTACTGTGACCACTCACTCCGAAGAGCAAATGGTAGGGCATCTTTCTAGATTACGCCCAGTTGTTTTGCCGAATTCCTTAGACTACTTTCTCTCGCTCCCCTTGGTCTTCTCGACCCGCCTACCTGTGTCGGTTATTGGTACGATTCGATTGCTTTCTCCTTGCGAAGCTTTTCCGGGATCCTGAAATCACCCTTAGCCAGATTTACCGAGGTAAACCTAGCCCTATCACAGCTCGTATAAATGCCTGCGTGGATTTGCCTGCGCAGACTGACTTGCTGATTTGATTAGAAATTCACATCCTAATAAGGGTTATCCAAAACCGTCCCTTCCCAAGTAAAATGAAAGCAACTGAGGACTGGAATATTAACCAGTAATCCATCGGCTACTCCTACCCTTTGGATAGGACTTACCTTAGGGTCGCCTAACCCGCACACGACGAACGTGGGTGCGGAAACCTCAGGCTTTCGGGGACAAAGATTCTCACTTTGTTTTCGCTACTCATGCCGACATTCTCACTTCTGATCGCTCCAGTATCTCCTCGCGGGATACCTTCAATGCACACAGAACGCTCCCTTACCACTCCCATCAAGTAAACTTGATGAAAATTCTAGACTTCGGTTTGATATTTAAGCCTCCTTGAATTTTCGGCGCATAAATCCTACGGCTAGTGAGCTGTTACGCTTTCTTTAAAGGATGGCTGCTTCTGAGCCGACCTCCTAGGTGTCTTAGGATTTAAACTTCCTTTTCCACTCAATATCAATTTGAGACCTTAATCGTAGATCTGGTTTGTTTTCCTTTTGCTTCTGGAACTTAGCTCCCAGATGCTGAGTGCCATGGAACACATACTGGTATTCGGAGTTTAACTAGATGCTGGGAGTTACCTCCCAAACACCCGATTAGTGCTCTACCCCCAATATGCTTAACATGACCCTATACCTAAATATATTTCAGGGAGAACCAGCTATCTCCGAGCTCGATTGGCATATTACCCCTAACCACATCTCATCCAAGACTCTTGCAGCAGTCACTGGTTCGGGCCTCCTCTATCATTTCTGATAGACTCACCCTGGACATGGTTGGCTCGCTCGGTTTCGGGTCGTTTAATTGCTACTAATCGCCCTATTAAGGCTCGCTTTCACTACGGCTACACGATGACCATCGCTTAACCTTGCAGCAATCAAACACTCGCCGGCTCATTCTTCAATAGGCACGAGATCACCAATAAATGGCTTTCTCTGGTTGTTAGCAGATAGTTTCAGGTTCTATTTCATGGGGTCTTCCACCCTTCTTTTCACCTTTCCCTCACGGTACTCGTTCACTATCGGTCTTGCTTAGTATTTAGCCTTGGAGTGTGGTCACCCCAGATTCAGAAGAGAGTTTGCCGTCTCTCAACCTACTTAGGATACTTCTATGGTTTAGTTTGATTTCAAATACACGACTTTCACGTTCTCTGGTCACTCATTCCAAAGTGTTCTTTTATCTCACTAAAATCCAATGTTGAAGTCCTGCAACCCCAGATAAATCTGGTTTAGGCTTTTCCCTGTTCGCTCATCGCTTACTAAGGGAATCTCTTACGTTTTATTTTCCTGTGTCTACTTAGATATTTCAGTTTGACACGTACCCAACCTTGTAAAAACAAGATTGACTGTGTTTGTGGCACAGCCGGGTTACCCCATTCGGACACCATCGGATCACAGCTTTTTGGGAGCTCCCCGATGACTTTCGCGCCCTAGGCGTCCTTCTTCGGCTAAGCAAGCCAAGGCATTCACTACCTGCTTTAATTCACATTTTTTGTAGCTACTTAAGAATCAAAGTTATTTTGACGAAATTAAGTATTTTTCAAAATTGAAAAATTATTTTGTTTATATGATGACAAAAAAATCATATAAACGACTATGTTTTTGACGTTATTCTTTACTTTTCAAAGAGCAAAAATTAGAAAGGTACAACTAACTGCTTCTTAAAGCTTAAATAAGATGCTGGCCAGTTAACCCCAAGCTAAATAGCTTGTTATTCAAACCGAGAAAAAACTTGATAAGCGCTTTCCCAGATTGAATAATAAACTATTTAATTCTTACTATTTTATTTAACGTGCTGCTTAAAAGCTAAAATTCAAAAAGCTCGGTGGACTCTAAGGGTCTCGAACCCTTGACCTCTTCGTTGCAAACGAAGCGCTCTAGCCAACTGAGCTAAGAGCCCATTTTCAAACTAAAATAGCTTGATAAAGGCAAGGCTCTTATTAAACCAAATTTTTTCTAAAAATTCAAGCGCAGGAATCTTTTATTTATGATGCGCTTGCGGAGGGAATTCTTAAAGTATAAAACTCTAGAATTATCGCGAAATACAGGTTAGCTTGTTAAGCATTGGGTATTATATAAACAAAAAAAGAAAAACACAAGCGGAGGTTTAAAGAGCTAGCTTTGTTTTTTTTCTATTTATCAGCCATACCAAAAAAATACTCAGCTGGTATAACAAAATCATTGGCACTGCCATGACCAACTGGTTAAAAATATCAGGAGTAGGAGTCAAAATCGCCGCAAGGATAAAACTAACTAAAATGACTATTTTTTCTTGTTGGAAAAGTTTTTTAAGAGAGATTGGATGAATAAAATTTATTACTACCATAACTAATGGTAATTGAAAAACTAAGCCAAAGCCCAACGTATATCTGATTACAAAGCTCAAATATTCCTTAGTGGAAATTAAAGATTGAATTTGATCATTAGAAAATTTAGCTAAAAAGTAAAGAGCAGCTGGTAAACTAACATAGTAAGCAAATAAAATGCCCATAATTAAAAAAAAGCTAGAAACTATTAAAGCAAGATTAATTAGCTTAGTGTGTTTTTTAGAAATAGCCGGCTCAATAAAGCGAATAAGCTGATAAATTAAAAAAGGCAAAGAGACTAAAAAACCAAAAAAAATGGCAATTTGTAAACTTAATTCAAGTCCTCCTGCTGGTGAAGTATAAAAAAGGGGTTGGTTAATTGGTTTAAGAAGTAAGTTTAAAATTTTAGGATAAATAACATAACCTAATCCAATACCCACTAACAATAAAAAAAAATACGCCATTAAACGACTGCGAAGTTCAGAGAGGTGATCGGCAAAAGTAAGCGAACTATTTGTCTGCTTTTGGTTCTTTGCTATCTTTTTTTGAGGTGTCATCAGTAAAACCTTTTCTGATTTCTTTAATAGCTTGACCCACACTTCTAGATAACTCTGGAAGCTTCTTGCCACCAAACAAAAGCAATAAAATTGCCAAAATGAGTAAAAGTTCTTGAGTACCTAAACCAAACATTGTCTTTATTCCTTCTTCTATATTATACTGGATTATACCCATGAATAAATATTTGTTATGGGCACATACATTTCGGAAAAATAGTTTGTATAAATTGATGTGGACTT
>CAZYBC010000038.1:0-4491 GCA_964645645.1 uncultured Pseudomonadales bacterium
TTGATATACTTTCACGATCACCTTCCCATTCCGGAATGTATCGTGCCCAATTCATCAATTATTTAATTTGCAAATTTTCTAAAAATTTGTTATACCTTAGATAGGTGATCTATTGATATATAATTATTACATATTATGACTACTAATGATCGACAACAAATTGAGCAATTGGTTGTAAAAACTCAGCATGGCGATTCTCAAGCGTTTGCTAAGATTTATGATTGTTTTGTTAGTGAAATCTATCGTTATATTTTATTTAAAATTAATGATGTTAATGATGCTCAAGATCTTACCGCTGAAACATTTAAGCGAGCCTGGAGTTATATAGCTAGATATAAATCAAATAATTTTCGTGCTTATTTATATGCAATTGCTAGAAATCTTTGTTTTGATTTTTATAAACAGAATAAAAACCAAACTAGTTTAGAGCTAATTAAAGAAGTTAAAGACGAAACAGAAAGTTTAGAACAAAAAGTCATTGTTCAAGAAATAAAAACTGAGTTAAAATCTGCAATTACTAAATTACCTAATAAGTATCGAGAAATTATTATCTTAAGATTTATGAATGAATTGTCAATTAAAGAGACATCAATAATTACAGGTATGTCTTCAGCTGCAGTAAGAACTACCCAAACAAGAGCTATTGGCAAATTAAAAATATTATTGAAGTGAAAGATCAACAATTACTTACTAGTTTAAGAGAATTGTCAAAAGAGATAAATCCTAATCCCGATTGGCAAAAAACAGCTAAATTTAATTTATTGAAAACCTTACCAGGGTTACCTCAAAACTTAAATCCCAGCCAAGAAATCATTAAGTCTATGCAGACTAATGGTTTTAATTTAGTTGCTGGACCAGCTGTAGTGGCTACAATTGTATTGACTGCGGTAGTTGGCAAACAAATAATTTCTAATCGTCAAACGCCAGTTCAATCTTTACCTAATGAAATTCCCTTAGTAGAGCTTTCTCCTAGCCCAGTTGTCACTGAGCAAGAATTTACATTGCCTGTAGATCAAACTGGCGAGGTAAAAGGAGTGGCTTCTTCAAGTGCTAATATCCAAGAAGTGACTGCTTCTCCAGATCGAGAAAAAAGTAATAATGGTTTACATGTTGGTCAAGTAGAAGAAGATCCCGCGGCTGTCAGATCAGCTAAAAAAAATAATTAATTGTTGTGTAACATATTTCTTCAATTAGAGTTTTATCTTTTGTGATACGTTCATAAAGACGATCATTAGTATTAATATTTCAGGAAAGATTATGCAAATCAAACATAAACTGTCTGTTGCACTTGCCTTGGCTTTAGGTTCTACCTTAGCTGTGACAAGTCCTGCCTCAGCTCAACAAGCTGGCACCACTTTATTAGATGCTTCCAAAACTGCTGGAACTTATTGGCAACATATTACAACTTATGATTGGAATTTAACCAAAAGTGTTTCTAATACTTCTATAACTTTAGATAAAGGTCAATCAACTACCCTTACTTATGATTTAGCTGTAAAGAGAAATGTTGCTTCTGAAACTGATGTTTTAGGAGTAAAAGGTGAAGTATGTGTTACCAACGGCGGCGCTGTAGCTACTGAAAATTTAATGATTGTAGATAATATTCAATATAAAACTGATGGGCCTTTTGATACCATTCATTCCAGTAATCTAGATTTAAGTGCTAACCCAGTACTTGATCCAGGAGAAACTGCTTGCTATCCATATGACATTAAATTTGAAAGTGCTGGAGCAGGTCAATATAGAAATGAAGCTTTAATTACTATTACTAATCATTCTGGCTGGTTACCAGGTGGTAATAATTGTGAAGGTTCTGAAACCTGTAATTTTGGCACTCAAGTAAGAACAAGTTTTGATTTACCTGCTAGTCCAGAATTACTTTATGTGGACGAAAGTGCTAATTTAGCTGATCAATTAACTTGTCCAACTGGAATGACTTGTACTCTTAATCCTAATGTCAACACTTGGGAAGTTAGTGGTGATACTAATCTTGAATATACTGTGACTGTTACAAATAATAGTGCTCAATGTGAAAGCACTTTGAATATGCCTAATGTGGCTACTTTAACTAGCACTGATACTGGAAGTACCTGGAACAGTCAGGCTTTAGTTACAATCTTAACCGGAGCTTGTCCAGTTGATCCAGAAGAAGATCCTCAATCATGTACTTACACGATTGGTTATTGGAAAACTCACGCTGGTTTTGGGCCTCAACAAGATATGGTTTCAGCTTTATTAGCTCAAACTTTAGGTAATCAAAATAGTCCTAAAACCTTAGTGGTAAGCAATGCTAAGATGGCTGTTGATGTCTTAAATATGAAAACTTATGGTAAACCAGATAATGGCATTACCAAACTTTATGCTCAATTATTAGCTAGCAAATTAAATCTCGCTAGTGGAGCTGACAATACAGCGGTAGCAGAGGCTATTTCTAGCGCTGACTTATTCTTAGCCACTCATAATTGGCAAGATTGGAAAACATTAAGTGTTGCTGAAAAAACTGAAGTTTTAAGCTTAGCTTCATTATTTGATTCATTCAATAATGGGGAAATTGGTCCTGGTCATTGTGACTAAAATAAAGTCTAATTTTTAGCCAGTATCGCCACCTTTATCGGTGGCGATTTTGGTATAGCTTAAGCTATAATGGATGAAATTAATTAATAAGGAATCTATGAAAGATCATTGTCAATGTAAACATAGTTATAAACCTTGTGATGGGTTTTATGGTTTAGGCATGATTGGTGCATTAATTTATTTTTTTCAAACCAGTACAGGGTTTGGTGAAAAACTTTTAGCGATTTTAAAAGCAATGGTTTGGCCAGCTTTTGCTGTTTATGAATTGATGAAGTTTTTAAAGATGTAAATGGAAGTTGAGCTCTAGATGAAACATTCACTAAATAGGTAAAAGGGATCTTTTCTTTTTTAGATTTTGAGATAAATTAAGAGTAGATGATACAAAATCATACAATCAGCATTTTTGAGCAAATCAAAAAAATTAACTAATATCAGCAAGAATTTTGGTCAGCAAGAGAATTAGCTAAAGCACTGGATTACTCAGAATATAGACATTTTATTCCAGTAATAAATCGAGCTAAAGAATCATGTAAAAATGCTGGACAATCAATAAAAAATCATTTCGAGGATGTCCTCGATATGATCGAATTAGGCAAAACAGCATCAAGAGAGGTAGATGATATCGCTTTATCTCGTTATGCTTGCTATTTGGTGATGCAAAACTAAAACACGTTAAGATTATATTTGTCAATTTTTCTATTTTTCCAACCTAAAAATAAAATTGTGAAATCTAAACTTCTTATTTGACCGGCTTTCTTCATTCTCATAAGAAATTAATTTAAAGCCAAATGGTTGTATTTTATTGATAAACTCTTCTTTGTCCCAAAAAGTAAATTCACGCTTCATGGGTTTACCATATTTATCTTCATCAACTAATTGGGTGCCCGTGCCAGCTTTAAGCGAAATCATCGCAATGCCGTGATTGCAAAGAATGTTTTTCATGCCTTCAAGAACATGATCAATGTCTGTTTTGCGAATATGCAAAAGTGAAGCCGAAGCCCAGATGCCATCAAAACTATTTGCTTGAAAATATTCTGGAAGATGAAGCATAGAACCAGCGACAAAAATTGGCTGAGGATCAGTATAAGTTAGAGCTTTAGCTCTCTTAAGCATTTCTTTAGATAAATCTAAGCCAGTTACAAAAAAGCCCTTTTGATTAAAGGTTTTAACATCTCTCCCTGGCCCACAACCCAAATCTAAAATACGTTTTCCTTTAAGATGATCAATAAAAACATTAAGATAATGTAAATCAAATTTTTGAGTAATTTTAATATAACCATCCACTATTTCAGGATCTTCATAAACTAATTGGGTGATTTTTTGGCCATCATTTTGCATAAGGAAATTATAAAGGAAATTTTTTTTATTATAGAATATCCTTATGTTTAAAAAAATCATTTTAATGAGCTTGGCCTTAATAATTGTTTTAATTTTAATGGGTAACGCAATTTACTTTTTTCTTTCTTCACGTCCGCAAAATCTTGATGAAACCAATAAAGTGATTGATATTGATTATGTTCAATTAAAACTAAATGATGCCTTGAAATATGTATTAGTTTAGAGAACTTCTAATATTATAAAGTAACAATTTTCCCTAAGTATTTTTTACTGGCAATCTTAGAAAGAGGATTAGATTTTTCTTTTAGCCCATTGTAGAGATTTAAGCGAGGAATGCCATTTTCATCAATATTAATGCGCATTCCACTGGAACCATCATTAGCAATTACAATTCCACTTTTCAATCCAAATTTTTGAATATCAGATTGTAAAGTATGGCTAGGAGTAAAACCATCATTTCTAAGCGCTTCTATAAGTTCTGCAATAGAATAAGATTCAGGATAAGCGATATTTTCTTTTGGCGGTGAAGGGCGGAATATGTCTAAAATTTTCATGAAACTATTATTGCACAATTGGTGA
>CAZYBC010000039.1:0-4374 GCA_964645645.1 uncultured Pseudomonadales bacterium
AATTAACAATTAACAATGATAGACTGGCCGTTTAGAAAAAGGGTACCTCTCCAATTGATATTTTTCAAATGCACCGCAGGTGGAATGGTTTAGAAAGTGTATTACTAATTTCCTAATTAAATGCACTGCAGGTGGAATGGTAAGTCTGGAGAATAATTTTTGCTTGATTTTCTTGGCTTCGCTGCAGAGATCTGCGCAAATATTATTCTCCTAATTTAAAGTTTTCTATTAACTATCAGACCTAAAATTTATTTAACAGCTTTTTTCCACCTTAGCACTTTTTTCCATTCTTCCCAAGCTGTTGTTTTTTCATTTTGCAGTGTAACTATTTCACTTTCTTCCTTTAATGGTAAATTCACTATAATTTCACCTTCTTTTTTCATTAATAGTTCATTTCTAATAATTTTTTCCTTATTTAAATCAGTTTTTGTCTGATATAATTCCCGTTTGTTGTTTTCTAGTTCTTGCTCTAAATAACTGATCTCAGTTTCTACTTTGTTCAGATTTTTTTGTGCAGTAAAAGCCTTCTGGCTAGTTTTATTTAAAGAGATAATAATTAGTACGCTAAAAAAAGTTATAAGGACGAGAAAAATAGGATTAAATAATAGCTTTTTCATACATATTTGTTATATATAATCTGGTAAAAACAAAATTACGAGATTGCTATACGCCCGACTTTGTGATATTATAAGCTTATAAAAAGTATTCAAATAATATCAGTGAACTAATTTTTACTTATTAATTAGTTTACTATAAAAACTCTTAATCTGCTAAAGTTTTAAGTTTAATTATGTCAATTAACCTAATTGATGCCCACCAGCAATTTATTGATCACCTCAAAAAGCAAGGCAAGGCTAGTGCTACTGTGGTTGCTTACAGCAAAGACATAGAACAATTACTTGACCATGTTAAACAAAGTGGCAAATTATTAAGTAATGAAGTTGATGCAGAAGATATTGATAATTTTAAAGAAACTTTAAAAAGACGTCGTTATACCAGCAAATCAATTTCCAGAAAAGTGAATTCTATTAAGGCCTTTTTTAGATTTTTATCTAGCCAAGGTCAAGTTGATAAAAATCCTGCAGAGGAAATTATTCATCCTAAAATAGAATTAAGTGCTCCTCGTATTTTATCCAAATTAGAATATCGTGCTTTACGTGATGCTTGTCGCGGTGATGTTAGAGTGGCTGCCATTGTAGAAGTGTTATTACAAACTGGGATGAGAATTAGCGAATTAGCTAATTTAAAATTGGCTGATTTAGATTTAGAAAGAGGTGTCATTAATATCGAAGCGCAAAATTCTAGAGAAGCTAGAAAAGTACCTCTTAATAATGCAGCCAAGAATTCTTTAATGGATTATCTTAAAGTCCGTCCTCGGGCTCGTGAAAAAACAGTCTTTTTAACCAAAACTTGTCGTCCATTTTTAGTCCGTAATATTAGAACAGCGATTGATCGTTATTTCCGTTTAGCTGGGATTAAAGCTGCTAAAGTTAATGATTTAAGACACACTTTTATTGTGGAACAATTAAAAGCAGGTACTCCTCTAATTTACGTTTCTCAATTAGTTGGTCATAAAAGAATTACTACCACTGAAAAATACTTACAACTTTTACAGGAAAATAGTGAAACTAATCCTAAAGTTCAAATTGAAGAGTTGTAAATTTTAATTTTCCTGGCATAATTATAAACAATGTTAAAGCAAACACTTAATACCAGATTTTCTTGGTGGCCTTCCTTTAAATAAGGGAGTGTTTTGTGTTGCTATTTTTTAAGACTCCCTCTAGGGAGTTTTTTTTTATAAAATTAAAGAAAGGAAAATCAATATGTCAACAATTACTAATCAATCAACTAAACGAGTTTTTTCAGGCACTAGAGCCACTGGCCGTTTACATTTAGGTAACTATTTGGGGGCAGTAAAGGGTTATATTGCTCTGCAAAATGATCCAGCTTATCAATGTTTATATATGGCAATGGATGTTCATGCCATTACTACGCCTTATGATTCTCAAAAGCTCAAACAAGCTAGCCGAGATATTGTTACTGATTATCTAGCCGCTGGTTTAGATCCTGCTAAAGCAATTATTACCTTGCAATCTTTAGTGCCAGAGCACACTGAATTAGCTTTTTTACTGTCTAGTATGGTAACAATGGCCAGAATGCAACACTTGCCAACTTTTAAGGATAAAGCGAAGCAATATCCAGAAGAAGTGACAATGGCTTTACTTAACTATCCAGTGTTGATGGCAGCTGATATTTTGCTTTATAAAGCTGAGTTAGTGCCAGTAGGTATTGATCAAGAACCTCATCTAGAAGTGGCTCGCGAGATTGCCCGTAAAATGAATGAGCGCTTTGGGACTGATTTTCCAGAACCAATTCGTTTTGAAACTGCTGGGAGTCATGTTCCTTCCCTTTTAGGAGAAGGTAAAATGAGTAAATCTGTAGCTGGCAGTTATATTAACCTCACTGATGATTTAAAAACTATTCAGCAACGCTTAGCTAAAGTGCCTACCGATAGCGGTAAAGGGACTATTAGCCAACCAGAAATTAGCATTCAAGCTCAAGATAAAAAACGAAAAATTTATCGTGACAAAACTGGCCAAGAATCTATTGGGGTGGCTAATTTAATGACTTTTGTTGAGTTATTTCAAGGAAAAGATGTTAGAGCAGAATATGAAGCCGCTTATCAAAGTGAAACTGGATTGCGTTATGGTGATCTGAAAAAAGTTTTAGCAGAAAAGATTGCCGCTGAATTAGAACCACTTAGACAAAAACGCTTAGAATTAGAGAAAAATCCGGATTATGTTGAAAAAATTATTCAAGATGGGGCACGTCGAGCTAGAGAAATTGCTAGCCAAACCATTAAGGAAGTTAAAGATAAGATGGGGTTAGGCTAGTTTTTTAGGCCAAAAAACAAATTGATTTTTAAATTTTTTACGTAAGTCTTGGTCTAAAGTTACAATGTCTGTGATTTGTTTGATTTGGGCGTGGGCAATTAAACTACAATCAGCAAATGATAATTTGTTTTGTTGTTGGTTGGCAAAGATTTTGATTGTTTCTTTAAAAATTATTTGATTTATTGATTGATGTTTCAAGTTGTTAATTTGATTATTGGTAACTTGTTGAACAAAATTTTTGGCTAAAGTTAAATTTTTAGTTCTAATTAAAAGAATGCTGGCAATTTCACTTAAAATAAAGCTGTTAATGATTTTAAGTTGAGGATCAATAGATTGAAGAAATTTTAAGGCTACTTTATGTGACCTGTCATGGGGATTAAGGCTGGCCACTAAAATATTAGCATCAAGTAAAAATGTTTTATTCATTTTTACCTCCATATATTAATTCATCATCTGTTTTATCTTGATGATGCCATTCTCCTTGATAAAGGTTGTTAGTTAAAAATTCAACCAGATTTTGTCTATGCACTTTAGTTTTTTTTAATTGAAGAGCTTGTTTTTGAATTGGTTCGGCAAAGTAATTACGCACAATTGCCGACATAGGTTGTTGAGTAGCTCTAGCAACATATTTTAGGTCATTATAAAGATGATCACTTAATTTTAGAGGGAAAATTTTAGTTTTCATGGTATATATACTTTATCAATTAGGTATATATTTGTCAATTGCCATACTTGAGCTAGATTTTCTATGTTAAAATCTAAAAATAAGTATAAATAAATTTATTAGTATAGCTGCCTAGCAGTTTTCAGAAAATTTTTATGAAAGATATTATTACTTACGAAGATTTTAGTAAATTAGATTTGCGCGTAGGCAAAATTTTAGAAGCTAGTGCTCCAGCTTGGAGTAACAAGCTTTTAGAATTTAAAGTTGATTTTGGCGCTGAAATTGGGATTTTAACCATTTTATCTGGGATCAAACAATGGTATGACCCAGCCGATTTTGTAGGAAAAAAGTATCCTTTTGTGGTTAATTTAGCTCCTCGTAAAATGGGTGAAGGGGTTAGCCAAGGCATGATGATTATGGCTGATGCCAAAGAACAACCAGTAGTTTTTCCACTTGATGACAAGATTGAAGAAGGCTGTGCGATTTGCTAGTTTTTAGATTGTTTTTTATATTTAGGTTTTGGTAACCAAATTTTAAATAAATAAAAGAGGATTACTGGCAAAGGTATAATTATAAAAATTATAAAGGCAGTTATCCCTAGTGAATAGTTATCAGATATTAGGTAAATAAATCCGACAACAGTAAGATTAATAGTTAATCCAATTAAAGTTGCAAAAATTATTAAAAAAGAATATAAAAGTTTCTTTAGCATTAATTTTATAATAGCGCTAAATTATTAATAAAAAAATACCACTTAGCGTACAGGGCAACTGCGTTCTCGCAGATCATCTTGACAAAAAAAAAGAGAATCTTGTT
>CAZYBC010000040.1:0-4361 GCA_964645645.1 uncultured Pseudomonadales bacterium
ATCTTATTGTGATGAATGAAAGACTAACTGTCTAGTTTTTGGGGTACCTGTCAATAATGTAGCCACTGCGATCTATGGTGATTCATGTAATGAAAGTATCAACTATAAATCAGCTTATCAATCATATTTGGAAGTAAAAAATAGCCTAATTTCAGCAATTAAAAGTTATTTTCTTGCATATGATATTAATCACAATAAGACACTAAGATTTATAGATCCATCTTATTGGCAGATAGTTATGTACGTATCTGTGATTGAATCTTTACTACCAGATCAAGAGTTTTGTAAAGGTAAGTGCAATCACTGTAATGGCACAGTCGTACATCCGCTTCTAGATCCAGCGAAGGAATTAAAAAAGATACTTTTTTCAAAAATAGAAGATAGAAAAATCAGAAGCGAGTATCATTCGATAATTTATGATGTTGCTAAAAAAGTCAGAAATAACACAGTTCACAATGGTCTGTCACCATCGGTTGGTATTGCTAGTTTAGCGGAAGGAATTACAAAGTATGAAACTAAGGATGCATTAAAAGGCTATAAATCAGATAAATATTCTCTTGAACTGCTTGTTGAACAACTGCAACAAATATGTCGATACCTCCTACTCAATGAGATTATAAAATTCGATATATTTCCACCTCTTAAAGGATTTAATGTTCATAGTGTTAAAATTAAGCCAACTAAGAATAAATAAAACAAGACACTCCCTTTTTATAGTGTCCGATTTGTCCCATTTTTAGTACAATTACCCCTGCAAGGTGCATTTGCATATGGGACACACTGGTTCCAGACCCACATGCTCCGCAGTTAAAAAAAATCAAGCGCAAGCTTGATTTTTTTTAACTGTTGGTGGTGGATGATGAGAAACCAAGGTGCGTCTATTCAGCTAAATAGTGCACAAGAGGAGTTTACGACGAGGCGCACTATGCTGAATAATGTGAGGAAGCGCAAGCGAGGCAAGAGTAATAACGAAGTTATTCTTGCCAAGCGAGCAAGCTCACTGTCTCCGCCCCCTTCCGCCAATATATTCCTCAAGAAACTAATATGTCAAAACGTATCATAGAGAATGTGACTTAAACTAAAATAGTTTTTACACAGAGAGACTAATATTAGTGCTTTAAACTTTCACTATTAATAGTTTTTCAAAATATATCCTCAAACATAGGCTATAATTTTACAAATATCTCTTACTTGACAAAAGACAATCAATTGGTTGACATATTAATATTATTAGTTTACAATGTAGTTTACATATGATAGACAAAAATACGATACTGCAAACAATAAAAGATAATGATCAAGTAAAAAGTGCTGATTTAGTTAGCAAATTTAACGTATCTAGACAATATATTTCCAAATTACTTTCTAAACTACTCTCTGAAAAAAGAATTATTAAGGTCGGATCTACTAGAAAATCTATTTATACAACCGAAGAATTTTTATCTAATAATCCCAAAACAAGTTCAACTATTTACAACAGAACTTTTAAAAATACAGATTTAGAAGAACATAAAGTCCTAGAAGATATTAAATTAAGCATTTCCCTTTTTAGTAAATTACCAGAGAATATTAAGAGCATCTTTGAATATGCTTTTTCAGAGATGTTCAATAATGCTATCGAACATTCTGAATCCAAAAGAATCAAGGTTAAGGTGTTTCTTAATCAAAAAGAGCTTAGTTTTGAAGTAGATGATTCTGGAATTGGAGTATTTAGAAGTATCAAAAATAAAAAGAATTTAAAATCAGAATTAGAAGCTATTCAGGATCTTCTCAAAGGAAAAACCACTACTGCCCCCAAGTCTCATTCTGGAGAGGGAATATTTTTTACCTCCAAAGTAGGAGATAAATTTAGTTTGAATAGCTATGGATATGAACTTACTACTGACAATAAAATAGACGATATTTTTTTAGGGAAAACAAAGGGTTCCAAAAAAGGAACTAAAGTAACTTTCTATATTAATATTGATAATGTTCATCACCTAAATGATGTTTTTAGGAAATATACGAACATTAATGGTGATGGCAATTATGGATTTGATAAAACTGAAATAAAAATAAAGCTATATACAATAGGTGGAATTTTTATCTCCCGATCCCAAGCTCGCAGGATACTAGTTGGACTTGATAAATTTAAATTAATAATAATGGACTTCGATAAGGTGCCTACTGTAGGTCAAGCTTTTACTGATGAAATCTATAGAGTGTTTAATGATAAATATCCCCAAATTAAAATTAAAAACATCAATATGAATGATGCAGTAAAATTTATGGTTGAAAGAGCTAAAAATGAAGCAAAAATAAGCAGAGAGTAGTAATCCTATTCCGAATTTTCGTATTTGATCATTAAATCATGAAGCCACTCCCACGACCTTACGGTCGGGGTTAAAAGTAAGGTAATGATATAAAAAAAATAAAAGTGGTTCAAAATAATTTGCATGTTCCCCACTTTAGAACAACTTCATCTGTGCTTTTTCTGATTGTCTTTTAGCTAATGTTTTTAAACTAGGATCAATCACTTGCTCTAACAAAGTTAAATCTAACTCACTGGCAAAACTAGAAAGTTGCACTGTTTGACTAAATCTCTTTTGGCTATAAAGCAAATATAAATTTTGTTTGGCTCTGGTAAGGGCTACATATAAAAGCCGTTTTTCCTCGGCTAGGTTAACTTGACTATCTTGACGATGAATTAAAGGAATATTGCCTTCTTCAAAACTGCACAAAAACACAGTTTTAAATTCCAAGCCTTTGGCTGCATGCATGGTTAACAAAGTAACACGATCAACACTTTGATCATAAAAATTATTGTCTGCTAAATTATCAATAAATTGCAAAAAAGCTAATAAAGGCTGAGTCAAAATTTCAAACTGAGGTAAAAAACTGAGCAATTGGTAAAATTGCTTTTGCTCTCGCGGTTGTTCAATTTTTTTCTTTAAATCCAAAATTTCTAGCAATTTTTGACATAATTGAGTAAGTGGTAAATTTAACAAAGCTTGTTTTTGTTCTAGATTTAAATTCAACCACCAGGTTTTAAAAACACTCGGTGTTTCAATCATTTCAACCTTATCGGCCATCACTCTTAAAGCCTCAATTAACTGACTAATTAAAGCTTGAGTAAATAAATTATCTGACCCAACTTGTTGATAAGGTATACCATGTTCATAGAACTTTTCTTCAATAGCTT
The DNA here is from genome assembly GCA_964645645.1 of uncultured Pseudomonadales bacterium. Classification (GTDB taxonomy): domain Bacteria; phylum Patescibacteriota; class Microgenomatia; order UBA1400; family PJMF01; genus CAZYBC01. The sequence continues at coordinate 3,182 of CAZYBC010000040.1, forward strand.
TACCTAAATGGTGGGTACGATAAATTACAGCAATGTCTTTAAACTGTTGAGTGCTCGTTAAAGTTTGATGTTGAGTTGCTTGAATTAAATCAGTGCCACCTGTTAATTCTTCAATCTTATTAATTAACCAACTCGCTTCACTAAATTGATTAAAGGTTTTAATCAGTTGTAAATTACTAGGCAATGATTGGATTGCTCGCAATTTGTTTTCTTTAGGAAAAAGTGACGCTGCTAAATCAATAATTGGCTGACTACTCCGATAATTAGTGTCCAGAAAAATGGTTTTAGCATCTGTAAAATCCGTTTGAAAATCAGCAAATGCTTGTGGAGTAGCTCCGCGAAATGCATAAATGGCTTGTTTGGGATCACCAATCACTACCAATTGGCCAGTAGGCGCTAAAAGCTTTTTAATTAACTGATACTGCAGAGCATTCACATCCTGATATTCATCAATTAAAAGATAATCATAATTTAAGGCCGTGGAATTTAAAAAATCTAAAAATTTTAATAATAGATCATCATAATCAATTAATTGTTGTTGGGCTAATTGTTGGTTATAAATTTTAATTAAATTAATAATTTTTGGAGCTAAATTTTGCTCAGCTAAACTTAAATTTTTAAATTTACTTAATAGCAATTCAAAATTTTGATAATCAATTTTTTGTTGAGTTTGATGAGAATAATTACTTAAAAGTTGCTTAATTAATTGATGCCGTGCAATAGGGTCAATTAACTTAAAATTCTGTTTAGTTTGTAAAAACTTTAAAGCTAAAGCATGAAAAGTCCCCACAAATGGTAATTTTTTTTGCTTTGGCAATAAAGTTTGTAAGCGTTCTTTAATTTCTCCAGCTGCTTTATTAGTAAAAGTTAAAGCAATTACTTTTTGCGGCGTAACTTGTTGCTCTAAAAGTAAATAAACTAATTTATTAATTAAAGTTTTAGTTTTACCAGTACCAGGACCAGCAATAATCATCAAATGTTTATCCAGAGCTAAAACAGCTTGTTGTTGAGCAGAGTTAAGAGAGTCCAAGTTAATAGACGGCATCATGATTACCTATCCTAAGAAGATAAATAAAATTTTTCTCTAGATGAATAATAATTCTAATCGACATATTTACAGAAATTGGAGTTAATAGAAAAATTGTGTTGGTTTTTTAGTGATTTTAGTTATTGTTTTTTA
>CAZYBC010000041.1:0-3456 GCA_964645645.1 uncultured Pseudomonadales bacterium
CTCAAAACAGTAGCAATTTTTAACAAAAAACCAACACAAAATGTCCCTTAACCCATGATTTTTAGTTAAAGAATGAAAAGAGAGTTTTTGTTCTTTTCTTCTTAACTTCTTTAAGAAGTTCTTTAAGAGCTTTATTGGCTTTAGGGGGATTATCGATTGCATTAGAAAATTTTTCTGCTTCTTTTTTATTTAAAAATAGAAAAGGCAGATTAAATTTTTCACTGGCTTTAATCGATTTTATTTTCATAGATTGGAACAGTATTATACTTTAAATATAACTGATGCCTAAGTTATGGTGTCAATAAGTATCTAAGAAGACTGAAAATTGTTTTATAAGAGGCACGGGTGGGATTCGAACCCACGAACGAAGGTTTTGCAGACCTCGCCATTAAGCCGCTCTGGTACCGCGCCAGTTTTTAATAGAGTTATTATAAACTAGAGTTTTGGATAAGGGAATTAGGCTTATGGCCTGAAAATGATTTATTTAATATTCTAATCTTCCACTTGTGGGAATTAGAATATTAAATAAATCATTGCTAAGTTTATGTTAAGATTGGGATGTGCCAAATTCAGCTAAAACTTTACAGCCTATTTTTCAAGTACATGAGTTTAACCAGATGGTTAGTCTTCACCTCCAACGTCTGGGAGAATTAGTGATAGAGGGTGAAATCAGCCAAATGCGGGTTAGCCAGGGAAAATGGTTATTTATGACCATTAAGGATGATTTAGCCAGCGTAGAAGTCTTTGCGCCGGCTTTTCGTTTGTCTACTTTAAATATGCTAGAGGAAGGGATGAAAGTTCATGTTTATGGTCAAGCTAGCCTGTATCAAAAAACTGGCCGTTTTACCATCCAGGCTACCCAGATTGTGCCGGCTGGTGAAGGAGCGTTAAAGCTGGCTTACGAAAAATTGAAACAAAAGCTTGATCAAGAAGGGCTTTTTGATCCAGCCAGAAAAAGAGTTTTACCCAAGTTTATTAATAAAATTGGCCTGATTACAGCTAAAGATTCTAGGGCGTACTCAGACTTCATTAAAATCCTCCAGGAAAGAATCGGCGGAATCCAGATCTATTTTTACCCGGTTCAGGTTCAGGGTAAGGAAAGCGTCACTTCTCTTCTCCAGGCTTTCCAATATTTTCAGAGCCATGATCTGCATTTAGATGCTCTGGTAATGATCAGGGGTGGCGGCTCTCTTGAGGATTTATTAAGCTTTAATGATGAAATGGTGGCCAGAGCAGTTTTTGCTAGTAAAATTCCAGTTATTAGTGGGATTGGCCATGAAGATGATATCGCCCTGACAGATCTGGTGGCTGATTTACGGGCTTCTACGCCTTCTAATGCGGCAGAATTATTGATGGCAGACAGAGATAGCCTTAATCTGGAAATTAAACATCTGAAAATGCGTTTAAGCACACAATTAAAAGAAGTTTTCCAGGCTAAACAACAGCAAATTAATCAAAGCTTGCAGACTTTTCAACGCTATTTTGTGAATCAACAAGAAGTAGTTGTAAATTTAAGCCTAGATTTAGAGCGTTTTCTGACTATTTATTTGGAGCGTTTTAAATTAAAACAAAGTTTTACTCTGGAGTTGAAAAATAGGCTAAGTAAAAGCAGTACTCTTAGCCTGGAAAATCAAGCTCAACGCTTGAGTCAATTATCAAGGTTATTAAGTAGTTATGATTATCAAAAAGTCTTAGCTAGAGGTTTTAGCCTGGCTAGAAATCAAAAAGGTCAGATCATTAAAAGTAGCCAGCAATTAAAACCTCAAGACCAAGTAGAGGTACAATTAGCAACAGGTTCATTTATTTCTCAAGTACAAAGTATTAAAAATTAGAAAGTGATTATGTCTAACCCTCAACCAGCAGATTTAAATCAAGCTTTTAGCCAATTAGAGCAAATTGTAGATGAATTTGAATCAGGTGATATCGCCATTGAAGATAGTATTAAAAAATTTGAGCAAGGCTTAAAATTAGCCAAATTTCTAAAAACTCGCCTTAAAAAGCTCGAAAATGAGATGATTGAATTAAAAGAACAATATCAGGAAGAAAGCTAATGCTCTTACCAGGGTTAATAATTTTAGTTTTGTTGATTGTTGGTTTCTTTTTATTGCAAGAACTAATTAAAGTCATTATTAGCCTGGTGGTAGCCATTCAAGGTCCTTTTTATGGTGTCACCACCCAGGCTAGGTTAAAACAGCTAATTAAATTGGCTAAGTTAAAACCTGGTCAAAAAGTAGTAGATCTGGGCAGTGGTGATGGCCGAGTCTTAATTGCCTTAGCGAAGGCTTTTCCTCAGGCTAAATTTGTTGGTTATGAAATTAATCCCCTGCTGGTGGCTGAATCACGTCATAAAATTACTCAAGCTGGCCTAGCAGATAAAATCAAAATTTATTCTCAAAGTTTTTGGCAGCTAGACTTGAGTAAATTTGATTTAATAGTGGTTTTTTGTACAGCCCCCTTCATGGCCAGATTAGGCCAAAAAATTAGCCAAGAACGGCAAAAACATACTCGAGTACTAAGTGTTTATTTTAAATTTCCCAATCTGGAAGAAAAACACCGCTTAGGTGACATTGGGGAGTATTAAGTAGTATAGTTAACCATCTTCAAAAAATAACTTCGTAATTTTTTCCAAGGAAAATAAATTTCAATTTTTTATCATTATTTTATTTTTAACCTCGACCGTAAGCTTGTATGAGTGATTATATCCATGTACATATTTAATGTGTAGACTATTGACAAAATGCATATATTTTGATATATTATAGGCTACTTTAATATTGATATAAGAAAAAAATTAAAGTTGTAATTATTATTTATATCTATAAAATACAATCTTATTTCTTTATATCAAAATATATCAAAAGGAAATTATGCAAAAATTTATTAAAGACAACAGCAAAAAATTGTTAGCTTTAGTAGTTGCTTCTTTAACTGTGGTTTCATTAGGTAATATGAGCCAAGTTAAAGCTCAAGATGGTGGTAATGGACAAGAAACTTGTCCAGATGGAGGTGATTGGCATAAAGTTGAACAATCTCCTTATCTTTTTAATGTGAGTCCAGTTAGTGCTCAAGTAATTGATCAAATTTGTGTCAAAGGTGGTAGTGATTCTTCTTCTAATGGTTATTTAGAATATATTTCTACTAACGGAGCTCAATTAGACGGTTGTTTAATTACTTCTGGCATTGGTAGTCAAGGTGCTAGCGTAGTTAATAGTCAAGCTTCTACTGGTAGCTCATGTGCTGCTATCTCTCATGCTAGCTTTCACGTAGCTTATCCAGCAGTTGATCCAACTCCTACTCCAGTAGAAACTACTCCTACTCCAACTGTAACTCCTAGTACTGGTACTCCAGATACTACACCAACTCCAACCGTAGAACCTACTACTGCTCCAGTTGGACAAGCAAGTTCAGCTATGGGATACAATGGTCCTACTTGTACCAATAACGAATTTGAAGTCA
>CAZYBC010000042.1:0-3070 GCA_964645645.1 uncultured Pseudomonadales bacterium
TACTATTTAATCACTATGCAAATTGCCATTTACACAATATTATTGACAGACTCTCTTTAAACGTTGAAATTGATGAGAAAGGTAAATTAAAAATTTCCCCTGTTTACAGATATGGTGAAAATGCGAATATTATTATTCCTGCTCGCACCGCTTACCCTAATCAGCCTGCTGTTTAGCCATTTTTTTTAGTATATAATGATTTTAGTAATGCCAATTGCCCTCGCCCAAATTTTTTTACTTTATTAATGTGGTTATTGGTTTTTTTCCTTTATAAACAAAAAAATCGATTTACTTTAATTCCTTTTTACACTTTGTTAGCTGTTTTTACTTTTATCACTCACAACTTTTCAGATTTAGGGTTTGTGATTGCTTTTCAACAATTTCATTTTTTTATTTCTTCGATTGTTTTTTTTACTAGCTTAATGTTAGGCGTGCTAATTTTATATCTCTTTGAAGGTCCAAGAGCGGCTAGACTAGCTTTGTGGATTATTTTAGCTACCTCATTCTTCTATATTGGATTAGTTTATATTTCCAACTATTTAGTTTTAAATAATACTTGGATTCATTTTTCTGCTGAAAGTCTTAGATATTATTTTTGGTCAATTTTAGCTATTGTATTAGATATCTTTTTCTTAACGATTGTTTGGGAAATCTTAGAAAGAGTCAAAAAAATCCCACTTTTGCTTAGGATATTTATCGTTGCTTTAGGGACATATTCTTTAGACAGCTTAATTTTTGTTTCTGGACTTTATCTTAATCAATCAGCTTATTTCTCAATACTACTTAGTAATCTAACTATTCGCTTAGTGTTAAGCATTATTACTAGCATAGTAGTCAGATGGTACTTATATGAAGAAAACTATCAAATTGAAAATAGAAAAAAACCAGCCAAAATCTGGGAAATTTTAAATTTTAAAAGTGATTTGGAATTAGAAATTAAATCATTATCTCAATCAATTAAGCAGGAACAAGATCTAAGCACTCAGTTAAACAAAATTAAAGAAACTTATGCTTTAGCTATTGAAGGAGTCGGAGCAGGAATTTGGGACTTGGATATTGTTCACGATAAGGTTACTTTTACGCCTAAGTTTGCTCAATTATTGGGTTATGAATTTAAAGAGTTACCTACAACTGCGGCTCAAATGCGCGCCTTAATTCACCAAGCTGATGCTAAATTTGCCGCTTCTTTAATTCTTAATGATCCTCGCCAACAAAAAACTTTTTCTACTGAATATCGGCTTAGACTAAAAAATGGCCAATATCGGTGGTTTCAAAATAGCGGCATTATTAAATATAACGCCAAAGGTAAAACCATTAGAATGGTGGGCTCTATTGTTGATATTGACGAAAAAAAACGCCTTTCAGAATTAAATCAGCAACAAGCCGAAGAACTTAAAAAATTTAAATTAGCTGTGGAAGCTGCTTCTGATCAAATTGTTATTACTGATGCTGAAGGTTTAGTTTTATATGCTAACCCCATGACCTCAGTGTTAACTGGCTATCAGCTTAAAGAAGCATTAGGCACTAAAGCTGGTAAACTTTGGGGGGATTTAATGCCAAGAGAGTATTACAAAAAACTCTGGGACACGATTAAAATTGATAAAAAAACTTTTGTTAATGAACTTACTAATAAACGCAAGAATGGGGTACTATATGACGCTTTAATTAAAGTTTCGCCTATTTTAGATGAACAAAATAATGTTAAATTTTTTGTGGCCATAGAACGTGACATCAGCCAAGAAAAACAATTAGCCAAAATGAAGGATGAATTTTTATCAGTGGCATCTCACGAATTAAGAACTCCCTTAACAGCCATTGATGGATTGATTGCGATGATTAGAGAAGGGGAATATGGTAAGGTTAATAAAGAGCTACAACAGCCTTTAGCTGATGTTAATTTAGCTAGTGAACGCCTTATTAATTTAGTCAATGACTTACTGAGCGTATCTAGAATTGAAGCAGGTAGACTTAAATATAATTTAACTGATTGCCATGTTAAAAATGGAATTAATGAAGTCATTAGATTTTTAGAGGTTGTAGCTAAAGAAAAAGGTCTAACTCTCAAAGCTGGAAAAATTCCTGATGTATCAATTCAAGCTGATAAAGATAAAGTAAGACAAATTCTTAATAATTTAATTGGTAACTCTCTTAAATTCACTGATAAGGGTGGGATTACAATTACTGCTAAAGAAGAAGGTGAGTTATTAATCATCAAAGTTAGCGATACCGGAATTGGTATTAAAAAAGAAGACCAACAAAAACTATTCCAAAAATTTGAACAACTTGATAGCGGCAAAGGTCGTCCAGCTGGAACTGGTTTAGGCCTATTTATCAGCAAACAAATGTGTCAAAAAATGGGTGGTGATTTGTGGCTAGCTAAAAGTGAATTTGGTAAAGGCAGTACTTTTGCTTTCTCAATGCCTAAAACCGGTTCTAAAACAGCTAAACAAAGTGCTGAATTAATTAATCAAGAAGCACTAAGTAACCCCAATCAAAAAGCTGACTTAATTGTCCACAATTGATCTTTTCTATAGAATAAGTTAAATTAAAAGCATGGCAAAAATACTTCTTGTCGATGACGACGCTCTATTAGTAAGAATGTACCAAAAAAAATTGGAGAATGATGGTTTTACTGTAGAAACTGCAGATGATGGTGATGTTGCTTTAAAAAAATTGCCTGAATTTAAACCTGATTTAGTACTTTTAGATATTATGATGCCTAAAATGAATGGTTATGAAGTATTAAAAAACTTAAAAGAAAACCAAGCAACTAAAGATTTACCGGTCATTTTACTTACTAATGTTGGCTCATCTGACGAAGATATCCAAAAAGGGTTAGAACTAGGAGCAGTCGCGTATTTAGTTAAAGCTGGCAATCGGCCTAGTGCGGTTGTTTCCAAAGTAAAAGAAATCCTAGCTGGCTATGTAAAAGAATTACCAAAAGTAAAAGTTAAAATCGAAGCTTTAGAGAACTAAAGATGTTCTAAAGCTAAATAGCTGCCACAAATCAATTTAAAAAGAGTCTGTCAATAATATTGTGTAAATGGCAATTTGCATAGTGATTAAATAG
>CAZYBC010000043.1:0-1546 GCA_964645645.1 uncultured Pseudomonadales bacterium
TTGAATGATCTGCATTGTATCTGAATACAGTATATTCGTTTTTAAAAGCCCGAACATATACATATCGACATGAAAATGATAAACTATCATCCCCAGAATAAAGAATCCTCTGACTGCGTCAATTATATAGACACGATTTTTTTTATTATATGCCGGTGTGACATTTTCCATGCATGATACCTCGTCAATTTCTACCGTCAGTATAAAATACGACGGGGTTGAATCTCTGCGGGAATTTAAACATTAAACCTGAAAAGAATTATATCGCCATCCAAAACGGTATATTCTTTTCCTTCGCTTCGTACAAGACCCTTATCCTTCGCCGCTGTCATACTGCCTCCGTTATCCATAAAATCCTTATAGGAAATAACTTCGGCGCGTATAAATCCTCTCTCAAAATCTGTATGAATCACTCCGGCAGCCTGAGGCGCTTTGGTTCCCTTCTTTATAGTCCACGCGCGTACTTCATCTTTACCTGTAGTAAGAAATGAAATCAATCCGAGCAGATCATAGCTGATGGTTATCAGCCTGTCAAGTCCTGAAGAGTCTACACCGAGTTCGGCATAAAACATTCCTCGTTCATCCTCGTCAAGAGCGGAAATATCCTCTTCTATTTTAGCGCAGACAGGCAATATTCTGGCGCCTTCGCTTTCCGCATTTTTTTTAACGTTAATGTACATTGGGCTGTTTTCCGCGCCGCCGGTAAATCCAGCTTCATCCATATTCGCGGCATATACTATAGGCTTAGCGGAAAGAAGTGTCAGCGTTTTTATGAATTCAGCTTCCTTCTCCTCGCATTCCATCGTTCTTCCGGGAAGGCCGTTTTCGAGATGCGCTTTAAGTTTTTCAAGCAGCTCTACTTCCGTTTCGAGCTTTTTATCGCCTTTCATCGCTTTTTTGGTTTTGTCTATCCTTCTCTCAAGGATCTCAAGGTCCGACAAAATAAGCTCGAGGTTAATAGTTTCTATATCACGCTGCGCATTGACGTTGCCGTCGACATGAATGACGTTCTCATCCTCAAAGCACCTTACAACATGAACTATTGCATCGACTTCCCTTATATTCGCAAGGAATTTGTTCCCGAGGCCTTCTCCCTTGCTGGCTCCTTTGACAAGACCCGCTATATCGACGAATTCTATAACCGCCGGAGTCAGTTTATCCGGTTTATATATTTTAGCAAGCTCCGACAGCCTTTGATCCGGTACGGAAACAACTCCGATGTTGGGATTTATCGTACAAAAGGGATAATTTGCGGCTTCGGCTCCGGCTCTTGTAAGTGCGTTGAAAAGCGTGCTCTTTCCGACATTCGGAAGACCTACTATTCCTAATTTCATCAGTATAATCCTTTCGGTTTTAAGTATCAGAATTCAAAAGTCGCGTATCCGTTCAGATCGAGCTCCGCGACGTTTCCTTTTATTAGTTCGTAATATCCGTGTGAAGCTACCATTGCGGCGTTGTCTCCGCAGAGTCTCAGCGGAGGGATGTAGAGCTTTACACCGAGTCTTTCGCTTTCTTCGGTCAGTCTTTCTCTCAGTCTGCTGTTTGC
>CAZYBC010000043.1:1556-2455 GCA_964645645.1 uncultured Pseudomonadales bacterium
TGCGGCAACTCCGCCGCCCACAATAAACCTGTCTGTTTTTTCATGTTCCGCGGCGTATACAAATCTTGACACAAGAATATCAGACACCGCTTCGCAGAAAGACGCCGAAAGCGCTTCCGTATCTGTCTTTTGACCGGTCTGCGCGGCGTGGTGTATGATATTTATCATCGCGGTTTTTAATCCGGAAAATGATGTGTCATACGGCGCGTCTTTAAAACTCGGTCTCGGCAGAGGATACATATCCATGCATTTTTTTATACCGTATTTTTCTCTTCCGTTTGCAGCAAGAGTATCGATCATTTTTCCGCCGGGATACGGGATCCCGAGAACTCTCGCGACTTTGTCAAAGGCTTCGCCTGCGGCATCGTCGTTTGTTGATCCGAGAACTTCTATATCGGTGTAATCCTTTACCCTCATAAACAGTGTGTTTCCTCCGGAAACCGAAAGAGCCGTAAAAGGAGGTTCCAGTTCGGGGAAAGCCAGATATGACGAAGCTATATGTCCGTAAATATGATTGACCGCGACAAGAGGTATGCCAAGCGCGTATGAAGCCCCTTTTGCGAAGCTTATACCGGTCAGCAGCGCGCCTATAAGTCCCGGACGGTTTGTTACTGCGATCGCATCTATATTGTTAATACCGCATCCCGACGCTTTAACCGCCCGTTCCGCGAGTCCGGCTATTGTCTCAAGGTGCTTTCTGGATGCTATCTCCGGAACAACTCCGCCGTATACCGCATGTATTTCTATCTGTGACAGCACCTCGCAGGAAAGCACTTCCCTGCCGTCGCGAACAACGGCTGCCGAGGTTTCGTCACATGAGGATTCGATGCCGAGTATATTCAAAGTATTTCCCGCTTCCTTCAGAATTTAAGTGTCATGAGTTCGGCATTTTCAACAGG
>CAZYBC010000043.1:2465-2925 GCA_964645645.1 uncultured Pseudomonadales bacterium
TTTTTGCGCTCACCAACTTTAGTAAATCCGAAACCTTCATATAATTTTATCGCGGGAATATTGGATTCCCTTACTTCAAGCGTAATAAAAGAGAGTTTCGCGTCGCGCGCTCCTTTTATCAGCGTTTCGAGAAGAGTTTTAGCTATTCCCTGTTTTCTGTAATCAGGATGCACGCACAAATTCTGCATATAGCCTTCATCGAGGACAACCTGCAGACCCACATACGCGATCAATCTTTGATTAAAGGTCACCGCGAGATAAATTCCCTCAGGCTTTTGGATCTCTGAAATCAACTGTGTTTCGGAGGTGGGTTCAGAAAAACATAATTTTTCAAGCTCGTGCGCCTCTTTGGCCTGAAATACTGTCATCGGGTGAATCGAATATAGTATACTCATTTAAAAGCCTTCCTTTTATAATTCCGCAAGCTTACTCAGCAGTTCATCGAGCATACCCGCGGTTC
>CAZYBC010000044.1:0-2753 GCA_964645645.1 uncultured Pseudomonadales bacterium
CGGTGCTTTTAGGTTCTGTTTGGTTGGTTATACCATTTTGCTTTTTTTCTTTTACTAGCGCTGCCACAAGCCCACCAGCAGTAAGTATAGCACCAGTGCTAAGCAGTGTTTGTATGTCCGTATTGCCAAAAGCTAACACTGGCTCATTTTTCATTTTAGGATTAATATCAACCTCATACCACTTAACACCACTTTTGTCTGTGATTTCAGTAGCGCCATATCTATTTTTAAGGTATTTTCCTAAGTCTTTTTCGTAGAACTTGTAGATAGGGTTATTAGTGTCAATTTTCCCAGAGATATCAAATGTTTCCATAACACTTCCATAATTATCAGGAAACATCTTTTTTAATTTATTAATTAATTCATCAGCAGTTTCATTTTGTTTTGTTCTTAAATTTTCTAAATCATTTTTCTGAACTGCCTTAAATTTACCATCTTCTAGAACATCGGTGATTATCCAAGAACCTCTATCATCTAAATTATTTCTTTGTAGTAATTCATTTCCAGCACCTTGTTGTATTTCTTGTCCAACTTTTAATTTATCTGGAGTAAGTTTATGATTATATAACATATCATCTATAAAACTCCATTGTGTAGTATCTCCTAATCCCTCAATTTTCATAGCAGTTTCGCCAGTAGGGAATTGTAATTTAGTTTTACCGTCTCGTGCTGCAAGTTTAACTTCTTCACGAACCATACGATAATGAGCGGTTGGGTCTGAATATTGTTGGAGTTTAGAGTATTCTTTTGACCTAATACTGTATTCATCTAACATTTTCTTTTGGTTAGGATTTAATTCTTTGACTTCCATTCCAAATTTTTTTGCGTTTTCTATTGGGTTTATTGGACTTTCTAATTCCAATCTTCCCCTCTGATATAAATCACTTTGCACCTCAATAACTCTTCTGGTGCTGCCTGGTTTGCGCATAGCCTTGTCTAGGCTGCTGTCTGCCATATCTTCGATTCTGGTATGGCCAAAGTATTTGTCGCTTTGATATTGCCAGTGAACATCACCAGCAGATGTTTTAATTGGCGATTCGTAAATGTGTTCGGTGTATTTAGATACATTACCCCTAATATCTTCTGGTAAAGAAACGGATTCATATTTTGGTGTAAAGCCACCCTCTTCAATCATTGAATCTGGTTTGTGCCAGTTTTGCTCTCCTGGTTTATAAGTATCGCTTTTTTTTATCTCAAGCGGCAATAATTCATTTTGAACCTTTTTAGCAAATAATTTGGAATCAATAATATCTCCCTCTGTTTTAAGTGCTTCTTCTAGTATTTGCTTTTCTGGTTTAGAGATATCTGGGCGCTTTAGTAAATCTTCTACAAACTGGCGCTTAACAGACGGTTTGCCGTTTAGTTCGTTTAAAATCTTGGTAGTTGGTTTTTTGGGGTCAATAATCTTTTTGGCAGCTATGTTTTTGGCGATTTGCCGTTTATTATATCCGCTATTTTTTGGCATATTACTAGCTGTTCCTTTTTTGGCATCGTTTTCCAATCTCTGCCGTTCAACTCCTTTTTCAAGTCGAACAAGTGTATTGTTTGCTTTTTCATTTACTTGTTCTTTTCCAGGGCTTTTTTCTCCGCCTCCCTGTATTTTTTTATTGCTTGTTCCTCCTCCTTTTTCAACTGCTCCTCCGACTTGTCCTTTGTTGAAATCAGAAACATTAGTTTTCTCATATAATTTTGTATTTATTGTTTCAAACTTTTCTAAATCAAATACTGCTAGTTGATTTGCCTTTTCGGCATTTTTAATGGTTTGTTCGTTTGCATCGCCAACAACAGAAACATCTAAATATACTTTACCATTATCCTCCCAAGCGCCAATAAAGTGGCCGTCTTTTTTAAGCAGTTCTTTGTGCTTAATCCTAAAAGCGGTCATATCGCCTGGAGTAAACTTAGATTTTTCAATAACAGTTTCTACATTTTTGTATGGGGAGTATGCATAACCTTTTTTAGGCCTATTATTTCCTAGGTCAACAGTTACTCCGCCATTAGCTACTATATCATTATACACCTTTTTGTCAAAAAAAGCAAGCTCCGCTTTTTTGGCCTTTTTTGCAGCTATATTGCTAGCAACTTTATTTTTTTTTAAAGAAACTTCTGCGCCTAAATCAATAAAACCTGGCAAATTTTTTCTGTCATTAAAAAACTTTTTAATCTTAATGAAAGTGCTTCTAACTTCTTGAGGTTTTAAGTTCATTTTATTTACTTCCATTCCTTCAAAAGTATATTTACTGCCATATTTTTTAATACCCCATTTAGCTAACTCGTCTGTTGGTATTATGCCGAGAGCTTTTTCAATATTACCAGATTTCATTAAAATATTTGCTACTTGTGGGCTACGTGTTAAGCGGCTAATTAATGGAATAGCCAAGGCCGATGGGTTATAAGATAAAGCGCCAGTTGCACCGATAAAGTCGTAAATATTAAAAATGTTGTTTTTATCAAGTTGTCTAACACGTCTAATATAGGCCTGTTCAATAGGGATTAATTCGCTAATAGCCTTGTTAATATCAGCGTATTCGGCCGGAGAGTTTTTTTCTAGTGTTGTTTTTAAGGCTTTGTAAAAATCATTCCAAACTAATTCACTTGGGCTACTAACCTTTTTTAAAACATCGTGATTAAATATGGCCTGAATACCAGCCGAACGTTTATCATCAATAACATCTGTAAAGCCAATTGGAGTTTCTTTCCAATTATCACCGTATTTTAATTTTAATTCGTTTTTAACTTTTTCTATTTCACGT
>CAZYBC010000045.1:0-1924 GCA_964645645.1 uncultured Pseudomonadales bacterium
TTGCACAATTAAATTAACTAAAAAACCAGAAAGTGAAGCAGCTCAAAAATTAAGATTTTTAGTAACTCAGATATCTAAAATAAAAACAAAAGAACATTTAAAAAACTGGCTTGCAGATTATAGATATTGGTATCAAACTTATAAAGATTTTCTTAAAGAAAAAACATTCCAAACTGATAATTTAACTCCAACTGGAAGAAAAAAGTGGCACTATACTCACGGCAGATTGCACGCTGCTCATTCACATTTGAAGAATTCACTCCCTTATCTTTTTAGATATCTGCGCTACTCGCAAATACCAAACACTACCAATTTTGTTGAAGGTGGCATCAACTCGCCAATGCAAGAAAAACTAAGATTACATAGAGGTTTGAAACTATCAAAAAGAAGAATTTTAATCGCACACTTTTTGGCTTCGAAACAAGAGTGAGGAATTAAGGAAAAACCAACACAAAATGTCCCTTAACCCGAATTTTAGCTTCAATAATTTTTTGTAATTGAGCTTTGGCTTTGGGCGCCATTTTGTACATTACTCTAGTGTGTGGTTTATTAATTTTAATAAATCTAGCTAAATCAATTGGCGTGCCAATGACCACGCTGTCACAAGGTACAGCATTAATAGTGGCTTCTAGATCTTTCATTTGTTTTTCACCATAGCCCATCGCTGGTAAAAGATTGCCAATATTGGGGTAATGTTTAAAAGTGTCAACAATTTTACCTTTAATATATGGCTTTGGATCAACTAAAGTTTTAGCTCCTAGCCGTTGAGCCGCCACTACTCCTGCCCCAATTTTCATTTCGCCATGAGTTAAGGTTGGGCCATCTTCAATGACTAAAACTTTTTTACCTTTAATTAAGCTAGGATCTTCAATAGTGATTTCAGATTCAGCTTTAATAATTTCGGCTTTGGGATTGAGTAATTTGGCGTTATTAACAATTGAATCGACATCTTCTTTTTTGGCTGAGTCAATTTTATTAATCACAATCACGTCAGCTAAGCGGAAATTAACTTCTCCTGGGTAATATGACACTTCATGACCAGCTCGCAGTGGATCAGCAATCACCACAGTTAAATCTGGTTTATAGAAAGAAGTATCATTATTGCCTCCATCCCAAACAATAACTTCAGCTTCTTTTTCTGCTTTTTTGAGAATAGCTTGATAATCAACGCCTGCGTAAATGATACTGCCCATAGCAATGTGAGGTTCATATTCTTCCATTTCTTCAATGGTGCAGTTATGTTTAGTTAGATCAGCTAAGTCTGCATAGCGTTGTACTTTTTGTGCTTCCAAGTCTCCATAAGGCATGGGGTGTCTCACTGACACAACTTTTTTATGGCTTTCTCTGAGAATTTCTACTACTGCTCTAGAAGTTTGACTTTTGCCACAGCCAGTTCTAACTGCCACTACAGCAATCACTGGTTTTTTGCTTTTGAGCATAGTTTGGGCAGCGCCTAAAGTAGAAAATTTGGCTCCGGCTGCCATTACCCTAGAAGCTAAGTGCATGACTGTTTGGTAAGAAAGGTCGCTATAAGATAAAACACATTTATCAACTTTTTCTTTTTTAATAATTGTTTCTAAGTTTTTTTCATCCAAAATTTTAATTCCTTGAGGATAATATTTGCCGGCTAAAGAGGCTGGATATTTACGGCCATCAATGTCTGGGATTTGAGTGGCGGTAAAAGCAACAACTTTAACATTGGGATCGTTTTTATAGATTGTATTAAAATTGTGAAAATCACGTCCGGCCGCTCCCATAATAATGATGCGCTTTTTTGGCATAGATTTCCTTTGCTAAGGGATGAGTTAGATTGAGGTTCTAACGTCCCTAAATATTAGGTAGATAAGCTTAATCGTGCAATAAATATGTAAAAACAGGGCGACTGCGTTCTCGCAGATTATTAATAACAAAAAAAATCAATTAA
>CAZYBC010000046.1:0-1873 GCA_964645645.1 uncultured Pseudomonadales bacterium
AAACACTTACTTGCTTGTTAATAGTACCTATTCTTCTCGTATCATAAACTACTTTAACAGAGCCACGTTCACCTGGCAAAACAGGTTCTTTGGTCCACTTAGGTACAGTACATCCACAATTTGATTTGACATCAGTAATAATAAGGGGTTCAGTACCTGTATTAGTGAAATAAAATTCAGTTGCACCGTTATCATTTTGATTGATAGTACCGTAGTCGTGAACAAGTTTATCGAATTTTATTTCAGCAGTACTTTGATTTTGAGCAAAGCTATTAGATAGAAAAGCGGGCATCAACAAAAAAAAACCTAACAAAATTTTTGATTTTACTTTCATCACTTGATTTTTAATTTGATTGTGCAAATTTACACAATATGTAAACTAATTATTTCAAAAGAGGAAAAAAAATGTCAATTTTTATGCCATAATTGTTTTAGTTGAGAAATAAGGATTAAAAAGTTGAATTGTTTTAAATTTGATTAAGTTCAAATGCGTATTCATAGCTAATTACATTTTTGGTTTTTTTGTTTTTCTTCCATGCTTTTTCTAAATGACTTAACTCAATAATGTGGTTGGTGCTTATTGATTTGAATACGCTTGCAACTTTTTCTAAAACTTCTAACTCAGTATCTGAAAACCATAGCTAATATTAAATTATTCCTGTTCTATCGGTATATGTTTTTCTTTGCAATAATTTTCAACTTCTGTGTCGTTGGCAAAATATTCGTCACAAAATTCGTCAAGTTCTTTTTCTGCTCCTGATACATATTTTTCACTTGCTGTCATTAGTTTTTCTGTCTGATCAATAAACTTTTCAAACTCTTTATTCATCTTACAAAGTTTATCTATTGTTTTAAAATCTAAATCTCGGTAAATAGATTGATAAAGCACTTTACTTTGATATGGATTTGCGTTAAGTTCAATAATTCCAATTCCGAAAGATTGATTTAACCTTGCCATTTCTTCGGTTAAACTGTCGCTAAACTCAAATGCCACTAAGTAACCATAGTTAGCCCAACTTGAATTTGAAACGGCTTGAAAAAATGCTTTTTTAAGTTCACTATCGCTATTGATTTCTCTTTTTAATTCGTATGAACTCAATTTAAAAGTATCGACCCTATTAATTGATTTTAAAAAGTTTTGACTAATTTTTGAATGTAAATTCAGAAACTTAATGCCAACCATATCGGGGTGTGTCCATATTTGATTGCTGTCTTTTCCGTTAGATTGTTCGTGGAAAATTGTCTTTGAATAGGTTTCAGAATTTTTAAGATAGCTACTCAATAGCTTATGTAAATCTCTTTCTTCATAGGTTTTTGTTTTAAGAGTCTTTTTTGCTTTTACTATTTGAGTTTCTGTGTCGCCACTTAAAAATTCAATTCCAATATTTTGTTCGTTCTTTGCAAGGTAGTATGAGTAAGTTTTCCCTTGATGTTTAATTCTTTTAATTCTTGTATCACTTTTTTGAATAAAGTCTGTTAATACCCCTGAAACTGACAAATATGGTGTTTTAGAATTCCCAAAGTCAAAATATTTATTATTAACTATATGGTTATAAATGTCCATATAAATTGATGGTTTGTTTAAATCTTCTAAACTTTTTATTACAGCTTCTTTTAAGGTCATTTTATTTTGCTTTTTCTCTGATTTTAAGTCGAATTAATATTGGCTATACATTATCTATACCTTCATATTTTTCAAATCTTTATCTTAAAAAATCAGCCTTATAATTATTTAAAAAATCTTTTAATATATTTTTCAAAATTATAAAACTTTTTAATAATATTTTGGGGTTTAAAAAAAACGTTTAAAAATTTTTGTTAATACTAATTATTTAACAATAATAACTAAATTTGTTTTCAAATTAAAATTAAA
>CAZYBC010000047.1:0-1769 GCA_964645645.1 uncultured Pseudomonadales bacterium
AAAGGGGACATTTCTACTTTGCACAAAAGGGGCCGTTTCTACTTTGCGCTAACAGTGGGAATTATTTTAATGAAATTTAATAATAGTTTTTTTCTTTTTCTACACTACTTATTTCACCATGGCCAGGGTAAATTTTGATTTTTGCATCAAATGCAAGAATTTTTTTGGCTGAGTCCACGATAAGCTCTGGTAAACTTTCTGGAAAATCCGTACGTCCTAAAGAGCCCTGGGCAAACAAGGTATCACCAGTAAAAATGATTTGGTGAGCTGGTAAATAAAAACAAACACTGCCGGCAGTATGGCCTGGTGTAGCTATCACCTTAAAATTTAATCCAGCCAATTTAAGAACATCTGGCTCGTTGAGCTGATGAGTAATTTGTGGAGCGCTATCCGCTTTGGCATAGCCTGGAAAAAAATAATTGGCGTGAGTGAGGTTTTTGGCCAAGTCTAAATCAGCCGAGTGGAGGTAACAAGGCAAGTGGTATTTAGTTTGCAAGGCACTAGTGGCCATTAAGTGATCAAAATGCCCGTGGGTGAGTAAAATGGCTTGAGGTTTGAGTTGCTGTTCTTGCAAAGTTTGGTCAATTTTGTCAAAGTTATCGCCAGGATCAATAATCACGACTTCTGGCTGATTGGCCAGCCCTACCAGGTAGCAGTTAGTTGCCACTGGGCCAACGGTAAGCTGGAGTAATCTGATTGTTGTCATAAGTTTTGTGCCGGATACTTTATAAGTTGGATGTTTTGTAAGCTTGATGCCCTTATCTGAAACTCAGGTTATAATATCAGATGTTATGGCAAACACACAAAATTTAATTAATGTCTTAAGAAAATTTACTGAAGACAGAAATTGGGGCAATTATCACAATCCTAAAGATTTAACTTTAAAGCTGGTAGAAGAAGTCGGCGAATTAGCCGAATATTTTCAATGGCGCAGTGTTGCTGACATTAAAGAAGCTCTTAAAGATGCTAAATATAAAAAAGGTTTAGAAGAAGAAGCCATGGATGTTTTGATTGTGACTTTAATGATTATTGATTATATCGGTTGTGATATTGAAAAAGCTTTCCTTAAAAAAGTCCAAAAAAATGCTTTAAAATATCCAGTAGGCACTAAAAAGAAATAAAATTCTTTGTAATGGTGAGCTAATCGCCCATCAGTCAGTACCAAAAATGCGAGTTTAAACAAATGGGCTTGTAGCTCAGACGGCTAGAGCGTTGCATTCGCATTGCAAAGGTCAGGGGTTCGACTCCCCTCAAGTCCACAAAGGCATCTTGAAAAGAGTTTTTTTATTAAGCCGTTTTTTAATAGCTTGTTACATTAGAAATTTAATTGTTGATGCTATAATTAAGCTATGATTACTGGGCAGAATCTTCGCAAATTGACTTACAAAAAGATAAGAACAGTTAGAAAATTGATTATAGATTCTGAATGGGAGGCCGCTGCATATTTCATGGGTTACATATTAGAATGTGCTTTAAAAGCAGCATCATGTAAATCTTTACGTCTGGCAAGTTATCCCCCTGTTAGAAGTAAAGGAGAAGAAGGCTACGGTTTTAAAACTCATGAGTTTGAACAATTACTTATAGTTAGTGGTTTGAATGATTTATTTGGAACAGTTAGTAATAATCCAGGCTATGATAACTGGTCAGCATTTACAATAATGTATCCAGGAAATTGGACAAAAATGAGATATGAAGAAAAGTTGGGGAAGTTTAATGAACAGGGCAACTGCGTTCTCGCAGATCATCTTGACAAAAAAAAAGAGAATCTT
>CAZYBC010000048.1:0-1751 GCA_964645645.1 uncultured Pseudomonadales bacterium
ATTGATATACTTTCACGATCACCTTCCCATTCCGGAATGTATCGTGCCCAATTCAAGATCTCTTAAATCCTTGGCTTCTTTAGCTGGTTGATCGGCAAAAATGATTTGGCGAGAAGAGCTGATAATTAAGCCTGTTTTTTGCTGATTTAATCCTGCCTTTAAAATAGCTTGTAAATCTCCACCTTGAGCACCAATGCCTGGAATTAATAGGGTCATTTCGCCAACTATCTGTCTAATTTTAGCCAGATCTTCTGAATAAGTAGCGCCAACGACTAACATACAATTTTGATTGTGATTCCAGTCTGTTGCCACTTTCTGGGCGATTTGCAGCCATAAAGGCTGACCGGCTACAACTAAATCCTGAATCTCTCCTGCTCCAGGATTAGACGTTTTACATAAAATAATACTCACTTTGTCTTTTCTGGCTAAAAAAGGAGCAATCGCTTCTTGGCCTAAATAAGGATGCAAAGTAATGGCATCAAAATTAAGCTGATCAAAAATAGCCTCAACATATTGAAGATTAGTATTTCCGATATCAGCTCGTTTAGCATCAGCAATGGTAAAAATATCAGGGTAATTTTTTTGTAAATAAGCCATGGTCATCGCTAATTCTTCCCAGCCACTGGCTCCGCGAGCTTCATAAAAAGCTAGATTGGGTTTATAGGCACTCACATAAGAATGAGTTTGGTCAATGATCCATTTATTAAAAGCGAACTGGGGGTGAGCTGCTGTTTGAAAACGAGCGGGGATTTTAGCTAAATCGCTATCTAAACCCACGCATAATAAAGAATTAATTTTTTTAACTCGTTGTTGATATTTTTGATTAGCTAACATAAAGAATTTCCCCAATTAACAGGATCTTGATACCAATTAGTAATGAGCTTTTTTTCTTGCTGGTTAAATTTTTTCATCGCCGTGGCTGTATCTAAAATAATCGGAAAAGGACTTAAAATGTGTAGATTTACTTCAGCCTGAGCAAAAGCTTTTTTTGCTTGAATAAAATCATAGCTAGTAATAGCTAAACAATCAGTGACTTTAGCTCCTGCCATGCGCAGAGCTTCAATCACAGATAAACTACTGCCTCCCATCGTAATATGATCTTCTATTAATATTACTCTTTTATCCTTAACTTCACCGCCTTCAATCCGATTTTTTGTTCCATGATCTTTGGCTTTTTTTCTAACAAAAATAGAGGGCTTTTTCATTAAAAAACCTAAAGCTGCACTATGAGGAATTCCCGCTGCTTCCACGCCAGCAATTACATCAACAAAAATTTTTTCATCTTTAATTTTTTGTTTAAAAGCTTGTAAAACCACTTGCCAAGCTTCGGGATGATAAGGAAATCTCCGGTTATCAATATAAACAGGAGATAAAATTCCAGACTTAAAAGTAATGGGCTGATGTGGGACAAAACCTACTGCTCCAATTTCAATTAAATTTTGAGCAATTTTTTGTTGAAAATTTAACATTAATCCTTTCTGTTTTTAACAAAAAAAATCCGCTTATAAAAAGCGGACCTTAAATTTAACGTCATTGACGTTTTAAAAATAATTTTGGCAAAAAAAAATCTAGTGGTTGGCACTAGAGACTATATTATAGTACACAGCTTTTAATAAATGAACTGCCGCTTTGCGGGCACACTTACCTTGATGGTACAAACTAGGTTTTTGTAGTTGATAATTGACGAATGTCATATCAGGGCGACTGCGTTCTCGCAGATTATTAATAACAAAAAAAATCAATTAAAGAGT
>CAZYBC010000049.1:0-1675 GCA_964645645.1 uncultured Pseudomonadales bacterium
TCACCAAGTACGCCCTGCGCAACGCCCTCATCCCCATCATCACCATCGCCGGAGGCCAATTCGCCGTCTGCCTGGGCGGGGCGGTCCTGACCGAAACGGTCTTCTCCTGGCCTGGAGTCGGTCGTTTGATCGTCGACGCGGTCAACTCGCGCGATGTGCCGTTGGTGGTCGGAAGCATCATCCTCAAATCGATCAGCATCGGTTTGGTAGTCCTGGTCGTCGACTTGCTCTACGCAGTCATCGATCCGCGCATCAAGGCCCAGTATGGCAAAAGATTGAGGAAGAAAACCATATGAGCACCACACCCACTACCCCGCTGGCTCCCAAACGTTATGTCCGCCAAACCCAGATGCGCATCGTCATGCACAACTTCCGCAAGAACAAGGGCGCCATGGTCGGTCTGATCATCATTATCGCCATCGTGACGGTGGCCTTGTTTGCCGATGTCCTGTTCGACTACGACAAGGACGTGGTCGGCATCAATATCTCGCAGAAGTTGCTGCGGCCCAGCTGGGAGCATCCTTTCGGGACCGACGACCTCGGGCGCGATATCTTCATCCGCATTTTATACGGAGCCCGTTACTCGATCTCGGTCGGGATGGTGGCCACCCTGATCGGATTGGCTATCGGTATCGTCTTCGGGGCGATCGCCGGTTATTATTGCGGTTTGGCCGAGGACATCATCATGCGGGCCAACGACATCCTGTCGGCAGTCCCTTCCATCTTGATGGGCATCGTCATCGTCTCCGCTTTGGGGGCGACCACTTTCAACCTGATGCTGGCCATCGGCATCACCAGCGTGCCGCAATTCGTGCGCATCACCCGCGCGTCGGTGTTGACGGTGCGCAACCAAGAATACATCGAGGCGTTGCACGCCACCGGCATGTCGGAGGCGCGCATCATCGCCTTCCATGTCCTGCCCAACTGCCTTTCGCCGATCATCGTGCAGGCCACCTTGCGCATCGCCTCGGCCATCATCGCCGCCTCCAGCTTGAGTTTCCTCGGTCTGGGAGTGCCGGCACCGGCTCCCGAATGGGGCTCGATGCTTTCGCTCGGCGATCTTGATCACCGTTTTGGCATTCAACCTCTTGGGCGACGGCTTGAGAGACGCCATCGACCCGAAACTACGCAAATGAGTGAGCGAACCATGCAAGAAACCAAAGCACAACAGGACATCGTTCTTGAAGTAGAGGACCTGACTGTAGAGTTCAGGCTTGAAGCCGAGACGGTCCATGCCGTCAACCATATCAGTTTCAAGCTCCAGAAGGGGCACACCCTCGGCTTTGTCGGGGAGACGGGGGCCGGCAAGACCACCACCGCCCTGTCGATTTTGCGTCTGGTGCCCCATCCGGGAAATGTCGATTGCAAAGCCCTCAAGGTGTGCGGCCAAGATGTGTTGTCGATGAGCAGCCACCAACTGGAGAAATACCGCGGCAACGATGTCGCCATGATCTTCCAAGATCCGATGACGTCGCTCAATCCAGTCTTCACCGTTGGCCAACAGATTGCCGACAGCATCATGCTGCACCAGAAGGTGAGCGCTGCCGAGGCCCTCAAGAAAGCCGAAGAGATGCTGGAGTTGGTCGGCATCCCGGCCAACCGTCAAGCGGAGTATCCCCATCAGTTCTCCGGCGGGATGAAGCAGCGCGTCATCATCGCCATCGCTTTGGCGTGC
>CAZYBC010000050.1:0-1524 GCA_964645645.1 uncultured Pseudomonadales bacterium
CTAATATTCTGTTAGTCTGAAAAGCATCAATTTGAGCAACAGTAAAGCCCTCTTTATAAAATGAAGGTATGTCAGCTATATCAGTAGGTTTAACATTAAGTAAGGGCATAAATAAAGATTCATCAAATCTTATAATAGGTCCTTCGCGTCTTGAATTATTTTCTATAAGTCTTTTTTCGAAAAATTCTTCTAAAGCATAAATACCTAAATCTTTACCATTTAATTTAACAGTAACGAAATCATATCTTAGAGCAATCAAACCATTATAATTCAAAAATTTATGATAAAGCCATTCGTTAAGAGAGCCGCGAGTTTCGGGAGTTTGAATTGAAAAATTTTTCATTCCCATAATAGCGTTATCACCACTAACAGATATACGAAAAGACCATTTATCGGGATGCTCCCAGTGGTCGGGCAAATCACCTTTAAGTCTTAGTTTTACTTTATATTTTTCACCCTGCCATGTAATATCAGCCGGCACTTCATCGCGATTGTCGGTCATTAAAATACCTTTTTCAAGAGCTATATGCCTGTTATAAGCAAGTTTATCATAATTAGTTTGTTTAATGTCGATAATGAATTCTTCGGGCTTAGCTTTGCTGGCTTTAAAATAATTTTTAACATCAGTTAAAACTTCGCCACCAAAAAAATATAACAAATCTTGTTTAATGGTAGGTAATGATTTTATAATCGTATTCTGATTTAAATAAATACCAATAAAAACTCCAATTAATAATGTAAATATAAAAGAAAAAGCGACTAAAACAAATTGATTCTTTTTTTTAACGGGCTTTTTATTTGAAGTTTTAAGTGTTTTGTTATTATTTTTAATAAGCATAATAAATTAATCTAAAGATTTATTATCAAGGAAAGATATGCGTGCGTTAGAATCTAATTTGAGAAGTTCGGCACGAGCATCGTTAAGTTTTTCAAAATCAGCAAATTCGACAAGAAAAGCTAATTCAATTTGATCTTTATTTTCGTCAAGTCTCTTCAGTTTTACCATTGTACAGTATTTAGAAAGAATTTCAACAATAGGGTCAGGGTTTGGTAAAGAATTTTTTATACTGCTTATAGTAACATAAAGGTTTTGAGTTTTAGTAGCAAAACGTTTCCAACCTCTTAATATTAAAATCAATGATATGATAATGAAAGCAATTATAGTGATTTTACGTTGATCGGCCCCAAGCCCCAAGCCTATAGCAATAGTTAAAAATAAAAAAGATAGTTCTTCAGGTTCTTTAATTGCAGCTCTAAATCTTACAATAGATAAAGCACCAACCAAACCAAGCGAAAGAGCTAATGATGATTTAACAATTGATATAATTAGCATAGTAGTAACAGCAAGCACAACAAAATTTGCAGAAAACATTTTTCGGTTCGACAATGAATTACCAAAGCGTCTGTAAATCAATGATAAAATAAAAGCCAATAATGCTGTGATAAGCAGATTGATAATAAAATTACCAACAGGCATCTGATGTGTCTGTGTAGTTAAAAATTCTTCAAAAGTTTTAAACTGAT
>CAZYBC010000051.1:0-1500 GCA_964645645.1 uncultured Pseudomonadales bacterium
ACACCTTTTTCGGTACCAAACATTGATTTTATCTCGGGGATGATAAACAAAACTTTCATTATGAAATTAATCTATTATTTCCATAGCAAAGTCTTTATTGATAAATTTTGCTATTTTTTTAAATAACCTAAAATAATTTTTACCAAAAACATTTCCAATACTAGTAATTACTACTCCTCTTAATCCAGAAGGCATACCCAATATTCTTTTTTCCCATAAACTGTCGCAACTTTGACAAAAAGAATTATGTTTTAGGTAGGTTTTGTTTATCATAGATTTTCTAAACCCAATTATTTTTTGGTTGTTCCAAATTGATTTTATGTCTTCTTTTTTTACACTTCCAAAAATATTTTGGCCAAAAAAATCTGAACAACAAGCAACAACACGTCCATCCCATAGAATACCCAATGAACCCCAGAGGTAGGAACAAGGCGAGTAAATCTTGCTTAATTTTTTTGGTATAAATTTTTTAGTTTTATCAAAAACAGCACCCCAGGTACTTGGTTTCCTGGTTTGGATACTTTCAAGCGGTAAGTTCTTAAAGTTTTCCTTGAATTTATTTATATTTTTTTCATAATCAAGGATTCCTTTTTGATCTAATAAAAGAATTTGAAGTTCCGCAGTTAATTTTGATTTTAATTTCTTTTTAATCCTTAAAAATTCAACAACATTTTTTAAAGTAGTTTCAAATTTACCATTAACCCTAATTTTTTCATAAGTACTCTTGGTACAACCGTCAAAAGAAAAATTTATCCAATCAAGTCCAGCTTTAATAATTTTTTCTGATAATAGTGGAGTTAAAGTCGTAGCGTTGGTAGAAAGATAAGTGTTTATACCATTGTTTTTGGCGTACTTTACCATTTGGGGGAATTTAGGGTGTAAAAGTGACTCTCCAGAAATACATAGAACAACATAAGAGATATAATTTTTACTTTGATCAATTATTTTTTTGTATAAATCGAAATCCATAAAACCAAGCTTGTCTTGGCTAATAACTGAATTAGGGCACATCAGACACCTTAAGTTACATTTGTTAGTTGGTTCAATCCAAAGGGCCAATGGTAAGTGTGGTAATTTGGTTATTTTTAATTTGTAAGTGAGAATTGAACTAAAAATAGCAAAAATATTGTTAATTTTTTTCATATTTATATTGTAACTTAATTTTCTGGGGTACTAATTTTTCGTTGTGATTCAAAAAAATTTTTAATATAAGAATGTAAACTTGTTTTGATCATTAATTTATTGGTGATGAAAAGAGTTTTATCTGATATTTTTCTATTTTTTTGGATTAATGTTCTTTTTTTAATTATTTTGGGAAAATTTTTTAAATTCCAAAAAATTCCACGATATATATTAATAGAAGATTTAAATTTTAAAGTTATAAATAGATAGGTTGCTAAGGATAACCATAAAAATACATGTATTGGTATAATTTTTATAATATTTTTTAAAGATAAATTTTTAAGAAGAGTTTGAATATAATTTTTAGTTCCATGAAAC